>NZ_JAJCXE010000056.1:232591-573296 GCF_021056325.1 Lentzea sp. CC55 | reverse complement strand
GCAAAACGAGCCGCCTACCACCGCGCCGAGATCGTCCTGGCCTGCATCGTCCTGCACCTCAGGTGAAGATCCGCAGGACAGGGCCTAGCCGCACACCTGCGTCCCCACGGTGCTCGTGCGCACCAGTGCGCGGAGATCGTGGACGCGCTGGCGCGGGAGATCCCGCCGATCGACGAGGACCACGGGCTGGACGTGGACGTCCGCACCGCCGCCGACGTGCTCGACCGGTTCGTCACCGGCCCGGTCTGAGGCTGCCGCGGCGGCAGCCCTTCCGCAACCCGCCGTACGCCGGTGGCGGCGTCCGGTCCGGTCGCTCGAATCGACGAACCGACCGCAGTGTCCGATGTAGACCAGCACGTGGCGAGCACCCGACTCGAACGGAGTGGACGATGAACACCACCGCGGTCGCCCGGGCACCGATCCCGTCCGCAGGAGAAAGGCAGGGGCTCACCTTCCCCGCCTTGTTCGCCGCGGCGGCCGCCGCACGCCCCTCTTCGGTCGCCGTGACCGACGGCGACCGCTCGTGGACCTGGGCGCGGTGGCGGTCCGACGCGGACGCCGTCGCGAAAGGGCTCCAGGACCGCGGCGTGGAGCCCGGCGACGTGGTCGCGGCAAGGCTGCCCAACAGCTGGGAGTTCCTCACCCTGCACGTCGCTCTCGCCCAGCTGGGGGCCGTCCTGCTGCCCCTGCACCTCGCTCACGGCCCGGCCGACGTCGACGCGCTGCTCGGTCTCGCCCGGCCCGTGGCGGTCGTCGACCGGGACGAGTGGACGCGGATCCGTGCCGAGGGAGCGGGCGGTGTGCCACGTCCCGTCGCGGTCGAACCGTCCATGCCGTTCGTGGCGCTGCCGTCGTCGGGCACCACCTCGACCCGGCCGAAGATCTGCCTGCACAGCCACGACGGGCTGCTCTCCAACGCCGCCGCGCTGGCCTCGACCAGTCCCCTGACCCGTGACGACGTCGTGGTCAGCGCGAGCCCGTTCTCCCACCTGTTCGGCCTGCACTCGGTTCACCAAGGTCTGTTCGGCGGCGCGGTGGTCGCTCTGCTGCCCGGCTGGGACGCCGACGACTTCCTCGCGCTGGCGGACACAGCAGCGGTCACCGCTCTCTGCGCTGTGCCGGCGCAGCTGCACGACGTGCTCTCCCGGCTCGGCGGCCGGACGCTGCCCGCGCTGCGCACCGTCCGGACCTCCGGCGCACCCGTGCCGGCCCGGCTGGTCAGGGACCTCCGCGCGGCGGTGAACGCTCCCGTGCTCGTGACGTGGGGCATGTCGGAGATCGGCGCCGGCACGTCCACCCGGCCGGACGACCCCGACGAGGCGGCGTCGTCCACCGTGGGCCACCCCCTTCCCGGCGCCGAGGTCCGCGTGCGGAACGGTGAGCTGCAGTTCCGCAGCGCGACGACGTTCCTCGGCTACCTGGCCGACCCGGAGCTGACCCGCGCGTCCTTCACCGGCGACGGCTGGCTGCGCACCGGCGACCTCGCCCGGCTCGACGACGACGGACGGGTGGTGCACCTGGGCAGGACGGGTAACCTGATTAACGTCGGCGGCCGCAAGGTCGTCGCCCGCGAGATCGAGGACCTCCTGGCGCACCGAGGCCGCGTCGCGGTCGTGGGCGTGCCCGACGAGCGGCTCGGCGAGTACCCGTGCCTGGTCACGGACGACCCCCGCCTCACCCTCGACGACGCCGTGGCGACCCTGCGGGAAGCCGGTGTGGCGGACTACAAGCTGCCCCTGGAACTGGTCACCGTCGACGCGATCCCGTTGACGCCGTCCGGCAAGATCCGCCGCGGCAAGCTCGCGGAGCTGGTCGCCTCGCGCACCGCCGCTCCCCGGGAGGGCCCGGCCGCGGAGGACCTCCTCCGGGTCGTGCGCGAGTGCGCGTCACGCCTTCTCGGCGGCGCGGAACTCATCGACCCGCAAAGGACATTTCGCGACTACGGTTTCGACTCCGCGATGTCCGTGCGATTCCGCAACGAACTCGCCTCCGAGACCGGCCTGTCCCTGCCCAGCGGCGTCGTGTTCGACCACCCCACCCCGGCCGCGTTGGCGCGGCACCTCGGGGCAGCGGCGGCGAACACCCTGCCCACCGGCTTCGAACAGCTCTACCGCCTGGTCTGCAAGGAGGAACCGCGTGCCGCCGCGGACATGATCCGTGCCGCGTCGCTCGCGCGTCCGGTGTTCACGGCGAGCGATCCGGTCGTGGGAGAAGTGGTTCCGCTCGCGAGCGGGCCCGGCCGGGTCGCCGTCGTGTGCTTCTCGTCGATGCTGCCCATGACCACCCCGACGAAGTTCACCGAGTTCGCCCGTGCCTTCGCCGGCGTCGCGGACGTGCACGGCGTCGCCCACCCCGGTTTCGCGGAGGGGCAGTCACTCCCCGCGGACGCGGACGCCCTGGCAGCCGCGCACATCGCCGCACTCGCCTCGATCGTGGGAGAGAAGTCCTACGTGCTGTGCGGCTACTCGTCCGGCGGCTGGATCGCGCACCTGCTCGCCGAGCGGCTCGCGAACGATCCCTCGGCCGGTCTGCGCGGTGTGGTGCTCCTCGACTCCTCGTGGCCGTCACCGGATTTCATCCGCGACAAGGCCTCCACCGCCCTCGCCGGCTCGGTGCACCGGGAGGAGGCGCTCGGCATCGACGAGGTCGGCCTGACCCGGCTCACCGCCACCGGCGCGTACCTGCGCCTGCTCGACGACTGGACGCCCTCCCCGCCCGGCGTTCCGGTGCTGCACGTCGGAGCCGAGATCGCGGGAGCGACCTGGGAGCTTCCCCACGAGGCGGCCACGGCGTCCGGCGACCACCTGACCGTGCTGCCCGCGGCCGGACAAGTGGTGGCGACGTGGCTGAGCGGACTTCCGGGAAGTGGCGCACCGTGCGATCTGTGAGAATGGGCAAGAGCGGTCTCACCGTGTCGGGAATCGTGCTGGGCTGCATGGGTTTCGGTGATCCGGACGGCGGCACCCACCCGTGGGCGGTGGGGATCGACGACGCGCGGCCGTTGTTCCGGCACGCGGTCGAGTCCGGCATCACCACGTTCGACACCGCGAACGTGTACTCGCACGGTGCCAGCGAGGAGATCACCGGGAAGCTGGTCCGCGAATTCACCCGGCGCGACGACGTGGTCATCGCGACCAAGGTGTTCGGCAACATGAGCCAGGGCCCCAAGGGCGGTGGCCTGTCCCGCACCGCGATCCTCACCCAGCTCGACGAGAGCCTGCGCCGCCTCGGCACCGACCACGTCGACCTCTACCAGGTGCACCGGTTCGACCCGGACGTCACCGTCGAGGAGACGATGTCCGCGCTGCACGACGTGGTGCGCGCCGGCAAAGCCCGCTACATCGGCGCCTGCTCCATGTCCGCGTGGCAGTTCGCCGAGATGCAACACGCGGCGGACCTCCACGGCTGGACGAGGTTCGTGTCCATGCAGAACCAGTACAACCTCCTGCAACGCGAGGAGGAACGGGAGATGCTGCCCTTCTGCCGCCACCAGGGCGTCGGTGTCATCCCCTGGAGCCCACTCGCCCGGGGACGGCTCGCGCGGGCCTCCGACACCGAGACGACGCGCAGCCGTGTCGACGAGTCCGCCCGGCGCCTCTACGACGCGACGGCGACGGCCGACGAGGCCATCATCGACGCCGTCGCCGCGGTCGCGGAGTCCCGCGGGGTCGCTCGCGCCCAGGTGGCCCTGGCGTGGGTGGCGCGGCAGCCCGGTATCACCGCGCCGATCCTGGGGGTGACGAAGCCGCACCACCTCACCGACGCCGTCGCCGCCCTCGACCTCGAACTGACCCCCGCGGAACAGGTCCAGCTCACCGAGCACTACACCCCGCGCCTCCCCACCGGTATCAACCGTTCGCGCACGGGCGCGGCGCCCGCGACACCTTCCTGAGTCCGGCACGGCGCCGATTCTCGGCGAGGTACCCGGCCGATGAGCCGGAGCGGACCAGGCGACCCCGGCAAGGGAAGGGACGCCTGGACCGCGGTTCCCCTCGATCAGGGGCCGGTGCGCTGAACCGGCCTGCTCGCCCGGCGACCACCTCGCGCCGCGGCGCTAAGCCGGTCCCAGGCTCCTGACGTGACCGGCAGGATCGTCCCCGGTCGGGACCAGGGCGATGATCGGTGTCGACAGGCCGTTGTCCACATAGGACTGGATCCGATCGCGGCAGACCTCCGGCGCTCCGTGCACGACGAGGTCGTCGACCACCTCGTCGGGGATCAGCTCCAGCGCCTCGCGCCTGTCACCGCGGCTCCAGGCGTCGTGCATCGGCCTGAGCGCCTCACCGCGGCCGAGCCAGTCCTGGAACGCGGCATAGGCCGGAACGGTCAGGTAGCTCGCGACGAGCCGTCGGCCGAGCCGGCGCGCCAGCGCCCTGTCAGCGGTGGGACAGACGAAGATTCGTGCGGACAGCTCGACTCCGTGACCGATCTCCTCCCGTATCCGGCGCACGTCACCGGGAGCGAGCCAGTTGGTTATCGCACCGTCGGCCTCCTTCGCGGCCAACCGCAGCATTTCCGGCCGCAGGGCGGCCAACGCGATCGGCGGCACCGGGTCGACCGGGTTCTCCAGGCGGAAACCGGTGACCGAGAACGTCTCGTACGTCTCGGTCACCTTCTCGCCGCCCAACGCGGACCGCAGGAACAGCAGCGTGTCCCGGACCCTGCGGAGAGGGGTGGTGAACTCCGCGGCGTTCCACTCCTGCACGATCACCTTCGACGACGCGCCGATGCCCAGGACGAAACGGCCGGGGGCCAGCCCCGCGACGGTGGCCGCGTTCATCGCCAGGAGCGCCGGGCCGCGGGTGTACACGGACGCCACCGCGGTGCCCAGCCGCAGCTGCTCAGCCCATTGCGAAGCCAGCACCAGCGGCGTGAAGGCGTCGGTGCCCGCCTTCTCGGAGGTCCACACATCGGTGTACCCGAGGTCCGGGAGTTCCTCGACGATCCTCCGGTGCAGTGCGAGAGGCATCCCGGGCAAAGGAATGGTGACACCCCACCGGCTCATGTGCTCACCTCGGATTCCGCCGCCGGCCCGTCCGAACGCCCGGCGTCCTCAGGACCCCGCGGCGCGTTCACTCGCCCGCGGCCGCCAGATCGGGTACAGCGACGGACCGCCCTGCAAGGTGATCGCCTCACCCAGCCGCACCTGCCCGAGCCGCTCGTACAGCGCCAGGTTGCGAAGGCAGCTGGCTTCGCCGTACACGCCGGCGTCCGCACCGTCGGCGAGGGCGAACTGGGCCTTCTTCAGCTTGGTCCCGAGCCCCTGCCCCTGCCGCTCCGGAACTGTGGAGAGAAACGTGCCGTAGAGGTGCGGCGGTGCGTTTCGCGGGTGGTTGTCGTTGAGCAGGTTCATGAACGCCACCGCCCGCTCGGCCTGGTCGCCCAGCAGTTCCTCCAGCCGGCCGATGAGTTCGGCGTGCTCCTCCGCGCTGGGCAGGACGGACGGCGGGTAGAACAGCGAGACGGCGCCGAAGTCCTCGACCTGCAGGGCGAGGCCGCCACCGGCGAACGTCGACTCCACGACCACCGTGAAGAACCGCCTGTTGCACTCCGCGCGTCGTTCGGGGTCGGGGAAGATCCAGGAGAACACGGGGTCGTCGTGGAAGGCCCGGGTGTAGACGTCGACCAGGCGGGCGGTCCCGTCCTCGTGAACCTCTTCGATCATCGGCACGGTGCTCGGTCCTCTCGGTTCGGGACAAGGGGTCGGGATGGCCATCACTTCACCGGAGGTGTCCGGTGCGCCGCCGCGTGTCGTGCGATCTCGGCGTGGGTGGCCCACCAGACCCCGGTGTGGGCGGCGATGTGCGCCAGCAACTCGTCGAGCACCTTGACGCGTGACCGGTGCCCGATGATGTGCGGGTGGAGCGCGAGGGTGAACAGGCCACCTTCGGCGTGGGCCGCGTCGAACTCGTCCTGCCAGACGCGCAGCACCTCACGCGGCGCCAGGACCTGCTTTCCCAGGGCGTCGTCGGGGAAGTAGGGGGCGTCGTCCCGGATCCAGGACACCGGGACCTCGGTCACCCCGGTCCCCTCACCCCGGTGCACGAGCTCGTAGGGCTGGTCGTCGGCCATCAGGGACGAGTCGTACTCGAGCCCGAGCTCCCTGATGATCGGCAGCGTGTGCACCGTGAAGTCCCAGTACGGAGTGCGCAGACCCACCGGCCGGACACCGGTCGCGGCCTCCAGCGCGTCCGCGCTGCGCAGAGCGAGCTCCCGCTCCTCGCTCGCGGTCAGCTCACCGCACTTCTCGTGGATCCAGCCGTGCAACCCGATCTCGTGCCCGTCAGCTCGTACCGCGGCGAGCCCCGCGGGGTCGAGCATGGTGGAGACGACGGGGTAGAAGAACGTCGCGGGTGCGGAATGCCGGCGAAGTGTCTCCAGAACGCGCGGCAGGCCGACACGCGCACCGTACTGGCCTTGCGACAGGAGCCCGGGCCCCGTCTCGCCACGGGAGAGGGGCAGCGTCTCGTTGTCGACGTCGACCGAGATCGCGACGGCCACTCTCGCGTTCTGCGGCCAGTTCTCCGGGGTCAGCCGGACACCGGCCTCCACCTCACCGACCGCGGATCGCCATTGCCACTCCGACCACTCCCAAGGTGAAGAACTCGCATTCGGCAAGTTTCAGAACCCTTCTCGCTCGAGCGGCACGGTGTCGGTGACGGAAACCTCACCGCCGGCAGGCGCCGGCCGCTCCTGGATCGGTGCGATGACCTTCCGACCGGATGCAAACGACGCTATCCAGCTGTGCGGCAGCCGGGCTGTGGAAGCCCACAGTCCTGTCGCCGGGCCAGGGCGCACGCGGTCACCGCCACCAGGAAGATCCACGTCCACCCGCGGTTGCGGCATCAAAGGTCCCGTACCGGAACTGGAGGGACGGCCCACCCGCCGCGGGAGAACAGAGCAGATCGCCATGCCGGACACTGCGGTTGTCCACAGCACGGATCCGCCGCTGTTGTGATCACATCGGCCGGCCGTCCGGCGCGTCATTCCACTTCGGACGCTTGAGGCCGCACCACCTCAGGCCGGGGTCAGCGGTTCCACCGCACCCGGCGAAGTGCGGAGCCACTCGAGAACCGGCCGGAATGCCGATGTCGCGAGTGGACTTTCGGCTGCTGATCACACCTGAACGGCCTGCAAGGCTTCGAATTCCGGTGGGCAGCTCGCTTCGGCTCCGGCTGAAGACCCGGTCACCGGGCCTGCGGCACGACCACTCCGTCGTGCCGCAGGCGACTTCCCTCACTGCCGGACGTGGTCCACCCGGGTCCCGTCCGACGCCACCGACTTGATCATTCCCTCGCGGTCACGAGCTCAACGCGCCGCTGCCGTGGCGAGGTAGCTGCTCAGAGCCGCCGGTGTGGGGTGGGTCCAGAGGATGCCCGCGGGCAGCTCGACCCCGGTGCCCTGCTGCAGCTTGCCCCGGATGGCGATGCCCATGACCGAGTCCAGGCCGATGTCCGAGAACGGCCGTTCGGGTTCGATCCGGTTCTCCGCCACACCGGTCTCGGCCGCCACCACGCTCCGGATCACGGCCATCGCCGCGTCGAGCACCTCGTCCGCGGGCAGATCGCGCAGGAGGGTGATCGACTCCGCCGCCGAGCCCTCACGCGATCCGCCGTTCTGGGGATCGCGGACGTGTTCGAACAGCGCGCGACGTCCTCCCGGCGGCGGCGTGGTCGGCCTGACCACCAGCGCGTAGCCGTCATCCGTGGTGTGCAGGCAGTTCCAGACCCGCAGCGCCTCGGACGGGGTGATGTCACCGAAGCCCTGGGCCTCCATGCTCTGCATTCCGTCGGCGCTGAGCTTGCCCATGCCGGTGTCGCGCCAGACCGTCCAGGCGATCGAGGTGGTGTTGCCGCCTCGGTGCCGGCGGTGTGCCGCCAGGCCGTCCAGGAACGAGTTGGCCGCGGCGTAGGCGGTGCAACCGGGCAGCACGACCAGCGGTGCGGTGGAGGAGAACAGCACCATCTCGTCGATGCTTCCCGGCGGGAAGAGCTCGTGCAGCACCAACGCGCCCAGCACCTTGGCGTGCAGCGTTTCCCGGATCGACTCCTCGTCCAGGTCGTCCACCAGGCGGCCGTGCACGGCTCCGGCCGTGTGGACCACGCCTCGGATGGGCGGCATGCGCAGGAAGTCGGGTGTCAGCATCGCTCGTGCGGCGTCGGCGTCGGTCACGTCGAGGGCGAGCGGGAGAACGTTCACCCCCTGGCTCTCGAGCTCCTCGACGACGCCGATGGCGCGCCGGGTCGCGTCGTCGTGCTGCTCGGTCCAGGTGGACCGCGGCGGCAGTCCCCGTCGGCTCGTCAGGACCAGCCGGCGGGCGCCCCGTGAGGAGAGGTGCCGCGCCGCCTCCAGCCCGAGTGCTCCCAGACCGCCGGTGACCACGTAGGTGGCGTCGGGTCGCAGGGGCACCGGCGGGGTCTGGCCGCGGTCCGGGCGGGGGACGACGCGACCGGCGAGCAGTGCACCGTTCCGGACGACCAGCCAGTCCTCGGCGGGGGGATCGTTCAGGACTCGCGCCACCAGCTCGAACGCGGCGTCGTCGTCACCTTCCTCCAGGTCGAGCACGCCACCGCGCAGCTCCGGGTGTTCGGAGGCGATCACCCGTGCGGCTCCCCACAGGGGCCGGTGCGTGAGACCGGAGGGGGTGTCGCAGGCCAGGGCTTCCTGGGTGAGGACCCACAACCTCGTCCCCGGCCGGTCAGCCGCGGCAGCGGCCTGGGTCACGTCGGCGAGATCGGTCAGGTGGCGGACGGTGGCGTCGTACTCGTGTCCCGGTCCGGAGTACGGGGCCAGGTACACGACGTGATGCGGCCGGTCGCCCACGGGCAGGGAGATGTCCTGTGCGGCTTTGACGAGCGTGCACGGCAGGCCGGCCCGCACGAGGTGCTCCGCGAGCCGTTCCGCGGTGACCGAGGGTTCGGGCGAGACCAGGGTGACCGCGGCCGCGGGTGCCTCGACGGCCGGGACCTCCAGCGGCTGCCAGGAAAGCCCGTGCAGGAACGTCCTCGGGTCGGCGATCAACGTCTGGTCCGCGTCGAGAACGCCGAACCGGAGGCCGGTGACCCTGGCGGAGGACTGCCCGTCGGTCCCCTGCAGGTCCAGGTCGATGGTGTCGGTGGTGCCGCCGCGCAGACGTGCGACCAGGTGGACCGAGGACGGAGCGGGACCGGTCCACTCGACCGACTCGATGGAAGCGGGCATGCGGTAGATGCCCTGCCGGGCCAGCGGAAGCGAGGACAGCGTGGTGGCGGCGTCGAGGACCACCGCCCAGTGGGACGCACGGCCGGGCGTCGACACGGTCGCGTGCACCACGTCGTCGTCGTGCCGCAGGTGGTCCACCTGCCAGTCGAAGGCCAGTCCCGACACCCCCAGCGGCCGGAGCAGCTCGAGCACCTCGTCGGCGCCGGCGGGGAGCATCGGCAGCACCGGGTCTCCGACCACCTCGGCCGAGTCCGCGTGTGCCGTGCCCTCACCGCCGCCGCGAGCGGAGGTGTGCGTGGTCCAGGACGTCTCTTCGGACGCCTCCTGCAGGCGGGAGGAGAGCACCGCCCTGCCGTCCTGGCGGACGACCTGGACGGCGCGGTTCTGCTCGGCAGGCAGAGGTGTGCGCAGGACGATGTCGCGGAGGTGACGCGGCTTGTCCGCGTCACCGGTGATCGCGTCGGCGAGCGTGCACAACAGCACGGCGGCGGGAACGATGTCCACGCCGTGCACGGTGTGCGGGGCGTCGTACGGCCTGTTCTCGGGCGACAGGGTCGTCTGCCACACGGCCGATGGCGGCACGGTGGCAGTCGTCAGCCGGGAACCGAGCAGGGAGAAGGACTCCGGGTCGTGACCTCCCGTCCCCCGGTCCACGGGAGCCTCGGGAAGCCAGTACCGGCTGTGCTGCCACGCCGTGCGCGGCAGCGCGACCGCTGCCGACCGGGGCCAGTGGGCTCGCCAGTCGACGCGGACTCCGGCGCTGTGCAGCCTGCCCAGCTGTTCGGTGAGCTCCGGGAGCGCCGGTCGCGCGCGACGCAGCGAATGCGCCGCGGTGACCGCCGGGACCGACAGCGACTCCGCGATCTGGGCGATGTTGTGGACGACGACGGGGTGCGGTGCGATCTCCAGGAAGTGGCGGTGTCCATCGTGGACCGCGGCTTCCACGCCCGCCGCGAACCGCACGGGGCGCCTGAGGTTCTGCTGCCAGTAGGCGGCATCCCGTGGCGCGTCGGACCGCGGGTCGTCCAGGATCGTGCCGTACAGCCGCAACGACGCCGGGCCGATCGACAGCCCGTGCACGGCGGCGCCGAGGTCGTCGACGAGCTCGTCCATGTGCGAGCTGTGGAAAGCGACGTCGGAGGCCACGCGGCGCACCACGCGGCCCTCGCCGGCCAGCACGGTCGCGTACTCCTCCACCGCGGCCACGTCGCCCGCCAGCACGGACCAGCCGCGGGCCGGTTCGATCGCCGCCGTCAGGCCGGACTTGCCCGCGAGACGTTCCTCCAGCTCGTCGAACGGCACGTCGAGCAGGACCATGGCACCGCGTCCCGCCACGGTGTCGAGCAGCGCCGCGCGGCGGCAGGCGAACCGGGCGGCGTCTTCCGCGCTCCACACGCCCGCGGTCACCGCCGCGGCGATCTCGCCCATCGAGTGACCGAGTGCCGCCACCGGTTCGACGCCCCAGGACCGCCACACCTCGGCGAGGCCCAGGTGCATGGCGAAGAGCGTCGCCTGGATGCGGTCCGTGCGCGTGCAGTCCCCTTCGTCGATCTCGGTGATCAGCGAGTACCCGGCCTCCTCGCGGAAGACCGGGTCGAGCCGCTCGCACAGGGCCGCGAACGGCTTGCTCGAGCGGAGCAACTCGTGTCCCATGCCCGCCCACTGGGAACCGTGCCCGGAGAAGACGAACACCGGTCCGGCGGCCTCCTCGGTCGCCCGGCCGTGCACCACCCCCGGCACCTTCTCCGTCGCGGACCACGCCCGGAGGCGGTCGACCGCCTCGGCGCGATCGGTGGCGACCACGGCGGTCCGCCACGGCAGGTGCGACCTGTGCAGCGCCAGCGTGGCCGCCACCGCGTCGACGTCCTGCTCCCCCGTCTCCAGCGCGTCCGCGAGCCTGGACGCCGTCGGCGCGAGCGCCTCCTGGGTGGCGGCGGACAGGACGAGCAGGGACGGGGCGTCGGTGGCGTCCCGCTCCTCGTGCGGTTCCAGCGGGTCGCCCTCTGCCAGGCAGACGTGCGCGATGGTGCCCCCGTAGCCGAAGCTGGACACCCCGGCGATCTTCGGCTTTCCGGCGACCTCTGGCCAGGCGGTCGGCTCGGCCACCACCTTGACCGACCGCTCCGCCTCGACCGCGGGATTGACACCGTCCCGCGCGCCCACCGTGGGCGGCAGGACACCGGCACGCATGGCCAGCACCGTCTTGATGATGCCGACCACCCCGGCGCCCGCCTCGAGGTGCCCCACGTTGCCCTTCACCGACCCGATGAGCAGGGGCGAGTCCGGCGCCCGGCCGGCACCGAGGACGGAGGCGGCCGCGGCCACCTCCGTCGGATCACCGAGAGGGGTACCGGTGCCGTGCGCTTCCAGGTAGTCCACAGCGGACGGATCGATGCCGGCCCCGGCGTACATGGATCGGAGCATTTCCTGCTGTGCGACGCCGTTGGGCGCCATGATCCCGTTGGTGCGGCCGTCCTGCCGGACCGCGCTCGCGCGAACGACGGCCAGGACGTTGTTGCCGTCGCGCCGGGCGTGGTCCAGCCTCTTGAGCACCACGACGCCGGCGCCCTCGCCTCGCCCGTACCCGTTGGCCGAGGCCGCGAACGGCTTGCTCCTGCCGTCGGCCGACAACGCTCCCGACGCCCCCAGTGACAGGGTCTGCGCGGGTGCGGCGATCAGGTTCACCCCGCCCGCGATCACGACGTCGCACTCCCCGGACAGCAGCGCCTGCCGTCCGAAGTGGATCGCCGCGAGCGAGGACGAGCACGCGGAGTCCAGCGCCAGGCTGGGACCGCGCAGGTCGAGGAAGTACGAAACCCGGTTCGCGACGGCGCAGTAGGCGCCGCCGATGCTGCTCCACGGACCGATCCGCTCGGGGTCGTTCAGCAGCATCTGCCCGTACTCACCACCGCCGACGCCGATCAGCACGGCGGAGTTGCTGCCGGCGAGCGACAGAGGCGGGATCCCGGCGTGTTCGAGCGCTTCCCACACCACTTCCAGCACCAGGCGCTGTTGCGGGTCCATCAGAACCGCTTCTCTGGGTGTGACCCCGAAGAACTCGGCATCGAAGCTCGCCGCGTCCTCCAAGTAGGCGGCACGGCTGACGGCTCGGTTCACCGCGGCGGCGGCCGCGGGACCGTGTGCCGGGTACGACGACCACCGATCGCGGGGAAGGTCCCCGACCTCACTGCGTGCCGCGATCAAACCGGCCCAGAAGTCCGCCGGTTCGCAGATGCCACCGGCCAGCCTCATGCCCAGACCCACGACGGCGACATCGTTGCCGGGGTTGCCAACGTTCAAACGCGTCATTTCTACCTCACAGATTTCGGTCAGGCCGCCTGCATGTCACAAGATCTCCCAGCCAGCTCCAGGAGCCGGCCGCAGCGGATGCGGCCGGGCGGTGATGACGAGCGCGGAGCCCACCGGCGCGACGACATCAGTCGCCGGGCCGGTGGGAGCCGTGCACCCGGTTCGGGCCGGGTGCCGTGGCGGCCCCGATCGCGGTGATCGGGGCCGTCACCGCTCAGCTGGTGTCGCCGACGTCGAACGTCTCGCAGCCGGAGATCCGGATGAGGACCCGGCCGTCCGCGTTCACCGCCTCTTCGACGTTCGCGTCGTCGACGTGGATGAGCAGGATGCCGTCCGGGTGGGACTTGCTCACCGCCGCGTCGCTGCCCGTCGTGAAGAACTCGATGCGGTCGATGAAGCGGGGCACCGCGACCAGGTGGACGCCGTTGCCGTCGGTGCGCAGCAACCGGGTCCGGGCCAGTGCGTCCAGCATCACCGTGGGAACCGGTGGGTTCTCCAGGAGCGCGTGGTCGGCTTCGGTCGTGGGCGGCACCAGCACCCAGCGGGAGCTGGTGCCGTCCGGACCTTCCCTGCCGTCGGTGCTCGCCTGGTAGACCCCGCGCAGGACGACGGCGCTGTCATCGCGGTAGTACGGGTCCTCCGACGGCCGGTCGGTGACGACGTTCCTGGCGAGCGGGGGAACCGGAAGGGCACCCAGCACCACGTCGCACGCGAAGTGCTGGCGGTCCGCGCGCAGCACCCGGCCACGCCGGTCCACCACGTCGCTGGTGATCCGGACGTGCACGCGGTCGGGGCCGTCCGGCCGCGCCGTCACCCGGTACGGGTTGCCCGGCCCGGCTTTCGGCGCGACGAACGCCGAGAACCGCAGGTTCTCCAGGGTGCGGACGGGCAGGCCGGGCACCACCGCGGTCGCCGCTTCGGCCGCGATGGTGGCCAGACCGGTGCCGTGCATGGTCGGTTTGCCGTTCACCGTGTGGTCGACCAGGAAACCCGCGGTGCGCTCGCCGAGGTCCAGCAGCCACTGGGTGGTGCCGCGCGTGATGCGGTGCGGCGTGCCGAGCATCCACCGGGTGCGTTCCGGCACCGGGTGCACGAAACCGGGGAACTGCTCGCCGAACGTCGCGCGTTCCTTCGCGTTGAGGAACGCCACCAGCGGCTGCGCCACCGACGGCGTGCTCAGCTCGGCGGCCAGGTGCCGGACGCCCTCGGACGGGGCGAGCGGAGCCATGATCCCGGCTCGTTCGTTGTTGCCCTGCATGAGTTCCGACCCGCCCATGCCGATCTCCGCCCAGATGGGCCAGATCAGCGTGCGCTCGTCCGCACCGCGCACCAGTGCCGCCTGGCGGGCCGCGCCGTGGAGGAAGTCGTTGCCGGGCGCGTAGTCGGTCTCGCCGGGCAGGCCCACGAGTCCGGCCACCGAGCCGAAGTTGCACCACTGGGCGGGCTGGGCGGTGCCGAACGCCGCCTTGAGGTTGCGGTACCCGTCGACCTTGACCCCGCGGATGTTCCGCAGCCCGTCGACCGTCAGCCGGGAGATGTCGCCGCCGTTGTGCAGCCCGGCCCCGTGCACGAGCAGGTCGACGTTCGGGGTGACCTGCCGGATCGTCTCGACGGCCGAGCGGACGGCCTCGGCGTCGGTGAGGTCGCAGCTCAGGTAGTCGACCGCGTCCTCGCCGCAGAGCGCGCGCAGTTCCCGCAGGTTCCGCTGCGATTCACGGGCGTTGAGCAGGCGGTCGAACCGGGCCATGACCTCTCGCACCGAGGCACCGGGGGTGCGGGCGCGTTCGGCCTTGAGGAACTCCGCCCGCAGACCCGGGAGCTGCTCGTCACCCGCGTGCAGCAGGTCCTCCGGCACGTCCTGCAGTCGCGAGGAGCCCAGCAGCCACAACCGCAACGGCGTCCGGGAGGCGAGCTCCTTGGCGCAGGCCGCCGTGATCCCCCGCGCGCCGCCGGTGACCACGACCACCGATCCCGGCCGCAGCGGCGACACGTTCGAGGTCAGGTCGAGCGGTGCGGGCACCAGCTTGGTGCGCAGCCGCACACCGTCGTGGTGGATCACCGCCGGGTAGCCGCGGTAGCCGGCCAGTTCCCGGTTCAGGGTGTCCCAGCCGCCGGTCTCCGAGCTGATCACCACGGCCAGCCGCGCCCCGCGGAGGTCCCAGGCGAGGCTGCTGACGATGCCGGTGAACAGCCCGGCGGAGGCGTGCGGGACACCGCTGCGCAGCTCGTCGACGAGGTGCACGCCGAGCGAGCCACCGGCGTCGATCCGGTCGCGGCAGGACTTCGCCGCGAGGAACAGCGCTTCGTGCGCGCGGAGGGTCCCCTCCGGAACGGCCTCGCCGGGCGCCGACCCGCCGGTGGAGGCGAAGAGGCGGACGTGGCTGAACCGGCCCGCGCCCGTCGCGGCGTCGGGGAACTGGGCTTCGACCGGTGCGGTCTCGTCCAGCACGTGGACGTGGGCACCGGACTCGCGCACCTGTGCGGGCACCGACTCCTCGCAGCCGGGCTGCACGACGACGAGCCAGTCCGGACCGGGAGCGGTGGTCCACTCGGCGTCGGAAGCGGGTTCCTCGACGTAGGTGCAGACGTAGCGCTCGTTGCGCGGCGCCGACCGGGTGGGCCGGTGTGGTGTCAGCACGATCCCGGGTGCCGAAGTGCCGGCAGCGATCACGTGGGGCTTCTCCCCCAGCCGGGCGAGCTCGCCGATGAGGTCGCACGCGCCGTTGGCGCCGAGGTAGTCCAGCGGCCGTGGGGCTCGGGCTCCGGCGCCGCCGGTGGCGACCGAGACCTGGCAGAGCACGGGCCACCCGGCCGCCGCCGCGGTGCTCTCCCGTGCCAAGGCGAACAGGAAGGCGCCTTCGCCGAGAGGGCCGCGACCGAGCAGGGTGCGCAGTTCGTCGGTGCTGTTGCCGTTCAGGCTGAGCACGAGCGCCAGGTCCAGCGCTCCGCCGCGGAGGTGCCGCACCGCCGTCTGCACCGCGTGCGCGGTGGCGTCCGGTCCGGCGTCGGCGAGCTGCACCGCGCCGTTGAGGTTGTAGCGGTTGGCGATGCGCGAAGCGATGACGTTGCCCATCAGACCGGGCTGGGTGTCCGGGGTGGACTCGGGGGCTCCTGCCCTCACCACGCGACCGGCGGCTTGCGCGGCCTGTGTGAACTCGCCCGCGTCGAGCTCACCCGGCGCCACGGCGAGCAGGTCGTCGGCGTAGCAGCGCAGCGCCGACTGGTACCAGGACAGGGTCGGTCCGTAGTGCGCGGCGATGACGCCGGTGGTCTCCTCGCGACCCTCCCACAGCTGCCCGTGTTCGGCCAGGAAGCGCTCGGCCACGTCCAGCGCCATCAGCTGGGTGCGGTCGATGGCGTCCGACACCGCGGCGGGCAGCCTGCTCACCTTCCACTCCGGCGCCGGGTAGGGCATCGGGAAACCGGCGTTGTCAGCGGGCGCACGCCCCTCGCTCAGGCGCGCCGCGACGTCGGCCGAGGCCGGTGCGCCCGGCAGGTGGGCGCTCCACGCGACCAGGACGATGCGCTCGTCCTTCGCCGCCGGCCGCGCGGCAGGGGCGGACTCGCCCGGACCGGGCTCGTCAGCCAGCAGCAGGTGCCCGTTGGTCCCGCCGAACCCGAACCCGGAGACGCCGACCAGGCGCGGTCCGGCGGGCAGCGGCGTGTCCCGCGTGGGGACGGTGACGTGTTCCGCGGTCGCCGCCGCGCCGGGTTGTGGCCGCTGCGCGGGGATCACACCGTGGCGCAGGGCGAGCAGCGCGTGGATCACCGACACCGCGCCCGCGGCCCACCCCGTGTGCCCGATCAAGGACTTGTTGCTGGTGCACAACACCTCCCGGCCGTCCGCCGACCGGTTCAGCGCGGTCAGCTCGACCTCGTCGCCCGCCCTGGTGCCCGTACCGTGCCCGACCACCCAGACCGGTGCGCGCTCCTGCCCGTACCCGGCGCGTGCGATCGCCAGTTCCTGCCCGCGGCGGTTGGGGGCGGCGATGGCCTTGCCCCGGCCGTCGGCCGCGGCACCGAACCCCGCCAGCACACCGAGCACCTGCTGGCCGTCGCGCCGGGCGTCACCCAGCCGTCGCAGTGCCACGACCGCCGCACCGTCGGAGAAGAGCGTGCCGTCCGCGGAACCGTCGAACGCGTTGACCGCTCCCCGGCGGCTGAGGCCGCCGAGCTTGCTGAACAGCACGTTGAACCGCGGGGTGACCATGAAGTAGCCCCCGCACAGCGCCAGGTCGGTGCTGCCCTCCTGGAGAGCGGCCACGCCCAGGTCGATGGCGTAGAGCGACGAGGAGCACGCGGTGTCCACGATCGTCACGGGCGTGGTGTCCGGCAGCAGGCCTCGCACCGCGTTGCGGACGACCCCGTCCGGCAGGTGGTTCTCGGGGCTGCCCGCGGCCAGCCGGTACCGCTCCCGCAGCAGGGAGCGCAGCCGTTCCGCGTCCGGGCCCGCGGGCGTCGGCCAGGCCTCGGCGAGCATGCGGGCGTACCCCTCGACCACCATCGCCTGCTCGAAGTGCTGATCGCCGTCGGAGCAGGCACCGATGAACAGCGAGGAGCGGGACGACGAACCGTCCGGCAACGCCTGCCCGAGGGCGTGGCGCAGCCAGGACGACGAGAGGCTGGCGTCGGGAGCGACGTCCTCGTGCCGTCCCATCCGGACGAATCCCGCGGTGCGCGCATAGGTGCGGTCGCGGTCGCCCGGATCGGCGGCCCAGAAGGTGTCGAGCGGGTAGCGGTCCCCCGGTTCGCTGAACGCGGGCTCGCCGGCGCGCAGCAGTTCCCAGAACTGCTCGGGCGACTCCGCGCCGGGAACGACCAGTCCCATCCCGACCACGGCGATGGCACCGTCGTCCTCCGCAGGCCCCGAAGTGGGTTCCGCCGCCCGGTCGGAGGTGCGGGCGGGCGCGCTGTCCGAGGTGCGGGCGGGCGCGCTGTCCGAGGTGCGGGCGGGCGCGCTGTCCGAGGTGTGGGCGGGTGCGCGGTGAACCGGCGCGTCCGACGTGCCGGGCTCGACGACGTCCGCGACGGGCCGCGGGGCGTCGCCCCACGTGCCGCCGGCGCGGATCAGCGCACCGCCCAGCCGGATCCCGCCGTCGTTGACGACGTTCTCCCCCGTGATCCACGACGCTTCCGGCGAGGCGAGGAAGGCGACGAGCTTCGCGTGTTCCTCGACCGTGCCCAGGCGGCCGAGCGGGGTGCCCGCGACCGTTGCCTCCAGGACCTCTTCGCTGCGGGGGAACAACTCCACGGTCTTGCTGACGAGCATTCCCGCAGACGCCATGTTCACCCGGATGCCGTGCGGCCCGAACTCCACGGCCAGGTACTTCGTCAGCTGCTCGAGGGCGCCCTTGCACACCGCCACGCAGCTGTAGTTGTCGATGACGACGCTGGTGCCGATCGAACCGAGGTTCACGATCGCGCCGCCGCGGTCCTTCATGAGCGGGAAGGCGGCACGGCAACACCGGCGCGGGCCGTGCACGTTGGTGTCGATCGCCCTTTCCCAGTCGCGGTCGGTCAGCACGTGACCGGGCTCGAACACCCCGCGCGCGGCGTTGTTGACGAGCACGTCGAGCCGCCCGTGCCGACGCGCGACGTCGGCGAACATCTCCTCGACCGCGTCCTGCTTGGCCACGCTCGCCCGCAGGTGCTCCGCGGAACCGCCTTCCGCGAGGATGTCCGCCACGGTCTGCCGCGCGGCGTCGATGTCGTGGAACCAGTTCACGATCACATGGCCGCCACCTCGGGCCAGCTCGCGCGCGATGGCCCGGCCCTGCCCCTTGGATCCTCCCGTCACCAGGCAGATCCGGTCGGCGAAAGCACCGGTACGGGGACTGTTCACGCCTTCACCCGGCCAGCCCCGAGCTGGGTGAGCAGCTCGGCGATCGACTCCAGGGTGGTGTAGTCGGTGATCCGGATGTCGGCCTCGGGGAGGTCGTACTTCTGGCGGGCCCGCTGGAGCAGCTCGGTCTGCCGGATGGAGTCGATGCCCAGGTCCGCCTCGAGTTCGATCTCGGCCTCGAACACTTCCTCCGGATAGCCGACGGCGGAGGCGTAGAGGGTGCGCAGCTCGTCCACCAAGCCCGGCACGTCCGCGCCTCCGGACGGCGCGGGTTCAGCGGGCGCGGGTTCAGCGGGCGCGGGTTCAGCGGGCGCGGGTGCTGTCGCGGGGACGGCAGCGGCGGGCACGGCGACCTGCTGCGTGCCCGATCGGGCAGGTTCGACCGGCGCCGCGTCCGTTCGGGCGCTCGCGACCGGCGACCCGTTCGACCCGGCGCTCGCGACCGGAGACGCGCCCGACCCGGCCTGCGTCACCGGCGATCCGTTCGAGCCGGCCTGCGTCGCCGGCGAACCGGCCTCGGGGCTGGAGGACACGGCGAATGCGCCGCGCAGTTCGTCGAGGGTCCGGCGCTGCCGCAACGGTGCCGCGGTCTGCACGCCGGGCAGGCACGCGCTCACGAGGTCGGTCAGGGCGGCACGCGCACCGCACTCGAGGAAGTGGGTGTACCCGTCACCCCGCACCGACACCAGAGCCGGCAGGAAGCCGACCTCCCGTTCGAGGTGGCTGGTCAGGATCTCGCGGCTGTCCTGCTCGGTCTCGACGTAACGGCCCAGCACCGGCGAGTACATCGGCACCCGCGGGGCCCGCACCCGGACCTCGGCCACCTCCGCCTCGAACAACCGGTTCGCCGCCGCCAGCAGCCGGTTGTGGAACGGGTACGGGACGCGCAGGCGCGTCGCCTCGATCCCGAGCACGCCGGCCAGGGCGGTCAGCCGGTCCAGCGACTCGTGCGGACCGGAGACCACGACCTGGTCGTACCCGTTGTGGGCCGCGACGGCCAGGCCGCGGTCAGCCAGTGAGCCGACGACGGCGTTCGCCCGCTGACGTCCGACGCGCAGCGCGACCATTCCGCCCTCGGCGTCGGGCGAAGCGCGCAGCGCGCGGTCACGCGCGATCACGAGCCGGACCCCGTCCGCCAGGCTGAGCGCTCCCGCGGCGGTCAGCGCGGCGAACTCGCCGAAGCTGTGGCCGATCACGAGACCCGGTGTGACGCCGGCGAGCTCGCGGGCCAGGTCCAGGACCGCCAGTTCGGTGGCGAAGATGGCCAGGCTCAGCGCGGGGACGTCACTGGCCAGCAGCACGTCCAGGGTCGGCGCGTCCGCGCTCTCCAGCAGCGTGGAGATCGTGGGGCCGCCGTACCGCAGCGAGATCGCGTCCACCTGACCGGCGACAGCCGGCAGTGGACGGTCGGCGCACACACGCGAAAGGCCACCGGGCAGGTACCCGCCCTGTCCGGGGAACAGGAAGACCGGCTCGGAAGACGACGAAGAAGGCACGATGAGATCCCTTTTGGTGGAGCGGAGAACGGATTTCGGAGCACCGCGGAGGGGACGGGGCCGGCTTCGGGCGAGGCCGGAGGACCGCTCGGCCGACAGAATGTCAGCGGTGCGCGTGCCGCCACGAGCACGCGTTCCGGCTGGCGGATCGGTCCACTTCTCGCCGTCTGCGCCGAGTACTCTCACCGCAGGCTGCCGCCGGTTCAGGCGAGAACACCGGCGGAAGTCCCGACGACCGGAACGCACCTGCCGGAAAAACAGTGATCACTGTCCGTCATCGCCAATCTGTTCTCGTCGTCTCCGACCTCCGCATGCCACCGTTCACGGCGCCGGAGGATTCGGCCTGCCCTGCCGATCCACCTCGATGTTCGTTGCACAGGAGGAACTCTTCAGGTCGTTTCGATGAATTTCTCCGCATCGACCAGCCCGATCCAGAGGCCGCACGTCGCCGAAATCCTCGACGACCTCAGGCTCCCGCCTCCGCGCGACCGTGCTGCGGCGTCATCGCCGCGAACGACATTTCATCCGGTGCGACGAAATGGTGAGGACGGAGCGACCTGCGACCTTCCACCGCACCCACTGGACGACACCGACCGCACCACCCGGCGGAACAGCCGAGGACACCGCGAGTCGTCCGCCGGCGGATCTTCAAAGGTCCGATCACCCTCCGGCTGGGAACGCAAACGAGGCTAGACAGCTCGCCGTCGAGCGGACTGCGGAAGTCCGCAGTCCGCTCGACGGACTCCACTGTCGCGACGATCACTCCCCGGCTGTGGAATGCTCACCAGCGACAACGCCATCGCGCCGCCCTCGCCGGAAGGCGAACCGCCAGCTCACCCACCACGGAGGAGTGACGTAGATCGCCGATCGTCGAACAAGACACTACGGTTGTCCGCAGCGCAGACCCGCCACTTGGGTGATCCCACTCCCCGATCGCCTGATGCCGCGACCGATCAGCCGACCCTGCTGACGATGCGCACCGTCGTTCATGGATCAGAAATCGGAGCATCGTTTGTACGGCCCCATTCAATCCTGTTTGCGCGGACCCGTGCGGCGACGTTTGTACGGGCCCGTGCGACATAGTTGGTATGGACCCGTGCGACTCCATGCCCGGTTTTTGCCCGGTCGAGATATTTTGCGGCGTGGTGTGACAAATCTCGACGTCACTCGCGCCCGGGTACGACGTTGTCGACGCCCCGAGCGAACACGAACGGTTCTCACCTGCGGATTCATCGACAACAAGTCTTTTGCCGCAACTGGGTGAACAACTTGACCGGACGGGTATCCGTAACGTGGAATCAATAGGAGCCCAATAAGCCGAGTTGAGACACAACCACCCGAATGGCTTAGTTACAACTACGGAGCGCACAAATGGTCGCCCACGCATACCAACATCCGGGCAGCAGTGCCGATCTCGTTGGTCGCGGTGCGGAGTTGCAACGGATCGTCGATGCTCTCGAATCAGCGAAGGGCGCGATACCCGTCACGATCCTGGTGGAGGGCACGCCCGGCGTCGGCAAAACCGCCCTCCTGGACGCGGCGTGCGATCTGGCCCACGAGCGCGGGTTCGTGGTGTGCCGGGCGAAACCATCACCGATGGAGGGGGAAACGCCCTTCGCGGTCGTCCAGCAGCTCTTCGGCCACCTGCGCGAGGAAGCGACTCCCTGCGGGCACGCCGAAGCCGCACCGCACGGGTACGACCTGATCGCCGGGCACCTCACCGCCGAGGTGGACGACCTGGAGGAGTCGCAGGTCAACCGGGCGGTCCAGGACATCTACCGCTTCGTGGCCGAGTTCGCACAGTGCGCACCGCTCTGCCTGATCATCGACGACGTGCAGTGGACGGACGTGCAGTCGTTGCGCTGGCTGAACTACCTCGTCCACCGCGTCGTCCGGCTCCCGATCGCGATCCTGCTGACCCGCACGCCCGGTCTCCGGCCGACCGATCCACTGCTGATCGCGGAGCTGGAGCTCTACACCGAACGCATGAGGGTCGAGGTTTTCACCGCCCAGCAGCTCACGCAGCTCACCGAGCAGGTGCTCGGCCGCACACCGGACGAGAAGTTCACCCAGTCCTTCCTCGACGCCACCGGCGGCTGCCCCACGGTGACGCGGCACATCCTGGGTCTGATGCGGGAAAAATCGGTACCGCCGGACGAGGACGCCGTGAGCAACCTGCTCCGCCCCGAATCCGAGAAGCTCGGCCACTCGATGCTCGCGCGGCTCAACCGCCAGGCACCCGACCTCGTCGAGATCGCCAAGGTGATCGCGGTCGTGGAGCCCGACGACCTGGACCTGCTGAACGCTGTCATGGGCGTCGGCACCGAGGAGGTCGCCGATCGGGTGCGGCAGCTGGAAGGGATGGGGGTGCTCACCCCGGAGGGCAAGCTGACGTTCACGCACTCGGTGATCAGGAACACGATCGACAGCGCGGTCGGCTACTGGGAGCGCGAGGAGATGCACGCCAAGGCCGCGCGGTTCCTGCACCACACGCGAGCCCCCGCTCTCCTGCTGGCACGCCACGTCCTGCAAACGCCCACCCGGTTGGGCGTCTGGGCGGTGGAAGCGCTGCGCGCCGCCGCCAACACCGTGATCGCCGAGGGCGATGCCCGCTTCGGCGCGAAGCTCCTCACCAGGGCCCTCGCCGAGAACCTCTCCACCGCCGAGAGGAGGAGTCTGCTGCTGCAGCTCGGTCTCGCCGAGGTCTACTTCGACCCGCGGATGGCCGTGGTGCACATCCAGGAGGGGATGACAGGGCTGGACGACCCGGAGACGGTGCTGACGGTCGCCTGCCGACTCTCCCAGATCTTCTACTTCGACGGCGCGTACGACGACGCGAGCGAGGTGCTGCGCCGGACCATCGCCGAGATCGGCCCGGAAATCCCGGCGGCCGTCGACATGTTGCGGCTGCTGGAGAGGGTCACCGTGCCGTCCCGGGACCCGGAAGCCTGGCAGGTGGACTTCCGCCAGTTCGACGAGCAGGAGTGGCGCCGCGGTGACGCGCGCGGCCGCGCGCTCGCGGGTCTGGTCGCCGAAGACTCGAGCAGCCGGGGCGTCGACCTGCCCACGTGCCGGAAGGCGGCGCTCGCGGCGCTGTCCGGTGGTGCGACCTCCATCCTGCAACAGCCGCAGCTGATGGTCGGAGTGCTGAACTCCCTGCTGCGCGCCGACGAGGTGGACCTCGTGATGCGGTACTGCGACGAGATCCTGGACGAGGCCCGCCGGGAGGGGCTGACGCTGATCACGCTGCTCGGCCACGTCCTCCGGTCGCGGGCGCACCACCACCGCGGGTCCTTCGCGGAGGCGGTCGCGGACGCGGAGCTCGCGTTGTCCGCAGCGAAAACGGCGAAGCTGCCCGAGGACCACTTCGGACAGGTCTACGCCATCGACGCCCAGGTCCGCACTCTGCTGGCGCTGGGCGACGTCAGCGCGGCGGAGAACGCGCTCATGCCGTTCCACAGGACCAGGGAGCTGCCGCACACCTGGCACCACACCGTGCTCCTGCACGCCAGGGGCGCGGTGCGCATGGAGCTCGGCGACAACGGAGGAGCGCTCGCCGACCAGCTCGAGTGCGGCGAGCGGTTCCAGGCGTGGGGCCGGCCCAGCCCGACGCTGCGCCCCTGGCGGTCCTACGCGGCGCTGGCGCACCTCCGGCTCGGACAACCGAAGCCCGCTCTCGACCTGGCGCTGGAGGAGCTGAAACTGGCACGGGAGTGGGGTGCGCCGAGCGTGATCGGCCGTGCGCTGCTGACCGTGGGCATCGTGACCGGCGGCGCCGCCACCACCCCGTGGCTGACGGAGGCCGACTCGGTGCTGCGCCGGTCTCCCGCGCGGATGCTGCACGCACAGGTACTGCTGGAGCTCGCCGCGGCCCGGTGGGAGAAGGGACAGCACGACGCCGCCCGGCAACACCTGGAGGAAGCGAGGAAGATCGGCGAGGAGTGCGGCGTCGTCGTGGAGCCCGGAGAACGGCTCGCCGGCCTGACCTCCGCAGGCACACCGCGCACACCGGTCCCGCACTCCTCCGAACCGACGAACGTCCCGCCACCCGTCTCCCGGCTCAGCGTGCTCGCGCTGACGCCGCACGAGTACCGCGTCGCCACCTTGGTGGTCGAAGGGGACTCGAACGACGAGATCGCGCACAAGCTGAGCGTCTCGCGCCGCACCGTCGAGTTCCACCTCACGAACATCTACCGCAAGCTCGGCGTGCGCCGCCGGACCCAGCTGTCCTCCGCGCTGGCGGGCTTCGTCCCGCGGAGGTGACGCCTCCGCGGGACGGCACATCGGGCACTGCGCTCCCCCGTGGTGCCCGAGACGTGCCACGACGAACCCGACCTGTGCGTCACACCGTCCACGCAGGTCCTGTCCCTTGTGGACAGCAGCACACCGGTCAGGCTCCTGCGGCTGCGTCTTCGCCGCAGAGTTCGCGCCGCACGAGGTCCGCGATGGTCCTCCAGTGGTCCACCGGGAAGAAGTGGCCCCCGGGAAGCTTCTCCACGGCGAAAGACCCGGTGGTGTGCCGCGCCCATCCGCTCGCGTCCGGCAGTGGCACGATCGGGTCGTCGGTGCCGGCCAGAACGGTGATCGGCGCGGTGATCGACGCGGAAGGGTCGCACGTGTAGGTCTCGATCGCCCGGTAGTCGTTGCGCACGACGGGAAGCACCATCGCGCGGAGTTCGGCGTTGCTCAGCACGCCCGGTTCGACGCCACCCAGCGACTCGATCACCCTGACCATGTCGTCGTCGGACATGAGGTGCACCCCCGCGTTGCGCTGCAGGTGCGGCGCCGCCCGGCCGGACGCGAAGAAGTGTGAGACGGGGACGGAGGCGGCCTGCAGCCGTCGCGCGACCTCGAACGCCACCACGGCGCCCATGCTGTGCCCGAAGAGCGCCAGCGGCCGGTCCTTGTCCAGCACCGCGAACACCTCGTCCGCCAGCACGTGCAGGTCGTCGATCGGCTGGTCGCGGAGGCGGTCCAGCCGGCCCGGGTACTGGACCGCGGACAGCTGGACCTCGCCGGCGAGGTCCATGCGGAGCCTGGTGAACCACCCGGCGGAGCCGCCCGCGTACGGGAAGCACACCAGTTGCGGAGCTTCTTCGGACGTGGCGCGGAACTTCCTCACCCAGCGGCCGCCTTGGGCGACGTTCGCCATGATCTCCCTCTTCCGATCTTTGTTGCCGTGAAGCCGAACCGTCGTCGGCGCCGAGCCGGTTGAGCTCGGGGAGGGGCCCGGACCGCGCGGTGGCGCGGTCCGGGCACCCGATCAGCCGCCGAGCAGGCGGCCCAGGTCGTCCTCCGGGGTCAGGTAGCTGCCGGACAACGCGTCCGCCTCACCGGCCACCAGCCGCACGAGCATCTCCGAGGAGTCCTCGGGCGTGGTGAACCGGCCGCTGTCGCGCTGGTCGGCCATCCACGCACCGACGTCGTCGACGTGGCGGTCGCCGGTCTTCCCGGCCTCCAGCTGCCTGCGGGTCAGGCCGAGGTCGATCAGGCCGGGGTGGTAGTTGAGCACCGACACCCCGGTGCCCGCCAGCTCCGGCGCGAGGTTCTCACCGAGCTTGATGGCGGCGGCCTTGGACACCGAGTAGCCGGAGACGTTGGGCCAGCGGTGCTTTCCGGCCGAGCTCACGATGTTGATCACTCGTCCGCGTCCGCGCTCCACCATGCCCGGCAACGCCGCCCGGCAGGCGCGCATGGTTCCGCGCACGTTCACCTCCATCGCCTGCCACCAGTGGTCCTCGTCGACCTCCCACAGGGGCCCGGCCGGACCGCCGACACCGGCGTTGTTGATCAGCACGTCGACCGAGCCGAACTCCTGCTCCGCCCGCTCGACGGCGCGGGTCAGCGCCGTGCCGTCGGTGACGTCGGCCACCAGCGCCAGAGAAGGTGCGCCGATGGAGCCCGCCAGCTCGTCGAGCGCGGCTTGGTCGCGTCCGGTCAGGACCAGGTTCGCCCCGGCCTCGGCGAGCTCCCTGGCGAAGAGCCGCCCGAGACCGCCCGTCGCACCGGTCAGCAGCACCGTCGTCCCGGCCAGCGAAGGCCTCCCCACCTCGTGCGGTCGCTCCGCCTCCTGTGCGCCGCCGAGGTGGATCCGCAGGTACTTCGCGAGGGCACCCGGCGTGGAGTGGTCGAAGATCGCCGTGGGCGGCACCGACTGCCCCGTGGCTTTCTCGATGCTGTTGCGCAGCTCCAGCACCGTGAGCGAGTCGAACCCGATTTCGAAGAAGCCGCGGTCGGCCTCCACCTCGCCCGCGCTCGCGAAGCCGAGCACCTGGGACACCAGCCCGCAGACCAGGTCGCGCAGGAAGGCCTCCTGGGCACCTTCGTCCTTGCCCGCCAGTTCGCCCCTGATGGACGGCACGGGCGCCGATTCCACCGCCGGACGCGACTTCACGTGCTCGCGCAGCAGCGGGGTCAGCGGCGCCGACTCGCTGTCGACGAGCTGACGGGTGTCCAGCCCGATCGGGGCGAGCATCGGCTCCTTCGAGCGCAACGCGACGTCGAACGTGGCCAGCGCGTCCTCCGTGGACAGGGGCTTGAGCCCGAGCCGGGCGAGCCGGCGCAGGTCCGCCTCGTCGAGGTGACCGGACAACTCGCTGCGCTCGGCCCACAGTCCCCACGCCAGCGACAGCGCGTGCTGCCCGGCGTTGTGCCTGCGCCGTGCGATGGCGTCGATGCAGGCGTTGGCGGCGGCGTAGTTGGCCTGACCGGCCGTGCCCCACCAGGCGGCAGCGGAGGAGCAGACGACGAACCAGGTGAGGTCCGCGTCCCTCGTGAGCTCGTCGAGGTGCGTCACGGCGTCCACCTTGGCCGGCAGAACGGCCTCCAGCGCCTCCGCGGTGAGCGACTGAACCGTCGCGTCCCGCGAGGTTCCGGCGGCGTGGATCACGCCGGCCAGCGGCCGGTCCGACGGGATCCGCGCGAGGACCCCGGCCAGTTGCTCGCGATCTGCCGCGTCACAGGCCTCCACGGTGACGGAGGCGCCGAGCTCACGCAGTTCCGCGGACAGCCGGGCCATGCCGGGTGCGTCTGCTCCTCGGCGGCTCAGCAGGACCACGTCCCGAACCCCGTGCTCGCGCACGGCGTGCCGGGTCAGCGCGGAGCCGACGACTCCGCCCGCACCGGTCACGAGCAACGAACCACCACGCCACTCGGGGGTGGACGCCCCGGCGGGTCCGGCACCGGCGAGCCTCGGCACGCGGACCTGCCCGCCGCGCACAGCGAGCTGCGGCTCGTCCGCGCCGACCAGGTCCCGCCAGGCCTTGTCCGACGCGGCGCTGCCGTCGAGGTCGATCAGCTGCAGCGTGCCGGGGTGCTCGGTCTGCGCGGAGCGCACCAGACCCCACACCGCCGCCGCGACCGGGTCGCCGTCCACCGCACCCTGGGTGAGCACGGCCAGCCGGGCACCGGGCTCGTGGTCCCGCTCCAGCCAGCCGCGCACGGAAGCCAGTGCCGCGTCCAGCGCGGTCCGGACGCGCCGCGGCAGTGGCACCGCGGGGTCACCGTTGCCGACGGTCAGCGTGAGGTGCCCGGTTCCTCGTGGCCCGGACAGCTTCTCCGGCGCCTTCCAGTCGATGCGGAACAGGGTCTCCTGCGCCTGTGCGGCACCGATCACCTGCAACTGCTCACGTACCACCGGCCGCGCGACGAGTTCGTCGGCGGAGAGGACCGGCATGCCCACGTTGTCCCAGGCGGTGATGCCGAACGAGTCCTGCCCCACGCTCCGCAGGCGAACCCGCAGCGACGAGGCACCGGGTCCGTGCACCTCCACCCCCGCCCAGGAGAACGGCAGGCGCAGCGCGTCCGCCGCCAGCGGGTGCAACGCCGAGTCCAGCAGCGCGGGGTGGACCAGGTAGTCGCCGGCTTCGTCCCGCACCGCCGCGGGCAGGGTCACCTCGGCGAAGACGTCGTCGCCGCGACGCCAGGCCCTGCGGACGCCCTGGAAGTCGGGTCCGTAGTCCAGACCGTCCTCGGCGAGGCGGGAGTAGAGCCCGTCGAGGTCGACCGGCTCCGCGTTCGCGGGCGGCCATTCGGTCAGGTTCTCCCCCGAACCGGGCACGCCCGGAACGAGGCGACCGGTGGCGTGCGCGGTCCACGGCGCGTCGGCCGAGGTCCGCGAGTGCAGTGCGAGGGCACGGCTGCCGTCACCCTGCGGCGCGGACACCTCCACCTGGACGTCCAGGGTGCCTTCAGCCGAGAGCACCACCGCGGACCGGAAGAGCAGTTCCGCCACCCGCGGGCAGCCGACCTGCTCACCGGCCTTGGCGGCCATCTCCAGCAGGGCCGTGCCGGGCACCACCGCGGCACCACCGACGCGGTGGCCACCGGCCCAGGCGGGACGCGCGGTGGACAGCTGTCCGATGAGGACGGTGGTGTCGCTGCCGGCCAGGGACATCGAGGCGGTCAGCAACGGGTGCCCGACCGCGTCGAGGCCGGTACCCGTGACGCCTCGGGTGGCACGCGGGGTGTCGAGCCAGAAGCGCTGCCGCTGGAAGGCGTAGGTGGGCAACTCGACGTGCGGCAGCGTGACCTCGCCCAGGACCGCCGGCCAGTCGACGGAGGTGCCGCGGACGAACAGCTTCGCGACGGTGTCCAGCAGTGCTCGTGTCTCCACGCGGTCCTTGCGCAGCAGCGGCAGCGTCACGGCCGACGAGGACAGGCTCGCCGACGCCGACGCCGAGAGCACGCTGTCGGGGCCCAGCTCCACGAAGGTCTTGACGCCACCGGCTTCGAGCACGCGCACGGCGTCCTCGAACCTCACCGACTCGCGCACGTGGCGGACCCAGTACTCCGCGGTGGTGAAGTCGCCCGCGCCGGCGGCCTGGCCGGTCAGCGTCGACACCATCGGGATGCTCGGCGCCGAGAACTCGATGCGGGACACGACGTCGCGGAACCGCTTCAGCATCGGCCCCATCAGCGGCGAGTGGAACGCGTGGCTGACCCGCAGGGCCTTCGTGCGGTGGCCGCGTGACCGCAGCCGCTCGGCGATCGCCTGCACTCCGGCGGCGGCGCCGGACAGGACCACGGCCCTGGGACCGTTGACCGCGGCGATCCCGACTTCGTGCTCACGACCGACGAGCAGGTCGGTCACCTCGGCGGCGGCAGCCTCCACGGCGACCATGACCCCGCCTTCCGGCAGTGCGCCCATCAGCCTGCCGCGAGCGGCGACGAGCGTCGCGGCGTCGCGCAACGACATGACGCCGGCCACGTGGGCCGCGGCGATCTCGCCGATGGAGTGCCCGGCCACGCGGTCCGGTCGCACTCCCCACGCCTCCAGCAGGCGGAACAGCGAGACCTCGAGCGCGAACAGCGCGGGCTGCGCGTGCTCGGTCCGGTCCAGGCTGTCACCGGTGAAGACCAGGTCGCGCAGGCTGACGCCGAGCAGCGGGTCGAGCACCTCGGCCGCTTCGTCGAACGCGGCCGCGAAGGGCGGGTACGCCTCGTACAGCTCCCGTCCCATGCCGGCGCGCTGGCTGCCCTGACCGGCGAACAGGAAGGCGGTCCCGCCCGCGTGCTTCTCGGCCGCGACCACCAGGTTCGGCGCGTCGTCGCCGTGTGCGGCGGCGGTGAGGCCCGCCAGCAGCGAGTCACGATCGCCACCGAGGACGACGGCACGCTGGTCGAAGCGCGACCGCCTCATGAGGGCCGCCGCGACCGCGCGGTCGTCGTGGCCGGGCTCCCGGTCGAGGAAGTCCGCCAGCTTGGCCGCCTGCGCCCGCAGCGCCGCCGGGGTCCTGGCGCTGAGCACCCACGGCGTGATCGCCCCTGCCCGCGGCTCAGCCGCCGGGACGGCCGCTTCCGCCGGGCTTTCGAGGATGACGTGCGCGTTCGTGCCACTGATGCCGAACGACGACACCGCGGCTCGACGGGTTCCTTCCGGCCACGGCCGCGCCTCGGTCAGCAGCTCGACCGATCCGGCGGTCCAGTCCGCGTGCGGCGAGGGCTTGCTCACGTGGAGGGTCTTCGGCAGGACACCGTGCCGCATCGCCATGATCATTTTGATGATCCCGCCGACGCCCGCGGCGGCCTGGGTGTGGCCGGTGTTCGACTTCAGCGAACCAAGCCACAGCGGCCGGTCGCGGTTCTGGCCGTAGGTGCGGAGCACGGCCTGTGCCTCGATCGGGTCGCCCAGGGGCGTTCCTGTGCCGTGCGCCTCGACGACGTCGACGTCGGACGCGGTCAGCCGCGCGTCGGCCAGGGCTTGCTCGATGAGCCGGCGCTGAGCGGAGCCGCTCGGCGCGGTGAGGCCGTTGGAGGCGCCGTCGGAGTTGACCGCGCTGCCGCGGACCACCGCGAGCACCCGGTGCCCGTTGCGCCGTGCGTCGGAGAGCCGCTCCACCACGAGCATGCCCGCGCCTTCGGCCCAGCTGGTCCCGCTCGCGTCCGCGGAGAACGACCGGCAGCGCCCGTCTGCGGCGAGTGCGCGCTGGCGGCTGAACTCGACGAAGGTGACCGGGGTGGACATCACCGCCACACCGCCGACCAGCGCCATGGAGCACTCGCCGGTGCGCAGCGCCTGCGTGGCCAGGTGCAGGGCCACCAGGGAGGACGAACACGCGGTGTCGACCGACATCGTGGGCCCCTGCAGGCCGAAGACGTAGGAGATGCGGCCGGACGCGACGCTGCCGTGGCTGCCGACGGTCAGCATCCCCTCCATGCCGTCCGGGATGTCGCGGACGTCGCCGACGCGGGTGGAGTAGTCGTGGAACATCACGCCGGCGTAGACGCCGGTGCGGGATCCCTTCAGCGACAGCGGATCGATGCCGGCGTTCTCCAGCGCCTCCCACGAGGTCTCCAGCAGCAGCCGCTGCTGCGGGTCGGTGGCCAGCGCCTCGCGGGGCGCGATGCCGAAGAACGAGGCGTCGAAGTCGGCGGCGTCGTGCAGGAAACCACCTTCACGGGCGTAGCTGGTGCCGCGGTGGGCGGGATCGTCGTGGAAGAGGGTGTCGAGGTCCCAGCCGCGGTTGTCCGGGAACGCCGTGATCGCGTCGGTACCGGTGGCGACCAGGTCCCACAGCTCCTGCGGTGAGCTGACCCCGCCGGGGAAGCGGGCCGCCATGCCGACGATCACGACCGGGTCGTCCCCGGCCGCTCCGGGTTCCGGGTCGGGTTCGGCCGGCTGGATCACGTGGGTCACAGTGGTGTCCTTCTCGATCGAAAGTTCTTCCACGAGGTGGTCAATCACTTCCAGTGGGCTGGGCCGGTCGAACAGCAGGGTCGGCGACAGGCGCAGACCGGTCGCCTCGCGGAGGCGGTTGCGCAGTTCCAGTGCGGTCAGCGAGTCCATTCCCAGCGCGGAGAACGGCTGTCCGACCTGGTCGTCGCGCAGCCGGGCGTGGCCCAGCGCGGCCGCGGCGCTGGTGAGCACCAGCCGGGTCAGCTCTGCCCGCAGCTCGTCGCCGGTCAGTTCACCGAGGTCCGCGGAGGGCTCCGGTTCCGCCGCGGCGGGCTCGGTCACGACCGGCGTGCGGACGAGGTCGGCCAGCAGCGGCACGGGCTGTCCGGTGACGGACCGGAGGTCCAGGCGGACGGGCGCCAGCACCGGCTCGGTCGAGCGCAACGCACCGCCGAACGCCGCGACGGCGTCCGCTGTGGACAGTGGTGCGATTCCCACCCTGGCCATCCGCTGGAGGTCGGCGTCACCGAGGTGCCCGGAGAGGTCGCTGCGCTCCTCCCACAGCCCCCACGCCAGTGCCAGTGCCGGAAGCCCCGCGGCGGCACGCTCGCGGACCATCGCGTCGACGCACGCGTTCGCGGCGGCGTAGTTGGCCTGCCCCGCGGTGCCCCACCACCCGGCGATCGAGGAGCAGACGACGAACCAGTCCAGGTCCAGTCCCCTGGTCAGCTCGTCCAGGTGGCTGACGGCGTCCACCTTGGACGCCAGGACGGCCTCGACGCCTTCGGTGGTGAGCTTTTCGACGACCGTGTCGGCCACCGCTCCCGCCGCGTGGACGATGCCGCGCAGGTTCGGAACTCGCGCCAGCAGCTCGGCCACCTGCGTGCGTTCACCCACGTCACAAGCCTCGACCGTGACAGCGACACCCATTGCGCGCAACCGCTCGGCCAGCTGCGCGACACCGGCGGCCCGCTCGCCGCGACGGCTCACCAGGACCACCTCGCCGACCCCGTGGGTGGTCACGGCGTGCATCGTCAGGGCGGAACCGACGACGCCGCCGGCACCGGTGACGAGCAGCGATCCCCCGTTCCACCTGACGTCGGAGGCGGCGTGGGCGACGGTGTGGCGTGCGAGGCGTGGCACCAGCACGGCGCCGTCCCGCACGGCGATCCGCGGTTCCGCCGCACCGGCCAGGGAGGGCACCAGTGCGTTGGAGGCGGCACTGCCGTCGACCTCGATCAGCTGGAAGCGGCCGGGGTGCTCTGCCTGTGCGGAGCGCACAAGTCCTTGCACCGCAGCGCCGACCGGGTCGGAACCGGTGACGATGCTGAGGCAACCGCTCTGCTCGCCGGACAGCCAGTCCTGCACGGTGGTCAGCGCCCAGGCCAGGCCCTCGCGCACCCGGCGCGGCAGCGGACCTGCGGGCTGGACCGGCAGCCGCCGCGTGGTGCCCCGCGTGGAAGACACGACGGTCGTGGGACGCCATTCGACGCGGTACAACGAGTCCGCTGCCACGGCGTCGCGCAGCTGGGCGTCGGACACCGGCCGCAGCACCACCGAGTCGGCGTCGACGACGGGCGTGCCGTCGGCGTCCCAGGCGGACAGTCGCACGGTGTCGGGCCCGAGCCCGGTCAGCCGGGCCCGCAACACCGACGCGCCGGCCGTGCGGAGGTGAACACCTGTCCAGGAGAACGGCAGCCTGGCCGTTCCCCCGTCGGGCAACAGCTCGCCGGCGGCCAGCGGCTGCAGGACCGCGTCCAGGAGCGCCGGGTGCAGCAGGTGGCCGTCGCTCTTCGTCCCGGGCAGCTGCACCTCGGCGAAGAGTTCGCCGTCGCCGCGCCACAGGCGCCGCACGCCCTGGAAGGCAGGGCCGTACCGCAGGTTCCGCTCGGCCAGCCCGGAGTAGAACGCGTCCAGCTCCACCGGTTCGCAGCCGACCGGCGGCCACTGCACCGCGGCGGCCGCGGGACCGGTCGCACCGTCGACCTGACCGGTGACGTGGGTGGTCCACTCCCCCTGGCCCGCGGCGCGCGACACGACCTTCAGAGCACCGTTCGCCGACACGTGGACCTGGACGTCCAGGGCGTCGCCGGTGGGGACGACCATCGGCGCGGTCAGCAGCAGCTCGGTGACGGCGGGCCGGCCGGTCTGCTCACCGGCGCGGACGGCGAGCTCGAGCAGCGCCGTCCCGGGAACGACCACGGCGCCGCCGACCCGGTGGTCGGCGAGCCACGGCAGCCCTGCTTCGTCGAGCCGGCCGGTCAGCACCGTGGTGCCGTCGACGGACAGCGCCGCCTTCAGCACCGGGTGCGCGACCGCGTCGAGTCCGGCGGAGGCGAGGTCCGCGGTCTTCGCGACCGGGTCGAGCCAGAACCGCTCGTGCTGGAACGGGTAGGTGGGCAGCTCCGCGCGGCGGGCGCCGGTGCCCGCGAAGAACGCGGGCCAGTCGACGGCGACGCCGGCGGTGTGCAGCCGGGCCAGCGCGAGCACCAGTGCGTCGTTCTCCGGCTCGCCCTCGCGCAGGGCGGACAGGACGAGCTGGTCGGTGCCGGGCAGGCAGTCCCGCGCCACCGCCGCGAGCACGCCGTCCGGGCCGAGCTCGACCAGGCGGGTCACGCCCTGCTCACGCAGGTACCGCACACCGTCGTGGAACAGCACCGCGTCGTGGACGTGCCGGACCCAGTGCTCGGGCGAGCGGAGCTGCTCGGCCGTCGCGAGGGTGCCGGTCAGGGTGGACACCAGCGGGATCACCGGTGCCGCGTAGGTGATCCGCTCCGCGACGCGGCGGAACTCCACCGGTCCCGTGCCGCAGGCCGACCGGCCGCGCGCGGCGATGAGCTCCGCCGCTCCGGCCAGGGTCAGCACACCGGCGACGTGCGCGGCCGTGATCTCACCGACCGAGTGGCCGGTGACGTAGTCCGGCTCGACGCCCCACGACCGCACGAGGCGGTACAACGCGACCTCGAGGGCGAACAGCGCGGGCTCGGCGTACTCGGTCCGGTCCAGCACAGCGGCGTCCTCGCCCCACACGACCTCGCGCAGTGGCTTGGCCAGGTGCCGGTCGAACTCGTCGGCCACCTCGTCCAGGGCAGCGGCGAAGACCGGGTAGGTGGTGTAGAGCTCGCGCCCCATGCCCGGGCGCTGGGCGCCCGCGCCGGTGAACAGGAAGGCCACCGGCTCACCGGTCCGGGCGAGGTCACGGGCACCGCGACCGTCGCACAGCTCGCGCAGCCCGGCCGCGTCGGTGGCGAGGACCGCGGCGCGGTGGTCGAAGCCGCTGCGACCGGTGGCCAGGGAGAAGGCGACGTCGGCCGGGTCGAGCTCGGGGTGCTCGGCGAGGTGGTCCCGCAGCCTCCTGGCCTGCGCGGTCAACGCCTGCGGCGTCTTGGCGCCCAGCAGGAACGGGACCTGCCGCTGGTGCCGCTCCGGTTCGTCCGGTCGTGGCAGGTGCTCGAGGACGACGTGCGCGTTGGTGCCGCTGATGCCGAACGACGAGACCGCCGCCCGGCGGGGGCCTTCCGGCCACGGCCGCGCTCCGGTCAGCAGCTCGACGGCCCCGGCAGCCCAGTCGACGTGCGGCGAGGGTTCGTCGACGTGCAGGGTCTTCGGCAGGACGCCGTGCCGCATCGCCATGACCATCTTGATCACGCCCGCGACGCCGGCCGCGGCCTGGGTGTGGCCGAGGTTGGACTTGAGCGAGCCGAGCCACAGCGGGCGGTCGCGGTCCTGGCCGTAGGTCGCGATGATCGCCTCGGCCTCGATCGGGTCGCCGAGAGAAGTCCCCGTGCCGTGCGCCTCGACCACGTCCACATCGGACACCGACAGACCGGCGTCGGTCAGGGCCCTGCGGATGACCCGCTGCTGCGAGGGTCCGTTCGGCGCGGACAGGCCGTTGGAGGCGCCGTCCTGGTTGACCGCGGTTCCCCGGATGACGGCCTGAACGGTGTGGCCGAGGCGCACCGCGTCGGACAGCCGCTCCACCACGAGCACACCGACGCCCTCCGACCAGCCCGTGCCGTCCGCGTCGGCGGAGAACGCCTTGCAGCGGCCGTCCCGCGCGAGGCCGCGCTGGCGGCTGAACTCGGCGAACATGCCGGGTGTGCTCATCACGGTCACGCCACCGGCGAGGGCGAGGGAGCACTCCCCGCGCCGCAGCGCCTCGACGGCGAGGTTCAGCGCGACCAGCGACGAGGAACAGGCCGTGTCGATCGACAGGGCGGGGCCTTCGAGGCCGAGGACGTAGGCGATCCGGCCGGAGACGACGCTTCCGGCGACACCGGTGAGGAGGTGTCCGGCCACGGCGTCCGGGCTTTCGTGCAGCCTGGTGCCGTAGTCACCGGCCATGGCTCCGACGAAGACCCCGGAGTCGGTGCCGCGCAGGAGCTCCGGGTCGATCCCCGCCTGTTCGAGCGCCTCCCAGGAGACTTCGAGCAGCAGTCGCTGCTGCGGGTCCATGGCGAGCGCTTCCCGCGGTGAGACACCGAAGAACTCGGCGTCGAAGTCCGGGGCGTCGTGCAGGAATCCACCCGTGCGGGCGACCTCGGTGCTTCCCGCGAACAGGTCGCGAACGTCCCAGCCGCGGTCGGACGGGTACGGCCCGATGGCGTCGGCCTCCGCGGCCACGAACCGCCAGAGGTCCTCCGGTGAACGGATGTCGCCGGGGAACCGGCAACCCATGCCCACGATGACGATCGGGTCGTCTTCGGGCTCCTGCCCGGTCTCGGTGACCTGTTCCCCGGTGGCGACGACGGCGGGAGCCTGCCGGGCGCCGGTGGGGAGGAGCCGGTCGATCTCCGCCGCGAGGGCCTTCGGGGTCGGGAAGTCGAACGCGACACCGGCGGGCAGGCGCAGCGACGCGGCCGCGTTGATCCGGTTGCGCAGCTCGACGGCCATGACGGAGTCGAAACCCAGTCCCTTGAACGACTGCCGGACGCCGACCTCGTCCGGAGCGGTGCGCAGCACGGCGGCGGCATGGGCTCGGACGAGGTCGATCCCGCGCAGCACCGGTCCCGTTCCGACCGCTGCCTCGTTCGTGTCGCCGATCCAGAACCGCTGCCGCTGGAAGGGGTAGGTCGGCAGGTCGGCGGCACGAACCCGCGTGCGCGTCGAGGGGACCACAACCGACCAGTCGACGTCCATCCCGCCTGTGAACGCCTCCGCGGCCGAAGTGAGGAAGCGGCGGAAGTCGCCCTCGTTGCGGCGCAGCGAGCCGACGACGACCGCGTCGTCGACGTCCGCGGCGGTCACCGTGTCCTCGACGGCGCCGACGAGCACGGGGTGCGAGCTGACTTCGACGAAGTGGCGGAAGCCCTCGGCCAGCAGCGCTTCGGTGGCCTCACCGAAGCGGACGGGCGCTCGCAGGTTGTGCGCCCAGTACGCGGCGTCCAGGCGGTCCGTCCAGGCGCGGTCCGCGGTGGAGAAGAACGGGGTGCTGCCCTGGCGCGGGCGGATCCCCGCGAGAGCCTCGACGATCCGTTCGCGGACGGAGTCGACGTGCGGGCTGTGCGAGGCGTAGTCCACGGCGATCAGCCGCGCCCGCGCGCCTTCCCGCTTCCACTGCTCCACCAGGGCGTCGACCGTGTCCTGGTCTCCGGAGACGACGGTCGAGCGCACGCTGTTGACCACCGCGACCTCGACGCCGGGATGGCCGGCCAGGCGCGAGCGGACCTCGTCGGCGGGCATGTCCACCGACGCCATCGCGCCGTGGCCGGCCAGCTCGGCGGCGATGATCTTGCTGCGCAGGGCGACAACGGTCGCGGCGTCGTCGAGGTCGAGCTTCCCGGAGACCACCGCGGCGGCGATCTCGCCCTGGGAGTGCCCCAGCACGGCGGCGGGCCGGACGCCCGCCGACGCCCACAGCCGGGCCAGCGACACCATCACGGCCCAGGACGCGGGCTGCACCACGTCGACGCGGTTGAGGCCGTCGCCGGTGCGCAGGACCTCCGTCAGGGACCAGTCCACGTGCGGTGCCAGCGCCTCCTCGCAGGCGGCGACGGAGTCCGCGAACACCTCGGAGACGTCGAGGAGGTCACGGCCCATCCCCGCCCACTGCGCCCCCTGTCCGGGGAAGACGAAAACGGGACCGGCGTCGGACTTCTCGCTGCGGCCCAGGACGACGCCCGCGCCGGGAACACCCTGTTCGATCCCGGCGAGACCGGAGTCGAGCTCATCGGCGGTGGCGGCGAGCACGACGGCGCGGTGGTCGAAGAGCGTGCGCCGGGTGAGCAGCGCCTGGGCGAGACCTGCGCGGTCGAGGTCCCGGCCGCGCAGGTTCCGGGCCTGGGTGCGCAGCGCATCGGGCGTCTTCGCGCTCAGCACGAACGGCAGGGTCGCCTCGGTGTGGTCCGAGGTGGCCTCCCCGTCCTTTTCGGACCTGGGCGGTCCGGAGAGGACGACGTGGCAGTTCGCCCCGCCCATGCCGAAGGAGCTGACGCCGGCCAGTCGTGGCTCGGCGTTCCAGTCCTCGGTCTCGGTCTGGACCCTGATGCCCAGCTCGTCGAAGGCGATGCCCGGGTTCGGCTCGGTGAAGTTGAGGCTGGGCGGGAGCTGTCCCCTGCTGATCGAGAGCACCGTCTTGAGCAGGCCCGCGATACCGGCCGCCCCTTCGAGGTGGCCGATGTTGGTCTTGACCGAGCCCACGCGCAGCGCGTCGGCCGGAGCGCGGCCGGCGCCGAGCACCCGGCCCAGCGCCGAGGCCTCGACCGGGTCGCCCACCCTGGTGCCGGTGCCGTGCAGCTCCACGTACCGCACCTGTTTCGGGTCGACGTCCGCGGCGCGGTAGGCCGCGCGGAGGACCTCCGCCTGCGCGGTGGCGTCCGGGGTGGTGAGACCGTCGCTCGCGCCGTCGTTGTTGACCGCGCTTCCGCGGATCACGCAGAGGACTTCGTCCTGGTCGGCCAGCGCCTTCGCGAGCGGCTTCAGCACGACCAGGCCGCCGCCCTCACCGCGCACGTACCCGTTCGCCCTGGCGTCGAAGGTGTGGCAGTACCCGTCCGGGGAGAGGCCGCCGAACTTGGCCGCGCCGACGGTGCTCTCCGGTGCGAGGTTCAGGTGCACGCCACCGGCCAGCGCGACCTCGCACTCACCGGTGCGGATGCTCTGGGCGGCGAGGTGCACCGCGACGAGCGCGGACGACTGGGCGGAGTCGACCGTGAAGCTGGGGCCCCGCAGCCCGAGGGTGTAGGAGATGCGGTTGGCGATGAGGGCGCGGCTGAGACCGGTGACCGTGTGGTGACCGATTTCCTCGATCCCCTCCCGCTGCGCGAGCGTGGCGTAGTCGGATCCGAACGCGCCCATGAACACACCGACGGCGTGCTCGCGCAGGGCAGCCGGGACCACGCCGGCGTTCTCCAGCGCTTCCCACGCCAGCTCCAGCGCGAGCCGCTGCTGCGGGTCCATGTCCGCGGCTTCGCGCGGGGAGATGCCGAAGAACGCCGCGTCGAACCGGTCGACCTCGTCGAGGTAGCCGCCCCAGCGCGAGTTCGCCCGGCCGGGCCGCGACAGGTCGGCGTCGTACAGGGCGTTCGCGTCCCACCGCGTGGCGGGGGTCTCGGTGACGGCGCTCGCACCCGTGACGAGCAGTTCCCAGAAGGCGTCCGGGCTCGCCGCCCGGGGAAGGCGGCAGGACAGGCCGATGACGGCGATTTCATCCCGCGCGGTGGCGGCGGCGTGCTCGGGCGCGTTCATGTGACTGAGTTCCTTCGATTGGCGGCGACGGCGCGCGGAGGGGCGATTCCTCGCGCTATCAGGGGTTCACCGTTGAACGCCACAGAGGTCGGATCAGGATTCGGGGTAGCGGGACCGCAGGTGCTCCAGGTAGGCGGTGGCGTCGCGGTGCTGGTGGTCCTGGGCACCGCGGCGGTGCAGGTCGAGTCCCCCGCCGGGGTGCAGGCGCAGCGTCGTGGTGGCTCGCCGGACCGGCTCCGCCCGGCTGCTGTCCGCGAGGTCCAGCACGGGCGTGCCGGGCGGGAACATCGCGAGGGCGTCGGCGGTCGAGGCCACCGGCGGGTGACCGGTGCGGTTCGCGCTGCTCACGTAGAGCAGGGGGAACGGGTCCAGCACCGGGCGCACCGGCGTCCAGCGAGCGCCGAACAGCAGCGTCCAGGCGTCCCTGGTGGCGGGCGCCAGCCAGCCGGGAACGCCGGGCGACGTCGGTACGAGCAGGGTGACGTGCTCGTCGCCGAGCAGCCGGTGGGCCAGGGCGGCCGCGGCCGGCTCGAGCGTCGTCGCCGAGATGATCTCGGCGAGGACGTCGGGGCTGTGCGCCCACACCGCGACGGCCTGGTCGACCGGTCGGCCCTTGGCGGCGTTGACCGCGGCCGGGGTGGTGGCGGTGACGACGTGCGTCAGCGGGGCGGGGTTCGGCAGCACCACCGCCTCTCCTCTGCCCAGCGCGTCTCGCACGTCTTCGAGGTCGACGATCACCGCTGTTGTCCCGCTCCGGCGCGCATCCCGTCGAGGTAGTGGGCGAACGCCTGGTCGTCCACCACGGCGTGGCCCTGCTGGTAGGCGCGGGACTTGACCCAGGCCATCGCCATGCGCGCGCCGGTGGCGTCGAGCTCGTGACCGAGGCGGCCGGCGACAGCGGTGACGACACGGGCACTGGCCAGGTGGGTGAGCACGACGCTCGGGGTGATGCCCAGCTGCTCCGGGGCGAAGGGCTGGAACAGCTCCGGGTGCACGAACGGGGTGCCGGTGGAGATCGTGCCGACACCGGTGCCCACCACCGGGGTGGTCACCCCCAGCGGGACACCGATCTCCTCGGCCACGGCCTGGGCCAGGCCGGGCAGCCGGGTCAGGTCCGGGGGCGTGCTCCACGCGTCGGCGTCCTCGCCGAGCAGCACCTTCGTCCGGTCGGCGCGGTAGGCCAGCAGGAACAGCACCTGCTCGGTCGCCACCAGACCGGAGCGCTCGGCAACGCCCAGCCACGAGGAGGACACCACCCGCGCACCGCTGCTCACGGCTTCGAGCGTGTTGGCCAGCCCCAGGCCGAGGTCGTTGTGCGCGTGCGAAGCGAGCACCACGCCTTCGGAGCGCGCGGCCGCGAACATCGCGCCCGACTCGGCGGGCAACTGGTCCCCCACGGTGTCCGCGAGGAACACCACCCCCGCTCCCGCGGCCGTCAGCTCACGGGCGGCGTCCGCGAGCAGACCGTGATCGGCACGAGACGCGTCGGCCAGGCACACGTCCACCGCGACCCCGGCACCCAGCGAGTCGCTCACGAGGGCGGCACCGGCGCGCACGGCCTCGGCTGCCCGCCGGTGCGTCATGACTTCCGCCATGGCCTCCGACGCCGGGACCACGAGCATGACCCGCGCATGCGCGATGCCGTGCACGGAAGCGATCGCCTGTCGTACGTCCGCGGCCGTCCCCCGGCAGACCGCCGCGGGACTCACCGTTCCCTCGGCCTCCACCGCGACCCGGCGCACGGCCTCGAACTCCTCCTTGCACACCGCGGGGAAACCGGCGGCGAACACGACGTGCCGAGGACCGTCCTCACCGAACATCGCCCCCTGCTCGCGCGCCAGCCACACCCGGAATTCGGGGCTCATCAAGGTCTTGCCCTGCGCCCCGTCCCGCGCCGACTCCTCCCAGAGCACGACCTTGCCGGCCAACGCCGATTCCCGCACCACATCCGGCTCAGCGATCATTGTGCACCGTTGCCAATCTGTTCTCGTCGACTCTGACGCCTGCACGCCACCGTTCCGTGGTGTTCCCCCGGCAAACTCGGTCCGTCTCCTGGTGAAGCCGATTCTGCGTGGACGTCCGCTGCGCAGAAGGAGCTGTTCACCTGGATGCGATGAATTCTCTTTGCGCCGACATCTCGATCCTGGAGCAGATCGACCGCCCGCACATCACGGAAAACCGCAACGACAAAAACATACATCGCGACCGATCTTCGGCATCATCGACGCGTACAGCGTTTCACCTGGTAGGTGACAGAACGGGCTGAGATCATCACGTACGAGCCGTCCGCCCCCTGCAGTTGCTCGGACGTGCGTTACCTTCGGCTGGCGCAGATCCAGGCTAACCAGTTCCGCATCGGCCCCACTGCGGAAGTCCGCAGTGCTGGCGGAGGTGACGCCGAGTTTTCTCACCGGAAGGTGAATGGACGTCCTCACGCCAGTCACGTGAGCGTGACGCAGAGCGCAGACCAGTTGGGTGCCGGGCCGCTCGGCCGGCACCAGCGCGCGGTCGCGGTGGCGAGGAATGCCAGCGGTGCGGATCCGCTCACGAGTGGCCGTGCACAAGGTCACGTTCTGCTGGGCGGAACCGGCGGCGGATCGGTGTTCAGCCCTGCGGAACGACGGACGACGTGCTCAACGCGCTGTCGTAGCCTCGCCCTGTGAACTGGACCGTGGACGTGCCGGTGGACGCGTTGCCAGAACTTCCACCGCTGCCTGGGCCACTGCTGCGGAAGCTGACGGACGCCCTGTCGCGTCCGGCTGCCCAGCAGCCCGAATGGCCTGACGCCGAACAGGTGCGTCGTGTGCGGACCGTGCTCGAGAGCGTGCCGCCGATCACCGTGCCCGCCGAGATCGACCGGCTGCACACGCAACTGGCGCAGGTCGCGAACGGTGAGGCGTTTCTGCTGCAGGGCGGTGACTGCGCGGAGACGTTCGCCGACAACACCGAGCCGCACATCCGCGCGAACATCCGGACCCTGCTGCAGATGGCCGTGGTGCTGACCTACGGTGCGAGCCTGCCCGTGGTGAAGGTCGGCCGCATCGCCGGCCAGTACGCCAAGCCGCGTTCGTCCAACATCGACGCGCTGGGTCTGCCGTCCTACCGCGGCGACATCATCAACTCCCTGGTCGCCACGCCCGAGGCCCGTGTTCCCGACCCGGGTCGCATGATCCGCGCCTACGCCAACGCGGGCGCGGCCATGAACCTGCTGCGGGCGCTGACCGGCGCGGGTCTGGCGGACCTGCACCGGGTGCACGACTGGAACCGCGACTTCGTGCGCACCTCACCCGCCGGCGAGCGCTACGAGGCCCTGGCCGGCGAAATCGACCGCGGCCTGAGATTCATGGCCGCCTGTGACGTGTACGACCAATCACTGCACGGCACGGAGATCTTCGCCTCGCACGAAGCGCTGCTCCTCGACTACGAACGCGCACTCTTGCGCCTCGACACCACCGGCGACGAGCCCCGCCTCTACGACCTGTCGTCCCATTTCCTGTGGATCGGTGAGCGCACCCGTCAACTCGACGGCGCGCACATCGCTTTCGCCGAGATGCTGGCGAACCCGATCGGCCTGAAGATCGGGCCGTCGACGTCGCCGGAGATGGCCGTCGAGTACGTCGAGCGCCTCGACCCGCGCAACGAACCGGGTCGTCTGACGCTCATCTCGCGCATGGGCAACCAGAAGGTGCGCGACGTGCTGCCCGCGATCGTGGAGAAGGTCGAGGCCAGCGGCCACAAGGTCATCTGGCAGTGCGACCCGATGCACGGCAACACCCACGAGTCGTCCACCGGCTACAAGACCCGGCACTTCGACCGCATCGTCGACGAGGTCCAGGGCTTCTTCGAGGTGCACCGCCGCCTCGGCACGCACCCCGGCGGCATCCACATCGAGCTCACCGGTGAGGACGTCACCGAGTGCCTCGGCGGCGCCCAGGAGATCTCCGACGACGACCTCGCCGGCCGCTACGAGACGGCGTGCGACCCGCGCCTGAACACCCAGCAGTCGCTCGAGCTCGCGTTCCTCGTCGCCGAGATGCTGCGGACCGAATCCCGTCCCCGGTACGAAGCCCTCACCGCCTGATCGCTCCGCGGCGTCCGGCGCAGGCGCGAAGTCCCCCGGAAATCGGCCGAAATGCCGATGTCGTGATTGGACGGTCGCGGGAACTCTGGACCGCATGATCTTCAGTTTTCCCGCCGGGCTGCTGCTCGGCGTGCTGACCAACCTCGGACAAGGCGTTCTCCCCGGCGGCTTCAACTCCCTCGCCAACTCTGGCGCCATCTGGGTCGTCGCGGCGTTCGTCGCCGGCGCCCGGTCCCGGCGCCCGATCCTCGCCGGCACGCTGACGCAGGTCGGCGCCGTTGCCGGCTACTACGGGTACGCCGAACTCTTCCGCGACGGCATGGGCGACCTCCACGCCCCGTCGGTGTGGCTGGCACTGGCTTTCGTCGCGGGACCTCTCTTCGGGACAGCCGGCAGCCGGTGGCGGCAAGACCGGGGTTGGCGGCACTGGACGGGCGCGGGAGTCCTGGGCGCGGTGTTCGGGATGGAAGGCCTGTGGCACCTTTTCGTGCTCGGCTACCGCGACACCGGGATCACCGCCTGCGCACTCGCGGTGGTGTTGCCCTTGCTGATCTCGCGCAACCGTTGGCAGGCCCTCGCGGTCTCGGCGGCGCTCTCGTTCGTCGCCCTGGGGTGCCTGCTGCTGATCTCACACGTGACCGGCCTGTGAGAGATCAGTTCAGCACGAACGTCCTGATGCTGCGAGCCGGCAGCTGAGCGTTGAACGTCCCGCCGGACATCGTGAAGTTGTTGTAGTGGGCGAGGTTCGCGCTCGCGCTCGTCAACCAGGTCGAGATCGTCGCCGAACCGGTGTCGCGGATGGTGAACACGTGGTCCACCGGCGACGTGTTCTTGTTGATGGCCACGATCACGATCCTGGACCCGCTCTTGAACGCCGAGATGTAGACGTTCGCCTGCGGGTTCGCGGTCGCGGTGATCCGCGAGTAGCCGGGGCGGACCCATTTCGCGAAATGCGCCATGTTGGCTCCGCGCTTGCTGATCTGCCCGTCCTCGCGCATGGGGCCGTAGGAGCGGCGGATGTACCACCACACGTAGGTCTGGAACCGGCCGTCCACCAACGCCCGGTGGATGTGCTCGCCCACGTCGAGGGCCTGCGGCCACAGATCGGCGGAGTCGCTGCTGTTGGGGTGGTAGACCTCCGTCATCCACAGCTCCTTGCCGGCGCCCTTCTGCCGGAAGAGCGGGTAGGGGAAGTCCGCGGGCTGGGTGCCGTAGAGGTGCGCGCCGATGATGTCCACGTTCGCCAGCGCGGCGGGATCGTTGAGGATGGGGTCGGAGAGGTTCTTGCGGTACTGGAACGACTCGGGGGCGATGACCCTGGTGTTGATCGCCCCCGCGTTCTCGTGCAGGAACCGCACGATCTCGCTGGACGTCCACGCCGTCCACTCGTGCGCGTAGTCCGGCTCGTTCTGGACCGAGATGCCGTACAGGTTCACCCCGTTGCCCGCCATGAAGGCGACGAAGTCGTTCAGGTGCTGCGCATAGGCGCCGTACGAGGCGTAACGCAGCCTCTTTCCACCGGAGAAGGTCTCGGTCATCGAGGCCGGCGGGTTCCACGGCGAGGCGATGACCTTGGCCCCGAGCTCGACCGCACGCCGCGCCGTGGCCACCTCGCGACTCCAGTTGGCCCGGTCCTCGTGCACGGGGATGCGCAGCACGGTGAAGCCGAGCTGCCCCGCGCCGTTGCCGAAGGCGGTGTCGCGCTGGGCGGCGGTCAGGTCGTTGATCCAGACGGTGTGGTTCATCCCGCCGAAGCCGAGGATCGTCTGCTGCACGTTCGACGGTTCGACGACCACCGATGTCGCCGCGGAAGCCGGTGTCGCCGTCGCGAGCACCGGTAGTGCGGCGCCCGCGGCCAGCAGCGTGCGCCGGTGCACGAGCGGCGACTTGTTCTCCGAATGGTCTCGACCTGCCGTCATCACGTCTCCAGGGAGTTCATCTCATTCAAGACCCAAACAACTCGGATTACGCGACTCAGTCGTAACAGCGCCCGCAACCGCGGTCAAGGCGTTCGACAGTCGAACAAGTCGAATACCGGAAATGCGCAGCGGTAATGTGCTTTGCGCTTTTCGACGCGACCTTGGGGCGAAGTCGCTCAGTGCGACGGCACCGGCCACCACGAGCCGACTGCGCGGTCGTCTACGGCATCCGAAACCGGGGTGGTTCCTGCCACGGTCGCTGAACCCGGCTCAGCGCCGGGCAGCTCTGTTCACCCGGTCGAGCGACGACCACGGGGTTCCGGTGTGGACCGTTCGGCGACGGTCACCACCTGCGCCGTTCCGGCGGCGGTTCGCGCTGGTACACCGGGGTACTTGGAGAGCATGACCGCAACTCCCGCTCATTCGGATCCCAACCGCAACGCCGGGCTGAAGGGTGGCGGTGCTCCCCGGGACACGCCGCCCGACCCGGATCCCGCCCTCACCCCGGGCCTGGAACGAGGTGGCGGCGTCGCACCGGGCGACACCCCGCCCGACTCCGGGCAGACCTCCGGCCTGTCCCATCCGCAACCGATGCCGTCGCGCAAGGCTCCGATCGTGACGCTGGTGGCGATCGTGATCGTGACCCTGCTGACGCTCGCGTTCATGGTCGCGTCCGTGATGGGCTGGTTCAACGCGTTCTGAGTGCGACCGGCCGTCGGCGGCGGGGAAGGTCCGGTGACATGACGCCGCGCCGAGGGGAAATCGGCATCACGGGCCGGGCCGCAGCGGCTGCGGCCGATGCCGCCCGCACCGGCACCGCGTCGGCGGCCAATCACCGCGCCGCGAAGTCGATTTCCTCACATTCGACGGAATTCCTGCGCCCATAATTCGCGCGGGCCGCAAAATCGCAATCCGCTTCTTTTCCCCACGCAATTTCGTCTTCGCCATCTCAGCGGAGCAACAACACAGACCACCACATCATGGTGCGGTCACGACGATAACGGCGTTCGGGTCCGAGGCGCGGCGGGACAACACGCCCATCCTCGCGAATCCCGTGATCATCGTTCGACCGGGTGCGGCCTCCGCGCCTCCGGTGATCACCACGTCGCAGCGTCGCCACTCCCCAGCGTTGCCGAGCACCATCCCAGGTGGACTGGTCGAGACCCGAGTCGTGCAGCGCCCCCAGCGCGGCATCCGGGTCGCCACGAGGACTCGACACCGATGCCCACCGGCGTCACCAGGCCGAGTCCCGTCACCGCCGCGGCGAAACCCGCACCCGGCCACGACATCAGGCGGCGACCGTCCTCGCGTCGATCAGCTCCGCGACGTCCTGGACGGACTGGTCGGGAGTGATCTCCTGCTCGTCCACCTCGACACCGAACTCCTTCTGCGCCACCATCGCCAGCTCCACCAGCGCGAGCGAGTCGAAGTCCAGCTCCTCGAAGGTCGCCGTGCCGCTGACCCGCTGCTCGGACGCGCCGAAGTGCGAGACGAGCAGCGTGGTCAACCGGTTCAACGTGTCGTTGTTGCTCATGATGTGGTCCTCCGGGTTGTGAGTGGGATGAGTTCGCGGCCGGTCAGCCGAGGTCGACGGGCGGCCAGGTGATCACGGTGGAGTCCCAGCCGAGATCCGCGCCGAGGATGTCGCTGCCGCGGCCGCGTCGGTGAGGACGAGAGGGATGGAGGCGGCGACGGTGTTGCCCACGCGGTCGACGTTCATGACGACACGTTCTTCGGACACCTCAAGAGTGCGTGCCACCGCCACGAGAATCCGCGCGTTCGCCTGGCGGCAGGCGAACCGGTCCACGGCCTCGATCGCCAGTCGTTGCGGAAGACCGGCGGACCGTCCATTCGGAAGTGAGCGTCCTGGGGGTCGAGGGGCTGCCCGAGCCCAGGTCGAACGTGCCGAGCGCACCCGGCGTTCAGGCCGGAAGCCGGCACCGCGGTCGGTCCGAGGCGGCTCGCGACCTCGGGGGTGGTCGACGGGCACGAGTGTTCCGGAGTCGACGTGCCCGGCTCGATCACACGGTGCTCCCGGATCCCCGTCCGGGACCGGGTCCGCACTGCGGCACGGCGGTGATCCGCTGTCATGCGTTCTCCCGTTGCTCGACTGCACCAGCGCCTCGACTGATGCGCAGGGCGGTGCACGACGGCACCGGCACCCTCACGTCGGCGGGACTTCACGAGACTAGGTCAGAGCTGAGCCGAGCCGGACTGCGGAAACCCGCAACTCCCGCTTGCGAAGCAAGTCGTTCATGCCTCACCAGCCAAGTCAGCTCTCGTTGGAAATCAAACGACACAACAAAGTCCTAAATGGACCCTCAGCTGAACCGCTCTCGTTGGACCGAAAGGATGAACCCTTTCCGCAACCTTGCTTCCCGGCACCGGTTCTGCTCCTCCGGTTCGCCGGCAGAGGACTGCGGTTCTCCACAGTGCCGAATCGCTTCCTCCACCGCACTGTCGTTCTTGCTCCTGTCGTTCAGCGCACCGTGATCCCACCGCGGCGGCGGGAGAAGACCTGACGGAACGCCACACCGCTGACCGGCTCCCCCGATTTCCCGCGATGTCGCAAGCGTTCCGTTCGTCATCGGACTGCGCACAGCCTGTCCGATCCGCCGCCGGTCCGACCTCGAGAGCTGACAGGAACAGGAATTCCTTGACAACGACGACGAACACGACCGACGTGGTGACGCCGGTCAAGCTCGGTGCCCGCGACGCGCTGGGCGCGCTCGTGGACCCGGGCAGTCTGCTGGAGTTCGGCGCCGAGGCGACCCACCAGTGCACCGCCTTCGGCATGCAGGCCAAGCGGCCCGCCGGTGACGCCGTGATCACCGGCACCGCCGAGATCGACGCGCGGCCCGCGGCCGTGTTCGCCCAGGACGTCTCCGTGCTCGGGGGCACTCTCGGGGCCACGCACGCGCAGAAGATCGCCCAAGTGCTCGACCAGGCGCAACGGGCCCGGTGTCCCGTGGTGGGCGTGCTCGACTCCGGCGGTGCGCGCATCCAGGAGGGCGTCTCCGCTCTGGACGGGTACGCGTCGATCTTCCGCCGCAACGTGGCCCTGTCCGGCCGCGTTCCCCAGATCAGCGTGATCCTCGGCGCCTGTGCCGGTGGTGCGGCCTACTCCCCCGCGCTGACCGACCTGATCGTGATGGACCGCCGGGCCTACATGTTCCTCACCGGCCCGAAAGTGGTGCGCAGCGTGACGAGTGAGGAGGTCACCGCCGAGGAGCTCGGCGGCGCCCACGTCCACTCGGCGATGTCAGGTCTCGCGCACCTCGTGACCGAACGTCCCGAGGACGCGCTCCCGTTGGTCCGCAGGGTGCTGTCCTACCTGCCCAGCTCGTGCTGGGACGAACTGCCGCTGCACCTGGCACGCGACCCGGAGCTGGTTCCCGAGGTTCCCGCCGAGCAGCGCAAGACCTACGACGTGCGGCAGGTCGTCCGCGGGCTGGTCGACGCGGACAGCTTCCTCGAACTGCAGCCGCACTACGCCCCGAACATCGTCATCGGTTTCGCGTGCCTCGACGGAATGCCCGTGGGCGTGGTGGCCAACCAGCCGAACACGTTGGCGGGCACGCTCAACACGCAGGCGGCGGAGAAGGGCGCGCGGTTCGTGCGGATGTGCGACGCGTTCGGCCTCCCGCTGGTCACCCTGGTCGACACACCGGGGTTCATGCCGGGGCGGTCGCAGGAAACCGACGGCGTCATCCGCCGCGGAGCCAAGTTGCTGTACGCCTTCTCGGAGGCCACGGTGCCTCGCGTCACCGTGATCCTCCGCAAGGCGTACGGCGGGGCGTACATCGTGATGAACTCCAAGCAGCTCGGCGCCGACCGCGTCTTCGCCTGGCCGACGGCGGAAATCGGGGTGATGGGCGCGGAGGGCGCGGTGGAGATCGTGTTCCGCCGCGAGCTCGCGGCGGATCCGGGCAGGCGTCAGGAACTGCTCGACAACTACCGCGCGGAGGCGCTCTCACCGGCACTGGCGACCTCCCGCCAGGCCGTCGACGCCATGATCACCCCCGCGGAGACCCGCGACGCGATCATCAAGGTCATCCGTCCGCTGATGCGCGCCCGGCAACCTCGTCACAGTCACGACAACATGCCGCAGTGACGACACCCGGAGCCTCGGAGACCACCGAGGACGGCTGTTCGCCAATCCCGGACCTGAGATTTCACCCGCATCGCCTCTTCGCCGTGCCCGGCGCAGCGGTGAAGCCGGTTCGATCGACTCGCCGAGCGCCCGGCAACGGGCGCCACCTGGAGGGACCATGCTTTCGCAGCAGGACGCGGACCTTTCCGCGAGAGCGTTTTCGTGCTGCGCCGAATGTGCTGCCGGAGCCCCGGACTTCGGTTCCGCCGAACTCTTCTCGAACGGACAGCCGCACGCCGTGCTGACCCGGTTCCGCGAAGCCGCGGCTGTGCACAGGCTCGCGTCCGCGGCCGTCGGCGACGAGTTCTGGGGTGTCTTCCGCGCCGAGGAGGCGAAGGTCGTCCTGGGAGACGACGACGTCTTCCTCTCCGGTCAGGGTGTCTTCCCGTGGAACGGGCCCGCCAACCCGGACCCGTTGCGCGGCAGCATCCTGATCGCCACGGATGGCGACCATCGAAGCGTCGTGCGTTCCGCCATGAAGGACCTGTTCACCAAACGGCGCGTCGAAACCCGAACGACGGCTCTGACCGAAGCGCTCGAACGCCTGGTGCGGCCCCGGATCGACGCTGCGGCGTTCGACTTCAACGCCGAGATCGCCTGGCCGCTCGCGCTGGCGTCCATGGCCGATCTCCTGGGGCTGGACGAGCCGCAGATGTCCGAGATCGGCGATCAGGTAGCGGGCATCCTCGGTGACACCGGCTCGGAGGCCTTCACCGGGACCGACCGGGAGTCGGCACGCCAGGCCCTGGCCAAGGCGGCGGGCCTCTTCAGCGATCTGATGGTGGGACAGCGCAACGCCGGGCAGAACAACCTGATCGGTCACCTGCACCGCGCCGAGCGCGCCGGCCGGATCTCGCGCAAGGACGTGCTCTCCAACCTGATCGGTGTCGTCGTCGGGGGCACTGTCGCACCTCGTCTGGCCTTCACGGGGCTGGCCGTGCTGCTCGCCCGGGAGCCCTCCTGGCTCTCCCGCCTCGCGGCCGCGCCGGAGCTCGTGTCCGGCTTCGTCGACGAGGCGCTGCGCTGGACGGCGCCGACCACCACGATCGGCAGGACCGCGGGTCGTGACGTGGAGCTGGGTGGACGGCTCATCCGCCGCGGCGACACCGTGCGGGTGGTGCTCGGCGCGGTCCTGCGCGATCCGCGCTGCTACCGCGATCCGGACGCGTTCGACCCGCTGCGCAGGGAAGGCACGAGCATGGCCTTCGGTTTCGGCCCGCACCACTGCCTGGGCGCCGTCGTCGCCAAGTCGCAGCTGACCGCGCTGCTGGAGTTCTTCGTGGAGAACCGGCTTCGCGTCGTCCTCTCCGGACAACCGACCACGACCAGGTCCAACACCTTCACCGGCTATCGGTCCGTACCTGTGCGACTGCTGCGGGACGGACCGGGGCCGGCTTCCCGCTGACCGACAACACCGAAGAAAAGTGGAGATCGACATGAGCGACCGCCTTGCCGAGACGAACACCGAAACCGAGAACGTGATCATCGACGTGCTCGCCGAGCTGCTGATGCTCTCGCCCGGGGACATCGCGCTGGACCAGTCGTTCGCCGACGTCGGCGTGGACTCGATCCTCGCCGTCGAGTTCGTCAGCATGTTGCGCACCAAGTTCGACAGCGTCATCACGGTCGACACCATCTACGACAACGACAGCGTGCGCCGGCTCGCGGCTGCGCTCAAGCCCGTCGTCACGGGGTGACCGGGTGGGTAACCGAACCGGTCGCGAGGACGTCTTCGCCGTGCTGAAGGAACAGCTGCTCACGGTGCTGCCGGACCTCGACCCCGCCGCGGTCGTCCCGAGCGCCAGCATGAGGTCGCTCGGCGCCGACTCGATGGATCGGATGGACGTCGTGGTCGGCACCGTCGAAGCGTTGGGCATCGACGCGGCACTGCACCGGTTCGGTGACGCCGCGAACCTCGGCGAGCTGGCCGAGCTGATCCTCGAGGCGGTGCCGGCATGACCGCGGTCGGCATCGAGGACATCGGCGCCTACTTCGGCACGGCCCACGTCGAGGTCGACGAGCTGTTCCAGGCTCGCGGCCTGGAACAGGCGAGGCTCGCGAACCTGTTGATGCGACGCAAGAGCGTTGCGCTGCCGTGCGAGGACATCGTCACGATGGCGGTCAATGCCGCTCGGCCGGTGCTCGACCGCCTCGGTGAGGAGGGCAGGGCGACCATCGAGACGGTGGTCGTGGCGACGGAGAGCGGTGTGGACCTCGCGAAGTCCGCCGCGGCGTTCGCCCTTGCTTTCCTCGACCTGCCGAAGACGTGCCGGGTGTTCGAGGTCAAGCAGGCCTGTCACGGCGGTGCCGCCGCTTTCCAGATGGCGGCCGCTTCCCTCGCCGTCTCGCCGCGCCGTGGCAGGGCGCTGGTCATCGCCGGTGACGCGCCGATTCCCGTCCAGGGCAGCTACGCGGAACCCAGCCAGGGCGCCGGGGCGGTCGCGGTCCTGCTCGGCGAACCACGCCTCGCCCGGTGGCACGCGGACCGCTACGGCCTTTGGAGCTTCGACAACACCGACTTCCGGCGGCCGGCGGTCGACGTCGACGTGATCAACGTCGACCTGTCCATCATGTCGTACATCGACTGCCTCATCGGCTCGTACAAGAACTACGCCGAGCACACCGCGTCCGACTTCGGCGCGTCGTTCGACGCGCTGGCGATGCACACCCCGTTCCCGGGAATGGTGCGCGGAGCGCATCGCACCGCGGCACGGCGACTGTCCGGGATGGACGCCGCCGAGATCGACCTGGACTTCAAGAAGCGGGTCAGCTCCTCGCTGGAAGTCCCGGCCGAGGTCGGCAACATCTACTCCGGCTGCACCCTGATGGCCCTGGCGAGCTCGTTGCGCCACCATTCGACGACGACCGGCCACGAGCTCGGTGTCTACTCCTACGGAGGCGGGTGTTCGTCCGAGTTCATCGGTCTCACCGCTTCCGCGGACACCGGACGCGCGCCGGCGGCGGCACAGCTCGACGCCGCGCTGTCCGCGCGCACGAAGATCAGCGTCGAACGCTACGACGCCGTGCTCGACGTCGCTCGCCGCACCCTGCCGGGCACACCGGACGCCGATGACTGCCTTCGCGGCGTCGGTGACCTCGTCACCACGGCCGCGCACACCACAGGGCCGTTGCTGATGCTCGGTTCGATCAAGGATCACCACCGGGAGTACCTGTGGTGCGACAAGGACATGACATGACATCCGACGGTTTGCGAGTGGTCCCCAAGCCGGGTCACCTCGTGCTGGAGCTCGACGACGTCGAGTCCCGCAACGCGCTCACGCCGGCGTTGATCGCCCAACTGCACGCCGCGCTCGACCAGGCCGAGGCCGACCCGGGGTGCCGCGCCGTCGTGCTCCTCGCCGACGGCCCGGTCTTCTCGGCGGGTGCGCACATCACCGAACTCGGCGAGGCCGAGTTCAAGGGGTTGACCACCGGTCTGTGGCACCTGCTCACCCGGATGAGCTCGGGGCCGCTGCCCACCGTCGCCGTCATGCAGGGCTGGGCCAGCGGCGGTGGAGTCGGTCTGGCCGCGGCCTGCGACGTCGTGATCGCCTCGCCCGAAGTGACCCTTCAGCTCACGGAGGTCTTCTTCGGCATGCTGCCCACCATCATCATGCCGTGGATCGCCCGGCGCGTGGGAGAGCACCGGTCGCTCCGGCTGGCGATGCTCGCGGATCAGCTCACCGCCGCCGAGTCCGAGCGCATCGGGCTCGTCGACGTCGTGAGCGACGACCCGCGGGCGGCGATGCGCAAAGTGCTGCTCTCGTTGCGCCGCTCGGATCGTGACACCCTCGCGGACCTCAAGCAGGCGCATCAGGCCCTTTTCCCGGCTGACAACCAGTACGGGTTGATGGCGGAACGGGTGTTCGGCGCACGCCTGAACGACCCGAAGGTCTCCCAGAGGATCAAGGCATTGGTGACGGAGGGGTTGTTGTGAGCAACGGCAGCGCGGTTCCCGGGCAGGTGTTCGGACCGATCTCCGTGGAGTTCGAGGCGCCGATCGCCACGGTGCGCTTCGCCGACGCCGAAAACGGCAACACGTTCCGCAGAGAGTGGCTGGACCACCTCTTCCAAGCGGTGGAAGCGGCGACCGGCCACCCGGACACCCGTGTGGTCGTCGCGGCCGGCATGCCTTCCGTGTTCTGCGCGGGAGCGACCAGGGAGACGCTGGTCGGCATCGCCGACGGTCTGCCGCTGCCGGAGTACCGGCGGTTCGCCAGGGTCTTCGCGACGTGTCCGCTACCGGTGGTCGCCGAGATGCAGGGCCACGCGCTGGGCGGCGGGCTCGTGCTCGGGCTCTACGCCGACGTCGCCGTGCTGAGCGAACGGTCGTACTACGCGGCCAACTTCATGCAGTACGGCGTCGCACCGTACGTCGGAGCGACCTACGTCGTCCCCGCCAAGATCGGGGAGGCGCTGGGCACCGAGATGTTGCTGACCGCACGCGGTTACCGCGGCATCGAGCTCAAGCAGCGCGGCTGCGGCGTGCAGGTGGTCGCGCACGACGAGGTGCCGGCCACGGCCAGGAACCTGGCCCTGATGATCGCGCGTTCGCCGCGTGCCAGCCTCGAACTGCTCAAACTCGAGCTGATGGGCAAGTGCCTCGCGGGATCGGACGCGGCGATGGAAAGGGAGCTGGAGCCGCACATGACCTCCCGCGAACTGCCCGATGTCGTCTCACTGACCGAAGAGGGTTACGGCTTGCTGCGGACCACGACGTCATGACCGCGCCCGCGGCCCGGGCTGCGGTCGCGGTGCGGGCCGCCACCGTGCTCACCCCTTCGCTCAGCAGCCTCGACCGGCTCGCGGACGTGCTGCTGTCCGACGGCGAACCACCGCCGGTGCAGCGGGATTGGGGGGGTCTTCTCGACGATCCGGAGGTCCACCACCTGGATGCGCAGGACGCGGCGCGGGTGCGCCGCGCCGCGAGGAGCAGCGCCGATCCGGCCAAGACGGCGGCTGTGGTCGCCGTGCGCTGTGCCCGCGAGGCCGGGCTGGCGGCGTCCGAACTCGCCGGGTGCGCGCTGGTCGTGGCGGGCAACAACCTGGCCATGGACTACCAGGCGCGCACGGTGCTGGACGAGGTGCAAGGCACCCGGCGGGTGCGTCCCACCCACGCCGTGGCCTACCAGGACACCGACGCCGTCGGTGTGGTGAGCGAACTGCTCGGCCTGCGTGCCGAGGGGTGGACCGTGGGCGCCGCGTCGGCCAGCGGAGCGGTGGCGGTCATCCAGGCGATGCGCCTGCTGCGCGCGGGCGATGCGCAGCGGTGCATGGTGGTCGCCCCCGCAGCGGAGCTGTCGTCGATCGAAACGCGCGCGCTGAGCACGAGCGGCGCACTCCACCCCGGCCCCGAGCCGGTGTGCCGGCCGTTCGACGACCACCGGGAGGGTTTCGTCCCGGGACCGGCTGCGGCGGCGGTCGTTCTGGAACTCGCCGGACAGACGGCACGGGAACCACTGGCGGTGCTGCTGGGTGCCGGGCAGCGGCTCGACGCCCGGCACGGCGCTGCCCCCGACTCGGCCGGGCAGGCCGAAGCCATGCGTGCCGCGATGCTCGCCGCCGGGATCGAACCCGCCGATGTCGGTTACCTCAGCGCGCACGCCACCGGTTCACGGGTCGGAGACGAGTGCGAGGCCCGCGCCATCGCGCAGGTCTTCGGCGTCGGCGCGGGGCCACTCGTCAACTCCACCAAGGCTTTCCTCGGCCACGCACTCACCGCGGCGGGCTTGGTCGAGCTCATCGCCGCCGTGGTGCAGCTGCGTCACGGCCGGGTGCACGGCAACCCGAACACCAGCAGTCCCATGCCCGACGTGGGTGGGCGGTTGGCGGGGCGCACCTCCAGCCGGCTCGACCGGCCTGTGGCGCTCACCAACAGCTTCGGTTTCAGCGGCATCAACACCTCCATCGCACTCACCACCGAGACCATCCAGACGAGGGACACTCGATGACTGTTGTTTTCCTGTTCCCAGGACAGGGTGTGCAGCGTCAGAACATGGGGGTCGAGCTCTTCGCACGATTCCCCGCCTTGACCGAAGCCGCCTCGGCGGCCCTCGGCTACGACCTGCGTGAGCTCTGCGCCGACGAGGAGCGGCTCGCCCAGACCCGCTACACCCAGCCCGCCACCTACGTGGTCAGCGCCCTGGCCCTGCGAGCCGCCCGCGAGGACGGGCTGAGCCCCGACGTCGCGCTGGGCCACAGCCTCGGTGAGTACAACGCCCTGGAAGCAGCGGGGGTGTTCGGCTTCCTCGAAGGACTCGAGCTGGTCCGGCTGCGCGCCGACATCACTTCCCAGGCCGCTGTCGGCGCGATGACGGCCGTGCAGGGGCTGGCCGAGGAGACCGTCTGCGAAGCGCTGGGCGATCCGCGGGTGCGGGGCGTCGAGGCCGTCAACTTCAACTCGCCGACGCAGACGGTCCTGGCGGGTCCTGAGAGCGCTCTCGCTTCGGCGGAACAGCTGATGCGCGATCTCGGTGCCGCGGATGTGCGGCGACTGGCGATCACCGGCGCGTTCCACAGCAGCCACATGCGGGAGGCCGCGGCTGACTTCGGGGCGCGGCTGGAGCGGTTCTCCTTCGAGGAGCCCGCCATCCCGGTCGTGTCCAACCTGACCGCGCGTCCGCACAGTGCGGCGGACATCGCCGGTGCCCTGGTCCGGCACGTGCACAGCCCTGTGCGCTGGCACCAGTCCGTGACGTGGGTGGTCGAGAACTTCCAGGACGTGTCCTTCCACCAGCCGGGCGTCAGCCAGGTGCTGGTGCGGATGTTGCGGCAGATCCCCGCCGCGGCGAACCTGCTCTCCGCCGCCGCGGGAGGTGCGCGGTGAGCGCCGGAAAGGCGGCGCCCGTCGCCATCATCGGCATGGCCGCGCGGGTGCCCGGTGCGGAGGACGCGGACGCGTTCTGGCGGCTGCTCGCCGAGGGCAGGTGCACCTCGTCCCCCGCGATTCCCGGCCGGTTGCACGACTACCGCGCCGACCTGGGCGGCACGCCGGACCCGGTCGTGTCCCTGCTGCCGGACGTGGGCGACTTCGAGCCGGGACTGTTCCAGATCACGCCGCGGATGGCCGTCTGGATGGACCCCCAGCAGCGCTTGATGCTCGAAGCCACCTGGCACGCCCTGGAGAGCGCCGGCCTGGCACCCGACTCGCTCGCCGGGCGCGACGTCGGGGTGTTCGTCTCCACCACGAGCTCCGACATGCGCGACCGCGCCGCGGACCTGCACCTCGTCGACCGGTACAGCGCGATCGGGCTCCTGCTGACCTTCGCCTCGGCGCGGATCTCGCACCAGTTCGACCTGCGCGGTCCCAGCATCACGCTGGACACCGCCTGCGCGGGCGGTCTGACGGCGGTGGCCCAAGCGGTGTCGGGTCTTCGCGCGGGGGAACTCGACATGGCGATCGCCGGGAGCCCGAACATCTACCTGCACGGCCACATGCAGGCCGTGATGCACCGGTTCGGCGCTCTCTCGCCGACAGGACAGGCCCGTTGCTTCAGCGCGGACGCCGACGGCTACATCCGCGGTGAAGGGGTGTTCTGCTTCGTCCTCAAACGCCTGGAGGACGCGGTGGCCGACGGCGACCCGGTGCTCGCGGTCATCAGGGGAAGCGCGCTGAACCACGACGGCCGGCGTGGCACGCTGACCCGCTCCGACGCCGAGTCCCAGGTGGAGCTGATGAGCCGCGCACTGGCGCAGGCCGGTCTCCCTCCTTCCGCGCTGGGGTACATGGAGTCGCACGCCGCAGGCACCGGCAAGGGCGATCCCATCGAGGTGCAGGCCGTGGTCGAGCTGCTGCGGTCGCAAGGGGGACGACCGACGGCCGCAGGGCCCGACGGCAAGCTGTGGATGGGTTCGGTGAAGGGCAACATCGGTCACCTCGAAGGTGCGGCGGGGGCGGCGAGCCTGGCCAAGGCGGTGCAGGTGCTGCGGTACCGCACGATTCCCCTCACCGCCGGTTTCACCGCGCCGCACCCCGACATCCCCGCGGACCGCGGTCCGGTGGACATCGCGGCACGAGCGGTTGCCTGGCCCGGGGGCCCGGTCCGCAGGGTCGGCATCACCGCACTGGGAGTCGGTGGGGCCAACGCCCACATCGTGCTCGAGGAAGCGCCCGAGCTCGACAGCTCCGGCTGGCAGCGGTCCGGCCGCTGGCCGGTGCCGGTGAGCGCGCGCACCGAGCGCAGTCTGCACCGTTTGGTGACCGAGCTGGCCGACCTGCTCCCCCACGGCAGGCAGGACCCGTCGGGAGGACCGGGGCTCGCGCCGCCGGACTTCACCGCCGCCGTGTGGACCCTCCAAACGGGTCGTGCTCAGCTGGCACAGCGAGTCGTCATCCTCGCCGCGGATGCGGGTGAGTTCGCGGTCGCGGCTCGCGCGTTCGTGCGCGGCGAGTCGCACCCGTTGGTGCTGCACACCACGTTCGACCCCGCGGACCCGGCCACCGCTGACCGCCACGTGCCGGAGCCGGACCTCCAGGTCGCTGCTCGCTGGCTCGCCGGCGAGCGCGTCGAGTGGGCCGGCCTGTGGCCGGAAGCGCAGCGCCCGCGGCGTGTTCCGTTGTCCGCCTACCCGTTCGACCGGACCACTTTCTGGCACGAGTCCTTCGGCCCGCTCGCCACTGCCGGCGCCGACGCGACGTAGCGGGCGCGGAACGGTACGGGGTGCTTCGACGAGTGCGCGACCCGCGGCTGGGCCGGGGTCGCGCCACGTCGTCCGCGCTGCCGGCACTAGTGACCGGTCGAACGCCCGCTTCCGCTTTCCACCAACGACTGGAGGTCGGCGACGAACGTCTCGAGTGGCGGCAGGGCGAGCAGGTCGCGGCGGATCCGCCTGGCGTTGTTCCGGTAGCGCGGGTCGTCCAGGACTTTCCGGCAGGCGGCCAGAACGTCGTCGGCCGTCATGGTTTCCGTGTGCAGCTGCTCGCCGACACCGGCTTCCGCGCACCTGCGCGCGTTGTACGGCTGTTCCGAGAACAGGGGCGTGCAGACGAGCGGGACGCCACCCCGCATCGCTTCACGGACGCTGTTGTGACCGGCGTGGGTGATGAAGAGATCGCAGCACTCCAGCAGAAGCGGCTGGGGAACCGACTCCACCAGGACCACGGTGGACGGCAGATCGCCGAACGCCTCGTGTGCGACGCCGCGTCCTGTGCTGATCACCGCGACGCAGTCCAGCTGCGTCACGGCCGTGACGACGGATTGGAGCAGCGAGGGGCCGTCCGACGCGAACGCGGCCAGCGTGCCCAAGCTCGCGAACACCCACGGCTTGTCGGTGGGCAACCCCGCCAGGACAGGCGGTAGGGCGTCGCCCTGCCTGCCGGGGTTCTCGTGCCGGTAGAACCTGGAGCGGGGCACGGCGGCCTCTGCCGGGTCGTAGGTCTCGGGCATCAGGCAAGCGTGCAGGTGGCGGAAGCTCGCCTCCCCGGCGGGATCCGGCGGCAGACCGAACGAGGCCCGCAGCGGGGCCATCAGCGGCGCGAGCGTGGAAGGTGGGGAGATCACGTTGACCGCGCCACCGATCGCGACGGAGGCGTGCGGCACGCCGAGCACCTCCGCGGCGAGCACGCCGCCGAACTCGAGCGTGCTGCGGACGATGACGTCGGGGTTCCACCCCGAGCCGATGACGTCCTCGGCCATCGCCTCGGCCGGAGGGCCGATGAAGAAGTCCACCGTCCTCTCCATCGCCGAGAGGTGCGCGAACGTCGTGCCGGTTTCCTCCAGCGTCCGCGCCACGAGCTCCAGGATGTCGAGACCCGCCGGCAGGTGGTCGATCCCGTAGGCGGCGATGTCCTCGGCGGAGGTCGCGGCGGTGGCGATCGCGACCGTGTGCCCCGCGGCCTCGGCGGCTCTGATGACGGGCACCAGCGCCCGGATGTGGGACGGCGAGTTCGCGACGGTGAAGAGAATCCGCAAGGACGTGCTCCGATCGTGATGGCCACCCGCTGCGGCGGAACCCGGTGACTGACGAGGGTCACCGGGTGCGGTGGGCGCTTTTGTCGTAGGTCGTGAACCGGATCAGCAGCGCTCGACGACGAGCGCGGTCGCGGTGAAGCCCGCGCCGAGACCGACGAGCAGCGCGCAGCCGCCCGTGGTCAGCCTGTCGAGGCGCAGGAGGTCGTCGAGGTTGGCGATCGTGTCACCCGCACCGAGGTGCCCTGTGGTGTCTCCGAACACCACGAGGCGGTCGCGCGCGGCTTCGGGCAGCGCGGGGAGCACGGTGTACCTGACGGTTTCCGGGCGCAGTCGCGCGGTGCAGACGACCTGGATGCGATCGGCGTCGTGCAGGTCCGCGTCGGACAGCGCCTGCTGCACCGCCGTGGCGACGGTGGCGCGGATTTCCTGGGCGGTCGTGCGGAATTCGAGCAGGGCGGCGCTGTTGTCGAGCGCGGGTGGGAGCGGCCGGAAGGGGTGGAAGCGGGGGAAGGCGTTCTCCAGCCGGGGGTTGCCGGCCCGGCCGGTGGCCAGCACGGCCAGCGGTCCCCGGTCGCGGTGCAGGAGCGCGGCGGTGCCCCCGTCGCCCAGGACGCCCTCGGGCGCGGTGCGCCAGCGGTCGTAGGGCAGGTCGCGGGTGTTGATGCCGGTGCACGCGAGAGCGTGGTGGGTGCCGGGTTCGGTGAGCAGGGTGGTGATGGCGGCGTGCAGCGCCGCGTCGCCGCCGCTCGACATCTGGCTCAGGCCGACGGCGACGGCGTGCGTGGTCCCCAGCTCGGCGGCGAGCCGGTGTGCCGGGGACGCGGGATCCTCGTCGGTCGCGGACATGCCCGCGTAGGCGAGGAACCCGATCTCCTCCGGCGTGATCCCGGTCGTGGAGAGCACGTCGCGGCAGGCGGTCAGGCCGAGTTGCCACGCCTGCTGCCCGTCGGCGACCGCGACCTCGTGGCAGACGGCCGACCGGGCGTCGATGTCGCTGAGCGCGCCCGCCGCGACCGCGTCGGCGGCACGGGACCGTCCCGCGGGCAGCCACGTCCCGGCGGCGGAGACGCGCACCCGTCCGGAAACCCTCATGCGGGCGCACCGCCGAGGTTGACGGGCATCGACTCCAGCCTGCGGTCGAACACCATGTCGCTCCAGCACAGCTCGCCCGGGTCGACGGTGAGCCGCAGCCGCGGGAAGCGGAGGAACAGCGAGCGGACCGCGACGGTGATCTCCATGCGGGCCAGCGGCGCGCCGATGCAGCGGTGCACGCCGCTGCCGAACGACAGGTGGCTGGGCTCACCGTCGCGGTGGGAACGGACGTCGTCGGGATCGTCGTAGGCACGCGGGTCGCGGTTGGCGGCGGCGAGTGACAGCAGCACGGTCGCGTCCTTGGGGATGACGACGTCGCCGACGTGGATGTCGGCGGTGGCGAACCGCCAGATCGCGAACTGGAACGGCGGGTGGTGGCGCAGCAGCTCCTCCACGATCCGCGCGGTGGCCGCCTCGCTGCCCAGGGCTTCCGCGCGCAGGTCCGGCCTCGCGCCGAGCGTGGCGGCGCCGTGGCCGATGGCGGTCGCGGTGGTGGGTGGCCCTCCCACGAACAGCGCCATGACCGTGCTGAGCAGGTCGCGCACGCCGACGGACTCCGACCGGGCGAGCAGCAGGGAGATCAGGTCCTCGCCGGGTTCGCTCCTGCGGTGTTCGATCGTGGCGAGGACGAGGTCGACGAGCTCGTGGTAGTAGCCGATCATCTCGGGGCTGTCGGTGGGCTTGCTGGACAGCAGTTCCCGCAGCAGCGCGGCGGCCACCGGCGTGTCCGCGGGGCGCAGGCCGAGCACGGTGCTGATCACCGTGACGGGGACCTGGTTGGCGAAGGCGGTCATCAGGTTGACCGGGCCGCCCCCCGCCTCGGCGCCTTCGCGCTCGAGGTGGTCGAGCTGCTCGTGCACGATGCGGTCGACGGTCGCGCGCCAGCGACCCACGGCACCGCTGGAGAGCTCGGCGTTGACCAACGACCGCAGCCGGCGGTGCTCGGCCCCGTCGGTGTTGAGCATGTGCCGCCCCGTGGAGCTGAGGGTGTCCTCGGGAACGCGCCGTCCGCCGAACTTGTGCTCGGGGGAGCTCAGCAGCCGGGGGTCGACGGCGAGCCGCTCGTCGCGCAGGCAGGTCCGCACGTCGTCGTACCTGGTGACGAGCCAGATCGGGAACCCGTTGGGCAGCTGCACCTGCTGCACGGACGCGGCTTCACGCAGTCGCGCGTAGTAGGCGGTGTTGGTGTCGTCGTCGGGCAACGAGACCAGGGTGGGCAGGCTCATGACCGGTCCCTCTCCGCATCGGTGGTCTTGGCGGCCTCGACCAGTTCCGCGAGCTGCGCCACTGTGCGCGCGGTCACGAGGTCGTCCTCGCTGAGCTTGACGCGGCTCATGTTCTCCACGGCGGTGATCGCGTCGAGCAGCCGCAGCGAGTCGACGTTGGGCAGGTAGGCGAGCCGGTCGTCCGGCGACAGCTGGTCGGCGGGGATCTCCAGCACCCTGGCGAGCTGCTGGACCACCACGGTCAGCGCCGGAGCCTCGTTGTCGTGCACTGATTCGGTCATGCCGCGTTCTCCTCTCCGAACAGCCGACGGCGGAGCTCGTCGCGCTTCCACTTGCCGCTGGTGGTGCGGGGCAGCCAGCGGCGGTCGACGGTGCGCACGTCGGCGTCGGTGATGCCGAGGCGTTCGCCGACGGCCCGCCGCACGCCCTCGGCCACCGCCGCCCGGTCGGTTTCGACGGTTTCCACGACCACGACCACCCGCTCCCTCTCCGGGTCGGCCACCGCGACGCAGTGGCGCTGGTAGACGCCCGGCACGTGCCGGGCGACGTGTTCGACCTCCTCGGCGTGGACGTTGCGCCCCCGCACGATGATCATGTTCTTGTGCCTGCCCGCGACGTGCACCTCCCCGCGCAGCAGGAAGCCCCGGTCGCCGGTGCGCAGCCAGCCGTCGTCCAGGACGCTGGAGACTGCCGCGGAGTCCTCGGCGAGGTAGGCGTCCATGAGGCTGGGGCCGCGCACCTGGAGCTCACCGACACCGGCCTCGGGCAGGACGGCGCCCTCGGCGTCGACGACCCTCACCTCGGTGCCGGGCAACGGGGGCCCCTGCGACACGATCGTCCAGCCGGAATCGCCGGTGACGGGGACGACCCGGCCGTCCGTGGCCGCGGCCCGGTCGAGCGTGACGGTGCGAGGTGCCAGACCCGGCAGGTCGATGGTGATGCCGGCGCAGTACTCGGCCATGCCGTAGGCCGGGGTCATCGCGCCGACCGGCAGGCCGTGGCGGCCGAGGACCTCGGTGACGGCGCGGACCGTGGCCGGGGAGACCGGTTCACCGCCGTTGAGCGCCAGGCGCCAGCGTCCGAGGTCGAGTCCGTCGAGGTCCGCGGTGCGGGCGGCTTCGGCCAGCCGGTCGTAGGCGAAGTTCGGTCCTGTGCAGATCGTGACGCCGTGCTCGCCGAGGTAGCGCAACGCGTCCACCGGGCGCCGGATGAACGCCGCCGGTGAGACGAGGTGGGTGTCGAACCCGGCGCACAGCGAGATCAGCAGACCGATCATGCCGAAGTCGTGGAACAGCGGCAGCCACTGGTAGCCGACGTCGGCGGGGGTGAGTTCGCAGCGTGCGACCGGGGCGAGGACGCCGTTGACGACGGCGCGGTGGGACAGCACGACGCCCTGCGGCCGGCCGGTGGTGCCGGAGGTGAACTGCACAACGGCGCGATCGTCCGGGCCGGGGGTGTGCGTGGTCGGGACGCGGGTGGCCGGCGCGCACCGGTCGGCGTTGACGACGCGCAGTCCAGGGCAACGGCGCTGCAGCGGCTCGAGCGCGGCGGCGAAGAGGTCACCGGTCACGAGGTGCCGGATGCCGACGGTCCGGATGAACGCGGCGAGGTCGTCGGCGACGCTGTCGACGTCGTGGGCGACGGCGGGCAGTGGCAGCACGCTGACGGCGGCGCCGATCGTGAGCACGCCGAGCAGAGCCGGCGGGAAGGAAGGTGTGGCGGGAAGCAGCACGCCGACCACCTCACCGGGTTCGGCGCCGGCGGCGAGCAGCGCGGCGGCGACGCCGTTGGCTCGGGGACCCAGTTCGGCACGGGTCAGGACGGTCGCGGACTCCGGGAAGATCATCCGGCCGCGATCGCCCGGCGCGCAGGTGATCGCGTCCACGAGCGTGCCGGAAATGTCGATCGTCATGCGTTGTCCCTGTCGTCGCGGTGTGGTGGGCTGTGCGGCGGGAACTCCGCCCCGTCGCTTCGATCCGGGTCTTCGCGACCTGGAAGGGCGGTCGTGCCACCGGGAACGCAACCTCGGCCTGTCCGCGCACCAATCATCGCCGCCAGTATGCGGCGGTGAAGACGTCGCACGATCAAGCGTTCCCCCTGTCGGAACGGTGGCGGCGGCCTGTGGCCGGTCGGCACCCGCAACCGACGAGCGGCGTCCGCACCACGGGCGCAAGCGCGCTGCCCGCCAACGGTTTCCAGGGTCAGCCGGGTGAGTGGCGAGCCACCTCCGCTTGGTGATCACCGTTCCGCCGCTGTCGCAACCCCTTGGTACAGCATCAGCACGTCCACCGTGTACGCCGGTCTCGGTTTGCCCTCGACGTCGACCCTCACGGACAGAACGGTCTCGGTGAAGTTCCGCGGCCGCGACCGTGCCGAGGCCAGCACGGCCGTGGCGCGGATTCGTGCGCCCGCGGGAACCGGCGTGGTGAAGCGCAGCCTGTCGACGCCTTTGTTGACCACCGCGGACACCCCGTCCACGCGGAAGATCCCGTCGAGCATGGGGATGAGCAACGACAGCGTGAGAAAGCCGTGCGCGACAGGCCCTCCGAAGGGACCGGCGTCGGCTGCCGGGCCTGCCTGGTGGATCCACTGGTGGTCGTGGGTCACCTGAGCGAATCCATCCACAGTGGACTGTGCGACGAGGTGCCACTCGCTGGTGCCGAGCGTTTCCCCGGCGAGGTCGAGCAGGACCGCCGGGGAGGAGAACACGCGTGCGGTCATGCCGGCGTGACCACCAGAACGGCGTTCTGGCCACCGAAGCCGAACGAGTTGCTGACAGCGGCGCGGAACGTTCCGCTCCTCGGAGCCTTGGCCACGACGTCGACCTCGACCTCCGGGTCGAGCGAGTCGAGGTTCGCGGTCGGTGGGACGACGCCGTCGCGCAACGCCAGAACCGAGCACACGGCTTCGATCGCGCCCGCGGCGCCCAGCGCATGCCCCAGGACGCCCTTGGTCGAGGTGACGGCGACGTGGTCGTCGAAGACCCGCCGGATCACCCGGCTCTCGGTGACGTCGTTGACCTTGGTGGAGGTGCCGTGGGCGTTGACGTGGTCGACGTCCGCCGCGGACAGGCCGGCGTCCTGCAGTGCCGACCGCACAGCCCGCTCCACGGCGGCACCGGACGGATCCGGCGACGTCGCGTGATGTGCGTCCGCGGACGCACCGTACCCGCTGATCATCCCGTGCACCCGGGCGCCGCGGGCGCGGGCGTCGGTGTCCCGCTCCAGCACCAGGACCGCGGCTCCCTCCGCCGCGACGAAGCCGTCGCGGTCCACGTCGAACGGCCGCGAGGCCGCCCTCGGGTTCCCGGTGCGGCGGGACAACGCGCCCATCCTGTCGAAGCCGGCGATCATCGTGCGGCCGAGGGGCGCCTCCGTTCCACCGGTGATCACCACATCGCACCGGTCGCCGCGCAGCAGTTCGCGCGCGGTGCCGATCGCCGTGGTGCCGGAAGCGCAGGCGGTGGCGGTGACGAGGTTCGGGCCACCGGCACCGCACTCCATGGCGAGGTGGCCCGCCGTCATGTTGGGCGCGCACATCGGCACCAGCAACGGTGAAACGGCACCGGCACCGGCGGAGTCGAACTCCCTTTGCTGCAACTCGTAGGTCTGCACGCCGCCGAGCGCGTTGCCCAGCACCACCGCCACCCGTGCCCCGTCCCACTCGGACGGGTCGAGACCGGAGTCGTGCAACGCCTCGCGCAGTGCGACGATCGCGAGCTGCGTGGACCGGTCCAGTCGCCAGGCCGTCCGCCTGCCGAGCTGTTCGTCGGCGTCGAAACCCGGCACCCGGCAGGAGAAGCCGACACGCATGCCCTCCAGCGCCGGATCAGCGGCCGCGGCCGGCTCCGCCGCGAGGACGGTGCGCCAAGCGTGCTCGACGCCGATTCCGGCGGGGGTGACCAGCCCCAGGCCGGTCACCGCCGCGTGGAACTCCGTGCTCGACCGCGACATCAGGCGGCGACCGTCCTCGCGTCGATCAGCTCCGCGACGTCCTGGACGGACTGGTCGGGAGTGATCTCCTGCTCGTCCACCTCGACACCGAACTCCTTCTGCGCCACCATCGCGAGCTCGACCAGCGCGAGCGAGTCGAAGTCCAGCTCCTCGAAGGTCGCCGTGCCGCTCACGCGTTGCGCGGAGGTGCCGAAGTGCGTCACGAGCAGCGTCGTCAGCCGGTCCAGCGTGTTGTCGGCGTTCATGGGTGTACTCCTGTTCGTCGTGAAAGCGTTGCCGTGCGCGGGAACCGTGCTCGACGAGGTCAGCCGAGCTCCAGTTCCGGCCAGATCAGCACGGTGGAGCCCCAGCCGAGGCCCGCACCGAAGGACGTGACGAGGACGCGGTGGCCGGGGACGATGTCACCGGCCGCGGCAGCGTCGGCGAGCACCAGCGGGATGGAGGCGGCCACGGTGTTGCCGACCCGGTCGACGTTCACGACCAGGCGGTCCTCGTCCACCTCGAGGTTGCGGGCGACGGCCGAGAGGATGCGCGCGTTCGCTTGATGACAGGCGAACCTGTCCACGTCCTCGATGCGCCAGCCCGCCCGCTGGAGGACCTTGCCGGCCGACTCGCTCATCCTCGTGACGGCGTTGCGGAACACCGGCTGGCCGTCCATCTGGAAGTGGACGTCGGCGGGGTCGAGGGGCAACCCGGAACCGCGCTGTTGCGAGCCGCCCGCCGGCACGATCAGCAGGTCCGAGTGGGAACCGTCCGAGCCCAGGTCGAACGGGCCGAGCGCACCCGGCTCGTCAGCCGTCCCCGCGCGGAGGACCACCGCACCCGCACCGTCGCCGAAGATCGCGACAGTGGTGCGGTCCTCCGGGTTCAGCACCGTGGTGAACGTGTCCGCGCCGATCACCAGGACGCGGGTGGCGCTCCCGGCGGCGATGTGCCCGGCGGCGGATGCGAGCGCGTACACGAAACCCGCGCACACGGCGTTCAGGTCGAACGCCGGCACTCCGGTCAGCCCGAGTCGGTGGGCGACCTCGGGTGCCGTGGACGGGCAGGGGTGGTCCGGGGTCGTCGTGGCGACGATGACGAGGTCCACGTCCGTCGACCCGGAGGACTTGAGCGCACGGGCTCCGGCCTCCACCGCGAGCGTCGAGGTGGACATGCCGGGATCGATCACGCGGCGTTCCCTGATCCCGGTCCTGGTCCGGATCCACTCGTCGGTCGTCTCGAGCCGTTGGGCGAGATCGTCGTTGGTCACCACCCTCGGCGGCAACCACGTGCCGATCCCGCACAGCACCGCGGCAAGGCCGTGATCCGCTGGCATACCCGCTCCTGTCATCCGCACACGCGGCGTCGACGACTTCGCACCGCTCGAGGCCCGGCACCGGGCCGGCCTCCACCGGTAGGACTTCGGCGACGGTAGGCACCTCGAGGCGAAAAATTGCTGTGGAACTCCGCAGAACTCCCGACGCGACCGCAGTCCGTCATCGACGCGAATTCCTGGTGACCCGCTCTTGCCGACACGGATCGACCTCGTCGGCACCGCTGCGGAGCGCGTCCAGGTGCTGCGGTTCTCCGCAGCCTGCGTGAGCCTGTCGTGACGCACGGTGGTCGCGAACATCCCATCCCCCGATGTGCAACCCCCCGACGGCCAGCAGAGGAACCGCCTTGTCCACCGTGTACGACACCCTCGTCGAGATCCTCACCACCAAGTTCGCCGTTCCGGCGGACGTGATCAACGAAGACACCGCGCTCGAAGAGGTGTTGACCGACTCCCTCGACGTGGTCGAGTTCGGCGTCGTCGTCGGCGAGCGCTACGACACCCACCTCTCCGACGAAGAACTCTCGTCGGTGACCACGATCGCCGATGTCGCCGCGCTGATGAACACCAAGGTGGCGGCATGACCGCACGTCCCGATGTGGTGATCACCGGGCGGGGCGTGGTGACCTCGGCCGGCACCGGCGTCGACGACAACTGGAAGCGCGTCAGCGCGGGCGAGCCCACCGCGGTGCTCGGTCCCGACCTCGGCGTGCTCGGCACCCAGGTCATCTGTCCCGTGCGGGACTTCGACGCGCCGGCGCTGCTCGGTCACGACGCCCGGCGCCTCGACCGCTACAGCCAGCTCGGTCTCGTCGCCGCGACCGAGGCGGTCGGCGACGCGGGTCTGCGGAGCGACGAGTGGGACGGCAGCCGCGTGGCCATCGTCATGGGCGTGTCGGTCGGTGGCGTGGAAACCCTGACCGCGCAACACGTCGCGCTCCTGCAGCGGGGTCCTGCCGCGACCTCACCGCTGACCATGCCGATGTCCCTGGTGAACATGATCAGCGGGCAGCTCGCCATCCACCTGCGGGCGACCGGCCCCAACCTGACCGTGTCGACCGCCTGTGCCTCCGGGGCCACCGCGATCGGGACGGCCCGGCAGCTGCTGCAGGCCGACGCGTGCGACATCGCGATCGCCGGCGCGGCCGACGCTTCGCTCGTACCACTCATCTTGGCGGCCTTCGCCAGGATGGGCGCGCTGACCAAACGCTCGGCGGACCCCCTGCGCGCGTCTCGCCCGTTCGACCGCGACCGCGACGGGTTCGCCGCGGCCGAGGGTGCGGCGGTCGTGGTGCTGGAACGGGAAAACGACGCCCGTGCCCGGCGTGCGTCCATCCGCGGCCGCGTGCTCGGCTACGGCGCTTCCGCCGACGCCCACCACGTCACGAGCCCGCACCCGGACGGGGTGGGCGCACAGGCGGCGATCCGGGCGGCACTCGCCGACGCGGGTCTCACCGGCGCCGATGTGGACCACCTCAACGCGCACGGCACGTCGACGAAGCTGAACGACCAGGCGGAGGCGAAGGCGGTGCGCTCGGTGCTCGGCGACGAGGTCTCCGTCTGCTCCACCAAGGGCGTGACCGGCCACCTGCTGGCGGCCGCCGGCGCGGCCGAGGCCATCTACGCCTCGCTCAGCATCGAGCACGGGCTCGTCCCTCCCACGGCCAACCTCGAGCACGTCGACCCGGAGATCGACCTGGACCTCGCCCCGGTGCCGCGGCAGCAGTCGATCGACGTCGCCATGAGCACCTCGTTCGGGTTCGGTGGCCAGAACGCCGCGCTGGTGATCGGCGCACCCTGATGTCCGACCACGCACACCGAGGAGCAGACGGAGTGGTCCTGCACGAAACCCTGTCCGAGGCGCCCGCGCGGCTCGCCGCCGACCAGGCCGCCGAACTGCGCGACCTGCTGCGGTACGGCGCGGCCGACGACCACGACAGGTTCGCCGAGCTGTTCTCCGCCGGGCTTTTCGACCACGTCGAGGGCCGGTCCCCCGCCGAGAACGCCGCGCTGGTCTACCGGCGGCTGCGGCACGTCAACGCCGAGCTGGGGCCGGCTCGCGAGTTCGTCACCGGGGACCTGGACCGCTTCCTCGTGCTGCACGAGTGGGCAGGCGTGCTGGACCCGACGCTGGTGTCGGTGCTCACCATCCACTACAACCTCTGCCTCGGCGCCGTCCTGGAACTCGGCGACGACCGTCCCGAACTCGCCGCGGTGGCCGACGAGCTGGCGCGGATGGACTCGGTCGGCGTCTTCCTGGCGACCGAGCTGGGTTACGGCAACAACGTCGCCGAGATGCGCACGCGTGCGGTGTACGACCGTTCCACCGACGAGTTCGTGCTCACCACACCGAGCCACGAGGCACGCAAGTTCATGCCCAACACCGGTTTGGACGGCGTGCCGAAGATCGCCGTCGTGCTGGCGCGGCTGGAGATCGACGGCACGGACGAGGGCGTTTTTCCCTTCGTGGCGCGCATCCGGGACGAGAACGGGCCCTGTCCCGGTGTTGACGTCCAGCCGCTGGGCGACAAGCCCGGTCTGGCACTCGACAACGCCGTCACCACGTTCCGCGGTCTGCGCGTTCCCCGCGCATTGCTGCTCGACGGCGCGGACCCGGTGATCGGACCGGACGGAAGCCGCACGGCTGCGGCGAAGTCCCTGCGCCGTAGGTTCACCCGGTCGATGACCCGTGTCCAGACGGGCAAGCTCTGCCTGTCGTCCGCCACCGCGGCGGCCGCCCGCGCGAGCCTGTTCATCGCGGTGCGGCACGGCAACAGCCGGCACGTGACCGTGTCCGGGGGCCGCTCCGTGCCGGTGACGGCCTTCCGCACGCACCAGGCCCAGCTGCTCGACGCGCTGGCCAGGACCTGTGCCGTCACCGTGCTGCTGAACGACACCCGCAGGCGCGTGCGGGACACCTCGCTCGACTCGGTCGAGACGAAGCGGGCGCTGGCGATCACCAAGGCGCTCGTCACCTGGACGGCGCAGGACGTGGTGACGACCTGCATCGAGCGGTGCGGCTCACGGGGGATGTTCACGCACAACCGGATCTCGTCCTACGTGTCGCTGATACAGGGTTCGGTCACCGCCGAAGGCGACAACCAGGTCGTCGTGCTGGACGCAGCGAACGAGATGCTGCTCGGCCGCGGCTACACCCCGCCCGGCGACCGGCCCGGCACGGGGTCGCTCGACGACCCGCGGTTCCTGCTGCGGTTGTTCCGGCACCGCGAACGCGTGGTGCACGAGCAGGCCCGTGCGGCTCGCAGGGACGGTGACGACCCGTTCGACCGGGCCAACCGCGCCGGGCTGCTCGCCGCCGAACTGGGCAGGCTGCACGGCGTCCGGCGGGCTCTCGAGGAGTTCGACGCCGTGGTCCGGCGGGCGAGCCTGCCGCGGAGCGCAGCGGTGCTCACGTCGCTGTTCCTGCGGTTCGCCGTGTCCGAGCTGGACAGGGACGCGGCCTGGCACCTGTGCGACGGCACCCTGATCCCCTCCCAGGTGCGGGAGATCCCGTCGCTCATCGCACGGCTCGACGAGCACCTCCTGCCGCATGCCGAGGACGTCGTCGAGGCGTTCGGCATCACCAACGACGTCCTGCGCGTCCCGATCGCGGCCGAGGACTACGTCGAGGCCTACGCGCGGCTGTTGCCGGTGTCCGGCCTGCCGCTGACCTGAGCGCGCGAGATCGAAGCGGAGCCGCTGGAGCGCTCTCACATCAAGGGGTCGACGCGGTGACCACTCCCGAGGAGCCCCGCACCATGCCGCGGTGACGGCGGGGTCGTGCACGACCCCGCCGCGACCGCGGTACCGGCGGACCGCTCACCAGGGCGGCCGTCGGCCTCCACCGCCATCCGGCGAACACCGCGTGCCGAGAGCCGTCCGCGCCGGCACGTCAGCTCACCAGCGCCTCGCACAAGACCGGTGCGGTGAATCTTCCACGTCAGCGGCATCAATGTGCGCACAGCGTTTCCGCCGCCGCGAAGATCGTCCAACGGCGTGATTTCACTCACTCGAAGATCGTCAAAGCCCCGGAAGTGAGCACACCGCGTTTCCGGCAGGACCGGAACTTCAAGTTGAACATGTGACAAATCTCGGCGTAACGCATGTCCAGCCACGGCGTTGTCGGGTCCCTGCACACGTCTGCACCCTCGTGAACTGCGGATTCATCCTCAGAAAGTCCTACCCCCACGAGAGGTCATCGACTTGACCAAACGGGTACTCCCACCGTGGAATCAACAGGACGCCCTATATGACCAAGGTGTGAGTCACGTAATACCCGAATGGCCTAGCCGACAACTACGGAGCGCGCAGAATGGTCCCCGACTCGCAACACCACCGGAATACCGGCAGCCGGACCACTCTCGTCGGCAGAGGTTCGGAGTTGAAACGGATTGTCGAGGCTCTCGAGGCGACGAAGCACGCGACACCCGCCACGCTCCTGTTCGAAGGCGCGACCGGCATCGGCAAGACGATGTTGCTGGACGCGGCGTGCGACCTCGCCCAGGCGCGCGGGTTCGTGGTCTGCCGGGCGAAGGCCTCGCCCATGGAGCGGGAGATGCCCTTCGCCGTGGTCCAGCAACTCTTCGAGCATCTGCGCGAGGAACTGTCCGCGGGCCAGGACGGTGAGGGGGCGCCGCACGGGCACGGCGCCATCGCCGGGCACTTCACCGCCGAAGTGCACGACCTGGAGGAGGTCCACGTCCTGCGGGCGATCCGGGGCGTCTACCGCTTCGCGGCCCGTCTCGCACAACGCGCACCTCTCTGCCTGGTCGTCGACGACGTGCAGTGGGCTGACGTGCCGTCGTTGCGCTGGCTGAACTACCTGCTCCACCGCGTCGCCAGGCTCCCGGTCGTGATCCTGCTGACCCGCACACCCGGGATCCGTCCGGCCGATCCCCTGCTGATCGCGGAGCTGGAGCTCTACTCCCGGACCATGAGGCTCGCGGTCTTCACGGCTCAGGACGTCGTGCAGCTCACCGAGCGGATGCTCGGACGCACACCGGACAGGAGTTTCGCCGAAGCCGTCCTCCAGGCCACCAGCGGCTGTCCCATGGTGACGAGTCACATCCTGCGTCAGATGCGGGAACGATCGACCCTTCCGGACGAAGAGGCAGCGGGTGCCCTGCCCGGCCTCGACCCCGAGGAAATCGGCCGATCGATGCTCGCACGGCTCAACCGCCAGTCACGCCAACTCGTCGAGGTCGCCAAGACGATCGCGGTCGTGGAGCCGGGCGATCTGGACCTCCTGGCCGCTGTCATGGGCGTGAGCAACGGCGCGGCCGCCGATCTGGTGCGGCAGCTGGAGGGGATGGGGCTGCTCGCACCGGCCGACGAACTCGCGTTCTCCCACCCGGTGATCAAGAGGGCGATCGACAGCGCGGTCTCCTACCAGGAACGCGAGGAGTTGCACGCCAAAGCCGCGCGGCACCTGCACCACACGCGGGCGCCCGCTCCTGTCGTGGCACACCACGTCCTGCGAACGTTCTCCCGGTTGGGCGCCTGGGCGGTGGCAGCCCTGCGCACCGCGGCCGACACCGCGACGGTCGCGGGCGATCCCCGCACCGGTGCGAAGCTCCTCAGCAGAGCTCTCGACGAGGAACTGTCCCCCTCGCAGAGGAAGGACCTGCTGGTGCGGCTCGGCCTCGCCGAGGTCTACTTCGACCCGCGGATGGCCGTCGTGCACCTGGAGGAGGGGATGACCGGGCTGGACGATCCGGAGGAGGTCCTCGCGGTCGCCTGCCGCCTCGCCCAGGTCCTCTACTTCGACGGCGCCTACGACAGTGCGAGCGAGGTGCTGCGCCGGACCGAGGCCGAGATCGGGTCGAAGATCCCCGCGGTCGTCGACATGCTGCGCCTGCTGGAGCGGATCACCGTGCCGTCCAGGGCCCCGACAACCGGTCAGGTGGACTTCCGCCGGTTCGACGAGCAGGAGTGGCGCCGCGGTGACGAGCACGGCCGCAGGCTGGCGGGACTGATCGCCGAGGACGCCAGCAACCGCGGCATCGACCTGCCGCTGTGCCGGAAGGCGGCGCTCGTGGCGCTGTCCGGCGGAGCGCCCGCCATCCTGCACTACCCGCAACGAATGGTCGGGGTGCTCAACTCCCTGCTGCGCGCCGACGAGGCGGAGCTGGTGATGCGGTACTGCGACGAGATCCTGCTCGAGGCCCACCGGGAAGGGCTGTCGCTGATCGTCCTGCTCGGCCACACCCTCCGGTCGCGGGCGCACTACCACCGCGGGTCCTTCGCGGAGGCGGTCGTGGACGCGGAGCTCGCGTTGTCCGCGGCGCGGACAGCGGCACTCCCCCCGGACCACTTCGGACAGGTCTACGCCGTCGACGCCCAGGTTCGCGCCCAGCTGGCCCTCGGCGACGTCAAGGCGGCGGAGGACGCGCTCCGGCCGTTCGGCGGGTTCAGGGCATTGCCGTCCACCTGGCACCACACCGCGCTGCTGCACTCCAGGGGCGCGTTGCGCATGGAGCTCGGCGACACCGAGGGGGCTCTCGCCGACCAGCTCGAGTGCGGCGAGCGGTTCGAGGCGTGGGGCCGGCCCAGCCCGGCGCTGCGCCCCTGGCGTTCGTACGCGGCGCTGGCGCACCTCAAGCTCGGGCAGCAGGATCCCGCCCTCAACCTGGCTTTGCGGGAGGTGGAACTGGCGCGGAAGTGGGGTGCGCCGAGCGTGATCGGCCGTGCGCTGCTGACGATGGGCATCGTGACCGGCGGCGCCGCCGGTGCTCCGTGGCTCACCGAGGCGGAGTCGGTGCTGCGGCCGTCGTCCGCGCGGATGCTGCACGCACAGGTGCTGCTGGAGCTCGCCGGCGCGCTGAGGGAGAAAGGACAGCACAACACCGCCCGGCAACACCTCGCGGAGGCGAAGAAGCTCGGCGAGCAGTGCGGCGTCACCGTGGCAACGGGAGAAGAGCCCGCCGCCCCGGCCTCCCCCCGCACGGCACGCGCCCGGATCCCGCAGCCGGCCGAACCGACGAAGGTCGTGCCGCCCAGTCCTCGAGCCAACGCGCTCGCGCTGACACCGCACGAGCACCGGGTGGCCGGGCTGGTGCTCGAAGGGAACTCGAACGACGAGATCGCGCGCAAGCTGAGCGTCTCCCGGCGCACGGTCGAGTTCCACCTCACGAGCATCTACCGCAAGCTCGGCGTGCGCCGCCGGACCCAGCTGCCCTCCGCACTCGCGGGATTCGTCTCGCGGAGGTGACATCTCCGGCGAGCAGGCGTTCGGGGCACTCCCACCGTGCCCCACCGCACATCGGGTTGCGGCGAGCCCGCGTTCGGCGCCGCTTTCCTGCGGTGCCAAGGTGGGACGGGGAGAACCAGGACTGCGGCGACACACGTTCCCACGCCCTCACCGTGATCTCGCGATCGCACGGTCGCCGCAGTCCGAGCCCTCCGGCAGCCGTGCGTGGCGTCAGCCGGAACCTCACGGCCGGCCGGCGGTCAGGATTTGCGGGAACGTGCTGCCACAACGCCAGCACTTCGTTCCGGACACCTCGATGGGACCTACTCAGTCGTGGCACATTCCGGCTCTGCACCGGCTGACGTGAAGTGGGCCGGGAGACGCCGAATCGCGCCCTGGGCTTTCCGCTCCGCCAAAGCCGGTGGTGCCGCGGGGAAGACCTGCTCCCGAACAGCCGCCGCCGACCAGCACCCGCTTGGCGCGCCGGAATGCCTGCTGGATCATGAGGTATTCCATTCGTGAAATCTGTCCGTCATGCCTTCGGAGTAGCTGTCGATGAGAATTCTCGACATGACCGTCGGCACCATCGGAAGTTCTCGATGACAGCAGAACCGTCTGCGGTGCCTGCACGGCGCCGGTCGGCGGAACGAGTATGGGACAGTCGCCATCGACCACCCCACAAACCGTCCCAACGCTCGGGACCAACCCCATCCGGTCTGCGAAGCCGGGTTCGTTCCCGCGAATGGGGTGGAGGGTGGCCCGATGCGGGCCCTGTCCGCCTCTTCCACCGGCAATGCGCGCAAGGTGGCCGCTTCCTCATCGCCGTCGACGATGCGATGGCGACTCCCCCTCGCACGTGAACTTCACCTTCTCCCCCAACCCGAACACGACACACCCGGTGGCCGGCGACACGCATGACGACTTCGTGCGGTGGCAACCGACGGACCTGCTGCTCGGGTGCTCTTCGCCATTACCGCACCCTTTGTCCTCCGCACACGGTTGAGAGCTGGAATACGCGCGCCGCGCGAGCGACGCAGAGGCGGAGAACTTGCTCGCCTCGCCCGCCGGTGAGCCCGTTCCGTTTCCGAAGTCCCACCGATGTGGATTCCGCCGCCCAAACCAACGGTTGGGACGTGAGCTTCTGGCCTTCGCCACCACGTCACTAGCGTGGCCGCCAATCCTGCTCCGCCCGATCAAGGGCGCGTCGAAACGGAGTCCCCCGTGCTCGCAGTGCATGTAGTTCCAGAAGAACTCGGCGAATTCGCTGAATCGTGCGGCGACCTCAATCCGTTGCACCTGGTTCGCGACTACGCGTCCAGGAGCGGATTCGGCGCGGAAGTGGTGCAGGGCGCACTCACCGTCCTCCACGCGTTGACCGGCCTGTCCGCGGAGGACGCTGCGGCGGTGCGGCGTGTCCGAGCACGCTTCCACACCGCGGCCTACTCGGCGCAGCCGTACTCGCTGGAGGTGGGACGCGCCGAGAACGGCGGTGTCCGGATCGAACTGTCGGACGGCGGCCAGCCCGTCGCGACCGTCGACGTCGAACTGGGTGGCACGGCCGGCGCCGGGGTCGGCGCTGTGCGTGTGGGATCCGGAGAGCGCAGGCCGCAGGCCGCTGACCGCCTGCCGGCGGAACTCCGGGCAGGACAGCGCATTCCGGTGTCCTACCGCAGCGATCCCGGTGACTTCGCGAGCCTGCTCGGCCGTATCGGCAGCGGTGTGCGCGAAGAGGTCGCCCGGTTGCTCGGCTGGGCGAGTTACCTGGCGGGCATGGAGGTTCCCGGACGGCAATCGCTCATCTCCTCCCTGGTCGTCGAGTTCGACCCGTCCACGACCGGCGACGGCTCGATCCACGTCACGGCCGTGGACACGCGACGCGACATGGTGCGCTTCAGCGGTGCTCTTCCCGGTCTGGGGCACGCCGAGCTGGCCGTCGTCGCCAGGGCCGTCCCGGCCGAACCGGACGCGCACGTCCTGGCCGCCGCCCTCGCCGGCCAAGACGTCCAGCTGGAGGGCAAGGTCGCCGTCGTCACCGGTGGCAGTCGCGGCTTCGGTGCCGCGTTCGCTGCCGCCCTGGCGCTTCGCGGTGCGCACGTGTACGTCACGCACCGCCGGGACCCGGGTTTTCCGCCGGACCTGCTGGCCGGTCTCGGAACGGCGGGCGAACGCGTGCACGCGGTGCGTTCCGACGCGGCCGATCCGGCAGGGTGCGCGCGGCTGCGCGAGCACGTCCTCGCCCAGGAGGGCAGGCTGGACCTGTTGGTGCTCAACGCGTTCCCGAGCTTCCAGCCGCTGGTGCCGGGTCCGGACACGGCCGATCGCGCCGCCGCGTACGTCACCTCGGCCGTCGACGCGGTGTCCGCACCGCTGTCCGCCTTGGCCGAGTCGCTGTCGGTGGCCGGTGGCCGGGTCGTGCTCGTGTCCAGTGACGTGGTCGCCGGTGCCGCGCCGACCTGGCAGCACTACGTCGACGCGAAACGCCGCTGCGAGGAGCTTTTGAGCGCGACGATCAGCGGACACCCCGGCCTCGGCGGGCTCGTCCTGCGGCCTCCGAGGATGGACACGGGGTTCTCCCCGACGGTCCGCGGAGTCGTCGACGGGCTCGCCGTCGAGGGGGTCGTCGCGGCCGCGATGGCCGGACTCGGCCGGGTGAGCGCCGGCCGGGTCGAGGTGCTGGAGTCCTTCGAGCCCGAACCCGAGCTGCCGACGACGCCCCCCGAAGCGCCGGCCGACGTCGCCGTGCTCGCCATCGCCGCGACCTTCACCACCGATCCGCTGGCGGAACCTCTCACCGCGTGGTGCCGCGACCTCGGTCTTGGCCTGCGTCCGGTGCTCGCGCCGTTCGGCCAGGTGTTCCAGGAGCTGCTCGACCCCGCCAGTACCTTCGGATCCGCGCGTTCGGGATGCGCGGTGGTGCTGGTGCGCTTCGACGACTGGCCGGCCGAGGAGACCGAGCGCACCCTGCGCGAGCTCGCCGAGGCCGTGCGGTCGTTCGCCGCTCGGGCACGCGTCCCGCTGCTGCTCCGAGTGTGTCCCAGCCCGTCGGTCACCGGCGTGGACTCGCGCGGACAACGCCTCTTCGACGATCTGGGCGACGTCTCCGGTGTGCACCTTCTCGGCGTCGAGGACTGGCACGGTGGCAACGATCCCGGCGACGTGCACGACGAGGCCCGCTACCGCATGGCGCACCTCGCCTACACGCCGGCGGGCTACGACGCCCTGGCCACGGGCATCGCCCGCTCGGTGCACGCCCTGCTCGCCCGGCCGTTCAAAGTGCTCGTCCTCGACTGCGACAACACGCTCTGGGCCGGTGTGGCCGGCGAGGACGGTCCTGAAGGGGTCCGCCTGACCGACGGCCACCGGCGCGTGCAGGAGTGGGCCGTCGCCCTGCGCGAGCAGGGTGTGCTGCTCGCTCTCGCCAGCAAGAACGACCCGGAGACGGTCGCTGAGGTCTTCCGCGTTCGTCCCGACTTCCCGTTGCGGTCCGACCACGTCGCGGCGCGGGCGATCGGGTGGGATCCCAAGCCCACCGGACTGACGCGGCTGGCGGCGGAGCTGAACCTCGGTCTCGACAGCTTCGTCTTCCTCGACGACAACCCGGTCGAGGTCGCCCAGGTCCGTGCCGGGTGCCCCGGTGTGCTGGCCCTCACCGTGCCCGCCGAACAGGAGGCCATCAAGGCGTTCCTGGACCGCGTGTGGGCCTTCGACCGCCTGGTGGTGACGGAGGAGGACCGCGGTCGCGCGGCCGCCTACGACGCCAACCGGGACCGCGGTGAGCTCCGGCGCTCCTCGCTCACCTTCGCCGACTTCATCGCCGGCCTCAACCTGGTCGTGGACATCACGCCTGCGGCGGAGGCGGATCTGCGGCGCGTCGCGCAGATGACCCAGCGCACCAACCAGTTCAACCTCAGCACCGTGCGGCGGCAGGAGAACGAGCTTCGCGGCTTGCTCGCGGAACCGGGTGTGCGTTGCGACGTCGTGCGCGCCACGGACCGCTTCGGTGACCACGGCGTGGTCGGAGCGGTGATCAGCAGGCAGGACACCGACGAACTGGTCGTGGACACGTTCCTGCTCAGCTGCCGGGTGCTCGGTAGGGGCGTGGAGCACCGGATCCTAGCGGCCCTCGGATCGGGCACCTCCACCAGGATCCGTCTGCCCTACCTGCCCACGGCCAAGAACGAACCCGCTCGGCGCTTCCTCGACGGTGTCGCCGACGGAGTGCCGGTGGCCGGTGGCACGGACTACTCGCTGACGGCGGAACGGGCCTCCGAGATCCGCTTCGACCCGGAAGCGGCCGTCGTGACCGGCGACGCTCCGGCGACCGCCGCGGCCGCGGTGGTCGAGGCCGGGCCGCGCCTGAGCACCCTCGTCGCGCTGGCCGAGAACTCGACGGACACGGTCGAACTCGGCGAGGTCGCGAGTGCCGACCAGCGCGGTGCTGTCGAAGTCCTGGTCGACGTGCTGACCGACGTGCTCGCGCTGCCGCAGGGGGCGTTGACGGCGGACAGCGCGCTGGCCGGTCTCGGTGCCTCGTCACTCGCGCTGGTCGAGGCCGCGGTCGCGTTGCAGGCGCATTTCGGCGTCCTGGAACTGGAGGTGTTCTACGAGCACCGCACGGTCGGCGATCTCGCCGCCGCTCTCGGTCCGGTCGTCCATCGACCGCTGCCCTCCGCCTCCGCGCAGGAGGAGGACGTGGAACCCCTCGTGGACGGTTTGGTCCGCGGTGCGCGGCAGGCGCTGGAGGCGTTCCACGCGCTCGGGCAGGAGCAGATCGACCACATCGTGGCGAAGGCGGCGCGTGCGGCCGCGGCCAGCCACCTGGACCTCGCCGTGATGGCCGTCGCCGAGACCGAACGCGGGGTCGTCGAAGACAAGGCGGTGAAGAACCTCTTCGCCGCGGAGCACGTCACCAACAGCATGACCGGCCTTCGGACCGTGGGCGAGGTCCGTCGCGACGAGCTGACCGGTCTGGTCGAGATCGCCGAACCCGTTGGTGTGGTGTGTGCGATCACGCCCGTCACCAATCCCACCTCGACCGTCGTGTTCAAGGCCCTGATCGCGCTCAAGACCAGGAACCCGATCATCTTCGCCTTCCACCACCTGGCCCCCGGCTGCGGTGCCGAGGCCGCCCGGATCGTGCGCGATGCCGCGGTCGCGGCCGGTGCGCCCGAGCACTGCGTGCAGTGGGTGGACACGCCCAGGCGTGCGGTCACCCAGGCGCTGATGAACCACGACGGCGTCTCGCTCGTGCTGGCGACCGGTGGCAATGACGTCGTGCGTGCCGCGCACTCGGCCGGCAAGCCGGCGATCGGCGTGGGAGCGGGCAACGTGCCCGCCTTCATCGCCGCCGACGCCGACCTGGCTCGCGCCGCACACGACATCGTCCTGTCGAAGAGCTTCGACAACGGCATGACGTGCGCCGCCGAGCAGACTCTGCTGATCGACACCCAGGTGTGGGACCAGGCCGTGGACAGCCTGCGGACCCGGCACGCGTACGTGGTGTCTGCGCGGGAGAAGCACGCACTGGAGAACTTCCTGTTCGGTCCTGACGCGCGCAGGGACGGCAAGGTGCCGGTCAACCCGGCCGCCTCCGGCCGCTCCGCGCACTGGATCGCCGGACGCGCCGGGTTCACCGTCCCCGAGCACACCACGCTCCTGCTCGCCGAAGTCGGGGGCATCGGTCCGGACGAACCGCTGACCAGGGAGAAGCCGTGCCCGGTCTTGGCGGTGCTGCGCGTGACCGACGCCGCGGAAGGCATCGAACGGGCCTCGGACGTCGTCGAGTTCCACGGCAAGGGTCACACGGCGGTCGTGCACACCGCCGACGAACGCCTGGCGGAGCGGTTCGGCAATGGCGTCAAGGCCGTGCGGGTGGTGTGGAACTCCCCGGCGGCGCAGGGCGGTATCGGTGACCTCTACAACGCCTTCCTGCCCTCCATGACGCTCGGTTGTGGCAGCTACGGCGGCAACTCGGTCTCCGGGAACGTGACCGCGGCGAACCTGCTCAACATCCGCCGCATCGCCCGCCGCAACAACAACATCCAGTGGTTCAAGGTCCCACCCAAGATCTACTTCGAGCCCGGCTCGATCCGCTACCTCGGCGAGATGGCCGGGGTGCACCGGGTGAGCATCGTGACCGGTCGCACGGTGGCGAAGCTCGGGTACGCCGACAAGGTGCGGTCCGTGCTGGCCGGCCGCTCCGAACCGGTGGCGGTGCAGCTGATCGATTTCGTCGAGCCCGAACCGTCACTGCAAACGGTGCAGCGCGGCGCGGAGATGATGCGCGAGTTCCAGCCGGACACCATCGTGGCCATCGGTGGCGGGTCCTCTTTGGACGCCGGGAAGCTCATGTGGCTGTGGTACGAGCACCCCGAGGTCGACTTCGCCGAGGCGAGGGGGCGGTTCGCCGACATCCGCAAGCGCCTCTACCGCTTCCCCGAACCGGAGCGCGCCAAGCTCGTGTGCGTGCCGACGACCTCGGGCAGCGGATCGGAGGTCACGCCGTTCGCGGTGGTCACCGACAGGGAGACCGGCCGCAAGTACCCGCTGGCCGACTACGCGCTGACCCCGAGCGTGGCCATCGTCGACCCGGTGCTGGTGCGCTCGCTTCCCGCCGGACTCGCCGCGGACTCCGGGTTCGACGCCCTCACCCACGCCACCGAGGCCTACGTATCGGTCTACAGCAACGACTTCACCGACGGGCTGTGCCTGCAGGCGATCAAACTGATCTTCGAGAACCTCGAGGACTCCGTGCTGCTCGGAACGGAGAAGGCACAGGAGGCGATGCACAACGCCGCCACGATCGCCGGCATGGCCTTCGGCAGTGCCTTCCTGGGCATCGTGCACGCCATGTCACACACGCTCGGCGCGACCTTCGGCCTGGCCCACGGACGGACGAACGCACTGCTGCTGCCGCACGTGATCCGCTACAACGGCCAGCCCCCGTCCAAGCTCACCGGCTGGCCGAAGTACGAGAACTACCAGGCACCGCAACGTTTCCAGCACATCGCCCGGACTCTGGGGCTGCCCGCCGCCACGCCCGGGGAAGGAGTGGGCTCCTACGCCGCCGCGATCGAACGGCTGCGCTCGGCCGTCGGGCTGCCCACCTCGTTCGCGGACGCCGGCGTGCCCGAGGTGGCATTCATGAACTCGCTGCCGCAGCAAGCGCTCAACGCGTTCGACGACCAGTGCGCTCCGGCCAACCCCAGGCAGCCGGTGCTGAGTGACATGGAGGAGCTGATGCGCTCGGCCTACGCCAACGGCGCAGCAGACCTCGACACCGTGCGGGCCTCGGCCCGCAGCAGCAGTTGAACGCATCCGGATGACCACGCCCGCAGGACGTCCTCGGCAGCGGGGCGTTCCGGAGTGAGCCGATGAGCTCCGGCGATCCTGGACGCACAGCGCGTTCGGTTCAGCGATCCTCCCGGCGAACCGAACGCACTGTGCGCGGAGGGTGTGCCTCCTCCAGGGCCGGACGCCTGAAGCCGCCTGCACCGACGCTTCCGATGCCGGCCGGAGTCACCGCCTCCTGGCCCGGCTTGCGGGAAGGAGGCGTGCTCTTGCGGCAGCGACCTGCCGGTCGCCAGGTGGTGGGTCCGCAGAGGTCAACTTCCAGGACGCACTGCCGGACCTCTCAACCGGGTCCTGCGCGGTGTCTGCTCGCCGCGATCCATGCGGACGTCACCCGACGCTGCTGGACGTGCGGTGGCCTCGAGCCGAGGAACGTCCAGTCACGCAGGCCGTGCCGGAAGCCGGACACGGCCTCGTGGCGGTCGAGGTCACCGGGCAGCAGGCTCGCCCGGCACCCGGTGACCGGGGGAATGGAGTTCTCGGGTCGCGATCTCGGCGGCGTGGTGAACGCGGCGAGCGATCGCGTCCGGGGTGAGGCGGTGCACAGGGCCGATCACGGAGATCGTGCCGATGAGGGTCGGGCCAGGTCCCCAAACCGGTGCCGCGACACCGGTGAAGCCCGGGAGCCATTCGCTGCGGTCGAAAGCGATGCCGTACCTGCGAATGCCGGTCAGTGCGGACTGGAGCCCGTCCGCGGTGGTGATGGAGGCCGGCGTGAGGGCCCTGAGCCCTTCGGCGCACAGGACGGGGAACAACTCCGGATCGCTGGCCAGCAGGACCTTCCCCGGTGCGGTGCAGTGCAGGGGAAGAGGGCCGCGCAGACGCGCCGCGAGGTCGTTCGACCGCCTGCCGTGCAAACGTTCGACCACGCGAGCCCTGGTGCCGCACCGGATGGAGAACTGGACGGCCTCCCGAGTGGTCTCGTACAGATCCGCGAGGACGGGGAGCAGTCGTTCGCGGGTGCGGTCGGAGATCTCCAGGGGGACGGCACTGGACAACTCGGTGATCTTGGAAGTGAGGAGGAACCTGTTCTCGGTCATTTCGACGAGGCCCTCGGACCGCAGAAAACCGATCATGCGGTGCACCGTGGACTTGGGGAGGCCGGCATGCCGGGTGAGTTCGGCGAGTGACGCCGCCCCCTCGCACAAGCCGAAAGCCTGGAGCACGGACAAGACCTTCACAGCCGCGGTGCGCGGTGGTGTCCGGGCCTCTTGCGGAGGCGGCACCGCCATCGCTGTGCCGGGGGGCGCCAAGGCGGTCGGCTGCTTGATGATCACGACAGATCCCTTCGCCTGTGGGTTCGCCTCACCGTATGAAGGGCGCTCCAGCGTGGGACTACGGAGATCCGCAACAGTGCCTGGAAGCGGAAAAGCGCAGATCAAGGCCTTCCTCTCCCGACTGGGGACCACAGCGGCACCGCCACGCCGCACCGGAAGATGCAGACCTCCTGCAAACGAGGGCTTGACACGCCGGAGATGCCACCGACCGGCACGGGCGGTTGACCGGCGAACCCGAAGTGATCAAGGTGATCCGAAGCGTTCGCCGCCTCCTTCCCCGAGGCAGGACATCGCCCGGCGACCCTCGTGGAGCCGCAGCTCGTCTGGACGTTGCTTTCCCGGCGCCGAGCAAGTCGGTGCGTCGTCGCGGGCGGAAGCCCCTCCCGATCGCCGAAACCGACTGATCGTCGTTCGCACGCTCATCGAGGAGCTGGTGATGGCCGTTCACACGGACCCCTCCCCCAGGTCGTCCGCGGAGTTCGCCGCTTCGCTGATCCGCACCGGCTTCTTCGACGAGTACTTCGTCTACGAGCACGGCAACGTCTGGACGGTCGCCCGGGGAGTGCACGGGGAGATCGCGGTGCACGCGACCCGCGTGCGGGTGGATCGCGTTCGAAGCGGTTCACGTTCTGAACGGTCGCCCGGAGTTCGCAGGGAACTCGGAGGTCGTACACCCGGTGGTGCCCGAGGTGGAGGTGCGCGTCGAGCGGGGAAGGGTCAGCGTTGTCCGAGGCAGCGACCCGCGGCTCGGCGCGTTGCCGGAGCACCTCGTCATGTCCTCGCACCTGATGGCAGGTCCGGGGTGACAAGCGGGGTTCTCATCCGCCGTTGCCGGACGAACGCAGCACCGCGGCCAACTGCGTCCGTCGTCGGATTCCGAGCTTGCGGTAGATGTTCGTGAGGTGGAACTCGACCGCCCGTCGCGACGCGGACAACTTGCGAGCAACCTCCTCGTTCGAATTCCCCTCGGCGACCAGGCTCGCCACTCGACGCTCGTGCGGTGTCAGCTGGGAGCCCAGAGGACCGGGGAGAGCCGGCGAGGAGCCCGGTCGTCCGACCGCCTCCGGCGGCAGTTCGGCGAGCTTGGCGAGCAAGGGCAGTGATCCGCACCGCTGGGCAGCGGCCTTCGCCCGAGCCAGCTCTTCCCGTGCGAGATCCTGCCGGCCGTGGTGCCACCTCGTCGTCCCGAGTTCGACGAGGACTTCCGCGCGCAGCAACAGCGCCGGTGCGTTGCTCAGCACGTCGTCGGCTTCCACGAGCCAGGGCAACGCCGCGGCACCACCGGTCGCCATCCCGACGCCGAGCAACGCGCGGCCCACGGTCGACGCCGAGGTCCACTTCCTCGCCAGTTCGAGATCTTCGAGAGCGAGGTTCAGCGCCTCCTGTGACTGACCGAGGCGGAGGTGCGCAACGACCGCGTAGAACCGCCACGGCAGGAACGCGGGGCTGGGAGCACTCCACGACGTCAGCCGTCGCCCGCATTCCAGCTGGTCTGCCAGCGCACCGGCGGCGTCACCCAGCTCCAGGCGCAGGTGACCACGTCTGTGCAAGAGGCTGGTGTCGTGGAAGGTGACCGGCAGCGGACTGGTGAGGCCAATGGGTTCGACTAGCTCACGTGCCGCTTCCACGTCGCCCAGGTGGAGCAGAGCGGGCAGGAGCGCGTCCAGCGGCCAGGCGTAACCGGGGTGGCTGTGGTGCAGGTTCATCCGCTGGGCCTCAGCCAGCGCGAGTCTGCCTTCGTCGACCGATCGCTCCAACGCCCCGCAGCAGAGGTGTGCTCGCGACCGCATCGTGTGTCCCAGAAGGGAGATCAAGTCCAGTTTCCGGCGACGAGCTTCTTGGATCGCCTCGGTGGAGTACCACAGGGCCAGGTCGAACTCGTCGGTCTGGACCAACGCGTTGATCGCCGCCATCATCCGCGGGTCCTGCATGAACGACACCGCCCCCGCGGACAGCGCGACCAAAGCAGCCTCGCGACACGTCGCGAGGTCTTCACCACGGTGGCCCAGGTCCTGTGCGACTAACGCCGCCAGCTTGCGGCCACGAGCGTCACCGCGTCGCCAGTCACCGGAGAAGTCCTCCGCGGCGATGTCGGACTCATCGGGCTCGTCGGTCGGCACAGTGACGCGCAGCACGAGGCGCAGCTGGGCGGAGAGCTTCGGCGCCGAGGCGCAGATCCTGTCGATCAGCTCGCTCAGCGCACTGCGCACGTCCTCTTCCTGCCCTTCGGCGTACAGCAGATCGGACAGCACCGAGACCACGTCGAAGAGGAGCTCTGGCTCCTCGATGTTCTCCAGGGCCTGCTCGAAGTGCACGGCCGCCTGGCGGGTGTCGAAGTAGGTTTCGGCGCGTCCGAGCTTGATGAGCAGGTTCGTCCTGAGGTCAGGCTGCAGATCTTCCTGCAACGCCCTGGCGAGGAAACTCGCCGCGGTGATCACGTCACCGTCCTTCAGCAACTCCTCCGCTGTCCCGCACAGCGCGTGGACGGCCCATCCGCCGAGTTTCGCGGTGGTGCACTGAACGTGCCGTGCCACGAACGCGATGCGCGCCTGGGACTCGTGAAGGCGTACGGCGGCCCGCGCGTGGAGATCGTCCCTGACCGCATGGGTGATCGAGTTCGCGATCGCGTTCTTGATCACGGCGTGGACGAACTGCGGCTTCTCCGCGTCGAGCATCAACCCCATCCGCACCAACTGCCGCACGCCGTCGGCAGCGGCGGGCAGAGGCATGTCCGCCACCTCGGCCGCCAGCTTGAGATCCCCCGGTTCCACCACCGCGATCGTCCTGGCGAGCTGGACCAGCTGGCCGGACTCGCGGTTGAGCCGGGCGAGCACCGACTCACCCAGCTCCTGCGGTCCGTACGAGACCAGCTCCTTCAGTGCGTCAGCGTCGGGCTCGCAGGGACCCTCCTCCATCGCGGACAGCAGGTATCGGAGTACGAGCGGATTGCCCCCGGTCGCCACCCGGCAGGCTTCGACGAGCTCGGGCTCGGGCCGGCGGCCGAGCATCAGCTCGATGAACTCGGACAGCTCATCCGCCTTGAAACCGCCGATCTTCACCCGGGTCGCGTAAAGCTGCATCTCCGCGATCTGGAGCGGATCCGCGGGGTACACCCCCGTGGTACAGGTCAGCAGAACGGCCAGCGGCAGCCTGGTCGCCCGGCGCACGAGGTAGTTGAGCCAACGCAGTGACGACACGTCGGCCCACTGCAGGTCGTCGACGATCAAGCAGACCGGTCCGCGTTCCGCGACGCCGCTCATGAGTTGGTACAGCTCGAAACAGGTCTGGTGAACCGACAGCTCGTCGAAGCCACCCGCGGCGGCCCCACCCACTCCGGACCTGGCGGCCCCGTCACGACCCGCGCCGACGACCGCCTCCAGCGCCTCCGCCTCCGTGGTGAGGCCCTCGAACAGCTGCCGCACCACCGAGAACGACATGAACTTGTCGAGGTTGGACGTCACGGCACCGGCCACTTGGAACCCACGCGCCCGTGCGAGGCCGGCCACTTCGCCCAGCAGTGTCGTCTTGCCGATCCCGGTAACGCCCTCCAACAGCACCACTGTCGGCGTACTCGTCTCCGCCGCGTCGAGCGCGCTGGTCAATCGACTCAGCTCACTGCTCCGATGTGCGAGCTTTGCCACGTCGGAGAACCTCCCGCGTGCCGCGTCGTGCTGCTGAGCCATCCGTGGAGCTCCGTCGCCGGTCCGTCACATCGCCGATGTCCGCAGCTCCGTGACCTGTCCATTCCTTGATCGCGTCCGAGAGAATACGCAACTCCGCGCATCAGAACAGACACAAGACGAAGTTCCGCGACAGCCGCGCGTGAACACGATCGGCCTAGAACCGCGGCCGGGGTTAGCCTGGCTTTGCGAGCAGCTTGCCGAGACATCCGATCTCAGATCGTTATTCCCCGCGACTCGGCAAGGTCGGATGGAGTCGCGCGGCACAACTGCTCCGATGAATCGACCGCATGACGATCGCCACATGACGAACACACTGTTCTCCGAACGTGTTCCCATCAATCGATAATCGGCCGAACGGGTGACGCCATGAGAATTGAGACGAAGCCGAGGTGACGCAAAGTGGCTGATATTTTCGACACAGGACCACCTCGGACGTTCGTGCCCGAATAATTTGCCGAGTCATCCTCTTGTTTGAGCCCGGGGACTTTCCGGTGATTCGGATTCGAGGATTGCCTGCCACCCGAACCGGAGTTTCCCAGCCGCGCCGGATTGGCGGCAGGTTCGCCAATCCGGCGCTCTCCGGCCGGCAGGGGCGAGACCGTCAGAACAGCCCGTTGGAGTGCGGCAGCGCGGCGGGGACAGGCGTGATGACGTCCCAGTGCTCGACGATCTTGCCGTCCTGCACGCGGAACAGGTCCCAGTAGGCGACCGGCTCGCCGAACTCGCCCTCCGACTGCAACAGCACGAGATCGCCCTCGGCGACGACGCGGTGGACGGTCTTGTAGACGAGGTTCCTGCCCTGCTCGGCCCACCTCGCCGCGGCGGCGCCGAACCCGTCGAGCCCGTCGGCGGCCTCGGGGTTGTGCTGCAGGTAGGTCTCGGTCGAGATGTAGTCGGTCAGCACCGAGTAGTCGGCGTCCTGGAGGATCCGCTGCGCGAACTCCTCCACCAGGGCGCGGCTGCGTTCGGTGTCCGCACCGGTGGGCCGTGCGGGACCGTCCGTCTGGGACCGTCCGCTCGCGGTCTCCTCGGCGACGGGCGTGAGCGCGTCCCAGTGTTCGACGAGCTTGCCGTCCTGCACGCGGAACAGGTCGAACGCGACCAGCGGCTGCGGCCCGAAGCCGTGGTAGACGCCGTGCAGCGCCACGAGGTCGCCGTCCGCCACCACGCGCGCCAGGTCGTAGCGGAAGCCTTCCGGCAGGGTCGACACGAGGCCCCGCAACGCCTCCGGCCCGTCCGCGACGAGCGAGCTGTGCTGGCGGTAGTCCGGGGACACCCAGCGGTCCACCGCAGACGGGTCCCTGTCGCCGAAGAGTTCGCCGGTGGCCTTGAGGACGAGTTCCTTGTTGTTCATGGCTCCACAGTGGCCCAGCGGCCCCTCCGCAACGAGGTAGGATCACGCCTCATCATGGTCAAAAGTGGACAGGTCGCGCAGTTCGGCTTCAGCAACCCCGACCGCGGAAAGCTGGGCCTCGAAGCGCTCGACCTGGCCGCGCTCCGCCGCAGGCTCACCGCCGACACCCTGACCAAGGTGCACCGCACCGACTTCCACCAGCTGTTCCTGATCACGTCGGGCACCGGCGTCACCATGGTCGATTTCGTGGACCACCCCTGCTCCCCCGGCACGCTGCTGCACGTCAGCCCCGGCCGCGTGCTGCGCCTGCCCAGCGGTGAGCTGGAGGCGTCCGTGGTGCTCTTCACCCCCGCGTTCCCGGCGTCGGCACCCGCCGCCTTCGGCCCGGTGCGGCGTTCGGTGCCGCGGGCGGAGATGGCCGTCTTCACCCGTGCCGCGCAGGACCTCCGCCAGGAGTACCGCCGCAACCTGCTGACCAACGAGCCGGTGGACCTCCTCCGCGCGCTGCTCGGCGCCTTCCTGCTCCGCGTCGCCCGGCTGCCGACCGACGACGACCCCGCGCGGCTGGACCCTCGGTTCGAACGCTTCCAGCACGAACTGGAACGCTCGTTCGCCACGACCCGCAACGCCGCCGAGTACGCGGCGCGGATCGGCTACTCGCCGCGCAGCCTCAACCGCATCTGCCTCGCCGCGACCGGGCGGTCGGCGAAGGCGTTGATCGACGCGCGGGTGGCGCTGGAGGCCAAGCGGCTGCTGGTGCACACCGGCCTGTCCTCGGCCGCGATCGGGCACCGGCTGGGGTTCAGCGAGGCCACGAACTTCACGAAGTTCTTCCTCCGGGAGACGGGGACGTCACCGGGGGCGTTCCGCCAGTAGCCGGCCGAGGGCGTGAGGTCGCCCGCGTCGCCTGTGGAGATGTCGTGGCGGCCCCCGGTAGGTGGTCCACGGCTCGTCGCCGGTGCCGATCGTGGAGATGTCGCCGGCCAGCCACCGCACCACCGACCACCGGTACGGGTGGTCGTCGGTGGCCTCGCCCAGTTCCAGCGGTTCGGGCAGGGTGACCGGGAGGTGCGGTGCGAGGTTCGGCACCACCCCGAGGGCGAGCCCCTTCCAGCGGGGGAACCGGGACCCGACCATTCCGTCCACAACGGACAGGTCGATCCGCGTCAGTCGTCCCAGCCGGGGCAGAGCTGGTCGAGGGTGCGGCTCGCGATGCCCGCCAGGAACCTGTTGGTCTCGCGGTAGTACGGCAGCGCGAGCACGGCGAGGTGCAACGCCCACCCCCGCGCCCGCGCCCAGTCCGCGTCGTCGAAGTCGGCGAGTTCGCGCTGGAAGAGCTCGCGCCCGCGGGAGTCGAGGTAGAGCCAGGCCGTCATGAGGTCGGCCGCCGGGTCACCGACTCCCGCGCTCCCCCAGTCGATCACACCGGTCAGCGCGCCTCCGGTGAACAGCAGGTTGCCCTCGTGCAGGTCGGCGTGCAGCCACCGGCCCGGCCGCTCCCACCGGGGCGCGGTCAGCGACTCCTCCCAGATCGCCGTGAGCCGCGGGTTCCCGCCGAGCTCGGCGATGCACGAGCGGACGGCCGCGTCGTCCTCGATCCCGCTCACCCGGCCGCGGCTGGTCTTCCACGGCCTGCCACCGGCGTCGACCGACTGCAGCGCGCGGACCAGCTCGGCCAGCCGGACCGGGACGTCCTCATCGACCGTCTCGGCGGGAGCCGTCACGCCGTCGACCCACCGCACCACGGACCACTGGTGGGGGTAGGACTCCGTCGGCGAGCCCAGCTCCAGCGGCTCCGGGACCGCGACCGGCAGGGAAGGCGCGACCACGGGCACGACCGAAGCTTCGCGGGCGGCGTCGCCGGACGACCACTCGCGGCGGGGCAGCCGCACCGCGAGCTCGTCACCCAGCCGGTAGAGCGCGTTGCTGGTGCCGCCGTGCACGACCTCCCGGACCGGCAACCCCTGCCAGCGCGGGAACTGCGTGCGGACCAGTTCCCGCACGAGAGCCACATCGGTGGCGATCTCGGGCATCGATCAACTCCCCCGGAGGTCAGCTACGCATGCAACACCGTCCCCACCGCCTCGGCAACTCGTTTCTCGAACGGCAGCGGCCCGGCCGGCGGGACCGTCACGTCGAACAACGGCGTGTAGCCCGCCGCCAGGTACAACCCGCGCGCCTCCGGCTGACGCGGACCGGTCGTCAGGTACAGGCGCCGGTGGCCGAGCCGGGACGCCTCGGCCTCGAGCAGGAGGAGCACCCGTCGTGCGAGGCCCCGACGGCGGTGGGACGAGTGCGTCCAGATGCGCTTCAGCTCCGCGGTCTCGGCGTCGTGGCGCCGGAACGCGCCCCCTGTCACGGCGCACCCGACCTGAAGACCCGATCTTCCTGTCAGTCAAGGGCACCTTCCGATGCCCCAACTCTACGCAGGCGGTCGTCGACAAACTCCGCAAGCGCATCGGCTCCCTGAGTTCACCACTCACTACGGCCGACGCTCGCACACCACCGCTCTCGACGCCGCCGGCCAGACCGGACGCCAGGTGGCCAGCGCTCTCCACAAGGTATCGGTTGCGGACACGCATGCCTCCTACTTGGTGCGCGGCATCGCGATCCCTGCGGCACCAGCCGCGATCGACGGTACTTCGGCAGCAGCGGGTGATCCACTGTCCTGTTTTCGCCCTATCGGGCGACGGGTTCGACTCGAGTACACGAAGGACCGGGCTGCGGTTGGTGGTCGCTGTTCACATACTCGCCCGTATCCACGGCATCACCGAGGTGAGTTCGGGCCTCAGCCTGCAGTAGTGCGCTCGCAGTCGCCTCCAGGCGGCCGATCGTTACGGCAATTCGACAGGTTGCTCTGATCGAGTGACACCGGTAACGCCGTGACTGTCGGTCACGACAGGCGGGTCATCAGGTCGCGTTGCTCGGCCATCGAGTTACCCGTCGGGAGTCCTTTCACCATGTCGTACCCTCAGCCGCCGCAGGGTCCCCAGCAGCAGTTTCAGCAGCCCATGCCGCCTGGGCAGCAGCCCCCGTTCGCGCCTCAGCCGGTCAAGAAGAAGTCGAAGAAGTGGCCGTGGGTAGTCGGCGCGATCGTGCTGCTGATCGTGATCGGCTCCGTCGCGAACGGCGGCAAGCCCGCCGACACCAACACCGCGAACACCGGCACCACCGCGACCCAGCAGCCCGCCGCTCAGCCCCCGGCTCCCGCCAAGGAACCCGCACCGGCTGCGAAGCGCACTGTGGTCTACGAGGTCACCGGCGCCGGCGCCGCGAACTCGATCACCTACGTCACCGACGGCATGACGTCGACTCAGCAGGAAGGCAACGTCAAGCTCCCGTGGTCGAAGACGTTCGAGCTGCCCGCGGGTGAGGCCCTGCAGATGGTGTCCATCTTCGCCCAGGCTGGCAACGGCACCCCGGAGATAACCGCCAAGATCACCGTGGACGGCAAGGTCGTCAAGGAGGGCAAGTCCTCCGGCCAGTTCGCCGTGGTCAACATCAACGACAACATCGGCTCGCTCGGCAAGTAGCGGTCCCGGCAACGACGCGACGGTCCCCGCGCACCCGGGATGGGTGCGCGGGGACCGTCGCGTGTAGACGTTGAGCTGCGGGTCAGATTCCGTCGCAGGCGCCGAGCAGCGCGGTCTGCACACTGACGTCGATCGCGGTGTGCCCGTTGTCACCGGGGCGGATGCGGTCCAGCAGCAGCGCGGCCGACCGCGGGTCGGTCAGCGGGAAGAACGGCCGCAGGTCCAGCCACGACGCCTCGGCCTCGAGCAGGAGGAGCACCCGCCGTGCGAGGCCCCGACGGCGCTGCGACGAGTGCGTCCAGATGCGCTTCAGCTCCGCGGTCTCGGCGTCGTGGCGCCGGAACGCGCCTCCTGCCACGGCGATCCCGTCCCGCAGCAGCACCACGAGCCGTCCGTGGGGCGGTGTCAGCGACTCGTCGGGGAACCGTTCCATCCGCTCCCGGGCCGCCGGGCCGTACCTGCTCACGTACTCGTGCAGCAGCTCGGCCATCATCCCGGCGACCTCGGGAGCGTCCGGGCGGGTCCAGCGGACCTCGTCGGTCATCCGGCGCGCCGGTCCGCCAGCCGCACCACGTTCGGGGAGCGTTCCACCTTGACGCGGGCGCTGGACGCGACCAGGTAGCCGACGCCGCGCACCGTCTGGATGACGTCCGCCGCCGCGCCGAGCTTCTGGCGCACCCGGCGGACGTGCACGTCGACCGTGCGGGCGCCCCTGTGGTCGTCGTTGACGCCCCAGACGGCCGCCAGCAGCTCACGGCGGCGGTGCACCCGGTCGGTGTGCTCGCACAGGTGCTGGAGCAGCTCGAACTCGAGGCGCGTCAGCTCGACGGGCCGCTCGTGGAGCAGCACCTGGCGGGTGTCCGGGAGGATGCGGACGTCGACCTCCTCGACCACCGCCTCGGCCGCGGGCGCCAGGCCCGCTTCCTCGAGCGCGCCGAGCAGGCGCAGCGCGGTGCCCTCGTCCTCGGTGTCGATGGTGATGCTGAACCTCATGACGCACCTCCTCAGCTCTTGGGCAGACCCTGCGGGTTGATCTCGGACGTCGGCACGGCCTCGTCGGACAGGCCCCAGCGCTTCAGGACCTCGGCGTACTTGCCGTTGGCGATCAGCTGGTTCAGCGCCTCCTGGACGGGGACGACGAGTCCGCTGCCCTTCCTGGTGGTCGCGGCGATCTTGCCCTGGACGGTGGCGCCGCCGGAGAAGGTGCCGATCACCTCGGTCTGCCCGGACGTCGCCGCGTGGTAGGCGGAGGTGGGGTTCGGGCCGAGGTAGGCGTCGATGCGGCCGGACTGCAGCGCGAGGTAGTAGTCCGAGGAGTTCTGGAAGTACTTGATGTCGGTGGCTTTCAGGCCCGCGGCGACGTTCTCGGCGCTCCAGTCGACGAGGATCTTCTCCTGGTTGGTGCCGGAGGTGACGGCGATGACCTTGCCCGCGACGTCCTTCGGCTCCCTCACCTTCCAGGTGCCGCCCTTCTTCGCCTCGAACGCCAGCGTGTCGAGGCGGTAGGTGGCGAAGTCGTACTTCTCCTTGCGCGCCTCGGTGACGGTGATGTTCGACAGGCCGAGGTCGTAGGCGCCGCTGTCGAGGCCCACGAACAGGTTCTCCCACGACGAGACCTCGAGCTTCGGCTCGAGCCCGAGCACGTCGGCGACGAGGGACGCGATGTCGGTCTCGACGCCGATCACGGTCTTGTCGTCGGTGGCGTAGAACCGCAGCGGCGGTGCTGTGCCGGCGGATCCGCCGATTGTCAGCTCCCCCTTGGCTCTGAACTTCTCCGGCACCTTCGCGGCGATCTTGTCGTCCTTGGCGGCGGTGATCCGCTTCTGGTCGGGGCCGAGGTTCACGCTGAGGCCGGCGACCTCGACGGGCTCCTCCCCGCCGGCGGTGCCGCAGGCGGCCAGTCCGAACGCGAGGACGACGAGAAGTAGTTTGCGCACAACGAACTCCTTCTAGAGAACCTTGGACAGGAAAGCGCGGGTCCGGTCGTGGACCGGGCGGTCGATCACCTCGTCCGGTGCCCCCTGCTCGACGATCACGCCGCCGTCGATGAACACGATGCGGTCGGCGACCTCGCGGGCGAAGCCGATCTCGTGGGTGACGACGACCATCGTCGTGCCGGTGCGGGCGAGGTCGCGCATCACGTCCAGCACCTCGCCGACCAGCTCGGGGTCGAGGGCGGACGTGGGTTCGTCGAACAGCACGACCTTCGGCCGCGTGGCCAGGGCCCGTGCGATCGCGACCCGTTGCTGCTGGCCGCCGGAGAGCTGCCGCGGGTAGGCGGACGCCTTGTCCTCCAGGCCGACCCGCTGCAGGAAGTGCCGCGCGGCGGCGAGGTCGGCGACCTCCGCGACGTTCTCCAGCGCGGTCAGGTGCGGGAAGAGGTTGAAGTTCTGGAAGACGAACCCGATGTCCCTGCGCTGCTTGAGGATGTCGCGTTCCTTGAGCTCGTGGAGCTTGCCGGCGCGGCGGCGGTAGCCGATCAGGTCGCCGTCGACGGTGACGAACCCGCGGTCGGCCTTCTCCAGGTGGTTGATCGTGCGCAGCAGCGTCGACTTGCCGGAACCCGACGGCCCGAGCACCACCACGACCTCACCGGCGGCGACGGTCAGCGACACCCCGCGCAGCACCTCCAGCGAGCCGAAGCTCTTGTGCACGCCCAAGACCTCGATCACCGGCGGTCTCCTCGCGCGAAGTAGCGCTCGACGTGGTGCTGGCCGATCGAGAGCAGGGTGGTCAGGATGATGTACCAGACGGTCGCGACCATCAGCAGCGCCACGACCCGCGCGTTGCGGCCGTAGATCACCTGCACCTGGTAGAAGAGCTCGCCGATGGCCATCACGGAGACGACGGACGTGCCCTTGAAGAGGCTGATCACCTCGTTGGCCGCGTTGGGCAGGATCGAGCGCATCGCCTGCGGCAGGACGATCCTGCGGAACTGGCGGAACCTCGGGATGCCGAGCGCGGCCGCCGCCTCGAGCTGCCCCCGGTCGACCGAGATGACGCCGGACCGCACGATCTCCGCCGCGTACGCCGCCTGGTGCAGCGCGAGCCCCAGCACCGCCGCGCCCATCGGGCTGATCAGCTCGATGGTCTCGAAACTCACGAGCTCCGGCCCGAACGGGATGCCGAGGCTCAGCCTGCTGTAGAGGTAGGAGATGTTGAACCAGAACAACAGCTGCACGATCAGCGGGATCGAGCGGAACGCCCAGATGTAGGTCCAGCCGACCGCGGAGAGGAACGGGCTCTTCGACATCCGCAGCACGGCGACGACGATGCCGAGCGCGAACCCCAGCACCGTGCCGAGCACGGTCAGCACGATGGTCGTGCCGACGGCCGTCAGGATCGAGCCGGCGGTGAAGTAGCGGGCGAACGTCGGCCAGTCCCACGCGGGGTTGGTGACCAGGCCGTGCACGAACTGCGCGGCGAGCACCAGCACGAAGGCGACGCCGACCCAGCGCCAGGGGTGGCGGGTCGGCACCACCGGCAGGGAGGCTAGATCATCATCCTTTGTGGACACAGGCGTCAGCGTGCCGGAAGACGTCATGGCGGGGTCCTTGCTGCGGCGGGGAACGTGAGACGAGCGAGGAGGAGGTCAGCTCGTGCAGTCGATGTGGCAGCGGGAGGACAGGACCAACGCGGCGTTCATCCTGTCCTCCCTTCCCTGCGCTCTTGAGGAGAGCACTCACTCAACGGCGTTCACGTTAGGTACCGCCCGACGGCTCGGGCAAGGACGTCCACGTGGTGAACAACTATCGGATACCGAGATGATCCCTCAACGCCGGACCTGAGTACTCGGTGCGGAAGACGCCGCGTTCCTGCAGCAGCGGCACGACGGTGTCGGCGAACTCGTCGAGCCCGCCGGGCGTCACGTGCGGCACGAGGACGAAGCCGTCCGCCGCGTCCTGCTGCACCAGGTGGTCGATCTGCGTCGCGACGCTGTCCGCCGACCCGATGAACGTCTGCCGCGCGCTCACGTCGATCACGAGGTCGCGGATGGACAGGTTCTTGGCCGCCGCCTTCTCCCGCCACTCCTTCACCGTGGCCACGGGGTCCTTGAACATCCGCACGCTCGCGCGTCCCCGTGCGACGGTGTTCTCCCCCGCCAGCGGCTCGACGTCGGGCAGCGGTCCGTCCGGGTCGTAGCCGCCGAGGTCCCGGTTGTCCTCGCATTCTGTGCGCGGCCGAGGGGGTGGCGCCGGGACGGCCACAGGGTGGGAAAGCTCGGCGGTTCGGGAATTTCTCGCGCAGGCGCCGAAAACGAGGGGTGGGCTTTACGGGCTTGCCGGATCCCACCACCACCTGTCACGATCTTCCCCATGTCGACTCGAAAGGGCGTGCGCGCCCTCGCGCTGTGAGCGCACCGAGCGGGCTCGAGGCCCGCTCCTCGCAAAGTTCCCCGCTCCGCGAAGACTGGCTCGCCCACGCGCTGAGCACCGCTCCCGCCGACCGTCCGGCCGCCGAAGACGCCGTGGCAAGGCTCTACGCGGCCATCGGCAGGCCACCGCCGGAGTTCGCGTGGGTCCGTTCCCCCGCGGAAGCCACGACGGTGCTGCCCGCCGCGGGTCCCTTCCGCTTCCCCGGCGACTGGCAGACCACCGAGGCCAAGATCGCCGCGCTCCTCTCCGGCCTGCGCCGCCCGCTGTGGCGCAGGGGTGAGTGGAAGGGCGAGTGGCGGGCCACGGGGGAAGAACTCCGCCGGATCGTCCGCGAATCCCTTGTGCCGGCGGTGAACTCGACGATGCCGTGGTCGCCGGGCATCGGCTGGTCCGGCCAGCACGACGCCGACTGGCTCGCGGAGTTCGACGCGCGCCGGCAGCTGAAAGGCCCGCTCCTCGACGCCTGGGCGACCATCGGGAGGTCCACCGGCTGGTGGTGGCCCCGGGAAGGCCTGTGCGTGATGTCAGACCGGCCGACCGGCGTGCACACCGACGCGAACTCGTTGTTGCACAACAAGAACGGACCGGCCATCACGTTCGCGGACGGCACCGGCGCCTACGCGTGGCACGGCAGAACCGTGCCGCGCTGGGTGGTCGAGGAACCGGACGTGGTCCGCATCCTGACCGAGCCCGACGCCGACCTGCGGATGGCCGCGGCCGACAGCCTCGGCTGGGAGCGCTACATCGCCGAAGCGGACCCACCACTGGCCGCCAGAGCACCGGACCCGGGCAACCCGGGCTTCGACCTGGAGCTCTACGACCTGTGGCCCCGCACCAGGATCTTGCTCGTCGTCAACGGCTCCGTCGAGCGCGACGGCACCCGGCGGCGCTACGGACTCCAAGTGGGCCCGTGGGTGCGCGATCCGGTCCAGGCCGCGGCCGAGACCTACGGCCTGCGCAAAGACCAGTACCTCCAACTCCTACGACGCACGTAGAACACACCATGAACCTCGCTGAACTCGTCGACCGCACCAGCGTCGACACGCTCGACCACCTCGAGCGGCAGACCACCGTCCCCGTCGTCGACGGCCTGCAGGCCCAGGGCGACCTGATCGTCATCCCCTTCTCCGCACTCGACACCCCACCCCACGACAACGCCGGACGGTGGGTGCCCGCCGAAGGCCTCCACCTCATCTCAGGCACCGGCGGGCGCAACCCGCACGTCCTGGTCGCCGACCCGGACACCTGCCGGTGGTGGCCCACCGGCACCGAACTTGCTGCCTTCCGCAACACCGCGCCCGTCTACCTGCTGCACCCCGAGCACGGCGGCACCGGCATCGCGCCGGGTCACTGGGTCGTCCGGCGGCAGCGGGTCACGGACCTGTCCGCGGACTGAAACGGTTGCCTTGACGTGAGCGTCAAGGTTTAGCGTTCGGTCCATGAGGATCGGCGAACTGGCCAAGCGAGCCGGCACCACCACCCGTGCGCTGCGCTTCTACGAGTCCCAGGGGCTCCTCGAGGCGCGGCGCACGTCCAACGGCTACCGCGAGTACGGCGAGCACGACCTGCGGCTGGTGCGGGAGATCCAGTCGTTGCAGGCGGTCGGGATGTCCCTGGAGGACACGCGACCGTTCGTGGCGTGCCTGAGGGCCGGGCACGAGTCCGGTGACTCGTGCCCGGACTCGCGGGAGGTCTACCGGCGCAAGCTCGCCGAGGTGGACGCCTGCCTGGAGCGGCTCACGGCCGTCCGGGAGTTCCTGCTGGCCGGTCTCGCCTTCCAGGACCCGTGCCTCGTGCCCGAACCTGAGGAGTTCCAGTGCAGCTGACCGACGCCACGTTCGCGGAGAAGACGCGGACCGGCACCGTGCTCGTCGAGTTCTGGGCGCAGTGGTGCGGGCCGTGCCACATGCTCTCCCCCGTGCTCGACGAGATCGACCGCGAGCGCGACGACCTGACCGTGCTCAAGATCAACGCCGACGAGAACACCGCCAGCGCCCGCGACCACCAGGTCATGTCGCTGCCGACGATGCTGCTGTTCCGCGACGGCGTGCCGATCCGCCAGATCGTGGGAGCGCGACCCAAGGCGCGCCTGCTGGCCGAACTGGATGACGCGCTGCGCGCGTGAGCCGCCCATCTTCCAGCGCATGCCCGGTCTCGAACTCGTAGTGGTGCTGGGCGTGTGCATCCTGGCGAGCAGCGTCGTGTCGGGACGGGTGCGCCTCGGTCGTGGTGGGCAACGCGGACGTGGCGAACCCGGTGCTAGTCGAACTTCCTGCGCGCGAAGCCTGACCTGCCGCGGCCCACCCAGTTGAGGGTGAAGATCGTGAACGCACCCTCTCCCCGGTCCGACCACGCCTGGACCAGGCCGACGTTGTGCACGAGGCTCGTCAGCTTCCGGACCGTCACCTGGTCCGAGTGGAACTGCGGTGACGGGCTGACGGTGTGGGCCGCGCGCAACGTCTCGGCGTGGTCCGCCAGCCTCCGGCGGGCCGCCTCCCGGTCGTCCTGGTAGAGGTCTTCGAGCGCGTGGAACACGACCTCGCTGGTGTGCAGGCCCACCGCGTGCGCGAAGACCGTCTCCGGGGCGATGGCCCCGGCGGTGAGCTCGAGCTCGTGGCGGCGGGTGTCGCGGGCGACCACGTCGACGTACTGCACGGTCGCCCGGCCGAAGTCCGTCGTGCCCGCCGGGGCCTCGACCTCGAGGACCACCCAGTACGTCTCGCCTTCCGCGAGGTCGGGCGCGAAGATCCGGATGCCCTCGTCGCCGGTGACGAGGTCGGGCAGCGACTCGACGCCGAAGTCGTCCTTCGCGCGGTGTTTCGCGGCGGCCACCTCCCGTTCGACGCGGGCGCGGGTGGACGGGTCGGTGACCAGGTCGTGCCCGTAGAGGTGCCACGCGGTCACGGACTCGTCGAGCCGCAGCCGCAGCTGCACGTTGATGGCGGCCAGGTGTTCGCGCCGGGTCAGGTCCTCGGTGAGGTGCAGGCGCACGTCGTCGGGGTCGGTCACCAGCGTGCAGAAGCCGCCGGTGACGCCCGCCAGCGCTTCCAGCTCGCGCAGGCGGGCGTCCTCGCCGAACCCGAAGCAGGACAGGGTGATGTCGCCGCGGACCCGGTCGGCGACCGTGCGGCGGATGCTGATCCAGTCGCGTTCACCGGAGGTCGGGTCGCCGTCGGAGAACAGGTACAGGCAGTTGACGAGGTCCGGGCGGCCGCCGGAGTGCCGGGCGATCTCGTCGACGCCGAAGAGCACGCCCATGTTGATGTCCGTGCCGCCGTCGGCCTCCAGTCCCGTGACGACGTCTTCGAGCAGGCCCGGAGGGATCTCCGCTTTCGGGGTGGCCTTCAGCGCCGTGCGGACCCGCGTGTCGAACGTGACGATTCCCAGGACGTCGGTTTCGCGGAGTTGAGCGTAAAGCTCGCGAATCGCTGTTTTCACCGTGCGGAGCTTCGAGCCTTCCATGGAAGCGCTCGTGTCGACGACGAACACGAAGTTCACCGGCACGCTTTCTCGCGGCGCTCGGCGCGGAATGTCACCGGCGCGCAGCGCGAGCTCGACGAAGTGCGTCGTGTCCGGCTTCGCGCGGAAGTCCTCTTCCGCCACCGCGACCCCGTGACTCACGGCCAGCGCCTCCCCCGGCGGCGGTGACGGGATCCCGGAGGGGTTCGAGGCGACGAAATCGTCGAACCGGACCTGGGTCTGGTCGATCAGCACCCCCTGGTCGACCAGGTCGGCGATGCCGGCGGTCGCCTTCGTGCCGAACGCGTTGTTGCGGCGGACGAACAGGCCGCTGCGCGGGAGCGGGTCGCGGTCGTCGCCGAACGGCACCACGAACCTCGGCCAGCCGGGCGCCTCGGCGGAGATCGGGCGGATGACCTGGGCAGCGGGCTCGAGGCCGCGCGCCGGCGGCACGTCGCATTCATCCGGCTCGTAGCCCGGATCGGCGCCCTCTGCGCTGGCCGTCACGGGCTGCCCGGTGAGCGGCTCGCCGACGTGGACCGGGCTCGGCGGTGCGCCCTGGTCGTAGCCGGGAAGGTTCCCGTACCCCACGACCGGCGGCAGTTCGAGCGTCGGGACATCGTCCTCCGCCGGAGCGCTCACCTCTCCGGCGTCGCTCTTCCCGGCATCGGCCGCCGGCCGGCCGGAATCCCACCAGTCCCCCTCGCGGCGCGCGCTCCTACCGCGGAGCAGCACGACGACAACGACAACCGCCAGTGCGACAGCAATGGACACGAGGAGCCAGGCGAGATTCATCAACTCTGTCCCTGCGGGGAATCACGACGAGGTCACAAAGTAACCGAAAGCCACCCGCCGCGCACGATCTTTCCCGCCGGGCTGGAATTGTCCGCGAAATGGCACCGAATCGTCTACGACACCAGGGAAAGGCCGCGGCGAACGGGCTCGGCACCCGTAGCCGGTGCCGCCGTCTCGGCCGAGGGCACCTCGACCTCCTCGCCGCCGATCTCGCGGGTGATCCACGCGCCGGACTCCACCATGACCTTCAACGTCCGCGTGTCGAGCGCGTTCACCCGCCCGTAGTACCACTCGTCGGTCGCCAGCGGGCCCATCCGGTCACCGAGGCGCTTCTTGATGTCCAGCACCCGCTCGTACATCGTCCGCACCAGGGCCGCGCGGTCGTACGGGCCCTGCAGGCCCTCGCGGATGCGGTCCTCGATGCCGCGCGGGGTGCCCTCGGAGTCGGGCATGAGCATGGTGGTCCAGGCGCGCGACTTCTCGCGGTACTGCAGCTGCTGCATGACGCCCTCGTGCTGCGCGAAGTCGGCGGCGCGGAAGGCCTTGCCGCGCCAGCGCTTCTGCAGGTTCACGGCCAGCGACAGTGCGCTCTTCAGGCCCGTGTTCAGGCCGCGGCCGGGCCAGAAGTGCAGCGAGTTCGCGGCGTCGCCGAGCAGGAAGCCGAAGGTGGACGGGGCCAGCTGGGCGGTGAACTTGGACATCTGCTGCATGCCGAGCGTGAACGACGTGATGCCCACGACGTCCGCCGCGCCGACGCCGAAGAAGCGCAGGCCGTCGAGGATCCGCGGCCACAGGTAGGAGAGCTTGTCGACGGACGGCTTGAAGACCGCGCGGTGGCGGTCGCAGACGAAGCGGCCGTTCGCGGAGGGACGCATGGTGCAGCCGAACTTGCCGATGCACGGGACGGGGCCGCTCTCGCCGAGCGCGACGATCTCGGACGCCTCCTCGGCGGTCAGGCGCATGTTGATGAAGCCGCCGCCGAGCGAGTTGAACAGGAACCTGTTCTGCGCCACGGTGAGCGGGACGGTGTGCTCGTCGGGCGACTTGGCGGTGACGCGGATGCCGAGGACGCGCTCGTCGAGCGGGGAACCGTCCACTGAGAACAGTTCGCGGCTCGGGGTGCCGAACTGCGCCGAGAACGCGTCGCGGGTCGCGGAACGCGCGCCGTCGGCGATGGCGAGGACGTGCAGGCCGTCGAACTTCGCCGGCGCGGTGTAGGCTTCGGGGACGACCTCGATGCCGTAGACGTCCTGCGCCATGTCGAGCAGGCAGTCCTCGATCCAGCGGATCTTGATGTTGCGGGGACGCCCCTTGGACGCCGGGGAGTCCGGGCCGAGCGGCCACATCTCCGAGAACTTGCCGGGCGCGAACAGGCGTTGCCGCACGGCCTGCGGGAGGGCGGCCCAGACGTTGCTCTGCAACGTCACGACCTGCTCGCGGCGGTTGTTGCCCTCGGCAGCGCCCTTCCACACCACGCGGTCGCCCCGGCGCGTCCAGCGGCGGTCGTGGACGCGGATCGAGACGCCGTCGCCCAGCAGCGACTTCACGGTGCAGGCGAACGCGAGCCCCACCGGGCCACCGCCCGCCACGTCCACGCGCAGCGGCGCCGCCTGGCGCAGCGGCACGACCCGGCTGCCCTGCTTGGGCAGCTTCACCGTCGGGCCGCAGCGGCCGATCAACACCGTCTTCTCGTCAGCCATGGCCCTGTCCCCTCGATCCCGTTCGACGGCGGGAACACGTAAGGGGACGGGCCGCGGTTCACCGAGTTTCGAGGAAATTTTTCCAGGCGGCGAAACTGAAGGTCAGGACGCCTCCGGAGGGGTTCTTCGAGTCGCGGACGAGAGCGTCACCGGACAGCGACACCTCTATGCAGTTGTCGTCTTCGGTGCCACCGCTGTAGCTGCTCTTACGCCATGAGCTGTCCTGGGTCATGGAAATCCTCTCGCGGTCGGCCGACGTACTCCGCCAGCTTGCTCCGCGATTGTTCCGCATCCAAGGCGATCTCGGCCAAACGGTCGAACAGCAACCGGGTGCGCGCGATCACGCCCGGATCCTGCACGAACACCTTGGCGAGGTCGGTCGAGGTGAACGCCACCGGCATCGCCTTCTCGTACTCCCACAGCACGCAGCTCGTCCAGGCCAAGGGGACGTCCGCGGGCACGATCCGGACCACGTGCGAGCTGAAAAGCAGCTTGGCGTACTGGTCCTCCATGATCGCGTGGTCGCCGACCTTCATCCGCAACGCCTGCTCGTGCACGTAGAATAGGCACTTCGGCCGATCATGCCGCCTCAGGATCGCTTGGCGGTCCATCCGGAACTGCACGACGGTCGGGATCCGCTCCTCGGGCACGAACCCGGTCAGCCGGTAGAGCCCGTCGGCGTACTCCGGTGTCTGCACGAGACCCGGTACGGCGTTCGGGTCGTAGCTGGTGATCGTCGTGGCCGTCGACTCGGCCATCGCGAGCGTCCGCAGGTTGTCCGGCACCTGGACGATGTACTCCTCGAACGCGTACCGGTAGCGGCGCTTGAAGTCCTCGAAGAAGTCGATGTCCTTGCCCAGCATCGACAGGTACTGCACCAGGTCGATCTCGCTGGGGCGGTACTTGCCGTTCTCCAGCGTCGAGACCTTGCTGGGGTCCCAGCCCAGGCGGACGGCGAGGGCCGCGCCCGTCAGACCGGTGCTGGTTTCGCGCACCTTGCGCAGTTCGTCGCCTAGGTCCCTGCTGTACGCAGTGGACGGTGTGCTCGTGGCCATGGCTCGACGTTAGGGCTTGCTCGAAGAGCAACAAGGGGCTCGATGGGGTGAAATCGGCACCGGTCGGAGCTTGCCGCTAGTTGCGCGCCTTGATGGCGGCGAGCCTCGTGGCCCACTCGCGTTCGGCGATCTCCAGGCTCCGCCGCAGCGTCTCGACGAAGGCCGTCCGGCTCAGGTCCACGGCCACCCGCGGCCCGTCGTGCACCCGGCAGTCGAGGTGGACCCGGTCGCCGGTGGCCTCGGCGAACACCAGCACCTCGTCGGTGCACTCGCCCCACTCCAGGAACTGGTAGCCGGTTGCCCCGTCCGCGAGGCGGCCGAGCTCGTCCTTGATCTTCTTGACCAGCAACGGCGGGTAGAACGCGTTGTCCCACGAGTTCACGTGCAGGCCGCCGACGAAGATGTCGACGCACAGCAGACCCGGGTCCCGTTCGACGTGGAACTCCAGGGCGAACTCGGCCCGCGACCCGAACATCACCCGCCGGATCCTAGGGGGACCTCCGCCTCGCCGCCCACACAGTGCGTTCGGTGCGCAGGGCGAGGTCGTCGCGGCGCAGGGCCTTGTCGACCTCTTCCGGCGGCAGTTGCCTGCCGAGGACGATCCGCGCGTAGCGCTCCACCTCCGGCGACCGTTCGACGTGGACGGTGATGGTGCGTTCGCCTTCCCGCACGAATCCGGCCTCGGTGAGCATCGGGCCCCAGTCGGCGCCGCGGTGGGGCAGGCGTGCGTCGGGGCCGTCCGGGGCCTGCTCGGGGAAGAACCGCGGCATGCCGGCCAGTTCGACGACGGCGAGCAGACCGCCGGCCGCCAGCGCGTCGTGGAGCCGGCGGAGGGTGTGTGCCGGGTCCTTCAGGTGGTGCAGGGAGGCGGAGGCCCAGATGAGGTCCGGGGCGCCGAGGTCCGGCACGTCGGTGTCCAGGTCGGCCAGGACGGTGTGGATCCGGTCGGCCAGACCTCGCTCGCCCGCCTTGACGCGGAGCCGCTGGAGGTGTTCCAGCGAGGAGTCGACGGCGGTGACGTGGGCCTCCGGGAAGCGGGCGAGCAGGGCGAAGGTGCCCGCGCCCGTGCCGGCGCCCAGGTCGGCCACGTGACGCGGCGAGGGGGTGGGGAGCCAGTCGATGATGTCGGCGGTGTGGGTGGCGAGCAGTTCGGCGTCGAGGTCGAGGATTTCGGCCTGGTCGATGATGTCGGCGTGGCTGTGCCCGTGGCCATGTCCGTGGCCGTGGCCGTGTCCGTGGTCGTTCATGCCCTCAACGTAGGTCGGCCATGCGTCAGGTGCACGACTACTTGCGCATCCGGCAAGAAGGTCACCCGGCCCGCTGCCCCGCGCGCAAGATCGACCACCCCTGGCCACCTCGTCGGCCTCCCGATCAGCCCTTCCGATCCGCGTTGTGCCCCCGCCGAGCCTCCCGGTCGAAGATCCCGAGGATCTCGCAGGGCCTCCCGGCCGTCCCGATCGCGTGCGGCAGCATCGTGGGGAACTCGGCCGCCTGGTTGGTCTCCACCCGGATCCGCCGGTTCCCGAGCAGCAACACCGCCACCCCGGACAGCACCACCAGCCACTCCCGCCCGGAGTGGGCGCGCAGCGAGGCGGGGTTGTCCGGTGGCGGCGAGGTCATGCGCTGGCGCATCACCGTCATCCCCGGCTCGGCCTTGATCGGCCACCGCATCGTGCCGTGCGCGCCGTCGAGCACCGGGCTGACGATCACGTCGTCGGTGTCGGTCTCGACCAGCTGGTCCAGCGAGGTGTCCAGGGCACGCGCCAGGACCACCAGCTGGTCCAGGGCGAGGCGGCGCTGGCCGTTCTCGATGCGGCTGAGCGACGACGGGCTCAGCCGGGCCCTGCCGGCCAGCTCGTCGAGGGACCAGCCCTGCGCCACCCGCAGGGCGCGGATGCGTTTGCGCACGAGGCCGTCCAGATCGCCATCTTCTTGCGTCATGCGCATGAGCGTATGCCTCATGCGCAAGCAGTGCTTGGCGTCGGAGCCACGGGTCTGTTCAGAGGAGAGCCGGCGGACCGCCACGTGGACCGGCGTGGCGGTCCTGTTCGCCCCTGGTGGTCAGGCGTCGAGGAGCAGGTCGAGGAGCTTCTGCGGCGGCTCGTCGCCGAACAGGCTCTGGACCATCTCCTCGGAGTCCGCGGTGGTCTCGGCGGCGCGCACGAACATCGTCTCCTCGTACGACGACAGCGCGGCCTCGACGTCGCCGGGGTGCTCGGCGAGCGCGAGAGCGAGGTCGGCGCCGTCGAGCAGGGCGAGGTTGGCGCCTTCGCCGTTCGGGGGCTGCAGGTGCGCGGCGTCGCCGAGGAGGGTCACGCCCGGCACGCGGTCCCAGCGGTGTCCGGTCGGCAGGGCGTGGTGCGGGCGGAACACCGGCTCGGTGTCGGACTCGGTGATCAGCGCGGTCAGCTCGGGTGCCCAGCCCTCGAACTCGGCGGCGATCCCGCCGAGGTCGTCGAACCACTCCAGCGGCCTCGTGAACTCCACGTAGGCGTGCAGGGTGCCGCCGCTCTCGCGGTGCGCGAAGATGCCCTTGCCCTGCGAGGGCACGATCATCATGCCGCCGCCGACCGCCTTCGCCACCTCCGGGTGCCGGGTGTCGGCGTCGTGGAGGTACGTCTCGATGAACGACACGCCGGTGTACTCCGGCTTGGCGTCGGTCAGGACGGACCGGACGCGCGACCACGCGCCGTCCGCGCCGACCAGCAGCTCCGCCTCGACGGTGGTGCCGTCCGCGAAGGTCACCGTCCTGCCCTGGACGCCGACCACCTTGCGGCCCCAGCGGACGGTGCCCGCGGGCAGCGAGTCGAGGAGCATCCGGCGCAGGTCGGCGCGCTGCACCTCGGGACGTCCGCCGGTGCCGTCGTCGCCCTTCTCGAAGAGCACCGAGCCGTCGGTGTCGAGCACGCGCAGGGCCTGGCGGCCCTCCAGGACCAGCGCGCGGAACTCGTCCACCAGACCGGCGGCCTCGACGGCCTTCTGGCCGTTGTAGTCGTGGATGTCGAGCATCCCGCCCTGCGACCGCGCCGTCGGCGACTCGTCCGCCTCGTAGACGGCGGACGGGGTGCCGTGGACGTGCAGCACGCGGGCGAGCATGAGGCCGCCGAGACCGGCGCCGATGATCGTGACCTGCATGGGGTGAACTCTCCTGGTGGGTCGTGCCGCCCGGTGGTGGGCCGGCACGACCTACCCTCCGCCCGGCCGCTGGCACCGGGCGCACACCTCGCTGGCACCGGCTGACAGCCGCTGACATGGCACCGACCAGGTGCAATAACGTGACGGGCGTGAGCTACCGCTACGAGATCGCCCGGGCAGTCGTGCGGCAGGGCGTCATCGCGATCATCCGCACCGCCGACACCGCCTCCGCCGTCCAGGCGGCCACTCCCCTGCTGGAGGCCGGCCTGACGTCCCTCGAGCTCCCGCTGACGAACCCCGGTGCCCTGGAGGCGATCCGGGTGCTGCGGGCGGACCACCCCTCTGCTGTCATCGGGGCGGGCTCGGTGCTGGACGAGGCTTCCGCGGTGGCCGCCGTTCGAGCCGGGGCGCAGTTCCTGGTCGCCCCGAACCTGGACGCGTCGGTGATCCGGGCAGGACACCGGTACGGGGCGGCGGTGCTGCCCGGAGCCGGGTCGGTGTCCGAGGTCGTCCAGGCGCTGGAGGCCGGGGCGGACGCGGTGAAGGTGTTCCCGGCGCCGACGCCGCGGTGGGTCGAGGACGTGCTGGCCGTGCTGCCCTACGCGCCGTTGGTGCCCACGGGCGGGGTGGCACCGGCGGATGTCCCCGCCTGGCTGGAGGCGGGCGCGGTGGCCTGCGGGGTCGGGTCCGCCCTCGCGCGCACGCCGATCGAGGAGCTCAAGACACTGCTGGCCACGACACGCTGACCGGAAGCGGTGCCGAGCGTTCACGGCCAGACCGCCGAGGCACCGGAAGCCGACCTGCGCTGGCGAGATCAGTGGGAAGGACATCGCGAACCGCGCTCATGTGACCTCCTTCGACCAAGCCGGGCAAGTGCACCAGCAACAACCGAGGAGTCATCAGGCAGAAGATCGAAGACTTTCGCCTGAGCCCGTAGGCAACGATGCCGGACGTTCATCCGCGCTTGATCGATACGACACCCCCGGCCGGTTGTGAAAGAGTTTCACGTCCTCCACCATCGGGCCTCATGCGCCTGATCACGCTCGCCGCCGCCGTCGTGCTCACGATCTCCGCCGCCCCCGCGGTCGCGGCCCCGGCCGCCCCGAGGATCGCCACCTACAACGTGTTCATGCTGTCGCGGAACCTCTACCCGAACTGGGGCCAGGTCCAGCGGGCCGACCTCGTCGACAGCACCGGCGTGCTGGACGGCCAGGACGTCGTGGTGCTCAACGAGGTCTTCGACAACACCGCGTCCGACCGGCTCCTCGCGAACCTGCGCGACACCTACCCCCACCAGACGCCGGTGCTCGGCCGCGGCCGCGCCGGGTGGGACGTCACGAGCGGCCGGTACAGCGACGCGACGCCGGAGGACGGCGGGGTCGCCGTGCTGAGCCGGTGGCCGATCAGCACGCGGATCCAGCACGTCTACCGCGACGGCTGCGGTGCGGACTGGTTGTCCGCCAAGGGGTTCGCGTACGTGCGGGTCGAGGCGCCGTCCGGGCCGCTGCACGTGATCGGCACGCACATGCAGGCCGAGGACTCGGCGTGCACGAGTGCGCCGGGTGGCTACCGGGCGAAGCAGCGCGCCGAGATCAGGGCGTTCCTCACGGCGCGCAACATCCCCGCGTCCGAGCCCGTCTACGTGGCCGGCGACCTGAACGTGGCCGGGGCGAGCGCCGAGTTCCCGCGCATGGTCGCGGACCTGGGCGCGCGGACCCCCGAGATGGGCGGGCACCCGTTCTCGTGGGACTGCGCGGACAACAGCGTCTGCCGCGACCAGTACGGGCCGGAGTACGCGTCCGAGCAGCTCGACTACGTGCTGACGGTGCAGGGTCCCTTGCTGCGCAACGAGACCCGGCGCGTGAAGAGTCCTGAGTGGTCGATCTGGTCGTGGGGGCGCAAGTACACCTACAACGACCTGTCCGACCACTACCCGGTCTTCGCTAGCTGAGCGCGGCGGCCAGCCTCCTCGCCTGCACGACGGTCTTGCTGGTCCCCCCGCGCGCGGCCACGTCCGCGAGTCCGTCGACGTCGCCGCCGGGGCGGAGCCGCTGGGCCAGCTCCACCGCGAGCTCGACGACGTCGGCGGCCCTGCCGTGCGTCCACAGGCGCGGCAGCAGTGCGGTCAGGGCGTCCCAGATCTGCTGTGCCGCACCGGAACGGGCGGCGTCGCGCAGGCCGGGCACGACCCGGTTCAGCACGACGTCACCGCGGCCGAGCACCCGGCCGAGCAGGTCGCCGAGCACCCCGCCGTCGAGCTGCCCGCGCGCCGCGAGCACCAGGAGCACGTCCACGGCGCAGGCGCGGTTGACGGTCAGTTCGGCGCCGAGGCCGTAGACCAGGGCGAGGTGCAGGGCGGGACCGGCCGGGCCGTGGGCCTCGGCGAGCATCGGCAGCAGTGGGCCGTCGCCGCCCTTGGACGCCGTGCGCGCCCTCAGGTGCGGGACGAGGTGCGCGGCGACGACCTCGCGCCGGGTGGGTAGCAGGGACGGCCACCACTCGATCATCCAGCGCCACTCGCCGTGGTGGCGCAGAACGTTTTCCGGCTCTTCCAGGCCGGGGACCACCACGGCGTACAGACCGGTGTCCTCGGGCGGGGTGCGCCAGCTGCCGGAGTACGTGAAGGTCCGCTCGGCGAGGGCGATCTCGGGGTCGGTCCTCGACGCGAGCCAGCCGCGGACCTGGACGGCCGGCCTGCCGGTCAGCGCCGAGAACGGCTCGGGGCCGGTGTCGCGGGGCAGGCGCGCGACGGCCTGCCGCAGGTCGCGCTGCCACGGTTCCCAGCCCTGCGCCTCCGCGCGCGCCAGGCGCTCGGCGAGCACGGCGGGATCGATGAGCCCGGACATCTCGGTGGGAGTGGAGACCAGGGCGGGCTTCGGCAGGTGGACGAGACCCTTCGCGATCTCGTGCAGCCGCTTCGCGAGCCCGTCCGCCACCGTCCCGCCGCCGGGCTCGGCCGTCCGGTTGCGGGCGAAGTCCACCTCGGAGCTCACCTGCTGCTCGAGCGGCTTCGGCTTGCGGCGGGCGGCGATGATGACGTTGACGAACTCCGACCACGGGTCGTGGTCGGAGTCGGGGTGCTTGTCGCGGTAGTCGAACCACGGGTTCTTGTCGCACAACGGCTGGATCGCCGCGGAGAGCGCCTCCCTGTCCTGCCAGGCGAACCGGACGAGCGCCTCGATGATCCGTTCCGCCGCGGACGGTGCGAGGTGCTGCGCGGTGCGGCCGAACGCGGCCATCAGCTCGCCGGTCAGCTCGTCGAGCGTGGCGATCGGCTCGGGGAACGGGGCCGGCACGAACGGCACGAGCTCCACGGCCTCCTCCTGCGCGGTGGTGCCGCCGAGCTGTGCCGCGAGGTCTCCCGGCAGCTGCTCGGCCAGGGCCCTGACCTCGGCGCGGGTGGCCTCGCTGACGGAGTCCAGGTGCTTCACGACCAGCTTGACGGCCTGGCCGCTCAGGTCGGTGGACTCGTGGCCGAACAGCTCCGCCGCGGTCAGCACCACCTCGTCCGGGTTCTTCCCCGCGTGCTTGCCGAGCCACGTGAGCTGGGAGCGGACCAGCTTCTTCTCGGTGCGGCCGAACACCCACCGGCTCGCCTCGCACAGCAGGCCGAAGTCGAGCCGCCCCGCGTCGTCCAGCCGCTTGAGCTGGTGCTGCGCGAGAGCGGCCGCGGTCGACCGCGAGTCCGGCAGCACGGCCACGTAGTCGCGCACGTGCGCCGCCACCTCGTCCACCGTGACGTCCAGGGCCTCGTGCAGGGCGAGGAACCCGTCCACCTCGCCAGGCGCCCCGCCCTGCTGCAACCGGGCCAGGCAGCCGTCGAGGAGCACCTCCCGGCCGGCGCGCCGCAGGAAGTGGGCCGTCCACGTCCGCCGCGCGCTGCCCAGGACCGCGCCGCTGCCGACCGCCGCCAGCATCTTCGGGATCAACGCGTCGAAGGCGGGGTTCCAGTGGTCGAGCGCGTCGGAGTCCATGAGGTGCAACAGGAACCCGTCGGTGTCCGGCGGGGTGTCGCCGCAGAACTCGACGATGATCGCCAGGAGGTCCCGGCGCCAGCGCTCGCGCGACGGCATCCTCGCGGCGAGCCTCGCCAGCAGGTCCGGCATCCACGGCGGGTTCCGGTGCCGGAGCACGTCGAGGAGCACCCGCATCCCGGGGTCCCCGCCGGGCCGGTGGTGCAGCCAGATCCGGTGGCGCACCAGCCACGGCGCGAGCGCCGACGCGCCGGGCAGCAGGCCCGCGCCCGCGATCGCGAGCGTCTCCGCGTCCTGCCAGCGCCGGTCTCCGGCGCGGTGGGCCCGCTCGTAGGGGACCAGCTCTTTCGCGTACGCCTTGCGTTCCTCGGGCGTGACGGCCTTGAGCAGCTCGCCGAGCGCGACCGCCCCGCCGGACTCGACGAGCGCCCGGATCCTGTCGAACGTCACGCCCGTCCCCTGACCACGTCCGCCGCCAGCACGTGCTTGCACTTGCCCCGGCCGCCGCGGTACTCCGCCCACCACCGGCAGGTGCACGCCTCGCCGTTGACGCGGTGCGAACCGACCACCGCGGTGTCGCCGTCCCAGCTGACCGCGTTCTGCGCGACGAGCGCCTTCGCGTTGCGCAGCCTCGGGTTCATGGCCTCGACGTCGATGCCGCCGTAGGGCAGCTCGCGGTGGAAGTACGACGCCTCGGCGAGGTCGTAGCCCACCCGCCCGGCGGTGCCGAGCTGCGCCAGCGCGTCCCCGACCCGGGCCGGGGTGAGCCCGGAGCGGTCGGCGAGGTCCGCGACGTCCACGCGGGGCTCGAAGTCGAGCAGCGCGCCGACGAGCTCGGCGTCGGTGTCGGCGTCCCCCGCCGCGAGTCCGTCGAGGACCGCGCCCTCACCGGACAGCCCGCGCGCCACCTCGGGCGAGAGGACGAGCGTCAGGCGTTGCGCGCCGAGGTCGACCTCCCAGCCGCTCGCGACGGGCAGGCCGGTGGCGGGCGGGCCGTAGAGGCGGACGGCTTTCGCGAAGCGCAGCAACGGGATCAGCGTCTCGAGGCGGTTCGGGCCCGCGAGGCACACGGCGCCGGCCGAGGCGGTTCCGCTGAGCCGGACCGACTTCCCGGACGGCACCGCCCACACGGCCGCCCGCCCCTTGGGCAGCGTCTTGAGGAACCGCTGGGCGTCCACCGGGGACAGTTCGGCCTTGAGGTCGAACTTCGACGTGAGCACCTGGGTTTCCGCGAAACCGCGCAGCCAGCGCGGCGGCAGCGGCACCTTCTTCTCCACGACGGCGCCGTCGAGCGTGCCGACCTCGACCTGATCAGGCCCGACCGTCAGGTGCAGCGGGTCGCCCTTGGTCACGCGGGCGAGGGCGCGCCGCAGCGGCTCGTTGACGTCGACGTTCGTGGTGCCGCGGTCGTGCACCTCGCCGTCGAGCGCGTCGTCGAGGACGTCCAAGCGCGCGTAGACACCGCAGCAGCCCGAGAACGACTCGAAGCGCAGCCGGTCGCCGTTGCACGTGACGACCGGGTCGCGCAGCCGTTCGCCGGTGGGCTGGAAGTAGCGGGTGCCCGCGATCTTCGCGATGGCGAGCAACGCCGTGGCGGCCTGCTGCGAGTCGGCGAGGAACCCGGTGAAGAAACGCGGGTTCGGCGCCCTGCCGCCGGAGGTCTGCAGTCCGAGGGCGCGCCGCGTCTCGTCGAGCCGCGAGTCGGCCACGTAGGCGTACGAGTGCATCGCGCCACTCTAGGGAACAGGCGTTCGACCGCACCGCTGATCGATCAAACGTACCGGCGCAGCAGGTCCTCCTCGGTCTCGCGGCGCACGACCGGCCGCGCCACCCCGCCCGCGACGGCGACGACCGGCGGACGGCACACCTGGTTGTAGTTCGAGGCCAGCGCGTGGTGGTAGGCGCCCGTGACGGGCACGGCCAGCAGGTCTCCGGCGTGGACGTCGCCGGGCAGCGGCACGTCCTCGGCGAGCACGTCGCCGGCCTCGCAGTGCCTGCCGACGACCGTCACGGGGCTCGGTTTCCCGCCCCGCCCGATCAGCCGGACGGCGTACTGGGCACCGTAGAGGGCGGGACGCGGGTTGTCGCTCATGCCTCCGTCCACGGCGACGAACGTGCGCGTGGCGCCGCGCTTGACGGCGCACACCCGGTAGAGCGTGACGCCGGCGTTCGCGACGATCGACCGTCCCGGCTCGACCAGCAGCCGGGGCACCGGGACGCGGTGCAGCGCGCACTCGTAGTTCAGGGTCCCGCGCACCCGCTGGGCGAAGCCGAAGAGGTCGAACGCCGGCTCCCCCGGCCGGTAGGGCGCGCAGAAGCCGCCGCCCAGGTCGAGCTGGGAGATCCTGGTGCCGCAGGAGGCGATCAGGCCGGCCATCCTGCGCACGGCCTCCTCGTAGCTCGCGACGTGCCGCACCTGCGACCCGATGTGGCAGTGCAGGCCCACGAGGTCCAGCGACGGCTGCTCGACGACCCGCAGCACCGCCTCCAGGGCGGCGCCGGACGCCAGGGAGAAGCCGAACTTCTGGTCCTCCACGCCGGTCGCGATCTTGGTGTGCGTGTGCGCGTCGACGCCGGGCGTCACACGAACCATGACCTTCTGGCCGTGTGTCGCCAACGCACCGAGCTGGGCGATCTCGTCGAACGAGTCGACGACGATCCGCGAAACGCCGTACCGCAGGGCGGCCTTGAGGTCCTCGGACGTCTTCACGTTGCCGTGCAGGACGATCCGCTCCGCCGGGAAGCCCGCCGCCCCGGCCAGGGCGAGCTCACCGGCGGAGGACACGTCGAGCGACAGGCCCTCGTCCGCCATCCACCGGTAGACCTCGGGGCAGGGCAACGACTTGCCCGCGAACACCACCTCCGCCCCGGGCAGGGTCTCGCGGAACGCCACGGCCCTGCTGCGGACCGTGCGTTCGTCGAGGACCTGGCACGGCGTGCCGAACCGCGCCGCGAGCCGCGTGACGGGCAGTCCACCGATGAGCAGGTCCCCGCCCGCGACCCTGGTGCCGTCCGGCCAGAGACCGTCCTCCAGGACCGGTTGGCTGGAACATCCGGTGCTGGGCAACAACTCCGCGAGTGTCATGCGTTCAGCACACGCCCGGTGGCCTGTCGCGGACAGGCCCCGGACGGGACCCTGACACGCGCGGGCTCCGCCTTGACGCGATCCTGACGACCGCGGTGGCGGGCGCCACATCAGTGCTCGCAGCAGCCCACAGGTGTCCGCGGAGCGTCGACGGGTTCCTGTGCCGCCGCTTCGATCTCGCGCAGCACCCGCGCCCTGTCGGCCGGTCCGAGGTAGCGGCCACGGGTGACGACGGCGTGGACGCGGCTTGTGTTCGTGATGTCCTGCAACGGGTTCGCGTCCAGCACGACCAGGTCGGCCTGCTTGCCGGGCGTCACGGTGCCGGTCTCGTGGCTCCGTCCGAGGCACCGGGCGGCCTCGCTGGTCGCCGCCCGGAGCGCCGCCATCGGCGACAGGCCCGCCTGGACGAGCAGCGCCAGTTCGTCGTGCAGAGAGAAGCCCGGGAAGACGTAGGCGAACCCCGCGTCGGTGCCCGCGACGACACCGACGCCTGCCTCGTGCATCTGCCCGAGCAGCCGCATCCGCGCGTCGCCGAACTTCCGCAGTTCGGCCACCTCCTCCGGGGTGCGGGGCGGGCGGCCGGACATGATCGCCTGCCACTGCGCGCGCAGGTCGGCCGGGATGTACCGCATCCGTTCCAGCGCCACCGGGTCGCCGGTGATGCTCTCGGGTGACCGGGACATGTTGCGTTCCACGAAGAGCGTCGGCGACTGCCACGTGCCCTGCCGGGCCATGGCGGCGAACAGCTCCCGGGCCCGCGCGGGCGAGTGCGTGGCGACGGCGGCGCGTTCCACGCGGCCCGCGTGACGGCCCCACCAGTTCGGGTCCGCCTGGTCGTCGGGCCTCGCGCGCAGCTCGGCGTACAGGGCGTCGGCGTTGTCCGAAGTGGACGTGAACAGGTTGTAGAGGTGTTCGTGCGTGTGCTGTGCCAAGGCGTCCTGCACCGGGACCCGTGCGGGAACGTGGCCCGCGAACGGGATCCGCACCCGGCGTGCCTCGTCGGCGATGGCGGCGTGGCACTCCGGGGACAGGAACGAGTAGACCTTCACGAAGTCCGCTCCCCCGTCCTTGGCGCGGCGCACGGCGGCGCGGGCCTCGTCCGGGGTGCGCACGACGTCCGAGCCGGGCCAGATGGAGCCGGGACCGTCGACGATCGCGCTGGCGACGACCATGCGCGGACCGAGGACCTCACCGGACTCGATGCGGCGCCGGGTGTCGTGCGTCTCCGGCAGGCCGAACATCTCGCGGACGCCCGTCACGCCTTGGACGACGTGCAACGGCGCGAGGGTGTTCTCGAAGTACGTCGCGTGCGTGTGCAGGTCCCACAAGCCCGGGATCACGTACTTCCCGGCGAGGTCGACCACCCGCGCGCCGCGCGGGACGTCGCGGTGCCGTCCGGCGGCCAGGATCCGGTCGCCGGCCAGCACGATGGTCGCGTCGCGCACGGGTGGCCGCCCGGTGCCGTCGACGAGCGTGGCCCCTCGCAGCACCGTGACGCCGCTCGACGCCTCCGCCGGGTGCCCCACCGCGCCCAGCACGGCGGCTCCGAGCGCGCCCTTTCCGATCCAGGACAACAGGTCCCGGCGTGCCACATCCCCCACTGCTCCACCTCTCCCCCGAAGTTCCTCCACGCTAACGACTCCGGGAAGGGCGGACAGTAGGGCTGGCCCCCGGATCCGCACCGCCGCGCGGCCGGCGAGCACCGGACGGCCCGGCGTCGCGCAGCGGGCCGGCCGGGCTCACAGCTCGAACCGGTAGCCCATCCCCGGCTCCGTGATCAGGTGCCGCGGGTGCGCCGGGTCGTCCTCGAGCTTGCGCCGCAGCTGGGCGAAGTAGACGCGCAGGTACTGCGACTCGTTGACGTGCATCGGCCCCCACACCTCCCGCAGCAACTGCTTCTGCGAGACGAGCCGGCCCGGGTTGCGCGCCAGGACCTCCACCAGGCCCCACTCGGTCGGCGTCAGGTGCACCTCGCGGCCCCCGCGGCGGACCTTCTTCACCGCGAGGTCCACGACGAACGACGACGTCTCGACGACCGGGTCCCCCGCCTCGCGGGCGAGGCCGCGGCGCACGGCGGCGCGCAGCCGTGCCAGCAGCTCGTCCATGCCGAACGGCTTGGTCACGTAGTCGTCGGCGCCCGCGTCCAGGGCCTCGACCTTCGCCGGCGAGTCGGTGCGCGCGGACAGCACGATGATCGGGGTCGTGGACCAGCCGCGCAGGCCCGCGATGACGTCCACGCCGTCGAGGTCGGGCAGGCCGAGGTCGAGCACGACCACGTCCGGTTTGCCCTCGACCGCCACGCCCAGCGCGGACTTGCCGTCGTAGGCCGTCATCACGTCGTAGCCCCGTGCGCTGAGGTTGATCCTCAACGCGCGGACGATCTGCGGTTCGTCGTCGACCACCAGCACGGACGTCATCGTTCCTCCTCGTGAGCGGGCAGTGGGACCACGACGGCGAGCCCGCCGCCCGGTGTGTCCTCAGCGGTGAAGCCTTCGCGGCGCTCAGCTCCGGACCGACGCCGGTGCAGCGGTCCCCGAGCCGCTGGAACGGCGCGAAGACCGACGATCCGCGGAGGCCGCGGTGCCGGGCACGGCGGAGGTTCTGCCGACGCCGGGACCACGACGGCAAAGCAGGTCATCAGCTCACCCCGGCGGCCGTCGACCTCCCTGTTCCGCGGTGGCGCTGTCGAGGGCGCGGTTCAGCGCCGTCACGTTGACGGTGGTGGTGAAGGTGCCGTGGGTGTGGGCAGCGACCAGCTCACGGACCTCCTCCACCGGCAGCCCGGACGCGCGCGCCACGCGGGGCACCTGCAACGCCGCGTACTCCGGGCTGATGTGCGGGTCGAGACCGGACGCGGAGGCCGTCACGGCGTCCTGCGGGACCTGGCTCTCCGGCACGCCTTCGCGGCGCGCGACCTGCGTCCTGCGCTCCGCGACGACCACCGTGTAGTCCTCGTTGATCTCGCTCTTGTTGGAGCCACCGGACGCGGGCGGCGTCGCGGCGGACGGCCTCGGCACGAAGTACCGGTCCCCTTCGCGCACCACGGCCACGAGGTCGGTGTTCTGCGCCTCGGCGTGGGAGTGCAGGCCGGGGAGCCGCGAGACGCCCCACACCGACAACGGGTAGAGCACGCCGAGGAGCACCGTGAGGGCGAGCAGGATCCGCAGGCCCGCCCACAACTGCTTGAGGAAGTTGTCCATCGGTTCAGCCGATCCCGGGGATGAGTCGCACGAACTGGTCGATCAGCCAGATCCCGGCGAACGGCGTCACGACGCCACCCAGGCCGTAGATCAGCAGGTTGCGCCGCAGCAGCGCGGAGGCGCTGGAAGGCCGGTACCGCACCCCTCGCAGCGCCAGCGGGATCAGCGCCACGATCACCAGCGCGTTGAAGATCACCGCCGACAGGATCGCGGACCGCGGCGTCGCGAGGTGCATGACGTCGAGCCGGCCGAGCGCCGGGTAGATCGCCGCGAACATGGCCGGCAGGATCGCGAAGTACTTCGCGAGGTCGTTGGCCACGGAGAACGTCGTCAGCGCGCCGCGGGTGATCAGCAGCTGCTTGCCGATCTCCACGATCTCGATGAGCTTGGTCGGGTCCGAGTCGAGGTCGACCATGTTGCCGGCCTCCTTCGCGGCGGACGTGCCGGTGTTCATCGCGACGCCGACGTCGGACTGGGCCAGCGCGGGCGCGTCGTTCGTGCCGTCACCGGTCATCGCGACGAGCCGCCCGCCCTCCTGCTCCTTGCGGATCAGGGCCATCTTGTCCTCGGGCTTGGCCTCCGCGAGGAAGTCGTCCACCCCCGCCTCCGCGGCGATGGCCTGAGCGGTCAACGGGTTGTCGCCGGTGACCATGACCGTGCGGATGCCCATCGCGCGCAGCTCGGCGAAGCGTTCCCTCATGCCGGGCTTCACCACGTCGGACAGCCGGATGACGCCGAGGACGCGACCGTTCTCCGCCACGACGAGCGGGGTGCCGCCCTGCGCGCTGATCCCGTCCACGACCTCGCGGGCCTGGTAGGTCAGCTCGAACGCGGACGCGGCGCCCTTGCGGACCACCCGGCCGTCGAGGTCGATGCCGGACATGCGGGTCTGCGCGGTGAACGGCACGAACTCGCCGGTCTTCTCGTGCTCGTCCGCGGGCTCACCGCCCGCGAGTTCGAGGATGCTGCGGCCCTCGGGGGTGTCGTCGGCGAGACTCGCGAGCCGTGCCGCCGCCACCAGCGTCTCGTGGGAGGTCGTGCCGAGCGGGATGAACTCGGTCGCGCGCCGGTTGCCCCACGTGATCGTTCCGGTCTTGTCGAGCAGCAGCGTGTCGACGTCGCCGGCAGCCTCGACGGCCTTGCCGGAGGTGGCGAGCACGTTGCGCTGCACCAGCCGGTCCATGCCGGCGATGCCGATCGCGGACAGCAGCGCGCCGATCGTCGTCGGGATGAGGCAGACCAGCAGCGCGGTGAGCACGACCACCGACTGCTCGCCGCCGGAGTAGACCGCGAACGGCTGCAGCGCCACCACGGCCAGCAGGAAGATGATCGTCAGCGTCGACAGCAGGATCGTCAGCGCGATCTCGTTCGGCGTCTTCTGCCGTTCGGCGCCTTCCACCAACGCGATCATCCGGTCCACGAAGGACTCGCCGGGTCTGGTCGTGATCTTCACGACGATCCGGTCGGACAGCACCGTCGTGCCACCCGTGACGGCGCACCGGTCGCCTCCGGACTCGCGGAGGACGGGCGCGGACTCGCCGGTGATCGCCGACTCGTCGACGGTCGCGATGCCCTCGACGACGTCGCCGTCACCGGGGATCACCTCGCCGGCCTCGACGACCACGAGGTCACCGACCTCCAGCTCGGTGCCGGGCACGACGTCGCCGCTGACGAGCCGGGCGACGGTGTCCTCCTTGGTCTTGCGCAACGAGTCCGCCTGCGCCTTGCCACGTCCCTCCGCGACGGCCTCGGCGAGGTTCGCGAACAGCACGGTGAACCACAGCCAGGCCGCGACGGCGATCGTGAACACGCCCGGCTTGGTCACCGCGAACACGGTGACCAGCGCCGATCCCGCCCAGACGACGAACATGACGGGGCTGCGCAGCTGGTGGCGCGGGTGGAGCTTGCGCACCGCCTCCGGGAGTGCGGCGGCGATGCCCGGCTTGGCAGGGAGCTCGTCCTGCCGCGGGGCCGGTTTCCGGAGCGTGGCGGTCACAGCAGTGCCTCCGCGATGGGGCCGAGGGCAAGAGCGGGAACGAACGTCAGCGCGGCCACCAGGACGATCGCGCCGGTCAGCAGCGTCGCGAAGAGCGGGCCGGTGGTGGGCAGCGTGCCCGCCGTGACCGGCACCTTCCTCTGCGCCGCGAGGGATCCGGCGAGCGCCAGCACCGCGATCATCGGGACGAAGCGGCCGAAGAGCATGCACAGGCCGAGCGAGGACTGGAACCAGTCGCTGGTCGCGGTGATGCCCCCGAACGCGCTTCCGTTGTTGTTGGAAGCCGACGCGTAGGCGTAGAGGATCTCCGACAGACCGTGCTCTCCCGGGTTGTTCAGCGCGGCCGGCGTGCTCGGCAGGACAGCGGCGATGCCGGCGCCGGCCAGCAGCACGGTCGGCATCGCGAGGATCGAGACCGCGGCGGCCGTGACCTCCCTGCGCCCCAGCTTCTTGCCGAGGTACTCGGGCGTGCGGCCGACCATCAGCCCGGCGAGGAACATCGCGATGACCGCCATGACGAGGATGCTGTAGAGACCTGTTCCGACACCGCCGGGCGTCATCTCGCCGAACAGCATGTTCAGCATCGCCGCACCGCCTCCGAGCCCGGTGTAGCTGTCGTGCAGCGAGTTGACCGCGCCGGTCGACGTGCCCGTGGTGGCGTCGGCGAAGATCGCGCTGCCGGGGATGCCGAACCGGAGCTCCTTGCCCTCCAGCGGCCTGACGCCGTTCGCCTCGGCGGCCCAGATCACCGCGAGCATCGCGGACCAGATGACGCCCATGACGCCGAGCAGGACGTGACCCTGCCTGGCGTTGCCGACGAGCCGGCCGAACGTGCGGGTGAGCGCGACCGGGATGACGAGGATCAGGAAGACCTCGACGAGGTTGGTCCACTCGTTCGGGTTCTCGAACGGGTGCGCCGAGTTGGCGTTGAGCACGCCGCCGCCGTTGGTGCCGAGCTCCTTGATGGCCTCCTGACTGGCGACCGGTGCGTTCGCCACCACCTGGCCGTCGACGTCCACTCCGGACTTGAGGCTCATCGTCACGCCGAGAGCGATCAGCACGATGGCGCCGATGAACGCGATGGGCAGCAGGATCCTGACGGTGCCGCGGGTCAGGTCGACCCAGAAGTTGCCGAGCCGGTCCGTCTGGTGCCGCACGAATCCGCGGACCAGCGCGACGGCGACGGCCAGGCCGACCGCCGCGGACACGAAGTTCTGCACGGTCAGGCCGATCATCTGGACCGCGTGGCCCATCACGACCTCCGGCACGTACGACTGCCAGTTGGTGTTGGCCACGAAGCTGATCGCCGTGTTGAACGCCGTGCCGGGACCGACGTTGCCCCGGTCGAAGTCGAACGGCAGCAACGACTGCAGCCGCTGGACCACGTAGAGGAACACGATGCCGGCGAACGAGAAGCCGAGCACGCCGTACGCGTAGGTGCTCCACTTCTGCTCGGCGTCGGGGTTGATCCGCGCGAACCGGTAGACGGCTCGTTCGAGTGCCAAGTGGCCTTTCGCGGTGTAGACGCGGGCCATGTGGTCGCCGAGGGGCCGGTACGCGACCGCGAGGGCCGCGAAGAGGATGCCGACCTGCAGGAGGCCGGCGACGAGAGGTGACATCAGAACTTCTCCGGCCTGACGAGTGCGACGACCAGGTAGACGAGCAGCACGAGCGCGATCACGCCGCCGGCGGCGTTCGCGACGAGTCCGGTGCTCACAACCTCTCCAGTCCACGCACAGTCAGGCCCAGCACGACGAAACTCCCGATCAGCAGCAACGCGTAGGCCAGGTCGGCCATGACGCCGCTCCCTTCAACGACTTGGTGTTCTTGAGGACGCTCGGCAGCGTGCATGACGAAATGCCTGATCAGGGGGTGCCTGACAACGTCCTTACGGGGGCGGGCCCGGCCTTTACGCGTTCTTGAGGCCGGAGAGACGCCGGTCTCATCCGTCAGGGCCCATCGCGGTCACGATGTGTGAAGCCGGCCTGGTAGCGGACGGCGACGTGGGCAAGACGGCGTTCTGGCCGGGAAGGGGGCCACGAGGGGTCCGGGCGGACGTCGCCGGAGGGCTTCTCCCTCGACAGCTCCCACCACGAGCGGTCCCTCTCGTGGGCCACCCGGGACCCCGAGTCGTTGCCGAACGTGATAACGCCTGGTCAGTTCCGGACGACTTACCGACCACAGCGTCCGATCGGCGTAACGAGGAGGTCGCCATGGCGACCACGTTCTGGGCTTGGGTCGTGTCCGCGCTCGTCATCGTGCTGCTCGCGGTGGTGGTCCCCCGCAGTCTCGGCGCGCAGAACGTGCTCCGGGACGGCCGCGGCCGCTACAGCCTGTCGCGCCTGCAGGTGATGATGTGGACGGTCGTGCTGCTGTCGCTGGTCAGCGGGATGGCGTTCGGGCGGTTCGCGGCCGGGCAGGTCGACGTGGCCGGGTTCCAGATCCCCGAGCAGGTCCTCGTGCTGCTCGGCATCTCGCTCGGCTCCGGCGTCGTCGCGGGCGCCATCAAGGTCGTGAAGAGCAGCAGCAGGCCGGACTCGGTCGCGGCCCACCCGATGGGCCACGAGACCGGGCGGTTCTGGGAGATGCTGACCGTCGAGGAGGGCGGGTCGGCGGGCAGGTCGGTCGACCTCGCGAAGTTCCAGAACCTCGTCATCACGGTCCTGCTGGTGCTGACGTACGTGGCGCAGGCCGTCGCGGCGCTCAGGGCCGTCGACAACCCGGCGGGCATCGCCGGGCTGCCCGCGTTCTCCAGCGCGTTCCTCGTGCTGCTCGCCGTGAGCCACGCCGCCTACCTGCTGGGCAAGATCCCGTCGCCCGCCGGGACCCCCGAGGGCGGCACGATGGCCGCGCGGCTCGCCTCCGCTCCGAGGGAGGCGGACATGGCGAACGCCGTTCCCGGCGTGCGGCCCGCGCCATCGGCGTGAACCCGGCCGCGCGGCTGGTCACCGCACGGACGTGCAGGTGCTGGCCCAAGGACTCCGCGACGCGGTGGGCGGCCTCCGGCGTGCGCCTGTCGTGCAGGTCGACGTGGCTCGCGCCGTCGACTCCGTGGATCTCCTCGGGACCGTTCGCTTTCGGACAGGTCTCCGCGGTCATCCACGCGGCGATCCGTCCGACGCCGCTCCGCGTCAGCGCCTCCGCCGAGCGCGGGTGCTCATCGAGGCGTCGCGGGCGGACTCAGCGGACGTCCTTTGTGGACCTTGACGTTTTCACACGACACGAACGTCGTGCGCCGGAAGGCCGTTCCACCACCGTGCGTAGCGGCGGTACACCTGCGGTTCCCTGTCCCCGAGGAGTTTCTTCAGCGCCGCCGCCTCTTCGGCGAGGCCGGTCCAGTCGTCGTCGCTGAGCGCGTGGAACGAGGTCGCTTCGATTCCGCCGTCCTCGGTGGGACGCCAGACGCCGGCGACCCGGCCGTCGACGAGGAGAGTGGGCAGGGTGTCGCCGTTGTTGCGGATGACCACTTTCCGGTAGGGCTCCGGGATCATCCGGGTCCGGTCGGCGTAGGCGAGCAGCGTGCTGTCCCACATCGCCATCAGCCTGGGCGGCGCCGGGGTGTCCTCGTCCGGGACCGTCCGGTCGGGAACGTCGTAATGGCCACCGGACTCGGTGAGGTCGAGCAGTGCCAGCGCTTCGCGGATCGTCGTGCGGGGCAGCATGGTGAACTGGTTCATGTCGGGCACGGTCGCCGGTCCGAAGCCGGTGAGGTAGCGGCGCAGCATCTCGGCCACGCACTCCAGCCGTTCCCGCGCCTGCGTCGTCACGGACCGGTAGGCGGGTCGCAAGCCGAACGACCACGGTCCGCCCGTCGGCGCGTGGACGAGGCCCCCGTAGGTCCGCAGCGCCCACCAGACGCCCGGTTCGCCGACGTCGCCGGCGTGGGAGTGCAGCAGTTCCTCGATCTCGGCCTTCTGCCGCGGGGTCCTCGCGAACTCCAGCAGGTGCCCGAGCAGCGCGTCGGTCTGCTCGACCGTGATGTCCATGCCCTTGAAGCGCTTGTCGTACAGCCGGGAGGCGCGCAACGCGGGCAGCATCGCGTGGTGGAACACCTCGTGGTCGGCGGCGGTGACGGCGTGCAGGGTGATCCGCATCAGCGACGCCTTGCGGACCGCCCCGTTCGTGAACGCCTCGTCCAGGCCCGCCGGGTCGAAGTCCTCGACCCGGTTCCACAGCGCGAGGTACGGCGACGCGGGTTCCTGCGCCTGGATCGCCACGACCCGGTCCACGGCCGTCAGCACGTCCACGGGTTCACGCCTGAGCAGCATCTGCCGGTCGAGGGTGGCGCGGTTGAGCTGACGGGCCGTGTAGGTCATGACCGCCAATCCTGGCTCACCGGAGCTTCGAGGGCCACCAGATCCGGCCACCGATGTCCACCGACAGCGCCGGCACGAGCAACGACCGCACCAGCAGCGTGTCCAGCAGCACGCCGAACGCCACGATGAACGCGATCTGCGTCAGGAACAGGATCGGCAGCACGGCCAGCGCCGCGAACGTCGCCGCGAGCACCACACCGGCCGATGTGATCACGCCACCGGTGAGGCTGAGGCCCCTGATCGTGCCCTCGACCGTGCCGAGCCGCCGGGTCTCCTCGCGGACTCGGGTCATCAGGAAGATGTTGTAGTCGATGCCCAGCGCCACCAGGAACACGAACCCGAACAGCGGCACCACCGGGTCCGAGCCCGGGAAGCCGAGGACGTGGTTGAACACCAGCGCCGACACGCCCATGGTCGCCGCGAACGACAGCACCACCGTCGCGATCAGCAGCAACGGCGCCAGCAAGGACCGGAGCAGCACGGCGAGGATCAGGAAGATCACCACGAGCACGATGGGGATGATCAGCGTCCGGTCGTGCTCGGACGTCGTCCTGGTGTCGAGCAGCGTCGCCGTCGGCCCGCCGACCTTCGCCTCGCCCGTCCCGTGCACGGCGTCGCGGATCCGTTGCACGGTCGCGACCGCCGCGTCGGAGTCGGGCGCGTCCGCGAGCGTGGCCTGGATGCTGACGAGCCCGTCGGCGGTTCCGGCCGGCCGGACCTCGGCGACACCGTCCACCTCGGACTTCCGCAGGACCTCGGCGGCCTCCGCCTCCCGCGCGATGATGATCGTCGGCGACCCGGTGCCGCCGGGGAAGTGCCGCGACAGCACCTCCTGGCCCGCGACGGACTCGACCTCGGTGAGGAACACGTCGGACTGCGCCGTGCCGGACGCCTTGAGCTGCGGCAGGAACGCCGCGCCGACGAGCAGCACGAGCGTCGAGACGACCCAGATCGCCCGGGGCTTGCCGCGCACGAAGTTCGCCGTGCGCCCCCAGAGCCCGCCCGTCTCGGGGTGCTCGGAGCCGAACTTCGGCGCGAACGGCCAGAAGGCGGCCCGTCCGAGCAACGCCAGCACGGCGGGCAGGAACGTCATGGTCGTGATCAGCGCGGCACCGATGCCGATGGCCGCCACCGGTCCGAGGCCCTTGTTCGAGTCGAGGTCGCTGAACAGCAGGCACAGCACGCCGAGGATGACGGTGCCGGCGGACGCGGCGATGGGCTCGATCGTGCCGCGCCAGGCCGCCTTGATGGCGGCGACCCTGTCCTCGCTGTCGCGCAGCTCCTCGCGGAACCTCGACACGAGCAACAGGGCGTAGTCCGTCGCGGCGCCGACCACCAGGATCGACAGGATGCCCTGGCTCTGGCCGTTCAGCGCCAGCACGTCGTTCTTGGCGAGCAGGTAGACCACGAAACTGGCCAGCCCCAGCGCGAACACCGCCGACACCAGCACCACGACCGGCAGGATGGGACTGCGGTAGACGACCAGCAGGATCAGCGCGACCACCGCGGCCGCGACGACCAGCAGCAACCCGTCGATCCCGCCGAAGGCCTCCACGAGGTCCGCGACCTGCGCCGCCGGCCCGGTGACCAGCACCGTCAGCCCCTCGGGCGCACCTCGCGCGCCGTCGCGGAGCTGGGAGACCGAGTCCTTGACGTCCTTGGCCGGATCGAGCAGCACCACGAGCTGCGCGGCCTCGTCGTCGTCGGGCGCCGGGATCACCGGCGACGCCGGGAAGCCCTTGGCCTGCTCGGCGAGGTACTTCCTGTCGTCCTCGGTCAGTCCGCCGGAGCGTTCCACCACGACGATCGCCGGGATGGCCTCCTCGCGCTGGAACTTCTTCTGCAGCTCGGCGACCTGGGTGGACTCGGCGGAGTTGGGCAGGAACGCACTGCTGTCGTTCTCGGCCACCTCCGACAACTTGCCCGCGTACGGGCCGGTGAAGCCGCCCAGGGCCAGCCAGACCACGAGCAGGACGCCGGCGAGGACTCGCATCAGATGTTCCTTCGATCGTCGAACGTTTCGATGGTCGAAACAGTAAGCTGTCCCCGTGAGCGATGCAACCGACTACGACCTGAGCATGATGTTGCGCACGCTGGTGATGGAGTCGAACCGGTTCCTCGAGATCTTCAGCGCCGCTCACGAGTTGCATCCCACCGACATGACAGCGCTGAACCTCATCATGACCACTCCGATGACACCCGGCACGCTGGCGAGGGCGCTGAACCTCAGCGCCTCGGCCACGACGTCCGTCCTCGACCGCCTGGAAAGGGCGGGCCACGTCGTCCGCGACCGCGATCCCGGCGACCGCCGCCGCGTCGAACTGCGGGTGCTCGACACGGCGACGGCGCTGGCGGCCACGTTCTTCCAGCCGCTGGCGCGGGAGTACGCGTCGGCCTGGGCGGGGATGAGCCCGGACGAGCGGGGGGTGGTGGCGAAGTTCCTCGCCTCGACGATCGAGGCGACCTCGCGGGTGCGGGAAGAGGTCAGCGGGACGGGCTGAGCCGCGGCTTCGACCCGCGCTCCCGGCGTTCCGCGGCCGGCTCCCGCACGGGAGGGCGTCCACCACGAGGACACTTTCGCTCCAGCCAGCGGCGGGTGACCGGACCGACGCCGGCCCGGTCACCCTCGACGTCCTGTGCCCCGGCTACCGCTGACCCGGCAGCCGCCGCCCGCACACCAGCAGCAACAGGTTCTGCGCCTCGTCCCTGACCGGCCGCCCCTGTCCGAACGCCCACTCCAGGTCCGTGGCCTCCAGCCGCTTGTCCCGCAGGTCCGCGCCGAAGTACTCGACGTGGGCGGGTTTCATGCCGTCGAGGACCATCCGCAACCGCTCGTGGGGCACCTTGCGGTCCAGGCCGAGCGCCACCGTGATGTCCAGTCCGTGGATCACGTCGTGCGACAGCGCGCCCACCGCGCCTCCGCCGGGCGGCGTCCACGGGTGGTCGACGTTGGCCTTCAGCGTTCGCAGCAGGTCGCCGGTGGACAGTGCCGCCGCGTCCTGGCGGGCCATGCGGTCGGAGGCGTGGTTGAAGCGGCCCGCCGACTTGAGCAGCTCCCACAGCACGCGCCTGCCCGGCGAGCGGTACGGCAGCGTCGTGTGGGCGACGACGTGCTTGACGGTCCAGCCCTCGCAGAGGCTGGGGGCGTTCCACTGGTCCTCGGTCAGGCCGCTGAGGAGTTCGGCCTGTTCACGTCGTTCGGCCGCCACCTCGGCCCGGATGTCCTGCGTCATGGTCGTGTGTACGGATCGTCCGGCCCGGACTCATCGGTCCGCGTAGGGTCGGTGCGTGATCGACGCGCTGGAGCCGTTCCGGATCGAGCTGACCGGCTACTGCTACCGCATGCTCGGCTCGGGCTTCGAGGCCGAGGACGCCGTGCAGGAAACACTCGTGCGCGCATGGAAGGCGTACGACAGCTACGACCCGTCACGCGCGTCGCTGCGCACGTGGCTCTACCGCATCGCCACGAACATCTGCATCGACATGCAACGGTCGGCTCAGCGGCGTGCTCTGGCCGTCGACCTCGGGCCGTCGGGCGGGGAGATCGGCGCTCCCCTGCCCGAACGCCTCTTCGTGCAGCCGGTGCCGGACGCGGTGGTGCTGCCCGAGGACCTGGCGATCCGCCGCGAGACCGTGCGGCTGGCCTTCGTGGCGGCCCTGCAGCACCTGCCGGCCCGGCAGCGCGCGGTGCTGATCCTGCGTGACGTGCTGGCCTGGCAGGCCGCCGAGGTCGCCGCCCTGCTGGACATCTCCGTCGCCGCGGTCAACAGCGCGTTGCAGCGGGCTCGGGCGTCCCTGCGCGACGTCGACCCCGGAGAGCCGCTGGACCCGGCGGATCCTGTGCAGAAGTCGCTGCTCAGCCGGTACTGCGAGGCGTTCGAGCGGCACGACGTGCGGACGTTGGTCGCGTTGCTGCACGAGGACGCCACGATGTCGATGCCGCCGTTCAGCTGGTGGCTGCGCGGGCGTGAGGCGATCTCCCTGGCGTTGAGCGATCCGAACGCCTCGTGCGACGGCGCTTGGCTGGTGCCCGTCGAAGCGAACGGGTCGCCCGCCTACTGGCAGATGCGGCCGGGGATGGAGCAGCCGTTCGGGCTGGTGTTCCTCGACGTGCGGGGCGGGCTGGTGACGGCGACGACGACGTACCTGAACGTCGGCGAGTTGCTGCCGTTGTTCGGCGCACCGATGAGTTCCGGACGGCCGTCCCGTACCACCGTGGACGACTAGGAGGCGTTAATGGGAATCCAGCCCATCATCATCACCCCGGACCTGCCGGCCGTGCAGGCGTTCTACGAGCAGGTCTTCGGCGCGACCGAGGTCTTCCGGTACCCGGAGCAGGGCGAGGTGTTCTACAAGGCCCTGCGGATCGACGAGTCCGAGCTCGGCCTCGTCGCGGAGGACGCCGATCTCTCGGCGACGCCGCGGATCGCGCTGGACATCGCCGTGACCGACGTGGACGCGGTGCTGCCGCTGGTCGAACCCGCGGGCGGGCGGGTGCGGGGACCGGCGAACGACATGCCGTGGGGCCGCCGGGTCGCGCACGTGTTCGACCCCGACGGAAACCCCGTGAACCTCACGCAGCAGCTCTAGAGTGGCCGGATGATCCGGATCGTGCCGTCGGACGAGGTGCCCTGGGAGGACGTCGACGCGGTCTTCGACGGGTCCGAGCCCTCGAAGTGCCGGTGCCGGCGGCACGAGGTCAAGGCCGGCCGGGTCGCGGTGCCGCTACGCGGAGCCGCCCGACACGTGGGGTGAGACCGTCTGGCTCCTCGACCGGCGCCCCGTGCGGGGACGGGGACGGCACCACGCCCGGTGTGGCTCGTCCGACGTGTCGAGGCGCCGACGGAGGCGTGAACGAAGTCCATGGTGGACAGTTCGTGTCTCCGCGCCGCCGCTATCGGTCGATTCCGCGCCGGAGCCGGTGTCGCTCCCCCGGTTCGAGGAGGTCCAGTACGCGCTGCCGGTCCGGAGCACCCGCCGCCCGCGCGCGGCGCGTCCGGCCGAGCCGCCACCCCGCGACCGCCCAGCACCCGCCCCACAGCAGGAAGAACGGCGACCACAGCACCAAGTCCCATCGTGCCAGCATGCGGGCCAGCTCGGCGTGCTCGGCCGGTGGCCGGCGAAGGCCGGTCAGCGTCAGGGTGTCACCGACGATCCCCCAGCCGGCGAAGCCGATCGACCGCGTGATCATGAAGACGGCCAGGGTCCAGCAGATCAGCCGCAGCAGGCGCGGCACCGGCCCGCCGCGGACGGTGGCCAGCGCGACCACGACACCGACGACCGCCGCGCCGGCCAGCACCCAATGGCTGGCCACGAAGAAGGGGTCGCGGGCCAGCAGCCGTTCGCGCAGGTGGGGTGGCAACGGATCCTTGTCCGCCAAAGCGTTGGCGCCCAACGCTTGTGCCAGCTTCATCGAGCCGTAGGCAGCCGCGCACGCCGCCGCGCCGTACCCGGCCCATCGCCCGCGGTCAGGCCGCGACACGGTTCGTCGCCTTCACGTAGGACCGCAGCATCTCCACGCACAGCGCGCCCACCGCGAGCCCCAGGAGGCCGTGGTACCACCGCCAGCCCACCCCCAGCCCGATGAACCCGTCCAGCACCATGATCCCGGCGCCACCCAGGACGGCCAGCGCCATTCCGGTCAGCACCACCAGCATCAGCGGCCGCGGCACCGTGCGCAGCCCCCACTCCGTCACGGTGGCGAGGGCGATCACCGCACCCACCAGGCCCGACGCGGTCGCGAACCACTGGGCGAGCGCGGGATCGAGCAAGTAGGCCTCGGTCTCGGCCTCCGACACGGGTGGGCCACCGGGAAAACCGAGCCGGGACTGCGCGGCGAACACCGCCTTGCCCGCGGCGTAGCCGAGGAACAGCACCGCCAGGGTGTACGCCGGCCAGCGACGCCTGGGACGGGAATCGATCATGGCCTCACGATAGTTTCCCCATCATGAGCACCACGCGGCTTCGGGCGGGTGCCTTCTCAGCTGAGCGGGAGATCATCCGCAGTCCGCTCGCGCGATGCCGTCGCGGTGAACGCTCGGACCAAGCGGGAGACCCGCGCGGGAGCGCTGTTCGGCACAAGCCACCGAAGAGCCGCGCGCCGAGAGAGCCAGTCCAGCGGTCCGTAGCGGGGGCTGCGCAGCCACCGCGCGCTGAGCGCGAGCAGGACCGCGTGGCTGCCGATGACGTCCCGGCGACCGCGCCGCAAGACAGCCGGCCCACCGGACCGACCCGTGTGCGGGGCGAAGACGATGCCCGGGACGACCGAGTGCGGGACGCAGTTCGGCAGCGCGACACGATCCGCCGGGGCGATCGGCCGCGAGGGAACCGAGTCGCCCCAGGACCTGGGAGGCCATCGCTACGCCATCCACCGGATCCCTGGGGCGGGTTTCCCGGTTCCGCCGGCTGGCACGCCGCTGCGAACGCGAAGCCACCCACTTCCTCGGATTCGCCAGCCGGCTTGCGCGGTGATCTGCCACCGCCGCGGCATCGAGCTGGGTTCCCCCACCCACAACGACGCCGGATGAGATGTGGTCAGACAGCCCCGGCCAGATCACGGCGCTCCGGTCGCGCGGCCGGGCGGATCCGGCCCCAGGGCTTGAACACCGACAGGAAGTAGGCGAACAGCAGCAACGTCGGCGCCACCACGACCGGGTGCGCCAGGCCGGACGGCAGCACCGCGGACGGGTCGCCCGCCAGCATCCGCTCGCCGATCCGCGCCGCCTCCGCCACGCCCGGCCGCAGCGCGAAGGCGATCAGCAGCGACATGCCGACGTTCAGGAACAGCTTGAGAGCGACCCACCAGTACCGCACGAGCCCGTACTTGCTGCCCAGACCGAGGACGACGCCGGAGGTCATGCACACGGCGCTGGCCCCGAACATCGGCCAGATCGCGAAGAGGTCCACGGCCCCGACGGCGATGCCCGCCACCGCGGTGTCCTCAGTGGACAGCGCGACGACGACGAGGATCCCGAACGCGAGGTCGATGCCGAGCCACGCCGCCGCCGACAGGACGTGCACGAGCAGCACCGCCTTGCGGGCCCGGCCACTGAGCTTGCGGGGGGAAGTCATCGCGGTGCGCTCCTTCTCTCGTGGTGTCGCGTCCTACTCTCGCCACCACGAGCGTCCGCATCATCCGCTCACGCAAGGATCCCGCGTACGTCAGTCTGCGTACGGGCCTCAGCCGCCCGGCGTCACGATCCCGCGCTCGTAGGCGAACACGACGGCGTGGGTGCGGTCGCGCAGGCCCAGCTTGGTCAGCACGCGCGAGACGTGCGTCTTCACCGTGGTCTCCCCCAGGAACAGCGTGGCGGCGATCTCCGCGTTCGACGCGCCCTTGGCGAGCTCCACCAGCACCTCGAACTCGCGGTCGGTGAGCTCCGGCGGACGGGTGCGCTCCCGCGCGGAGGTGCTGAAGCGCGCGATGACCCGGCGCGTCACCTCGGGCGACAGGAGGGCGTCGCCGCGGGCGACGACGCGGACGGACTCCACCAGGTCCTCGGGTGAGGCGTTCTTGAGCAGGAAGCCGCTCGCGCCCGCCTGCAGCGCCTCGAAGAGGTAGTCCTCGCGGTCGAACGTCGTCAGGATGACCACGCGGGTGCCGTCCCCCGCGGAAAGGATCCGGCGGGTGGCCTCCAGGCCGTCCATGCGCGGCATCTGGACGTCCATCAGCACGACGTCCGGCTTCAGCTCCGCGACCAGTTCGACGGCCTGGGCGCCGTCACCCGCCTCGCCGACCACCTCGATGCCGGGCTCGGTGCCGAGGATGACCCGGAAGCCGGCTCGGACCAGGTCCTGGTCGTCGGCCAGCACGACTCGCAAGCTCACGCCTTCTCCTCCGAAACCGTCGGCAGCGACGCACGGACCAGATAGCCGGCGTCGCGCCGTGGTCCTGCTTCCAGCGAACCGCCGTGCACCGCCAGACGTTCGCGCATGCCGACGAGCCCGAAGCCTGATCCGGACGGGGCGGAACGGCCGCGCCCGTCGTCGGTGATCTCGACCTCCAGGGCGCTGTCGAGGAACCGCATCCGGACGTCGACGTGCTGGGCGTCGGCGTGCTTCACCACGTTCGTCAGTGCTTCCTGCACGACCCGATACGCCGACAAGGCGACACCGGGCGGCACGTCCCGAGGTGTTCCGTAGATCCCGTGCGAGACGTCGAGGCCGGTTGCGCGGGCGTTCTCGAACAGCTCCGGCAGGTCGTCGAGTCCCGGAGCGGCCTTCAGGTCGGATTCGGCGTCGGCGCGCAGAACGCCCAACAGGCCGCGCAGCTCGCTGATCGCGGTCCGGGCGGTCTGTTCGACGGTCTGCAGCGCGTCGCGGGCCAGGGCCGGGTCGGAGTCCAGGACGCGGCGGGCGGCGCCCGCCTGGATGCCCATCACGGACACGTGGTGCGCCACGACGTCGTGGAGGTCGCGGGCGATGCGCATGCGTTCGGCCGCGATGGCGCCCTGGGTGTTCCGCTCCTGCGAACGCCGCAGCTCCTCCTGCTGGAACTCCAGCTGGGCCAGGCGACGGGCTCCCAGCCACGCCATCTCGCCGACGACGTAGGCGAACAGGAAGAAGAAGACGTTGAACTCGAGTCCGTAGAGGACGGACGCGAGCACGGGGTCGATCGGCCCCGCCGCGTTCTCGAAGTCGCCCCTCGGCCCGAGCAGCGCGCGGACGAGGTTGAACCCCAGCCACAGGAACATCGAGACGATGACGCCGATGCGCGACCACCGCGCCACGACGCGGTTCCCCTCCCACGCGCCGACGGTGAAGATCGCGAGGAAGAGGATCGCGGACGGCACCAGGTTGTCGCCGACGCGGTTCATCTGCGCCGCGATGAAGATCACGGACACCACGACCATCACCGCGAGCGGGTACCGGCGGCGCACCACCAGCGGTACGGACAGCGCGACCATCCACACGAGCTGCACGGCGAGGCTTGGCGGGTTCCTGAACGTGAAGGCGCCCATGCTGTTGACCAGCGTCGTGACCTCGATCGCGCACAGCAGCACGATCACGGCGATGCCGATGTCACGCCGTCGTTGCGCGGGCGTCGGTCCGGGCCGCCGCCACTCGTTCCAGTCGGGCTCTTCCACGGGCTCAACGTACCTGCCGCCGGAGCCCGTTGATCTACGCTCTGCGGATGGACCTCAGTGTGACGGTGCTCGGCTGCGCGACGCCCTACCCGAGCGTGGACAACCCCTGCTCCGGCTACCTCGTGTCGCACGGCGGCACGCGCCTGTGGGTGGACGCGGGCACCGGCACGCTCGGCCCGCTGCAACGGCACACGCGCCTGCAGGACCTCGACGCGATCTGGATCTCGCACCTGCACGCCGACCACAGCGCGGACCTGCTCACCGCCTACTACGCCCTGTTGTTCGCGGACGTCGAGCGCGACCCGGTGCCGCTGTACGGGCCGCCCGGCATCGCGGACCGCCTCGCCGCGTTCCTCACCAACGGGCCGGAGCGCAGCCCGGTCGAGTCGGCGTTCTCGATCACCGAACTGCACGACGGCCACCAGGTCACCGTCGGCTCAGCCACCCTCACGACGGCCGCCGTCGAGCACGGCATCCCGGCGTTCGGCCTGCGCGTCGAGGCGGGCGGCAGGTCGCTCACCTACTCCGGCGACACCGCGCGCTGTGCGAGCCTCGTCGAACTGGCGCGCGGCACCGACGTGCTGCTGTGTGAGAGCGAAAGCGCGGAACAGACCGCGGACATGGCCCACCACACGCCGGAACACGCGGGTCAGACGGCATCCGAAGCCGGTGCGGGCCGCTTGGTCGTCACGCACGTGGGCCGCTTCCTGACCCCGCGGGAAGCGGTCACCCGTGCCTCGTCGCGGTACTCGGGCGAGGTGGTCTACGCCGAGCCCGGCACGACGTTCACAGCTGGTTGATGCGGACCAGGTTGCCGGCCGGGTCGCGGAACGAGCAGTCCCGCACGCCCCACGGCTGGTCCTCGGGCTCCTGCAGCACCTCGCCGGCACCGGACGACTCGACCCACGCCCGCGCGCGGTCGAACGTGCCCTGCAGGTCCTTCGAGGCGAGCGAGATGGCCGTGTAGACGCCCTTGGCCATGAGGACGGCGATCGTGCGGCGCTCCTCGTCGCTCACGCCGGGGTCGGCGGCGGGCGGGTGCAGGACGATGCCGGTCTCGGGCTGGCCGGGCGGACCGACGGTGATCCAGCGCATGGTGCCCTGGCCGACGTCCTGGCGGACCTCGAAGCCGAGGGCGTCGCGGAAGAAGCCGAGGGACTTCTCGGGGTCGTCTGCCGGCAGGAACGCCGAGGCGATGATGACTGACATGGCGGTCAACCTATTCCGCGGGCCCGGCGGCCGCTTCTCGATTCCTGATCGGACGCATCACGGCCTTGGCCAGGCAGTTCGGGATGCCCTGGCCGTCGGTCGCGGCGACCTTGCGGTACTGGCTGGGTGACATGCCCACGAGTTCGGAGAACCTCGTGCTGAACGTGCCGAGCGAGGTGCAGCCGACCTCGAAGCAGACGTCGGTGACGGACATGTCGCCGCGGCGCAGCAACGTCATGGCGCGCTCGATGCGGCGGGTCATGAGGTAGCTGTACGGCGACTCGCCGAACGCGGCGCGGAACGCGCGCGAGAGGTGGCCCGCCGACAGGTGGACGCCGCGCGCGAGCGCCGCCACGTCGAGCGGCTGGCGGTACTCGCGGTCGATCCTGTCGCGGACCTTGCGGAGCAGGACCAACTCCTGCAGGCGCGGGTCTGGGGCGGTCACGTTCGACAGCCTAAGGCCCGCGCCTGACAGGTCGCTGACGTTCAGGGGCTAGCAGGCGCCCTGGTCGCGCCAGACGCCCCACTCACCGGTGGTGCCGGGCTCCTCGCCCTGCGTCCACCACTGGGCCCGCCACTTGCGGCCCTTGTGCGACACCTCGTTGCCCCCGTTGTAGACCTTCGCCCTGTCCCACGCCGGCAGCGAGCAGACCGGCGGGTTCGTGGTCGTGGTGGTGGTCGTGGTCGTCGTCGTGGTGGACGTGGTCGTGGAGGTCGGCGGGGTACCGCCACCGATGCGCGGGTAGTCCGCCGAGATCGCGTACGACTGGCCGCCGAACGTGAACACGAAGTTCGACGGCGTCGAGATCGGCAGCTGGTAGCTGACGGTCAGCTCGATCGACGCGCCCGGCGCGAGCGACTGCCACGACGGCAGCGCGAGCTCCACCTTCTGGAAGTCGCCCTTCAGGCCGCCGACGTTCGGCCCGGTGTGTCCCTTCGAGACGACCTTCAGCCCGAAGCCGGACTGGTCGGCCATGCTGCCGGGGGCGCTGGTGCCGTAGTCGAACGAGATCTTCGTGCCGCCGGGGATCGTGACGTTCGACCGGTTGGTGAACTTGATCTTCGGCGTGATCGGGTAGTTGTTGTCGCCCAGCGCGTAGCCGTGGATGTCGACGTCCACGGCCAGCGACTGCGTCTGCTGCGTGGTGGCCTTCAGCGCGCCGTAGGGCGCGGCGCCGTTCAGGCCGGTGTTGATGGTCGACAGCAGGGTGTCACCGATGAAGTACTCGTTCTTGGCGGAGTCGAACCGGTAGTCACCGGCGAGCTCCCAGATCATGATGCCGCCGAGACCCTTGTCCCGCACGTACTTCGCCTTCTCCGCGATCGACTGCTCGGTCTCGGTGGAGAGGAACACCTTCTTGTCGTTGTTCCACAGCCACGGCGACTTCAGCGTCGAGTCGTAGTACGGCGTGTAGGTGCCGGTGAGGCGGTCGGTCGGGTCGTTGACCGGGTCGAGACCGTACTGCGGACCGTACGAGCCGGCGATCTTGGCTTCGAGGTTCTTGGTGTGCCACAACGGGTTCACGCCGGACGGGACCTCGGCGCCACCGGCGGTGACGTCGTGCCAGATGTTGTCGATGCCGGACGCGCCGTTGCCGCACGGCGTGGTCGAGCCGACCGCGGACCCGGTGCCGGGCGGGCACTGCGACTGGTTCGGCAACGCCGCCTTGCCCCACAACCCGTTCGTGCCACCGGTGACGCCCTGCCAGCCGCGCGAGTAGAACGGCACACCGATGTTGATGCGTCCGGCCTGCATGGCGCCGCGGTAGTAGTGGTACGCCCAGTCGGTGTTGAGGTACCCCATGCCCTCGTACTGCGGGGCCGTGTAGACGCCACCGGCCGAGAGCTCGCCGTCCTTGCCGTCGTCGTAGAGAGCGGCGTTCGGGCCGACGAAGTGGTTCCACGAGCCGTGCAGGTCGTAGCTCATGACGTTGAGGTAGTCGAGGTACTTGACGACCTGGTACGCCTCCTGGCCGCGCAGCAGCCAGCCGGAGGCGGGCACGGCGGCGGTCAGCAGGTAGTGCTTGCCGTCGGCGGCACCGGCGCGGTCGAGCTTCTCGCGCAGGGTCTTCATGATCGCCTGGTAGCCGGCCCACAGCGTGCCGCGGTTGGCGTTGGAGATCCAGAAGTCGTCGGGGTTGCCGGCGTGGTTGTTCGACGTCGCGTACTCGTAGTCGATGTCAGCGCCGTTGAAGCCGTACTGGCGCAGGAAGGCCACGACGCTGTCCGCGAACGTGTCTATCGCCGCCTGGTTCTGGCCGAGCTTGTAGAAACCGCCCGAAGCGTTGCGGGTGCCGTCGGCGTTGAAGAAACCGCCGGTCTCCGCCCAGCCGCCGACCGAGATCAGCGTCTTGACGTCCGGGTGCTGCTTCTTGAACTTCGTCAGCTGGTTGAAGTGCCCCTTGTAGGGCAGCGACGGGTCCATCTCCGAGCCCGCGACGCCCGGCCACTCCATGCCGATCGACGAGTTGGCCGGGCTGTTCGCGCCGACCGAGATCTTGTTCTGCGCGTCGATGTGCGCGAAGGCGTAGTTGAGGTGCGTGACCTTGTTCCAGGGGATGTCCTTCGCGAGGTACCCCGGCTGACCGTTCTTGCCGGTGCGCCAGCTCGTGAAGTACCCGATGACCCTCCGGGACTTGTCCCCCATGGTCTCGCGCCCGGCGGTGTCGTAGACCGTGCAGTACGGCGACTCGACACCCGGCGTCTTGTACAGCCCGTCCGGCCGGCAGTCCTCGTGGGCTGCGGCTGCGGTCGGCGCGGTGGTCACAGCTATCACGGTCCCGGCTAGCAGGGCTAGCACCGGAACCACTCTGGCGAGCAGTCGCAAGGGAAAGGACCTCCTGGCTAGGGCGGCGGCCACTGCCGGAACCGTAAAATGGTCCAGACCTTTAGGTCAATACTCGATCACTGACATTCCGTGTCAGTGAATCGGTTTAGCGTCCGATTCCATGAGCGAGAACGATTTCGACTTCCTCCACGGCCGGTGGCACGTGGCCAACCGCAAGATCGCCGACATCCCGGGCCGCGGCACCGAGTGGGTCGAGTTCGCCGCGACGGCCGAGGCGAGACCGCTGCTCGGCGGCGCCGCGATCATCGACAGCTTCTTCGCCGGCGACTGGGAGGGCATGACGCTGCGCCAGCACGACCCAGCTCGCGACGTGTGGCGCGTCTGGTGGGCTTCCACCCGTGCCCCCGGCCGGTTGGACCCGCCGCTGGAGGGGCGGTTCGCCGGGGAGCACGGGGTGTTCTTCGGGGACGACGTCGTCGGCGGGCATCCGGTGAGGCTGCGGTTCGACTGGACGGCGGGGTCGGAGCCCGTTTGGCAGCAGGCGTTCTCGTACGACGGCGGGGAGACCTGGGAGACGAACTGGGTCATGCGGTTCACGCGCGCTTGGTGAAAGCGCTCCTCGGCTGCCCGGTCAGCCGATCTGCGTCAACGCGAGGCCGCCCGCCATCAGCACGGCGCACGCCAGGCCGTGCACGACGGGGTTGCGCACCAGCAGCGCCACGAACTCCCGCAGGAACGCGCTCGGCACGAAGTACCAGGCCGTGGGCGCGCCGATGACCTGCAGCCGCAGGCCCTGGTTGCGGGAGAGCACGGCGGTGCGGAACACGTGGTAGTTGTTCGTGACCGCGACGACCCTGCCGTTGAGACCCCGCTCGGCGAGCAACGCCTTGCTGTAGCGGAGGTTCTCCTCGGTCGTGGTCGCCCGGTCCTCCAGCACCACGTCGCCCGCGGGCACCTCGCGCTCGAGCAGGTACTCGCGCATGGCGAAAGCCTCGGACACGTCCTCGTCCGCGCCCCGCCCGCCCGACACGACGATCAAGGGCGACCGCCCCGCCTCGCGGTCGCGCCGGTACAGCCGCAACGCGCGGTCGAGCCGGTTCGCGAGCAGGGGCGGCACCCGGGATCCGACCAGGCCGGCGCCGAGGACGACGATGCCGTCGAAGCCGTGGCGGCGGCCCGTCCGGCCGTAGATCACGGAGTACAGCAGCAGGCTCACGAACAGGAACGCGATGTACGCCGACACCAGGAACAAGCCGATGGCGGAGCCGCGGATCCAGTCGTTGGGCTGGGAGATCCCCCAGAAGAAGTAGAGCATCTCGCCGATCAGGGCGAGGCCCGCGAGCAACGACAGCAGGTTGCCCAGCGAACGGCCCTCGCGGCGCAGCATCACGACGCCGTTGGCCAGCAACGCGAGCGGGAGCAGCAACAGGCCGAGGACCGCCAGGACGAAGCCGAGCAGCAACGGCAGGCTCACCGCCGGGTTGTCCTGCCCGGCACCCGCGAGCCACAGCAGCAGCATCAGCAGCGCGATGCCGAGCCAGACCGCGTTGCTCAGGCGTCGGCGGTCGCGCGCCACCCCGACTAGGAAGAACGAGGCGGGGATGAGGAAGAGCAGGCCGGCGAGCACCGGCCAAGGATAGTGCCGGTGATCACTCGTCGCTCTCGGGTGCCGGAACGGGCTTCGGACGCGGCCTCAAGCGGACCGCGCCCGAAGTCAGGTCGAGCGGACCGGCCTCCTCGTAGTCCTCACCCGTGCCCGCGTCCGTCGCCTCGCTGCGGAGCTTGCGGCCGGGGAACAACTCACCCAACTGTCCCATGTCCGCGAGGTTACTCTCAGAACAGGGCGATGAGCAGCAGGATCAGGGCGATCGCGATGACGACCATGATCCACGTGCTGCCGGCCGGCCTGCGGTAGTGGCTGCGGACCGTGGTCGTGCGGAACCAGCTGTACGGGGCGCTGCGGCGGTGCCGGCGAACCCAGGGCATCTCGTCCTCCTGACAAGTCGCTGTTGGTGCGGGGATACCCCGCCGCCGAGCCGTTCCAGTACTCCAGCCAGCCCAATCTCCGCCATCTCGCGATCACCGGTGGCGTTGCCGTGCAGGACTTCGTGCCACGGCCCCAGCTGATGCCAGGTCAACGCCCGCTCGCGCAGCTCCGCGGTCACGCCGTAGGTCTCGGCGAACGCGGCCGCGAACTCGGGCGGCGTGCAGTGCAGCGCCCACGCCAGGTCGATCGCCGCGTCACCGATGTGCAGGTCACCGAAGTCGATCACGCCCGTCAGCACGCCGTCGCGGCCCAGCACGTGCTCGGGCCCCAGGTCGCCGTGCACGACCGTGTCCGCGGGCAGGTCGTCGAGCTTCGCCAGCAGCTCCTCGCCGCCGGGCACGTCGACCTCGGCGCGGAACCGCTCCACGGGCAGCGGCCTCGGGCCGGCACCCCGCCGCACGGCCTCGGCGACGGGCGCCGCGTGCAGCGCCCGCAGGAACTCCCCGAGCTGCCTGCCCTGCACGGCGCCGGGCGACGCCACCTCCCCGCCCGGCACCAGCTCGTGGCGCACCACCACCGGGTCCTCCGACACGACCACCGGAACCGGGACGGGCAACGGCAGCAGGGACGCGAGCCACGGCATCACGACCGTCTCGCGCAGGAGCTGCGGCCCGATCTCCGTGCGGCGCGGCCGCCGCTCCACCCACCGCCCGCCGACCAGGACGGCGGTGCTGTCCCAGCCCTCACCGAGGTACGTCATGCGCCCAGTGTCACCACCAGCGCCCGCGCGTCCGAACCGACTTTCCCGACGCGCCGCTCGGCGGGGCACGCAACCTCTCCCCCGGTGTCCCGGCCACCCGCTCGATCACGGGGGCGGCCGGTCCGGCGTGGAGCGTGCAGAATCTGCGGGTGGCCGCCACCGTCTCCTCCAAGCTGCTGTCACTGCTCGGCACGTTCGACGCCGGCCACCGCCGCCAGACCCTGAGCGGCATCGCGCGGCGCAGCGGGTTGCCGGTCAGCACCACGCACCGGTTGCTGGCCGAGCTCGCCGAGTGGGGCGCGGTGCGGCGACTGGAGTCCGGTGAGTACGTCATCGGGCGGCGGATCTGGCGGCTCGGGCTCCTCGCGGCCGGCGAGGTCGACCTGAGCCGGGTCGCGGAGCCGTTCCTGCACGACCTCCACGCGGCGACGCGGGCCGTGGTGCACCTGGCCGTGCGGGAGGGCACCGAGGTGCTCTACCTCGACCGGGTGTCGGGGCACGCGTCGGTGCCGATCGTGAGCTCGACCGGCAGCCGGTTGCCGCTGCACTCGACCGGGGTCGGCAAGGTGCTGCTCGCGCACGCGCCCGCGGAGGTGCAGGACGAGGTGCTGGAGCACGGGCTGACGCGCCTCACGGCCTACACGGTCACGGAGCCCGCTCGGATGCGGGCGCAGCTGCACCGCATCCGGCGGGACGGGTACGCGCAGACGTTCGAGGAGATGACGCTCGGGGCGTGCAGCGTGGCGGTGCCGGTCGAGGTGCAGGGGCACGTCGTCGCGGCGCTCGGGATCGTGGTGCCGGACCTGCGCAACGTCCGGGTGCGGCTGGTCGCGGCCCTGCAGGTGGCGGCGCGGGGCATCGCGCGGACGTTGGAGCCGAGTTTCCACCCACCGGAAGCCGGGCTTGGATGACCCACCGCCTGCCGCTTGAATCTCCGGTCGTGGCACGCGAAGAGCACCAGCTCCTGATCGGCGGCGACAGCGTTCCGGCGTTGGACGGTCGCACCACCGACGACCTCAACCCCTTCACCGGCGAGGTCCACGCCGTGGTCGCCGCCGCCTCACCGGCCGACGTCACGCGGGCCGTCGACGCGGCCGAGAAGGCCTCCGCGGAGTGGGCGGCCACCACGCCGTCCACGCGCCGCGCGGTCCTGCTGAAGGCCGCGGACCTGCTGGAGGCGAGGACGCCCGAGATCGTCGCGCTGATGGCCGCCGAGGTCGGCGGTGTCGGCGGGTGGGCGGGGTTCAACGTGGCGCTCGCCGCCGACGTCCTGCGCGAGGCGGCCGCGGCGGTCACCCAGCCCGTCGGCGAGGTGCTGACGACGGAGACGCCCGGTCAGCTGTCGCTGGCGGTCCGGGAACCGCTGGGCGTGGTGGCGGCGTTCGCGCCGTGGAACGCGCCGGTCATCCTCAGCACGCGGGCCGTCGCCGCACCGATCGCCGCCGGGAACACCGTGGTGCTCAAGCCGAGCGAGGACGCGCCGATCGCCGCCGGGCTGCTGATCGCCGGCGTGCTGCACGAGGCCGGGCTGCCGGCGGGCGTGCTCAACGTCGTGACGAACGCGCCCGCCGACGCGGCCGCCGTCGCCGAGGCCCTGATCACCGACCCGCGGGTGCGGGCCGTGAACTTCACCGGGTCCACGGAGGTGGGCCGGATCGTCGGAACGCTTGCGGCACAACACCTCAAGCCCGCCGTGCTGGAGCTCGGCGGCAAGAACTCGCTGCTGGTGCTCGACGACGCCGACCTCGGCCACGCCGTGGACGCGGCGACGTTCGGCGCCTTCCACAACGCGGGCCAGATCTGCATGTCGACCGACCGCGTCCTGGTGCACCGGTCGGTGGCCGAGGAGTTCACCGCGAAGCTCGCCGCCAAGGTGGGGTCGCTCCCGCACGGCGATCCCGCCGACCCCGGCACGGTCATCGGCCCGGTGATCAACCCGCGGTCCGCCGAGCGCGTCGCCGCCCTGGTCGCCGACGCGGTCGAGAAGGGTGCTCGCGTCCGCACCGGTGGTGGCGGTGGCGCGACCGTGCTGGACGAGGTGACACCGCAGATGCGCATCTTCCGGGAGGAGATCTTCGGACCGGCCGTCGTCGTCGTTCCGGTCGACGGCGACGACGAGGCCGTGGCCATCGCGAACGACACCGAGCACGGGCTGACAGCGGGCATCATCACCGAGGACTCACGGCGCGGACTCTCTCTCGCGCGGCGCATCCGCACCGGGATCGTGCACGTCGGCAACCAGACCGTGGCCGACGAGCCGCAGGCGCCGTTCGGTGGCGTGAAGGCCAGCGGCTACGGCAGGTTCGGCGGCCGGTGGGGCGTCGAGGCGTTCTCGGCGACGCGCTGGGTGACCGTGGCGAGCGAGCACGGCCACTTCCCGTTCTAGACCGGAGCCCCCGAGGACGGCGGTCGTGCCCGCCAGGTCGTGGGCGCGCGGCGGGGAGGGGCGGGGCACCAGGCCGGTGATCGCGACGGCCACGCCGGGATGGGAGCTGTGCACAGCAGAGCGGCCCCCGACCACGGAGGTCGGGGGCCGCTCCCACACCCGGTCAGTGACCGGCGGCCATCTCCGCCGCCAGCCGGTCGTCACCGCTTGTCTCCTTGAGCGGCTTCTCCTTGATGAACAGCACCGCCAGCAGCGCCAGCACCGCGAACGGCACGCCCACCAGGAAGATCTCCGCCGTCGCCGTCGCGTAGATCTCGGCGATCACGGCCTTGACCTCGGGCGGCAGGACCGAGAGGTCCGGCACCGCGTGGGCGGACGCCTCGGCGCCGGGGATCGCGCCGAACTTCTCCTCGGTCAGCGACGAGACCTTGTTGGCGAGCACGGCGCCCAGCGCCGAGACGCCGATCGCGCCGCCCAGCGAGCGGAAGAACGTGAGGGTCGACGTGGTGGCGCCCAGGTCGCGGGCCGGGACGTCGTTCTGGGCGGCCAGGACGAGGTTCTGCATCAGCATGCCGACGCCGACGCCGAGCACGAACATGTGCACGGACACCATGAACACCGACGTCTTGGCGGTGATCGTGGACAGCAGCAGCATTCCGCCGACCATGACCACGGCACCGGAGACCAGGAAGGCCTTCCACCTGCCGAACTTCGTGATCAGCTGACCGGCCACCGTGGACGAGATCAGCAGGCCGAAGATCAGCGGCAGGCCCAGCAGCCCCGCCTGCGTCGGAGTCTTGCCGAGCGAGAGCTGGAAGTACTGCGAGAGGAACACCGTGCCACCGAACATCGCGACGCCGACGAGGGCGCTGGCGACGGTGGTCAGCGAGACGGTGCGGTTGCGGAAGATCGACAGCGGCACGATCGGGTCGTGGGCGGTGGCCTCGACGCGCACGGCGGCGACGAGCAGCAGCACGCCGAGCGAGACCAGACCGGCGGTCCAGCCGGACGCCCACTCGAACTTCTGGCCGGCGAGCGAGGACCAGATCAGCAGCGTCGAGACGCCGGACACGATCAGGAACGCGCCCAGGTAGTCGATCTTCGTCTCCTCCTTGCGCACGACCGGCAGGTTCAGGGTGCGCTGGAGCATGTAGATCGCGGCGAGGGTGAACGGGATGCCGATGAAGAAGCACCAGCGCCAGCCGAGCCACGAGGTGTCGACCAGCAGGCCGCCGATCAGCGGGCCCGCGACGGTGCCGACGCCGAACACCGCGCCGAACATGCCGGAGTACTTGCCGAGCTCGCGCGGCGGGATCATCGCGGCCATCACGATGGTCGCGAGCGCCGTGACGCCACCGGCGCCGAGGCCCTGCACGACGCGGCTGATGATGAGCATCTCGACGTTCTGCGAGAAGCCCGCGATCAGCGAGCCGACGACGAACAGGCTGAGCGACGCCTGGATCAGCAGCTTGCGGCTGTAGAGGTCGGCGAGCTTGCCCCACAGCGGCACGGTCGCGGTCATCGCGAGCAGCTCGGCCGTCACGATCCACGCGAAGATCGACTGCGAGCCCTTGAGCTCGGCGACGATGCGCGGCAGCGCGTTCGACACGATGGTGCTGGCGAGGATCGAGACGAACATGCCCATCATCAGGCCCCACATGGCCTGGACGACCTCGCGTCTGCCGTGCACTGATGTCACTTCTGCGTCGGTGGTCATGAGGTTCCCCCTTCGTGGTGGTGCGGCGGTACGTGAGCCAGTCCGGCGCCGAACAGGTCGAGGGCCTCGCCGACGACGTCACCGAGCGCGAGGCTGTCGTCCGCGGCCCAGCGGGTCACGGCGCAGCGGAACGCGGCGCTGCCGGCGGAGACCAGCAGGCGCGGGTACAGGTGCGACTCGGGCAGCCCCGCTCGCGCCGCCACCGCGTTCGCGAGCAACTGCTCGGACTCCGCACTGCTCGCGAACGCCCTGACCAGCAGGTCCGGCCGCTGCATCACGACGTCCTTGCGCAGCAGCCACAGGTCGCGGGCGTTGTTCAGCTCGTCGGTGATCTCCGCGAGGACCGAGCGCCGGTACGCGTCGAACGGCGTCACGTCGCCGGGGAAGGCGAGGATGCGCTCGGCCATGCGCGGGCCCACCTCGGGGTCCGCGCCGATGAGCGCCTCGTCCTTGCTCGCGAAGTAGTTGAAGAACGTGCGCACCGAGACGTCGGCCTCGGCGGCGATCTCCTCCACGGTCACGTTGTCGTAGCCCCGCTCGGCGGCGAGCCGCACGGTCGCGCGCTCGAGCGCGGTGCGCGTCTGGCGCTTCTTGCGGTCGCGCAGGCTCTCCCCCGACTGGTTCACGGGGTCAGCGTACGGATCTTTTTGCAGTCACTGCAAGTTTGCAGTGTGTGAACTAGGACTCGCCTCGACGGCTACGACCAGGGAGTGTCCGGCCGCTCCTGGAGCACGCCGTCGAGGAAGAGGTCGACCTTCTCACTGAAGAAGCAGGCCGTTCCAGCGATTTTCTGGCTCTCGGGCAGCGGCTCCCGGTAGATCCACACGAGGTCCTCGTGCAGCACGCCGTTCACGAACACCGACCAGTAGGAGGCCGTTCCCTTGTACGGGCACCGCGTCCGCGTGCCCGACGGCCTCAGCAGATCGAACCGAACGTCGCTCAACGGCAGGTAGTAGCGCGGCGGGAGGCTCGTCTCGAACAGGATCCGCGGCTGCCCCGACGCCGCCAGCGTCACGCCGTCCAGCGCCACCCGCACGTGCCGCGAGCTGCTCAGGACGTCGACCCGCTTGTACGGGTCGCGCGGGTGGACGTAGATCGGCTCGTCCTCCTCGAGCCACTCGTCCATCGCCGCGAACTCGAACCGGACGAGGTCCCGCAGCTCCGGCGAGTCCGGACGGGTCAGCGCGGCGCCTTCGGCCGTGCCACCCCGCGTGACGACGTCGTGGACCACACCGTCGCCCCTGGTCTGCCCCGTCGGCTTCAGCTCGACGCGCACCGAGGACAGGGGCAGGTAGTAGGCCGGGTGGTGCGGGACCTCCCAGACCAGCCGCGGCTCGGTCGTGTCCGCGACCAGCTCGCCACCGAAGTACGCGCGGACCCGCTTCGCGGACCGTTCCACTCGCATGTCGCCCATGCCTCATGGCAGCACGGGACGCGCCACCGTGCTAGGCGTTGCCGTCGAACAGGCTCGTCACCGAGCCGTCCTCGAAGACCTCCTGGATCACCCGCGCGATCAACGGCGCGATGCTGAGCACCGTCAGCCCCGGGAAGCGCTTGTCGTGCGGGATCGGCAACGTGTCGGTGAGGATCACCTCGCGCACCTTGCTCTCCGTGAGCCGCTCGTACGCCTCGCCGGACAGCACGCCGTGCGTGGCGACGAGGACGACGTCCTTCGCGCCCTGCTCCAGCAACTGGCGCGCGGCCGTCGTGCTCGTCATCGCCGTGTCGATCATGTCGTCGACCACGACGCACGTGCGGCCCTCCACGTCGCCGACGACTCGGTTGGCCATGACCTCGTTGGGGCGCAACGGGTCACGCGTCTTGTGGATGAACGCGATCGGGCAGCCTCCGAGCAGGTCCGCCCACTTCTCGGCGAGCCTCGTGCGTCCGGCGTCCGGGGAGACGATCGTGAGGTCCTCGCCCCGGTAGCGGGCGCCGACGTGGTCGCAGAGCAGCCACATCGCGTGCAGGTGGTCGACCGGGCCGTCGAAGAAGCCCTGGGCCTGCGCGGTGTGCAGGTCGACCGTCACGATCCGGTCCGCACCCGCCGTCTTGAACATGTCCGCGACGAGCCGCGCCGAGATGGGCTCGCGACCGGCGTACTTGCGGTCCTGGCGCGCGTACGGGTACGACGGCACGACCGCGGTGATGCGCTTGGCCGAGGCCCGCTTGAGCGCGTCGACCATCAGCAGCTGTTCCACCAGCCAGTCGTTGACGGGCGCGCTGTGGCTCTGCATGACGAACGCGTCCGCGCCGCGCACGCTCTCCTCGAAGCGGACGAAGATCTCGCCGTTCGCGAAGTCGTAGGCCGCCTGCGGGGTGATGGCCACGCCCAGGCCCTTGGCGACGGCCTCCGCGAGCTCCGGGTGCGCCCTGCCCGTGAGCAGGATGAGCTGCCGCTTGGCGACGCCGGGCTTGCCGCTGACCATGAGCACGCTCCACGTTCGTCCACCGTTGCACCCGATCGTTCAGCATCGTCGCGAAATCGCGCAAACACCGTGTCCGTCCGATGAGATTCCACGTTGCCGAGCACTTCGGGTTAACCCCATCGAGGGCACCCACAGGGGTCTCATAGCAGGTCCGGGCCCCCACGCTGGGTAGAGATCGGGGCGGCCGCATTCACCTCTTGAGGTACGTCTCGTGTGATTCCTCGATCGGTGTGCTCGAGGGGTCGTTGACCATCCCTACGCTCCTCGCATGCCGGAAACCCAGGACGCACCTGGCACACCACCGCAGGCGCCCCCCGCGAACCCGGTCGTGATGGGCACGCCCATCCACGACCAGATCGCCGATCACCTGGGAGTTCGCCAAAAGCATCGACGGCCGGACTGAGGGCCGTTATGAACGCCGCATGCGTCTCTTCGTGCTCGGCGCCGTGGCGGCGCTCGTGGTCCCGCTCGTCCCGGTGGCTCACGCCGCTTCCCCGCCGCTCGCCTGGGGTGCGTGCGCGCCCGAACGGCCCGGTTTCGAGTGCGCCGTCCTCGACGTGCCGCTCGACCACGACGACCCGGACGGCCAGAAGACCTCGGTCGCGCTGACCAGGAAGCCGGCGACGGACCGGGCGCACCGCGTCGGGTCGCTGGTGTTCAACCCCGGCGGTCCCGGCGCGTCGGGGATCGACTACGCCTGGGCGTGGGGCGAGCGCATGTCGGCCGGAGTGCGGGGGCGGTTCGACGTCGTCGGGTTCGACCCGCGCGGCGTCGGCCGGTCGAACCCGTTGCGCTGCTTCGCCTCCGAACAGGACCGTGCCGAGTTCCTGGCGCGTGGCCCGATCTTCCCCTACGAACGGGCGCAGGAGCGGCCGTTCTTCGACCGCTACCGCTCGCTCGCGTCCCGCTGCGACCAGCCGATCGCCCGGCACATGAGCACCGCCGACGTCGTGCGCGACCTCGACCTGCTGCGCCAGGCCCTCGGTGACCGCGAGCTGACCTACTTCGGCACCTCGTACGGCTCGTACATCGGCACGACCTACGCGAACATGTTCCCCCGCAACATCCGCGCGCTCGCGATCGACGGCGTGCTCGACCCCGTGCTCTGGTCGGGCGGCCGGCAGATCTCCTCGGACCGCAGGGCCACCGCCGAGGTGCTCGACGAGTTCTTCCGGCTCTGCGACGAGGCCGCGTGCGCGTTCGGCCCGGACTCGAAGAAGCGGTGGCAGGCCCTGCTCGCCTCGGTGCGCGCCCGGCCGATCGTGCTGGACGGGCAGACGTGGACCTACGACCGGGTGGTCGAGCAGGCGCTGTTCGCCGGGTTCGCCTCGGAGGCGTGGACGGACGTCGCGGCGGTGCTGGACCAGCTGTCGGACGCGGCTGCCTCATCGCTGCCCAGGGCGTCCCAGGCGCCTGAGCCGTACGACAACTTCTTCGACGCCAACCTCGGCACCATGTGCGCGGACACCGAGTACCCGCGCACGTTCGAGGCGTACCGGGCGATCTCCCGCTACGCCGAGGCCGGGTCGGAGTTCGGCCCGTACTGGTGGTGGAGCACCAGCGCGTGCGCGGACTGGCCCACGAGTCCCGACCGCTACACCGGACCGTGGCGCGCCCGCACGTCGGCGCCGGTCCTGGTGGTCGGCACCCGCTTCGACGGCTCCACCGACCTGCGCGGCGCCCGGGCCGTCGCGCGGCTGCTGCCGAACAGCCGGTTGCTGGAGTACGCGGGCTGGGGCCACATCGCCTACCGGCGCAGCCGGTGCGCGGCCGACCACCTCCACGAGTACCTGCTCTCCGGTGCGCTGCCCGCCGCCGGGACCGTGTGCCCCGCCAACCCCAACCCGTTCCTCGGCACGGGGTCCGAACACGACTTCCGGCGGTCGACGGCACCGGCGGGGAGCCGGTAGGAAGGGCACTTCCGCGGACAAGAGGGGAGCTTGTCGATGCGTTCCACCGTCCTGGCCGCCGCGGCCGCGCTCATGATCACCGGCGCGCCCGCGGTGCAGGCCACACCGGATCCCGCCGTCCCGAAGATCGCGTGGACGGCCTGCGGACCCGAACACCCCGGCTTCGAGTGCGCCTCCGTCGAGGTGCCGCTCGACCACGACGACCCGCGCGGCGCCACCACCTCGGTGGCCCTGGCGCGCAAGCCCGCGACCGACGGCGCCCGCCGGATCGGGTCGCTGTTCCTCAACCCCGGCGGTCCCGGCGGGTCCGGCGTGAACTTCGCGCTCGGTGCCGGCGACACGCTGTCGGCCAACCTGCAGGGCCGGTTCGACATCGTCGGGTTCGACCCGCGCGGCATCGGCAGGTCCGACCCGCTGCACTGCTTCGCGAGCGAGGAGGACCTCGGGAAGTTCTTCGAGGGCGTCCCCGGCTTCCCGTACCGGGCGGAGCAGGAGCGGCCGTTCTTCGACCGGTACCGCTCGCTCGGCCCCGAGTGCCGCGACGACCAGGAGATCGCGCGGCACATGAGCACCGCCGACGTGGCACGGGACATGGACCTGCTGCGCCGCGCCGTCGATGACGCCAAGATCAGCTACTTGGGGTTCTCGTACGGCTCGTTCCTGGGCGCCACCTACGCGAACCTGTTCCCGCGCAACATCCGCGCGCTCGTGATCGACGGTGTGCTGAACCCCGAGCTGTGGTCGAGCGGCCGCCAGGTCGAGTCGGACCGGATCGCCACGAAGGAGGAGTTCCGCGAGTTCCTGCGCAACTGCGACGAGGCGCGGTGCGTCTTCGGTCCGCAGTCGGAGAAGCGCTGGGACGCGTTGCTGGCCTCGGTGCGCGCCAAGCCGATCGAGCTCGGCGGCCAGGTGTTCACCTACGACGCGGTGATCAACGCCGCGATCGGCGCCATGTACTCGCCGAGCGACTGGCCGGACGCCGCCGCGTTCTTCGACCAGCTCTCGGACGCCTCGCTCGGCCTGTCGGTCACCGCGGAACCGGACTACCCGAACGGTTTCGACTCCTACAACGGCAACGTGTGCGCGGACATCGGGTTCCCGCGCTCGTTCGGCGCCTACCGGGCGATTTCCCGTTACGCCGCAGCGGGTTCGGAGTTCGGGCCGGCGTGGTGGTGGGGCAACGCGGCGTGCGCGAACTGGCCCACCAACCCGGACCGCTACACCGGGCCTTGGCGGACCCGCACGTCCGCGCCGGTCCTCGTGGTGGGCAACCACTTCGACGGCATCACGGACTTCCGCGGCGCGCAGGCGGCGAACCGCCAGCTCGCCGGAAGCCGTTTGCTGGCTTACGCGGGCTGGGGACACACGGCGTACGGGGTCAGCAAGTGCGCCACCGACCACACGAACGCCTACCTGCTGAACGGGACGTTGCCGTCGGCCGGAACCGTCTGCCCGGCGAACCCGAACCCGTTCCTGCCCTCGGTCACGTCCGCCGAGCCGCTGTTCAAGCCCACGCGGAGGTAGAGGGGATCCGGTGCGCCCGCGTCGCCGCGACGCGGGCGCGTCACCTCCGCGCCGAGTCCCGGTTCAGTTCCTGGGCCAGCTCCACCGCCGCCCGCGCGGGATCGCCCGCGAACCGGCTGCCGAACGCGTCGTGCACCCGCCATCCGGCGTGGCCGAGCGCGCGCCACCGGGCCAGGTGGGCCGCGGCGCCCTCGGGGTGCGGGCGCGTCTCGACCGCGACGGCGTCGTCCTTCTCCCCCACCACGAGGTCCACCCGCCACCGCCCCACCGGGTAGCCGGTCCGCACGGTCAGCCCGGCGGTCCTCAGCTCCCTGGCGAGGCTCGCGGTCCAGTCGTCGCCGGGCTCGGTCCCGGCGGTCTCGGTCGGCGCGATGTCCGCGTGCCGCAGGTACTCGCCGACCAGGCCGGGCGGTTCGGGCGCCGAGGTGATCACGTGCACCTTGCGGCGCGCGCGGGTCGTGAGGACGGCGAGCAGGTTGCGGTCGTTCACGAACCGCCAGCCGCCCGGCGTCCCGTCGGCGGCCAGGCTGATCACGACCTCGTCGAACTCGCTGCCCTGCACGCCGTGCACGGTGCCGACGCGCACACCACCGGTCGTGATCTCGTCGAGCGACAGCTCCCGCAGCAACGCGGCTTCCAGCGCGTCGGCCTGGGCGCGGAACGGCGTCACGACGCCGATCGACCGCACCCCCGCCGCGACCCGTTTGCGGACGCGGGCCAGGACGGCGTCCACCTCGGTGGGGTTGACGCCCTTCGCCGTGCGTTCACCGAGGACGCGTTCGGTGTCGATGCAGTCGACGTCGGCGATGGACGGGTGCGTGGTCAGCAGCGCGATCCTGCCGTCGTAGAACCTCGCCGCCGCGAACCCGATGAGGTGCGGCGCGCAGCGGTGGTGCTCGTCGAGCCAGTGCACGCCCGCGGTCGCCGCGCCCGCGTCGAACAGGCTCACCTTCGGCACGTCGAGCCGGTCGCGCAGGTCCTGCGTGCCCTCGGCGTCCACGGCCGCCCGCACGGCCTGGTCGCTCACGAACGACACGTGCCGCAGCTGCCGGGGATCGCCGCCGATGACCGCGGACCGGCCGCGCAGCAGCGCCGGAGCGGCGAGCGGCTGGTCGACGTGGCTCGCCTCGTCGATCACCACCAGGTCGAACATGCCCGGCACCGGCGGCAGGATGTCCTCGACGTCGGAGAGCGTGCCGACCCACAGCGGCAGTGCCGCCACCAGGTCCGCGCTGTCGATCCCGGCGAGGCCGCGGCGCCGGGCCGCCCGCCCCGACCGCAGCGCCTTCGCCAGCGCCGCGACAGCCCGGCGCGCGCCGTGTCCCCTGCGGCTCACGGAGAACTCCCCGAGCCACTCGGCGGTGGCCGTGCGGCTCAGCGCGTCCTGCTCGGCCAGCAACGGCCGGAGCTCACCGAACGCCGTGCCGCCACCGGCGCCGATCCGGACGGCCGCCGCGGTCTGCTCGGCCGCGTCGACCGCCGCGGACAGGTCCTCCGGCGACGCGTCTCCCGCCCCCGCCAGCCGCCGCGCCTTCCTCAGCGCCCAGCCGGTGCGCGGTCCACTGAGGAATCCTGTGCGCGGACGCAGAAGTCCGCGCAGCACGGCGAAGTCCACGCCGGCTTCGAACGCGGCGGGCGCCACGGACCGATGTGCCGGCATCAGCGCCTGGTGCTTCTTCGCCAGCGCCGCCAGCTCCTCGTCCGCGAGCGCACCGCCGACCGCGCGTTCGACCCGGGCGACCGCCGCGGCCGCCGCGCGCCGGGCACCGTCGAGCTCGGCGAGGCGTCCGGGGTCGCTCTCGGCGGTCAGCCCGTCGCTGAGCTCGCGCGCCATCTCCTGCCGCAGCTCGGAGTCGCCGAACAGCACCGGCACCGGGCCGCCCGCCCGGCGCAGCGCGGCCCCGAGCACGTCGGCGGCGTTGCGCGTGCGGCTGGCGAGGAGCACGGACCTGCCCGCCGCCACGGCGTCGAGCGCCAGCGCGGCGAGGGTGTGGGTCTTGCCGGCACCGGGAGGCCCGCCGACGACCGTGATCCGGGCGCGCCGGGCGTGCTCGACGGCGCGCATCTGGCTGTGCGACAGGGGCAACGCCGAACTGATCGGCTCGTCGTGGTCCGCCGTCGTGACACCGGCGCCGTAGAGCGCCGCGAACGCCGTGTCGTCGATGCCGCGCTTGACCGACCAGTCGTAGAGCGCCGTGCCCTGCTCGGTCTTCACGACCGGCTCGCCCGCGTGCAGCCCGGCACCCATCGCGACGACGAGTTCGTTGCCGGAGATCAGCTTCTTGGGGTCGTCGTGCACGACCGGCACGTTCTCGAAGCCGGCCAGGCGCAGCGTCTCCGCGATCCACTCCCCGGTCGGCGCGAGCGCGGCCTCCCGCTCCGCGCTCTTCGCCCAGTCGTCGATCAGTGGGAACACCCCGGCGTCACCGGCGACGTGGTAGGCGTAGCCCAGCCCGATGCCGTGGTGCAGCCGCACCGGCCGGGACACGAGCGGCAGGCAGACCCGCCGCCGCTGCTCGCCGATCTCCGCGGGCCCCGCGAGGAACGCCCAGCCCAGCCGCAGCAACCGGTCCTCCTGGTGCAGCGCGTCGAACGCCGCCAGGTGCGCGACCTCCTGCCTCGACCGCTTCGGCGCGGTCCACGGCACCGGCGTCCAGTGCGGGCCCTCCTGCACGAGCGTGATCGCCCGCCACGACGGCTCGTGGTCGCCCAGCCACAGCAGGCCGGCCGCCTTGCTGAGGTCGAGCTGGAGCTTCCGCGGCTGCTCGGCGGCACTCAGGCGGGCCAGGGTGCGCAGGACGGCGGGCACGTTCACGCCGACATCCTCGCACCCGGACCGGTAGCTTCACGGGTCGTGGAGGATCTTCCGGCGGGACTGCCCGAGCACGAGCTGCGCGACGGACTCGCCCGGTACGGCATCACCGGCAAACCCGTCCACGCCCCCGTCGGCTTCGGCGACCACCACTGGACGGTCTACGACCGGTGGTTCACCTCGGTCTCCGACCTGACGACCAAGCCGCTGTCGCGGCTGCGGCGGGCGATGGACACCGCGGCGGCCCTGGGCGAGCAGCTGCCGTTCGTGGTGGCACCGGTGCGATCGGACGACGGCGACACCGTGGTCCTGCTCAACGACCGGTACGCGCTGAGCGTTTTCCCCTACCGGGCGGGCAAAGCGGGGAACTTCGGCGATCCCGTCCACGAGGGTGTCGCCGAGCTGCTGACCGCGCTGCACCGCTGCGAGCCGCCGGAGAGCACGCCGGTCGCGCCGGTCGAGGTACCGGGCACGGTCGCGCTGGCGGCGTTGCTCGACGAGCCCGGCGAGTGGTTCTCGCAGCAGGCGCGGGAGGTGTTCGTGGCGCACGCCGACATCCTCCGCGCCGCACTGGCCGAACTGGACCGGCTCGCCGCGGAGCTGCCCGGCGAGCGGGTGGTCACGCACGGGGAACCCCACGCGGGCAACGTGATCCGGACTCCCGCGGGGCTGTGCCTGGTCGACTGGGACACCGTCGGACTGGCGCCGCCGGAACGCGACCTCTGGTTCCTCGGCGGGGGAACCGGCTTTTACGCGCTGCGCTGGGCCGTGGACGACATCGCGGGCTTTGCGGCGGAGCTCCGCGCCCCGCACGAGAAGTCACGGGACGCGGAGCTCGCGTTGCACTACTTCACCGAGACGCTGCGAAGCCTCTAGAGCGTCAGCGTCCAGGTGTCGATGCTGCCGACGTCGGCGGTGGCGGCGTCGCGGACCCGGAGCGTCCAGGTGCCGTTGCGCGTCTCCGACGACAGGTTGACCGCGTAGGTCTGGTCGATGTTGTCGGCGCTGCCACCCGCGCGGTTGTGCAGGTTGTAGACCGAACCGTCCGGCGCGACCAGGTCGACGACGAGGTCACCCCTGTAGGTGTGCTTGATGTGCACCTCGACCGAGCTGCTCGCCGACGCCGTGCCGGTGCAGCCGCTGAACACGACCGTCGACGTCACCGTGGTGTTGTCGCGGATCGCGACATCGGTGCCGTTGGTCTGCGGGGCGCAGGTGGCCGAGCCGACCGTCCACGTGAACGACGTGCTGCCCGAGCCGCCCGCCGACGCGGTGGCCGTGACGGTCACGTTGTAGGTGCCCGCGACGGTCGCGGTGCCCGAGACCACACCGGACGACGACCCGATCGACAGGCCGGTCGGCAGACCGGTCGCCGACCACGTGTACGGCGCGGTGCCGCCGGACGCGGACAGGGTGAGGTTCGCCGTGCCGCCGAGCGCGGTGCTCTGGTTGCCCGGGTTGGTCACGGAGACGCCGGGAACGCCGCCGGTGCCGGTGCGCAGCAGGCGGTTCGCCGAGTTCGCGCCGGGGTTGGTGACCTTGTTCGGGGTGGCCTGGGCGATGATCGCCGCCTGCACCTCCGCCGGGGTCTTGGCCGGGTTGTCCGCGAGGTACAGCGCCGCCGCGCCCGCCACGTGCGGGGACGCCATCGACGTGCCGCTCATCGTGGCCGAACCGGTGTTGTTGCTGTAGGACGCGGAGACGATGTCCTGACCGGGCGCGAACAGGTCGCTGCAGGTGCCGTAGGAGGAGAACGACGCGCGGGCGTCGGTGCGGGCCGTCGCCATGACGTTGATCGTCTCGGTGACCCGCTGCGGCGAGTACTTGCAGGAGTCGTCGTTGAAGTTGCCCGCCGCCACGACGTACGTGATGCCACGGGCGATCGACGCGCGCACGGCGTCGTCGAGCACGCGGCTCGGCTCGTTCGCCACACCGGTGTAGAGGCTCATGTTCGCGACGGCCGGCAGGACGGCGTTCGCGGTGACCCAGTCGACGCCCGCCGCCTCGGTCGAGACGGAGCCGCCACCGGAGCAGTTGAGCACGCGGACGGCCTTGAGCTTGACCTGCTTCGCCACGCCGTAGGTCGAACCGCCGACGGTGCCCGCGACGTGCGTGCCGTGCCCCTGGCAGTCCTTGCCGTTGCGGCCGTCGGTGAACGCGTCGAACCCGAACGTCGCCCGGCCGCCGAAGTCGGCGTGGTCGTAGTTGATGCCCGTGTCGATCACGTACGCGGTCACGTTGGAGGCACCGGTGCTGTAGCTGTACCTGCTGTCGAGCGGCAGGTCCGCCTGGTCGACGCGGTCCAGGCCCCACGACGGCGGGTTCAGCTGGTCCGCGAGCACCCGCACGGTCCGGTCCTGCTCCACGTAGGCCACCGACGGGTCCGCGGCGAGGCGCTTGGCCTGCTGCTTCGACATCGTGGCCGAGAAGCCCTTGAACGCGGCCTTGTAGGTGAAGCCCTTCTTGCCGCCGTAACGCGCTGCCAGGTCGTCGGCGCGCCCGCTGACCTCCGAGCTCGCGACGGCGTTGTCCTTGAGCACCACGATGTAGCTGTCCTGGACCGCGTTCGGCGCGCTTTCCGCGACGATCGGTCCCTCCGGCTGTGCGGCGACGGCCTGGGGGAGCGCCAGCACGGTGCCGGCGACGGCGATAGCCGCCACCCCGAGCGTGCGCAGGGTGCGTTGTCTCATCACTGCTCCTCATTCGCAGGGAACCGCGTGTGAACGCGGGCCGGCCCTCGACGGCCCAAGATGCGTTCACACGCGGTTGCGAAACAGCGTTAGTCCGTTGTCGGACGTGATGAGTCTTTAGTTGTGGCAAGCCCGGGAACAAGCGACTTTCGTCGTGTTGTCAGCCGGCCAGTGCGAAAAGGTCGTCCCGGTCGCCCGACTGCTTGAGCTGGGCGAGCGACTGCTTCTCGAGCTGGCGGATGCGCTCACGGGTGAGGCCGAGCTCCTCGGCGACCTCCTGCAGGGTGCGGGCACGCCCGTCCTCCAGGCCGTAGCGCAGGCGCATGATCCGGCCCTGCCGTTCGGGGAGGACGTCCAACAGGGACCGCACGCCCTCGGTGAACTCCTGCTGCTCCACCAGGTCCGGCGCCGACACCCCGTCGGTGTCCTGGATCAGGTCGCCCAGCACCGAGTCGCCCTCGCCGCCGACCGGCGTCTCCAGCGACACGCACGTGCGGGCCGCGTCGCGCATGTCCTGCACGCGCTGCGGCGAGCACTTGGCCTCGGCGGCGATCTCCTCGACCGTCGCCTCGCGGCCGAGCGACGCGGACAGCTTCTGACCGATCTTCTTGAGCTTGTTGACCTCTTCGACCACGTGCACCGGCAGGCGGACGGTGCGGGTCTGCTCGGCGAGACCGCGCTCGATCGCCTGGCGGATCCACCACATGGCGTAGGTCGAGAACTTGTATCCCTTGGCGTAGTCGAACTTCTCGACCGCGCGGATCAGGCCGAGGTTGCCCTCCTGGACCACGTCGCCGAACGGCAGGCCGCGGAACGAGTGCTTCTTCGCTACCGACACGACCAGGCGCAGGTTCGCGCGGATCATGTGGTCCTTGGCGCGCTCGCCCTCGGCCACGACGCGGCGCAGCAGGCGCGGTTCACGATTTCCGGTGTCCCCGCTCTCCAGGAGCTGGGCCGCGTAGACGCCGGCCTCGATGCGCCGGGACAGCTCGACCTCTTCCGAGGCTGTGAGCAGCGGCGTGCGGCCGACATCGCGCAGGTACTGGCCGACCGAGTCGCCGTCCTGCTGCCCGGATGCGCGGTTCTTCAGATTCGCAGGCATGACAAATCCCCCCGTTTCCGTTGGCAGGAGTGGCAGCCGAAGTGGCTCCACTGGTGTGTAACGGTTCAGAGGCCCGTCTCATTCCGCGGTTTCCGCTGTGACCTCTCCCTCATCTCGCTTCCGGTGCTTCAACCGCACCTGGGTGATCGCGTGGTGTTCGACCTCCAGCACCTCGATCGACCAGCCGGACACCTCCACCACGTCACCCGGTTCTTCGGGGATGCGGCCGAGGAGCACCAGCACGAGGCCCGCGACCGTCGAATAGGGGCCCGCGGGCGGGTCCCGCAGCTCGACGCCGACGTCCACCAGGTCGTGGACCGGGAACGTGCCCAGCAGCTCGATCGACCCGTCGGGTTCGGCCTTCACCGCCACCACGTCGGAGTCGGTCTCGTCGTAGATCTCACCGACGATCTCCTCCAGCAGGTCCTCCAGCGTCACGATGCCGTCGACGGCGCCGTGTTCGTCGACCACGAGCGCCATTTGCTCGTGCTCGGCCTTCATGCGCCGCAACGCGTCCGTGACGCGTACCGAGTCCGGGAGCACCATCGGCGCCCTCGCCACGTCCGCGAGGGCCACCTCGTCGTCGAGCAGGTCGCGCAGGTTGGCCACGCCGACCACGTCGTCCAGGTGACCGTCCTTGGTCACCGGTGCCCGTGAATGTCCGGACTTCGCCAAGATTTCCCGCGCCACCGCCGTGTCCAAACCTGCGTCGAGAACGGTCACCTGCCTTCGGGGCACGAGGACCTCGCGCAGGCGCCGCTCGTGGATCTCCAGCGCACCGGTCATGATCGTGCGCTGTTCGGGGTTCAAATGTTGTTGCACCTCAACGAGATCGCGCAGTTCCTCCGCCGACATCTGCTCCTCGTCGCGGTTCGGGTCACCGCCGAAGACCCGCACCACCAGATCGGTCGACCTGCTCAGCAGCCACACCGCCGGCCGCGAGATCGTCGAGAGCAGGTCGAGCACGCGCGCGACGATCTTCGCCCAGCGGACCGCGTACTGCATCGCGAGGCGCTTGGGCGCCAGCTCCCCGAAGACCAGCGTGACGAACGTGAGCACGACGGTCACGAGCGCGATCGCGACCCCGTTGGCGGCACCTCCCAGGAAGCTCAGCAGCGGCACCACCGGCGCCGCGAGCGAGACCGCCGCCGTGGCCGATGCCAGGAAGCCCGACAGGGTGATGCCGATCTGCACGGTCGCGAAGTACCGGTTCGGGTCCCGTGCCAGTTTGACCAGCCTGCGGTGCCCCTCCCTCTCCAGGGAGCGCAGCTGGCCCTCCCGCAGCGACACGAACGCCATCTCGCTGCCCGCGAAGGCGGCGTTGAGCAGCACCAGCAGCGCGACCAGCGCGAGGTCCAAGCCATACCCGTCCACACGTTTGGGGTAGCACGCACAGTGGTATTTCGCACTCTGACGGCCATCTTGAGCAGCCAGGAGGCCTCAGCCGAACGAGGTGGGATGGATATGGACACCCCAGAGGTGCTGAGCGCCTCCGCGAGGACCGTGCACACCCTGCCGGAGGGAACGCCCGACCTCGCCGCCGTGCGCGCGTGGGTGGGGGCGCTCTTGCGGGACCTGCCGGAAGACACCCGGCTCGACGTCCTGCTGGTGTGCACTGAACTGGCCAGCAACGCCTATGAACACGCGCAGGGACCTCGGGTCGTGCGTGTGCAACGCCACACTGACTTCGTGCGGGTCGAGGTCGACGACCACACACCCGCCGAACTGCCTCAGCTCGGCCAGTCCAGGCTCGGCGACTCGCGGGGACGCGGGTTGATCCTGATCGCCCAGATCTCCCGGTGCTGGGGCACCCGCGAGTTCACCGGCGGGAAGACCATCTGGGCCGAGATCGACGCATAGATCACCTGTGCGTTTCGCACAGGCAGGTCATGACATCGCACGGATGGGGCTTGTCCCCGATCTTCCCGATGCTCGGCGCATGACAACAACGGTTTCTCCCGCGGTTCGGCCGCTGGTGCGCCACGGAGCCGAGATGCTCGTGGCGATGCTCGTCGGGATGGCCCTGCTCGGGCCGCTGTGGACGCCGGAGAGCGTCGAGCTCGCCGCCCTGTGGATGGCGGTGGCGATGTCGGCGCCGATGGCGTTGTGGATGTCGTACCGGGGTCACGGCCGGATCGCCGAGATGTGCGCGGCGATGTTCGTGCCGTACCTGGCGGTGCTCGTGCCGTACTGGTTCGGGCTGCTCGACGGTCACGCCGTCGAGGTGGGCGGGCATCTGCTGATGCTGCCCGCGATGGCGTTCGTGCTGGTCAGGCACCGGCACGACGCGCACGGAACGCCCAGCGCGAACCCGGTGGTCAAGGCACTCGGCTCGCGCTGGCCCACCGTGGTCGCGCTCGCGGTGACGTTCGACTTCTGGCAGTCGCCGCTCGTGCCTCCCGTGTGGACGCTGCTGCTGTGCCAGGCCGTGTACCTGTTCTGGGGCCGGCGGGCGCCGGGCGTGCAGCTCGGGGTGTTCGCCCTCTACGCGGTGCTCGCCGCCGCGGTGGTCCTGGTGTCGCCCCCGGCCGGGGTCCTGCTGATCGCGCTCGCCTGGGGCGCGCACGCCGTCTGGGACCTCGTCCACCACGTGCGCAACGCGGTCGTGCCGCGCTGGTGGTCGGAGTTCTGCGGCGTGTTCGACCTGGTCATCGCGGTCACGATCCTGATGGTGTGGTTCTAGTCTGATGGCGATGACCGATCTTCCGCACACCGCTCTGCGCGGCACCCTGCACCTGCTGTGGGTGGCGTCGCTCGCCGTGCCGCTGGTCGCGGTGCTGCGCGAGCCGTCCGCGACGCGCTGGCTCGGCGTGCTGGGTCTTCTGGTGCTGGCCGTCGCGTACGCGGTGACGCTGCGCGGCGGTCCGCTGCGGGTGCTCGTGGCCGCGACCCTCGCGACGATCCCGCTGGTCGCGCCGGTCGGCTCCGACGAGCTGCACACCTGGGCGTGGATCGGCGGCGCGGCGGCCGGCTTCGCGCCTCTGCTGCTGACCGGTCCCTGGCGGTGGCTCGCCGCGGTCGGCTCCGTCGTGCTGGCCGGGGTCATCGGCTTCTTCGTCAGCCGCGACCACACGGCGTACCAGATGATCGCGGCCTCCGTCGGCGCGACGATCATCGCGATGGGCGGCCTGCCGATGTGGTTCGCCGGACTGCTCGGCGAGGCCCGCGCCGGTCGCGAGGCGCAGGCCGAGCTCGCCGTGAGCGAGGAACGCCTGCGGTTCGCCCGCGACGTGCACGACCTGCTGGGCCACCGCCTGACCGTGATCGCCCTGAAGTCCGAACTGGCCGGCCGCCTGGCCGCGACCGACCCCGAGCGCTCGGCCGCGGAGGCGTTCGAGGCGCAACGACTGGCGTCCACGGCCCTGGAGGAGGTGCGTGACGCCGTGCACGGCTATCGCGCCGTGAACCTGCCGGAGCAGTTGGAGGCAGTGCGCGACGTCCTGACGGAGGCGGGCATCCGCTGCACGGTCGCGGACGCCGACGTGCACGGCGAGCCGGCCACGCAACTCGCGCTGGCGTTGCGCGAGGCGTGCACCAACGTGCTGCGCCACAGCCACGCCACGTGGTGCATGATCGACGTCGCTGTGGCCGACGAGGAGGTGCGGATGACCGTGACGAACGACGGCACCGAGAAGCCTTCTCTGGAGGGCAACGGCCTGCGCGGCATCCGCGAACGCCTCGCCGCCGTGGGCGGCCGGGTGTCCGCCGAGAAGTCCGGCGACGTCTTCACGCTGCAGGTCGTGGTACCCGCGTGATCAGGGTGCTGCTGGCCGACGACGAGGAGCTGATCCGCGACGCCCTCGCGGCCCTGCTCGACCTGGAACCGGACCTCGAGGTGGTGGCCCGCGCCGGTGACGGCAGGGCCGCTGTCGAGGCCGCGCGGGCCCACCGGCCGGACGTGGCCGTGGTGGACCTGCAGATGCCCTTCCTGGACGGCCTGGAGGTCACCGAGGAGCTGGGGCGGGTGCTGCCCTCGTGCGCGGTCGTCATCCTCACCGGCCGCGGCCGGCCACCGCACCTGCAGCAGGCCCTGCACGCCGGCGCTCGCGGCTTCCTGCCCAAGGGATCCCCCGGCGGCACGCTCGCCGACGTGATCCGCCGCGTGCACTCGGGCGGGCGCTGGGTGGACCCGGCGCTGGCCGCCGACGCGCTGGCCGCCCCGCCCTGCCCGCTGACGCAACGGGAGCTGGAGGTGCTGCGGCTCAGCGAGTTCGGGACGCCGGTGGCGCAAATCGCCTCCCGCACCTCGCTGTCCGCCGGGACCGTGCGCAACCACCTGTCGGCCGCGGTGGCGAAGCTCGGCGTGGCCAACCGGTCCGAGGCCTTCCAGCGGGCCGTCGAGCACGGGTGGCTCTAGCTCCAATCCCCCGGCTCCGTGTCCGATGTGGACCGCGGCTCACGCCTCGGAGGCGAGCACGTCGAACGCGTGCTTGCGGTGCACCGCGAACAACTCCAGCGCCGCTTCGACGTTCCGCGCCCGCAACGCCGCCACCAGCATGTCGTGCTCCAGCCGCACGTGGTCGAGGTAGTCGGCCGTGCTCGAGTTGATGCGCATGATCAGGAACAGGAACACCTGCGAGCGGATCCCGTACCAGGCCTCCAGCAGCCGCGAGTGCTTGGCCGCCACGTACACGGCGTCGTGGAACTGGATGTCGCAGCGCACCATCCCGTAGGGGTCCTCGGCCCGCTCCATCGCCTTCGCCGCCATGGCGATCGCGACGAGGGCCGAGTCGCTGGCGTGCTCGACCACGCGGCGCACGGCCAACTCCTCCAAGGCACCGCGCAAGCTGTTCAGCTCGGCCACGTCCTCGTCCGACAACACCGTCACCGTGGCGCCCCGGTGCCACTCGCTGCGCACGATCCCCTCGCGCTCGAGCAACTGCAGCGCGTCCCGCACGGGACCCCGGCTGACCTGCAGCGCCTTCGACAACTCGACCTCGCGCAACGGGTCACCGGGCCGGAACATGCCGGTGAAGATCGTCGACCGGATCGTGTCCGCGACCTCGTTGCCCAGGCCCCGGCGACGGGCGGGCGCGAGGGTGAGCGGCTTGTCGTCCTTACCCATGTCCGAATGTTAACAACCGCACAATCCCACCGATTGTAGGAATGTTAACATTCCTACATGCCGAACATCCCCCGCTTCCACCTCGCCATGCCCGTCGACGACCTCGCCGCCGCCCGCCGCTTCTACGGCGAGACGCTCGGCTTGGAGCAGGGCCGCAGCTCCGACACATGGGTCGACTGGAACCTGCACGGCCACCAGTTCGTCACCCACCTCGCGCCGAAGACCGAGCGCGTCAGCAACCCCGTCGACGGCCACGACGTGCCGGTCCCCCACTTCGGGCTGGTGCTGGAGGTCGACGAGTTCCAGGCACTCGCCGCGCGGCTCACCGAGGCCGGCACGAAGTTCGTCATCGAGCCGTACGTGCGGTTCAAGGGCGAAGCCGGTGAGCAGTGGACGATGTTCCTGCTGGACCCGGCGGGCAACGCGCTGGAGTTCAAGGCTTTCGCGGACGACTCGCAGGTGTTCGCGGTCTGAGATCGACTCAAGACCGCGAGCGAGCCGGTGCCGGTTCACAGCAGAGGCAAGCGGCTCCTGATTCCCGTCTCCCGAGTAAAGAGACCGCAATAATCTTGCACGATGCGCAAGTTTGAGTAGCGTGGAGGTGACGCCGAGCCACGACCCGGTCACATCGGGTCAGACAGGGAGAGGCCATGACCACGGCCGAGCGGCAGCGCAACGCGGCACAGCTCCTCCGCCCGCAGTTGCCCGCCGAACTCACCGACAAGCGCGCAGGGTGCCCGTTCGACCCGGCCACGGGGCTGACCGAGCTGAGCGGGCGCGGCGGGATCCACCGCGTCGAGCACAACGGGGACTCCGTCTGGCTCGTGACCGGGCACGACGAGGCGCGGGCCGTGCTGGCCGCGCCGCAGATGAGTTCGGACCGGATCAACAGCCCTCGCGCGAAGGCCCTGATCTCGCCCGAGCTGCACGCCGAGATGTTCCCGCCGGAGCGGCGGGCCGGGTCGTTCATCTTCATGGACGCGCCCGAGCACACACGCTTCCGGCGGCTGCTGACCGGGCAGTTCACCGTGCGCCGGATGCGCGACCTCACGCCGCGGGTGCACGAGATCGTCACCGGCTGTCTCGACGCGATGGTCGAGAAGGGGCCGCCGGCCGATCTGGTGCACGACTTCGCGCTGCCCGTGCCGTCACTGGTGATCTGCGAGCTGCTGGGCGTCGACTACGGCGACCGCGACGAGTTCCAGCGCCGCACGTCGAAGCTGCTCAGCCTGACCACGACCGTCGACGAGCAGATCGAGAACGCGACCGAGATGCGCCGGTTCATGCGCGAGCTCGTCGAGGAGAAGCAGCGCGACCCCGGTGACGACCTGCTGTCGGGGCTCGTGCGCGACACCGACCTCACCACGGACGAGCTCGTCGGCATCGCGAACCTGCTGCTGATCGCGGGCCACGAGACGACGGCGAACATGCTGGCGCTCGGCACGTTCGCGTTGCTGGAGCACCCCGCGGAGCTCGAGAAGCTGCGCGCGGACCCCGGGCTGGTCGAGAACGCGGTCGAGGAGCTGCTGCGCTACCTGTCGATCATCAGCGCGGGCGTCTCACGCCACGCCAGGGAGGACGTCGAGATCGGCGGCGTCACCGTCCGGGCCGGGGAGACGGTCGTGGTGTCGGTGCCCGCGGTCAACCGCGACGAGCGCCAGTACGACGACCCGCACGCGCTCCTGCTCGACCGGCCGCGCGGGCACCACGTGGCGTTCGGGCACGGCATCCACCAGTGCCTCGGCCAGCAGCTCGCGCGCGTCGAGATGGCGGTGGGCTTCACCGAGCTGCTGCGCAGGCTGCCGTCGCTGCAGCTCGCCGTGCCGGCTCACGAGGTGCCGTTGCGCACCGACATGTCGATCTACGGCGTGCACAGGCTGCCGGTCACCTGGTGAACCCGGTGCCGAGCTGGTCGATCATCCGGCCGACCAGCTCGGCCGCCGTGTAGCGCTCCGAAGCCTGGGGCGTGTCGAGCCACCACTGCACCACGGCGCGCATCGACGCGAGGATCGTCGACGCCGTCACGGCCGGATAGGGGTCCACGGACGGATCGACGCCGCAGCGCTCGGCGATCGCCGCCGTGAGGGCCTGTTCGCGGGCCGAGTAGGCGGCGAACACGTGCGGCAGCAGCGACGGGTGGCGGCGCAGCTCGCGCAGCTGGCGGAGCCGTTCGAGGTCGACGTGCTGCGGGTAGATCGAGTGCAGCGCCTCCCGCAGCGCGACCAGCACCGGTTCGCCGGACGGGCGTGCGGCGAACTCCTCGACGAACGCGAGCGCGGTGGCCGTGTCGCCGGCGACGACCGCTTCCTCCTTGGAGGAGAAGTAGTTGAAGAACGTCCGCAGCGACACCCCGGCCGCCCGCGCGATCTGGTCCACCGTCACCCGGTCGAGGCCGTGCCGCACGCACAGGCTCCAGGCCGCGTCCCCCAGCGCCTCCCTGGTGGCGGCCTTCTTGCGTTCCCGCAGCCCCGTCATGGCGCAAAGAGTAGAACGTGCCGAAAATTGGTGTAGACCTTGTCACCCGAGTGAGCACCTCACTACGGTCCGTGGGATCGCTCTCACAGACCCACGGAGGACCGGGTGCGCTTACTCGGAGTCGTCGTCCTGACCGGTGCCCTGCTCACCGCCGGCCAGGCACAAGCCGCTCCCGCCCCAGCGGTTCCGCACCGAGCCGCTCCCCCCGCGGCCGCTCCGCACCGGGCGGCGTCCGCGCCGACCGTCACGCTGATCACCGGTGACCAGGTCCTCACCGGACAGCGGGCTGTCAGGCCGGCGCCGGGCCGTGAGCGGGTCGTGTTCACGACCTACACAGCGCAGGGCCACGAGTACGTGGTGCCGCGGGACGCCATTCCGCTGATCGCGAGCGGACGCCTCGACGAACGGCTCTTCGACGTCACCGAGCTCGCCACGTACGGCGGCGCGCTGCCCGTGATCGTCACCTACCCCGACGGCGCCCCGCGCACCCTGAGCACCGGGCTGCAGCTGCCGAGCATCAACGGCGTCGCGTTCGACGCGGCCCGGACACCCCTTGTCGGAATGTCAACATTCCTGCAAGAGGGGTCGCGGTCGGAGCCGGGAGCACTGGAACGGGCCGGCCGAGCGCTGGGCGGCATCGAGAAGGTCTGGCTCGACGCCCGGCGCCAGGCCACCCTGGACCGCAGCGTCGCCCAGATCAACGCCCCCGCCGCCTACGCCGCGGGCCTCACCGGCACGGGCACCACGGTCGCCGTCCTCGACACCGGCGTCGACCACACCCACCCCGACCTCGCGGACCGCGAGGTCGGCGAGCGGAACTTCACCAGCTCACCGGACAACGGCGACCACCACGGCCACGGCACGCACGTGGCGTCGATCATCGCGGGCACCGGCGCGAAGAGCGGCGGCAAGTACCACGGGGTGGCGCCCGGTGCGCGCATCCTCGACGTGAAGGTGCTGGGCGACAACGGTTCCGGCCAGGACAGCGGCATCATCGCCGGCATGGAGTGGGCGGTCGAGCAGGGTGCCCAGGTCGTCAACATGAGCCTCGGCGGCTTCGACACCCCCGCCGTCGAACCACTCGAGGAAGCCGTCAACCGCCTCAGCGCCGAGAAGGGCACGCTGTTCGTCGTCGCGGCGGGCAACAGCGGCCCGGACGCGAAGACCGTCGGCTCTCCCGGCACCGCCGACGCGGCCCTGACCGTCGGCGCGGTCGACGACCGGGACCGCGTCGCCGAGTTCTCGAGCCGCGGCCCGACGCAGGCGGGCACGCTCAAGCCCGACCTCACCGCGCCGGGCGTCGGCATCGTCGCCGCCCTGCACTCGGACGGCAGGATCGGCGCGCCGGTCGCCGACGGCTACACCTCGCTCGACGGCACCTCGATGGCGACGCCGCACGTGGCGGGCGCGGCGGCTCTCCTGCGCCAGCAGCACCCCGGACTGGACGGGGTCGCGCTCAAGGCGCGGCTGACCGGCGGCACCACGCCTACCGCGGAGCTGACGCCGTTCGAGCAGGGCTCCGGGCGCGTCGACGTCGCCAAGCTGGTCGAGCAGAACGTGACGTCGAGCCCGACCGGCATCAGCTTCGGCTCGCACCAGTGGCCGCACACCGGCGAACCCGTGCTGTCGAAGGAGATCACGTACTCGAACGCGGGCTCCGAGCCCGTCACGCTCGACCTCACCACCGAGACGACCGGCGCGCTGTTCAGCGTCTCCCCCGCCACGCTCACGGTCCCGGCGGGCGGCACCGCGAAGGCCACGGTCACCGCGGACCTCGCGAGGCAACCGGCCGGTGGCGTGTTCGGCGGCGCGGTCGTGGCGAGCGGGGTGCGGACGGCCGTCGTCGCCGACCTGGAGGTCGAGAGCTACGACGTCGTGGTGGCCGGCGTCGAACGCTCCGGCGCCCCGGCGTCGTCGACCTTCGCGTTCCTCGTCAACGTCGACACCGGCGCCCGCGTGTGGCCGAACAGCGCGACAGGGGTGGCACGCCTGGCCAAGGGCCGCTACGTCCTGTCCGGCAGCGTTCTGTCGTCGGGCAGCGACTACACGCACGACGCCATCAACTACCCGAACCTCACCGTCACCGGCGCGACGACGATCACGCTCGACGCCCGGCAGGCCAGGCCGATCAAGGTGACGCTCCCGGTCGCCGCGCAGCTGTCGTTGCTGCAGACCGGTTTCGAACGGGTCGTCAACGGCACGAGCTACACCATCGGCGACTTCTCGGTGGGCGGCGCGATCGACCACCTCGGCGTCGCGAGCCTCGGCCCCGACTCGGACGAGGTCACCGGCAAGATCGCGACGTTCTGGACCGCGGGCACCGACTTCTACGGACTCGCCTGGTACCGCAAGGGATCCGCGCCCAACGGGCTGACGAAGACGGTCGCGAAGAAGGACCTCGCGTCCGTCAGGGTCGACATGCCACCGCTCGGGCCCGGCCAGACCGCGAGCATCGGCCACACCTCCTCGCCGGAGGGCCGCGCCGACTGGACCTACGGCTCACTCGACAACTTCACGCCCGGCCCGCGCACCGAGTACTACGGCGGCGAGGGCGGGGACTGGTCGCGGCGGTTCACCCTGTTCGACGAGACCGGCCACATCGGCGGTCTCGTCACACCGCTGCGGCACTACCGGCCGGGCAGGTCGTACGTGGAACCCTTCCACCGCGCGGTGTTCGGCCCGGCGCTGCCACCGACGCGGGGCGTGCCGCACTCGTTCCGCACCGGCGACTTCGTCCGGATCACCGTGCCGCTGTACGGCGACAGCGCGGGCAACGAGGGCTACAGCCCCGTGTCCGAGGCGAAGACCACGGTGTACCGCGACGGCGTCAAGGCCGCCGAGACGGCCGAGGCGGGCTGGGCGGCGCTCGACGTCGAACCGGGCTCCGCGCACTACCGCGTGGAGACGTCCGCGACCCGCGACACCGCTTTGAGCACCAAGGTGTCCGGCGTCTGGACGTTCCGCAGCGACACCACCGCGAAGCAGACCGCGCTGCCGTTGTCGGTCATCCGCTTCACGCCGCAGCTGGACGACGAGGGCTGCGGGAAGGCGGGCCAGATGCTGTCGGTGCCGCTGTCCACGCAGTCCCAGGTGGACTCGGTGCGCATCACGTCCGTCGAGGTCTCCTACGACGGTGGGACGACGTGGCGCCGCACGCAGATGACGGCCGGGCGCGTGCTGCTCGCCCACCCGAGGGACGCGAAGTCGGTGTCGTTGCGCGCCAAGGCGTCCGGCGGCGGCCAGACCGTCGAACAGACGATCATCGACGCGTATCTGCTCCGCTGACGAACGCGCCCGCGTGCTCGCGAGCCCACGAGGCGAACGAGCGCGCGGGCCTTCCCAGCACGTCCTCGACGTCGCTCACCACCGTGTACCCCACCGCGGGCATGTCCCGCTTCCACCCGAGCAGGAGGTCGACGACCTCGGCGGGCCGCCCGGCCGCGAGCATCCCGGCCCGTGCCTCCTCCTCGGACTGCTCGACGTACCTGATCTCCCTGCCGGTGGCGGCGGCGATCGCGGCCACCTGCTCCGGCACGGACAGCGCTTCCGGCCCGGTCAACGTGTAGGTGCGGCCGCCGTGCCCACCCCTCACGAGCACGGCGGCCGCCACCGCGCCGATGTCGCCCTCGTGCACGAGCGCGCTCCGCGCGTACGCGAACGGCTCCCGCACCTCCCCCGTGGCGCGCACCGACTCGGCCCAGACCAGGGCGTTCGACATGAAGTCCACGGGCCGCAACACGGTCCACTCGAGCGAACTGGCCGTGACCGCCTCCTCCAGCGGACTCCGGGACCCGCTCCACAGCACCGTGACCCGCCCGACCCCGGCCTTCTCGGCTCGCTCGACCAGCTCCGGGCCCGTGAGCAGGTCCGCGTAGTCGTCGCCCGCGTTGGTCAGCAGGTGCGCACCGGTGACCCCGTCGAACGGGATCGTCTCCGGTCTGGTCAGGTCTCCCTCGACAACCTCGACCCCGGCCGGGAGCCGTGCGGCGGCCGCGTTCCTGGTGACCGCGCGGACCTCCCGGCCCAGCGCGAGGAGTTCGTCCACGACCCGGCGCCCGGCGTTCCCGGTCGCTCCCGTCACGAGAATCGTCATGGACCCGACCGTAAAACCTGCAGCTAACTGGAGATCAAGCGACAACGAGGCCGGGCTTCGCCACTTGCGCAAGGCTTACGCAACCCGAGCAAGCGCTGAGCAAACCGCCGCAAGCGCACCCCTCAAGATCGAATCAATTTTCGAGGGCGATTCGGGCCCGAACCTCCCACAACGCCCTGAGTCCAGCCGCTGGTGATCGACCTCGCGCACGCTGCAACACCGCTCACCCGCGGAAAGCAGCACCCGTCTTTCCTGTTCAGAGCCTTTGTCGCAAATTTGCGCAATCACGTCGAGATATTGCGGTAATCTGCTGGTCACTTCTACGGTGAGGCGCGCCACACCCCCTCGCGTCCCCACCGAGAAGGGCCAAGCACGCCATGTCACCGACGACACGCGCTCGCTCCCTGCTAGCCCCGCTGGTAGCAACGATCACCGTCGCGGCCACCCTGATGATCTCCCCCGCGGCACAGGCGGCACCGGTCAGCCTGGACCTCAGCAAGCAGACCCGCATCGACCGCGTCACGCTCTCCTCGCCGAAGAACGGCACCGAGACGTTCGCCGTGCAGACGAGCCTCGACGGCAGGGGCTGGTCGACGCTGGTCGCCGAACAACCGCACACCTTCCGCGACGGCAGGGTGACCTTCCAGGTCGATCCCACTCTCGTGCGGCACGTCCGGGCCACGAAGACGACGGCGAAGCTGGAGGTCCGCGAAGCCGCCGCCGGCGCGCGGCTCGCCGCCACCTTCACCGCGAGCAGCAGCACCCAGGACTACGCCGCCGCCAACGTCGGGGACGGCAACCAGGGCACCTACTGGGAGAGCGCGAACAACGCCTTCCCGCAGTGGATCCAGGCCGACCTGGGTTCCGCGGTCAAGGCGGACCGGGTCGTGCTGAAACTCCCGGCGGCGAACTGGGGAGCCCGCACCCAGACCTTCGCCGTGCAGGGCGGCACGGACGGGACGAACTTCACGGACCTGGTGGCGAGCAGGGGCCACGAGTTCACGCCGGCCTCGAACAACACGGTCGCGATCGAGTTCACCGCGGCCACCACGCGGTACGTCCGGCTGCGGATCACCGGCAACACCGGCTGGCCCGCCGGGCAGCTGAGCGAGTTCGAGGTCCACGGCCCGACCGGCGGTGACGCACAGGCCCCGACGGCCCCGGCGAACCTCGCCCTCACCCAGCCGCAGGCCGGGCAGATCCGGCTGACCTGGAACGCCAGCACGGACAACGTCGGCGTCACCGGCTACGACGTCCACGCCAACGGCATCCTGCGCACGACCGTCACCGGCACGACCTACACCGACACCCAGCCCGACGGCCTGCGCGTGACCTACCACGTGGTCGCGAAGGACGCGGCCGGGAACCAGTCCCCCGCCAGCGGTTCCGTGACGCGCGAGGGCGCCACGGGCACGAACCTGGCGCAGGGCAAGCCCGTCACGGCGAACAACAACGTGCACGGCTTCGTCGCCGCCAACGCCAACGACGGCAACGTGCAGACCTACTGGGAGTCCGGCGGGTTCCCCGGCACGCTGACCGTCCACCTGGGATCGAACGCGGACGTCGGCTCCGTCGCGATCAAGCTCAACCCCGACTCGGCGTGGGGTGCGCGCACGCAGCACGTCGAGGTCCTCGGCCGCGAGCAGAACGCCACCGGCTTCACGAGCCTCGTCGCCGGCCGCGACCACCGCTTCGACCCGGCGACCGGCAACAGCACCACCATCATCGGCGGCGGCCGGGTCGCCGACGTCCAGCTGCGGTTCACGTCCAACACCGGCGCTCCCGGCGCCCAGGTGGCGGAGGTCCTGGTGTTCGGCACCCCTGCCCCGAACCCCGACCTCACCGTCACCGCCACGTCGTTCACGCCGGCGAGCCCCGTCGAGACCGACCGGATCACGCTGAACGCCACCGTCCGCAACGCGGGAACGGCGGCAAGCGGCGCCACCGACGTGACGTTCTTCCTCGGCAGCACCGCCGTCGGCACCGCTCAGGTCGGCGCGCTCGCCGCCGGCGCGCAGGCGGACGTCGGCACCACCATCGCCGCACGTCCGGAAGGCTCCTACGAGTACACCGCCAAGGTCGACGAGACCAGGAAGGTGGCGGAGCAGAACGAGAACGACAACGCCCGCGTCCACCCCGACCGGCTCGTCGTGACGGCGGTCCCGAGCTCCGACCTGGTGGCCGTGCCGTCCTGGTCGCCGAGCAACCCGGCCCACGGCCAGAACACCACGTTCAGCGTCGCCCTGAAGAACCAGGGCACCATCGCGTCCACGGCTGGTGCCCACGGCATCACGGTCACGATCGTCGACAGCAGCGGCCAGACCGTCCGCACGCTGACGGGCAGCCACAACGGCACGATCGACGCGGGTGCCACCACCGCCGCGGTCGACCTCGGCACGTGGCCTGCCGCCAACGGCCGGTACACCGTCCGCACGGTGATCGCGAACGACGGCAACGAGGTCCCGGCCAAGCAGGGCAACAACACCGGCGAGCAGTCGTTGTTCATCGGCCGCGGGGCGAGCGTCCCGTGGCAGCACGTCGAGGCCGAGGACGCCACCGTCGGCGGTGGTGCGCAGGTGCTCGGCCCGAACCGCACGATCGGCGACCTCGCCGGTGAGGCGTCCGGCCGCCGTGCCGTCACGCTGAACTCCACCGGCCAGTCGGTCGAGTTCACGACGTCCGGCCCCACCAACACGCTCGTCACCCGCTTCTCCATCCCGGACAGCTCCGGTGGCGGCGGCATCACCTCGACCCTCAACGTCTACGTCGACGGCCGGTTCCACAAGGCGATCGACCTGACGTCGAAGTACATGTGGCTCTACGGCAACGAGGCCGAGCCGGGCAACTCGCCGGGAGCGGGCGGGCCGCGCCACCTCTACGACGAGGCGAACCTGATGCTCGACCGGACTTTCCCGGCGGGCACGAAGGTCAAGCTGCAGAAGGACGCCGCCAACACCACGAACTACGCGATCGACTTCGTGAACTTCGAACAGGTGACGGCCGCCGGGAACCCCGACGCCGCGCGCTACGCCGTGCCCGCCGGGTTCAGCCACCAGGAAGTGCAGAACGCGCTCGACCGCGTCCGGATGGACACCACGGGGAACCTCGTCGGCGTCTACCTGCCCGCGGGCACGTACCAGACGGCGCAGAAGTTCCAGGTCTACGGCAAGGCGGTCCGCGTGGTCGGCGCCGGTCCCTGGTTCACCCGGTTCCAGGCCCCGCCGACGCAGGAGAACACCGACATCGGCTTCTCCGCGCAGTCGTCCGCGAGCGGCTCGGCGTTCAGCGGGTTCGCCGTCTTCGGCAACTACACCGCGCGCATCAACGGGCCGGGCAAGGTGTTCGACGTCGCCGGAGTGCGGAACACGACCATCGAGAACATCTGGGTCGAGCACATGATGTGCCTGTTCTGGGGCAACAACGTCGACAACAACGTCATCAGGGACAGCCGCATCCGCGACATGTACGCGGACGGCCTGAACATGACCAACGGCTCGTCGGGCAACCGGATCGCGAACATCGAGGCCCGCTCGACCGGTGACGACGCGTTCGCGCTGTTCGCCGCGACCGACAACGGCGGAACCGGTCAGCAGGACAACGTCTTCGAGAACCTGTCCGTGCTCACCCCGTGGCGCGCCGCCGGTCTCGCGGTCTACGGCGGCAAGCTCAACACGTTCCGCAACATCTACGTGGCGGACACGCTCACCTACTCCGCCGTGACGATCAGCTCGCTCGACTTCGGCTACCCGATGGAGGACTTCGGGCCCGAGCCGACCACGTTCAGCGGCCTCACCCTGGTGCGCTCCGGCGGGCACTTCTGGGGCGCGCAGACGTTCGGCGCGATCTGGATGTTCTCCGCTTCCAAGAAGTACACGGGGATCCGGGTGAACGACGTCGAGATCATCGACCCGACCTACAGCGGGATCATGTTCCAGACCAAGTACAACGGCGCGGCCGAGAACGTCTTCCAGGACACGGTGCTGTCCGGCGTGAGCATCTCGGGTGCGCGCAAGAGCGGCGACGCGTTCGACGCCAAGTCCGGTTTCGGCCTGTGGGCCAACGAGATGCCGGAACCGAACCAGGGACCCGCCGTCGGCGAGGTCACCTTCACCGGCCTGAGGTTCCGCGACAACTTCCAGGACATCAGGAACACGACGTCCACCTTCAAGATCAACATCAACTGATACCCCTGCCGCGAAGGAAGACCACATGAAATCCACGCTCATGAAGCGTGCGGTGAGTGCTGCGGTCGTCAGCGCTCTCGCACTGTTCGGACTGACACCCGCGGCAGGAGCAGCGGTCGCCCGGCTGTCCGCGACCCTGACCGCGAGCAGCACCAACGGCCCGTACGGCGCCGGCAACGCCGGTGACGGCAACCAGGGCAGCTACTGGGAGAGCACGAACGGCGTGTTCCCGCAGTGGCTCCAGGCAGACCTCGGTTCGTCCAGGAGCGTTAGCAAGGTCGTGCTGCGCCTGCCCTCGAACTGGGAGCAGCGCTCGCAAACGCTTGCCGTGCAAGGGAGTGCGAACGGCTCGCAGTTCAGCGACCTCGTCGGTTCCGGCGCACGGGTCTTCTCCCCCGGCTCCGGCAACACGGTGACGCTGGACTTCCCCGCCACGAGCACCCGGTACGTGCGCGTCACGATCACCGCGAACTCCGGCTGGTCCGCGGGCCAGCTCAGCGAGTTCGAGGTGCACGGCGAGTCCGGACCGGTCGACCCGCCGCCCCCTGGCGACAACCTCGCGGCCGGCAAGCCCGTCGACGAGTCAGGGCACGTGCACAACTTCGTGCCGGGCAACGCCGTCGACGGCAACACCGGCACGTACTGGGAGTCGAACGGTCTCCCCGGTCACCTGACCGCGAAGCTGGGTTCGAACGCCGACATCACCTCGGTGGTCGTCAAGCTCAACCCCGACTCCGCGTGGGGCGCCCGCACGCAGAACTTCGAGGTGCTCGGCAGGGAAGCGAGCGCTTCCGCGTTCGCGACCCTGAAGGCGCGCGCCGACTACCGGTTCGACCCGGCCACCGGCAACACCATCACCGTCCCGGTGACCGGTCGCGCGTCCGACGTGCGGCTGCACTTCTACTCGAACACCGGCGCGCCCGGCGGCCAGGTCGCCGAGTTCCAGGTCTTCGGCTCCGCCGCACCGGCTCCCGACCTGACCGTCACGAACCTGACGTGGACGCCGGCCAGTCCGTCCGAGGCCGACGCGATCAGGCTGACCGCGACCGTGCGCAACGGCGGCACCGTGGCGTCCGGCGCGACGACGCTGAACGCCACGCTCGGCGGCACCGTCGCGGGCACCGCGTCCGTCGGCGCACTCGCTGCCGGGGCCACGGCCACCGTCACCGTCGACGCGGGTCGTCGCGGTGCCGGGTCCTACGCGGCCGCGGCCACCGTGGACCCGGCCAACCAGGTCGCGGAGACCAACGAGGGCAACAACACCTTCACCTCCGGCTCTCCCCTGGTCGTCGGCCAGGCTCCGGGACCGGACCTGCAGATCACCGGCGTCACGCCGAACCCGTCGTCCCCGGCGGCCGGCCAGCAGGTGACGTTCGCCGTGTCGGTCAACAACCGCGGCACGTCCGCGGCGGGTGCCTCGTTGACCCGTGTGTCCGTCGGCGGAAGCACCCTGAACGCCAACACCTCCGCGATCAACGCCGGTCAGACCGTGACGGTCAACGTCGGCACCTGGACCGCCACCAACGGCGGCGCCACGGCCACGGCGACCGCCGACGCCACCAACGTTGTGGCGGAGACCAACGAGAACAACAACACCGCGACCCAGTCCGTCGTGGTCGGGCGCGGCGCGTCCGTTCCGTTCACGAGCTACGAGGCCGAAGCGGGCCGGCACAACGGCACGCTGCTCCAGGCCGACGCGAAGCGCACGTTCGGGCACACCAACTTCGGCTCCGAGTCCTCGGGCCGCAAGTCGGTACGGCTCGACGCGCAGGGCCAGTTCGTGGAGATCACCTCGACGGTCAGCACCAACTCGATCGTCGTGCGCAACTCCATCCCGGACGCCGCCGCGGGCGGCGGCCAGGAAGCGACGATCAGCCTGTACGCGAACGACCAGTTCGTGCAGAAGCTGACCCTGTCGTCGCGGCACAGCTGGCTCTACGGCACGACCGACGACCCCGAGGGCCTCACGAACCGCCCCGGCGGCGACGCCCGCAGGCTGTTCGACGAGTCCCAGGCGCTGCTCGCGAACTCCTACCCCGCGGGGACGAGGTTCAAGCTGCAGCGCGACTCCGGGGACACCGCGCAGTTCTACGTGATCGACCTGGTCGACCTGGAGCAGGTGGCACCCGCGGCGCAAAAGCCCGCCGAGTGCGTCTCGATCACGCAGTACGGTGCCACGGCGAACGACCAGACCGACGACACGGACGCGTTGCAGCGCGCCGTGACGGCCGACCAGAACGGGGAGATCCCCTGCGTCTGGATCCCGGAGGGCCGCTTCCGCCAGGAGAAGAAGATCCTCACCGTGTTCAACAGCGGCGGCGACAACCAGGTCGGCATCCGCAACGTCACGATCCGCGGCGCCGGCATGTGGCGCTCGCAGCTGTTCTCGTTGATCCAGCCGCAGGACGCGGACACGATCAACCACCCGCACGAGGGCAACTTCGGGTTCGACGTCGACGACAACACGCAGATCTCCGACATCGCGATCTTCGGCTCCGGCCGGATCCGCGGCGGTGACGGGGGCGCCGAGGGCGGCGTCGGCCTCAACGGCCGGTTCGGCAAGAACACCAAGGTCACCAACGTGTGGATCGAGCACGCCAACGTCGGTGTCTGGGTCGGCCGCGACTACGCCAACCTGCCCGACCGCTGGAACCCCGGCGACGGCCTGCTGTTCAGCGGAATGCGCATCCGCGACACCTACGCCGACGGCATCAACTTCACCAACGGCACCCGCAACTCCACGGTGTTCAACTCGTCGTTCCGCACCACGGGCGACGACGCGCTGGCCGTGTGGGCGTCGAAGTACGTGAAGGACCAGAACGCCGATGTCGGCAGCGGCAACGCCTTCCTCAACAACACGATCGCGCTCCCCTGGCGCGCCAACGGGATCGCCATCTACGGCGGGTCGGACAACCGCGCCGAGAACAACATCATCTCCGACACGGCGAACTACCCGGGCATCATGCTGGCGACCGACCACGACCCGCTGCCGTTCGGCGGGACGACGCTGCTCGCCAACAACGCCCTGCACCGCACGGGTGGCGCGTTCTGGGGTGAGGCGCAGGAGTTCGGCGCCATCACGCTGTTCTCCCAGAACCTGCCGATCCCCGGCGTCGTCATCCGCGACACCGAGATCCTCGACTCGACCTACGACGGGATCCAGTTCAAGGGCGGCGGCAGCGGCATGCCGGACGTGCGGATCACCAACGTGCGCATCGACAGGTCCGCCAACGGCTCGGGCATCCTCGCGATGGCCCAGGCCCGCGGGTCGGCGCGCCTGACGAACGTGACGATCACGAACTCGCGGGACGGCGACATCACCGTCGAGCCGGGTTCGCAGTTCGTCATCGGCTAGCTCACTTTTGACGCCACCTCCGGCCGGGTATGCCCCTGGCCGGAGGTGGTTTCCCATGTCCACGGTCGTGGTCGGCTTCGACGGTTCCGATCTGGCGCGGCGCGCGGTGCTCTGGGGTGCCGAGGAAGCTTCGCGGCGCGGTGCGGCGTTGCAGGTGGTTCAGGCTGTGCGGGCTCCTCTGCCGGAGCCGGTGTTCACGCCGATGACCATCCCAGTGCCGGAGTTCGTCTCCGAGGAGACGATGTCGAAGGCCGCCGAGGACCACCTCGCCGAGTTGGCCACCGAGGTGCGGCGGAACTGGCCGGGGCTCGACGTCTCCACGCACGTCCGCCTCGGCCGTCCGGTCGACGTCCTCGCCGACGAACCCGGTGAGCTGCTCGTGCTCGGGTCCTCCGGCCGCACCGGCATCCGCGAGATGTTCCTCGGGTCCACCGCCCTCGAACTGGTGTCGGCGTGCGGGCGTCCGGTGGTCGTGACCCGTTCCGGCCCGCTGGAGGGCCGCGTGGTCGTCGGCGTCGACGGCTCCGAGACCTCGGCGGGCGCCCTCGCGTTCGCTTTCGACTTCGCCTCCCGCCACGGCCGCGAGGTGCTGGCGATCCACGCTTTCAACGACGCGGGCTGGGCCGAGCTGCCCGAGCCGGACGTCGGTCACGTCCGCGCCGACCTCGCCCGGCTCCTCGACGAACGGCTCGCACCCCACGCCGCGCGGTGGCCCGGCGTGCACGTGGCGCGCGAGGTCGCGTTCGACGCTCCCGCCCGCGCGTTGCTGCGCGCGGCCGAGGGCGCGGCGCTCGTCGCGGTGGGCAGCCACGGCCGTGGCGCGGTGAGCCGTGCGATCCTGGGGTCGGTCAGCCACGCTGTGCTGCACCACGCGCCGTGCGCGGTCGCGGTGGTCCATCGGAGGTGACGTGAGATGCGCGGGTTGGCTGCTGTGCTGCTGTGCCTGGTGCTTGCTTCGTGCGGTGCCACCGAACAGGCTCCCCCGCGGAGTCCCGCGTCGAGCACGTCCGACACACCCACGAGCACGCCGAGCGCCCCCGCACCGCTGCCTCCGTCGTCGGTGGCGCCCACGCAGGCCCCGCCGCCGCTGCCCACGCCGTCGCGGGCGCTCGACCCGACCCTGAAGACGGTGCGGGGCACGGTGTCCGCCGGCGTCGAGCCGGGCTGCACGCTCCTCAGCACACCCGGCGAGCAGTACCTGCTGCTCGGCGCGGATCCCGCGATCGCGGTGAACGGCGCCGTCGTCGAGGTGTCCGGCAGGCCCGATCCCGGCGCTGTGACGACGTGCCAGCAGGGCACCCCGTTCGCCGTCACCCGCGTCTCGCGGATCTGACTCCACCCGAACGGAGCACGCCGGGCTAGGCCTTCCGGCGGATGATGGGCGGGTGGAGCCGGACGAACGGCTCGAGCTGGTGTTCTCGGAGTCGCTGCGGGCCCTGAGCTACCAGCAGGGCGCGCTCGACAACCTGCGCTCCCGCGTCACCCTCCTGACCGCGGGAGCCGCTCTCGTGAGTTCCTCGTTCGTCGGCACCGCCCTGCAGAGCCCGCGCTGGGGCGCGGCCACGGTCGTCGCGGTCACCGCGATGACCGGCGTCCTCGCGCTGGCACTGGTGATCTGCGCACCGGTCTGGCGGTGGACGTTCCTGTCGAGCGCGTCCCGCCTGCTCGGCGCGGTCGACCTCGGGCACGACCTCGACTCGATGCGGCGGCACCTCGCGGCCGACTTCGAGCGGTGGCTCGACGCCAACGAGAAGAAGCTCCGCAAGCTGCAGTGGTGCTTCGTGGCCGGGCTCGTGCTCCTGCTGGTCGAGGTGTCGGCGTGGTGCGTGCAGCTGGCGCAGTTGAAGGGGTGGTCGTGATGGCTCAGGAGCCCGGGGAGACCGCCACCGGTGGCGAGGCGGCGAAGCCGTGGCCTCCGGTGGACCGCAGTATGATCAACTACGGGGTGCCCGCGCCGGCCCAGGCACCGGCGGCGGCCCAGGCACCGGCGGCGGCCGTGCCGATCCCGGCGCCCCTGCCGCCCAAGCCACCGCCTCCGCAGTCCATGCCGCCCAAGCCACCGCAGTCCGTGCCGTTCCCGGCGCAGGGTCCGCCCGCGGGAGCCGGCCCGTTCCCGACGGGACCGATCCCGGTGCCCACCGACTGGCCGCCCGTCGCCGGCGTGCCGGTCCGGGCGACGATCCAGCTCCCGCCCGTCGTCCACGTGCCGGCGGCGATCCAGCTCCCCGCCACGATCCAGGTCATGGCGACCATCCAGCTCTCGGCCGCGCCGCCCTCGTCCGCACGCCGCACCCCGCTCGTGCTCGCCCTGGCCGGGCTGGTGCTCCTCGCCGCGACCGCGGCGGTGCTCGTCCAGCTGTTCCTCTGAACGCCGTCCGGCCCCGCTCCACCGGGGAGCGGGGCCGCGGAACGCCTGCGGCGCCTACTTCTTCAGCGCCTCGCGCAGGAAGGCGACGGCCTGGTTGATCGCGGCCTCGGCGGCGTGCGTGCCGCGCAGGGCGTTCAGCATCACGAAGTCGTGGATCGCGCCCGCGTACCGGACGGCGGTGACGGGCACGCCCGCCTCGCGCAGCTTGTCGGCGTAGGCCTCGCCCTCGTCGCGCAGGACGTCGGCCTCGGCGGTGATCACGAGCGCCTGCGGCAGACCGGCGAGCTGGTCGCGCGTGGCGCGCAGCGGGGAGGCGGTGATCTCGGCGCGCTCGAGCGGGTTCGTCGTGTACTGGTCCCAGAACCACTGCATGCCGTCGCGGCGCAGGAAGTAGCCCTCGGCGAACTGCAGGTACGAGTCGGTGTCGAAGGACGCGTCGGTCACCGGGTAGAAGAGCACCTGGGCCACCAGGTCGACGTCACCGCGTTCCTTGGCCTGCAACGTCAGCGCGGCCGCCATGTTGCCGCCGACCGAGTCGCCGGCGACCGCCACGCGGGTCGCGTCGAGGCCGTAGGAGGCGCCGGAGTCCTGGATCCACCGCGCGGTCGCGTAGTTCTGGTTGATCGCGACCGGGTAGCGGGCCTCGGGCGAGAGCGAGTAGTCCGGGAAGACGACCGCGGCACCGGCACCGGCGGCGAGCTCGCGGACCAGGCGGTCGTGGGTGCGGGCGTTGCCGAAGACCCAGCCCGCGCCGTGGATGTAGAGGATGACCGGCAGGTCACCGGTGGTGCCGGCGGGCTTGACGACGCGGACCCTGAAGCCGTCGAGCTCGACCCACTGCTCGTCGACCTCGGGCGCCGCGATCTCGCCCGACTGGACCTCGTCGACGGTCTTGCGGCCCTCGGCCGGGTCGAGCTCGAAGAGGAACGGCCGCTGGGCGGTGGCGGCGGCGAACTCGGCGGCGGCGGGTTCGAGAACTGGGCGCTTCATGGCTTCCTCCTGGCGTTCCGGGGTGATGCCATAAAGCTAGTGCACGATTAAATCGTGCACAATGTAATCAGGACCTCATCGGCACCGGGAACAACGACGGCCCCCGCCCGCGAGAGGGCAGGGGCCGTCCGGGAAGAGCCTCAGCCGACGGTGAAGCCCGCCGTGGCGCCGGTGAAGCCGGTGATCCTGCCGGTCCACCCGGACTTCTCGTCACCGTGGTGCACGATCCGGTACGTGCCGGCCGGGGTGTCCGCCGGGATCTGCCAGGTGATCGTCGCGTTCGAGAAGGCGATGCCGACCCGTTCCCACCGGTAGCGCGTCGACCAGTCACCGTCGTCGGCGACGCGCACCCACCGGCCGTCCACCTGCTGCTGCACCTCCAGGAAGGTGTGGTTGCGGTGCAGGTTGTTCTTCGGGTGCCCGGTGACGAACACCGACGTGACGGTCTCACCGCGCCGGTACGAGGCCTTCGGCGCGGTCAGCACGTCGCCGTACCTCTTGTCGGCGGGCTTGTCGTCGAGCACGACACCGGTCTGCAGGTTGATCTCGGTGAACGGCGGCTTGCCCGGGTTCGGTCCGGCGGGCAGGGCGGTGCCGGCCCTCATCGAGGCCGCGAGTTTCGCGAACTCCTGCTGGTACGCGGGCGTGGTGTTGCGGCCGAACAACGTCGAGCCGCCCTCGTACTGCTGCGAGTCGTACTCCTCCGGGGTGGTGACGTACTGGCTGTAGTCGTTGGCGTAGCCCTGGATCAGCACGTTGCGCACCGGCACACCGGCTTCGGCGGCCACCGCCCTGCGGATGCGCAGACCCGCGGTGATCGTGACCTCACCGGGCACGGCGACGAGGTGCAACTGCCCGATGCGGACGATCTGCAGCGGCACGACGTCCGGGGTGGCGCCGATCAAACCCGTCGGCACCAGCGAGGCCTTGGGGAACTGGCAGTCCCGCAGCCACTGCGGGACCTCCATCTGCAACGGCTCGAAGAGCTTCTTCCACGGCGACTGCATGCCCTCGGAGAAGCCGGGGATCGCCGGGCCGTCCTCGACGCTGCCCGCGATCGTGGACGCGCCGACGACGCCGGAGCAGGTGGTGCCGGGCTGGCCGGTGTCGGTGTAGCGGCCCTCGACCCGCACGGCCGACATGTCCACGAACCGCATCCGGTGGTCGACACCACCGGTCACCGCGGCTTGCGGTCCGTTGTAGACCTCCTGGGCCTTGCGGTTCTGGCGCTCACCGATGATCCGGGCGTTCTCGAACTCGTTCTCGGTCGGGCCGGAGCCGGGCTTGAGGTTGAGGTTCGGCGACATGTCACCGGCGTTGGTGTTCGGGAACGCCGCCACGAAGCCCGCGGCGTCGTCCAGGTACCGCACGCCTTCGTCGTCGTGCTCCCACTGGTACGCCGCGTAACCCTTGTTGTCCGGGCTGATCAGGGTGTTGGCGTTGGTGATCGACGTGTTGTGCGTGGCGAACCAGCTGATCGCGCCGACGTCGTCACCGGACTGCCGGAACTTGAGCACGGTCAGCTGCGGGTCGATGCCGCGCGGGAAGAAGCCCTTGTCCGGGTTGCGGTCGAACGCCACGCGCGACCGGTTGACCGACGCGTCGGTGAGCTCTCCGAAGCCGAGGCTGATCGAGCCGGGCTTCACGTCCTCGTGCGCCTCGACGACCGACTCGGTGATGCCGTCCACGACCGCCGCGAGAGCCTGCGGCTGCAGGCCGAGGATCGAGAGGTTGTAGGCGAGGTTGTGCGACTGGCCGCCGGGACCGCTGTGCGTGTGCGTGGCGGACAGCAGCAGGTTCTCGCGGGTGTAGGTGGTGCCGTACCTGGCCTGGAGCTTGGCGAGCACGCCCTCCTGGACCGCGCGGAAGATCATCGCGAGGTCGGCGTTGACGTACGCGACGCGCTTGTTCGTCGCCCGGTCGACCACGACGTAGGCCCGCGACCGCAGCCGCTGGTGGATGCCCGTCGTCTTCTGGTCGAACTTGGAGTAGCCCATCATGCCGTTCTCGGCGGCCGGGCCGGTGACGTCGGAGATGCCGCGGCCCACCAGGTACGGCTCGGGTTCCGCCCACGCGAACGGGCCGCTGACCAGCGCCGCACCGACGAGTGCGACGACCACCGTCAAGACTTTCGTCCGCATGACCACCCCGCCGAAGTGAATTGGATTCACATTTCAGGACCGACGGTAGGTGATCCAGACCACTTCGAGCAAGTCACCGCGAGTGCGTTGGCGGTGACGACGAGCAGGATCCCGGCCCAGTGGTGCACCTCGAGGGTCTCCCCCAGGACCACCAGACCGGCGAGGGCCGCCAGCACCGGGTGCACGCTCATCGCCAGTCCGAACAACCTCGCGGGCACCTTCCGCAGCGCGATCAGGTCGACGGCGTACGGCACGACGCTGCAGAACACGCCGGCGCCGATGGCGTACAGCACCGAGAGCCCGGTCAGCTTCCCGTGCACCACCAGCAGGACGACCACCGGGACGTACAGCGCCGCCGACATCGCGGTCGCCACCGCGGGCGCCTGCAGCCCCGGCAACCGCGCGCCGACCAGGCGGTTGAGCAGGATGTAGGACGCCCAGCACCCCGCCGCGAGCAGGCCGAGCCCGACGCCGAGGTAGTCGCTGCTCGGGCCGGGCAGCACCAGCACGTACACGCCGGCTGCCGCGATCAGCACGAACAGGAAGTCGCGGCGCGTGCGCGATCCGGCCAGGGCGACGCCGAGCGGCCCGAGCACCTCCAGCGTGACGGCGAGACCGAGGCCGATGCGGTCGATCGCCACGTACAGGCTCAGGTTCATCGTCGCGAACACCAGGCCGAGCGCGATCGTCGGCCACCACTGCGCCCTGGTGAAGTTCCGGACGTCCGGGCGGGCCACCGGGAGCAGCACTGCGGCCGCCACGAACTGGCGCACCGCCACCACCCCGGCCGGGCCGATGGCGGCGAACGCGTGGGCGCCCACCGCGGCCCCGAGCTGGTTGCTGGCCGCGCTCGCGGTCATCGTCGCGAACCCCCTGAAGTTCTTCATGCCGTCCAGCCTGCGGATCGAAGACCGATACGGGAAATGCATGAGCCGTGCGACCTATACGCTGGACGCATGGATCTGCGGCACGTCCGGGCGTTCGTGGCGGTGGCCGACGCGGGCACGTTCACCGACGCCGCACGGGAACTCGGCCTCACGCAGGCGTCGGTGTCGCGGTCGGTCGCCGCTCTGGAGGCGTCGCTGGGCGTGCGGCTGCTGCAGCGGACCACGCGGCACGTCGCCCTGACCGCGGTCGGCGCGAAGGTCCTCGCGGGCGCCCGCCGGGTGCTGGACGAGGTCGCGCACCTGCACCGGATCGCGTCCCGGTCGCTGACGGAGCTGCGGATCGGCTACGCCTGGGCGGCACTCGGCAAGCACACCCGGCGCGTGCAGAAGGCCTGGGCCGCCGAGCACCCCGGGCTGCCGCTGGTGTTCGTCCAGTCGAACTCGCCGACCGCGGGGCTCGCGGAAGGCACCGCCGACGTCGCCGTGGTGCGCAAGGCCCTCGACGACCCGCGGTTCGAGACGGCGCTGCTCGGCACCGAACGGCGCTACGGCGTGGTCGCGACGGACAACCCGTTGGCGCGCAAGCGTTCGCTCACGCTGGCGGACCTCGCCCGGTACTCGCTGGCCGTGGACGACCGCACCGGCACGACCACCCTGGACCTGTGGCAGCCGGGCGGGGCACCGGCCGTCGTGCGCAACACCGGCGGCGTCGACGAGTGGCTGACGCTGATCGCGGCGGGGCAGGCGGTCGGCATGACGTCCGAGGCGACGGCGAGCCTCAACCCGCGACCGGGCGTGGCCTACCGGGCCGTGGTGGACGCGCCCCCGATCGCGGTGTGGCTGGCGTGGTGGAAGGACCAGCCGCCGCAGCACCTCACCGATCTGATCACGCTGGCGTGCGACGCCTATCGCGGGTGAGAAAACGCCTCCGGCACAGGCGGGTGAGTGGACAGCCGCCCGTCACCCCCGTGGTGGACGACGTCGCGCACAACCGCACGCGCTGGCCGGTCACCGTCCGAACGTCTCGTGCACGACGGCGATCAGCGCCCTGGCCGCGGCGGTCGGGGCGCGGTCCGCCGGCCGCGCGAGTCCGATGGGCCAGCGCAGGTCGGCGCCCGTCACCTCCAGGGTGGCCACGCCGGGAGCGTCGCCGAGGACGTAGCTCGGCAGCAGCGCGATGCCGAGGCCGTTGCGGACGTAGTCGACGCCGGTGAAGATGTCCGACATCTCCAGCGTGACCCGGCGGGGCACGGCGTTGAGCGCGAACGCCCGGTCGGCGACGGCCCGGTTGCCGTACCCCAGCGGTGAGTCGATGAAGTCCATCCCGGCCAGCTCGGCGATGGACACCTCCGACCGGGCGGCGAGCGGGTGGTCGTGCGGCACGACCAGGCCCATCACCGAGTGGGCGAGCTCGTCGAGGACGATGCCGGGCGGCACCTCGCCCGGCAGCGACGCGAACGCGAGGTCGAGCCGGCGGTCCAGCAGCTGCTCGACGAGCCCCTGCGACCCCGACGTGGCCGCCCGCGTGCGCACCAGCACGCCGGGGTGGCGGCGGTGGAACTCACCGAGCAGCCCGGGCAGGTCGATCAGGGTCATCGCGGTGAGCGTGCCGACCCGGACGGTGCCGGTGATCGCGCCCTCCACCTGCGCGACGGCGTCCCTCGCCTCGGCCGCGGCGTCCAGGACGGCCTGCGCCTTCGGCAGCAGCGCCTCCCCCGCGCCGGTCAGCAGCACGCGCTTGGAGTTGCGGTCGAGCAGCGTGGCGCCGAGCTCGCGTTCGAGGGTCTTGATCGCCGCCGAGACGGCGGACTGGACGACGTGCACGCGTGCGGCGGCGCGCGTGAAGTTGCCTTCCTCGGCGACCGCGACGAAGTACTCCAGCTGACGGAGGTCCACGCGAACAACTATCTCAGAAAGTGATGATCGCGAGCTTCAACTTTCGTTAGACGTGATGGATCTACGCGCGCAGTGTGATGGCATGTCCGTGCTCTTCGATTCACCGGTCACCACGCCCCCGCCTGTCCGCGCGCACGGCCGAGGCTTCTGGACCGTCGCCGCGACGTTCCTGATCGCCATGGCCTACTCGACCGTTCCGGCACCGCTGTTCCCGCTCTACGTCGCCCGCGAGGGGTTCTCGACGTTCGCCATCACAGTCGTGTTCGCCGCTTTCGCCGTCGGCGTCGTGGTGAGCCTCGTGCTCGCGGGCCACATCTCGGACTGGGCGGGCCGCAAGACGGTCCTCCTGCCCGCGCTGGGCCTGGAGGTCGTGTCCGCCCTGCTGTTCCTGACCAGCACCTCGCTCCCGGTCCTGATCGTCGCGCGCGTGGTCAACGGCCTGGGCGTGGGCATGATCGCCGCGACCGCCACCGCCTACCTCCACGACCTGCACACCCGTCACCGCCCGGACGCCTCCCCGCGCCGCTTCGAAGTCGTCTCGACCGCGGCGAACATCGGCGGCCTCGGCGTCGGCGCCCTGGTGGCGGGCGTTCTCGCGCAGTACGTCTCGTCACCCCTGCGCACGCCGTACGCGGTGCTGGCCGTCCTGCTCGTCGTGGCCGTCGTCGCGGTGGCCCTGACGCCGGAAACCGTGGAGCGGCGCAAGGTCCCCTACCGTCCCCAGCGGATCAGCGCCGACCACGGCGACCGCCGGGCGTACGTCGTCGCCGCTCTCGGCGCGTTCGCCTCGTTCGCGGTGTTCGGTGTCTTCACGTCGGTCTCGCCGGGGTTCGTGGCGGGCGAACTGCACCACCCGTCACGTCTGCTCGCGGGACTCGTGGTGTTCATCGTGTTCGGCGGCGCCGCTCTGGCCCAGACGGCCACCGGCGGGCTGTCCGCCGCTGCGCGCCGGGCGTGGGGCCTCGGCGGGCAGGCGATCGGCGTGCTGCTCGTGGTCGCCGGGATGTGCGCGACGAGCTTCCCGCTGTTCGTGGTCGGCGGTGCGGTGGCAGGGATCGGCGCCGGGGTGCAGTTCAAGGCGTCGATCGGCGCGGTGTCGTCGGCGGCGGCGCCGGAGAAGCGCGGGGAGGCCTTGGCGGGGCTGTTCCTCATCGCCTACCTCGGGCTGAGCGTGCCGTCGCTGTCGATCGGGCTGGCGACGCGGTTCCTCGCCCCGACGGCGGTGATGACGTGGTTCGCCGGCGTCCTGCTGGTGCTGCTGGGCGGGGTGGCGGCGCTCAGTCGACGATCGCGGTGACGTCCGGCAAGGCGCGCCCGGCTCGCACCGAGCCGCGACCCGGCGCCGATCGGCACGGGCCGGGGTAACGGCGGCGGGCTCCGCGCAGATTCATGCAGGCATGAGGTTCTTGATCACACCCGTGCTCCTCGCCGTCCTGGTGGCGGGCTGCACGCCGGAGGTCACCGGGTCCGGCTCCGCCGCGGACCCCACGTCGTCCACGGCCACCGGGACGACCGCTCCGAAGACGACCGCTCAGGAGACGACGACGCGGGAGACGACGACCAAGGCCGCCGCCAACCCGCTGCCCGGTGTGCAGCCGGACCAGTACGAGGGCCTGCCGTCGCAGTTCTGCGACCGGCCGTTCACCGGCGCGCTCGGCAAGCCGATGCTGGCCGTCGTGGTGGAGACGCCGCAGGGGAGGCTGAACTGCGACCAGGCCGGGGCGGTGCTGTTCGACTACTACGCCGAACGCTCCGACCCCAAGACCGGGCTGCCGCCGGTCGAGATCGGGCCGATGTCGTGCAACCAGGTCGCCGAGGGGCTCATGCCCCAGGTCGTGTGCTCCGACGCGGAGAACCTCATCTACTCGATGTGGCCGCAGACGTGACGGGAGCGGGGTGGGCGATCGCGTCGCCACCCCGCTCCCTTGCGGGGATCAGTCCGTGCCGAACTCCATGGCCGCCGCGTCGAGCAACTCGTCGGCCTCGGAGACCTCACCGCGCGAGGCGATGGCCTCCGCGCCGCCGTCCGGCACCTCGCCGATCAGCTGGGTCGGCTCGGGCTGCGCCGAGATGAGCGCCGACTGCCGGGTGCCCACCATGCCGAGGCCCGCGAACAGCTCCAGCTTGGCGCGCGAGTCCGCGATGTCGAGGTTGCGCATGGTCAGCTGGCCGATGCGGTCGACCGGGCCGAACGCCGAGTCCTCGGTGCGTTCCATCGACAGCTTGTCCGGGTGGTAGCTGAACGCCGGGCCGGACGTGTCGAGGATCGAGTAGTCGTCGCCCCGGCGCAGCCGCAGCGTGACCTCGCCGGTGACCGCGGAGCCGACCCAGCGCTGCAGCGACTCGCGCAGCATCAGCGACTGCGGGTCGAGCCAGCGGCCCTCGTACAGCAGGCGGCCGAGCTTGCGGCCCTCGTTGTGGTACGCCGCGACGGTGTCCTCGTTGTGGATCGCGTTCACGAGGCGGTCGTAGGCGATGTAGAGCAACGCCATGCCGGGCGCCTCGTAGATGCCGCGGCTCTTCGCCTCGATGATGCGGTTCTCGATCTGGTCGGACATGCCGAGACCGTGGCGGCCGCCGATGGCGTTCGCCTCCAGCACGAGGTCGACGGCGTCGCCGAACTCCTTGCCGTTGATCGTGACCGGACGGCCCTGGTCGAAGCCGATGGTGACGTCCTCGGTCGCGATCTCGACCGACGGGTCCCAGAACTTGACGCCCATGATCGGCTCGACGATCTCGATGCCCTCGTTGAGCAGCTCGAGCGACTTGGCCTCGTGCGTGGCGCCCCAGATGTTCGCGTCCGTCGAGTACGCCTTCTCGACGCTCGACCGGTAGGGCAGGCCGCGCTCGAGCAGCCACTCGGACATCTCCTTGCGGCCGCCGAGCTCGGTCACGAAGGCCGCGTCGAGCCACGGCTTGTAGATCCGCAGCGACGGGTTCGCGAGCAGGCCGTAGCGGTAGAACCGCTCGATGTCGTTGCCCTTGTAGGTGGAGCCGTCGCCCCAGATCTGCACGTCGTCGTCGAGCATGGCGCGCACGAGCATCGTGCCCGTGACCGCGCGCCCGAGCGGCGTCGTGTTGAAGTAGGCACGGCCGCCGGAGCGGATGTGGAACGCGCCGCAGGCCAGGGCCGCGAGGCCCTCCTCGACCAGCGCCGAGCGGCAGTCGACGAGGCGGGCGATCTCGGCACCGTACGTGCCGGCGCGACCGGGCACGGTGTCGATCTCGGGCTCGTCGTACTGCCCGATGTCCGCGGTGTACGTGCAGGGCACAGCGCCCTTCTCACGCATCCACGCGACCGCGACGGAAGTGTCGAGACCACCGGAGAAGGCGATGCCGACGCGTTCGCCGGCCGGAAGTGAAGTGAGCACCTTGGACACGTTGAGAATTATGCACGACGATGTATGAGCATGCACTACCGGGGTCTCTGTTAGTTGCGCCTCAAGTAGTGGGCGGCGATGTCGTCGCTGGTCGTGAGCCACACGTCGGGTGCGGCGGCGAGCTGCGCGAGCACTCGGTCCTCATCCCTGGAGGAAGTCCACCGGCGTTCGATCGGGAAGAGCACACCACTCGGCTCGAGCAACCACGAGAAAGGGGCGCGTCCTCCGGCACGGATCCCGGCCGTCGCCGACCCGACCGGGTTCCGCCGTCCCGTGCCGCGTCATCAGGACAGGGGCATCGCCGCTGCCAGGTGAACGTTGGTGGACCGGCCCCGTCACCGCGGCGGAAAAGCGCACGTGACCGATTCCGCGCCGGGGTGTGAAATTCCCGGACGGCAAAGATTCGGCGAACCACCTAGACGTGAACGCTGTTCATGTACCACCTTCTGCCTCGCAAGCCTCTCCGCTCCCCTGCCCACCGGAGGCTCCTGTTGAGGAAGAAGATCCTGCCCGCGCTCGCCGGCGCCCTGCTGATCACCGCCCTGTTCCCCGGCGTCGCGCTGGCGGACCCGCCCCGCGCCATCCCCGCCAACTTCGAGGCGGCGGACGGCAAGTGGCAGCCGGCGTTCGACTACGACGGCGACGGGTGCTACCCCACCCCGGCGATCTCGCCGACCGGTGACATCGCACCCGGCCTGAAGAACTCGGGCGCGCTGAACGGCAACTGCCACGACCAGTCCGACCTGGACAACACCAACTCCTACAGCCGCTCCAAGTGCAACAACGGCTGGTGCGCCTACCTGTACGACCTGTACTTCGAAAAGGACCAGGCCGTGCCGCTGTGGGACTGCTGCGGCCACCGCCACGACATCGAGCACGTGGTCGTCTGGGTGCAGAACGACGTGGCCCAGTACGTCTCGACGTCGGAGCACGGCAAGTACAAGGTGCACCCGCGTGCGAACGTGCAGTGGGAAGGCACCCACCCGAAGATCATCTACCACAAGGACGGCGCCAGCACGCACTGCTTCCGCCTCGCGGGCGCGGGTGAGGTGGCGGAGAACCACTACGGCGTCTACCAGTACCCCGACCTGGTCAGCTGGGACCGCTTCCCGGCCGGCGTGCGCGACAAGCTCGTGAGCGCGAACTTCGGCAGCGCGTCCCTCGCGATCAAGGACGGCGCGTTCAACCACAACCTGGGCATCGCGAAGCCCGCCGGGATCCCGTTCGACCCGAACGCCTGACGCGCTACTTCGCGACGCGGTCGAGCCACTCGGCCAGGAGGGCCCGTTCTGCCGGGGACAACACCGGGGGCGGGTCCTCCTCCAGCGCCACCCTCAGCGCGATCGCCCTGCTCGGGATGTCCTTCGGCTCGTCCGGTGGGGCATCCGCGGTGATCGCCCTGATGACGTTCTCGCGCGTGAATCCGATCAGCCCCGGGTCGCGGTCCTCCTCGGGCGTGGCGATCAGCGCCAGCACCACGCCCAGGCCCGCGGCGTGCACGAACTGCGCCGCCTGCTCGACGGGCACCGTCAACCTGCCCGCCGCCGCGATGCGGCTGATGATCCCGCGGAGCATCGCGTCCGCCGCCAGCCGCGCCTCCCGCTTGCGCGGTTCGCCGTACATCAGCAGGTAGAACGCGGGCCGCGCCAGGCCGAACCCGATGTGCAGGTCCCAGCCCCGGCGCAGGTCGCCGACCGGGTCCTCCGTCGCCCCCATCGCCTGCTTGGACGAGAGGTAGCCGGCGAACCCGTGCGCCGCGACGGCGTCGAGCAGCCCGTCCTTGTCCCCGAAGAGCCGGTACAGCGTCGGCGCCTGCACACCGGCGGCCGCGGCGACCGCGCGCGTGCTGACCGCCTCCTTGCCGCCCTCGACCAGCAGGTCGGCCGCGGCCCGCACCAGACGCTCCCTAGTGTCCACGTATCGACGATAACACAGCATCGGTAGCGCTGATTCGGTATCAGTGCTACGTTCGATGCAGTATCGATGGAAACAGCAGATGGGAGCGTTGCCATGACTCGCGTTGCGATCGTCACCGGAGGATCGAGGGGCATCGGACGTGCCGCCGCCGAACGTCTAGCCACCGGCGGAACCGCCGTCGTCGTGTACGCCGGCAACAAGACCGCGGCCGACGAGGCCGTCGAGCAGATCAGGGCGAACGGCGGCCAGGCGGTCGCCGCGCAGGCCGACGTGGGCGACGAGACCGCCGTCGCCGCCGCGTTCGACCTGGCCGAGGAGACCTTCGGCGGCGTGGACGTCGTCGTGAACTCCGCCGGCATCATGCCGTTGGGCACCGTCGCGGACATGGACCTCGACACCTTCGACCGCATCATGCGCACCAACGCGCGTGGCACGTTCATCGTGTCGCAGCAGGCCGCCCGCCGCGTGCGTGACGGCGGCGCGATCATCACCATCTCGTCCTCGGTGGTGGGCCTGCGGTTCCCGCAGTACGGCGCCTACGCGATGTCGAAGGGCGGCGTCGAGGCGCTGACGCTGGTCCTCGCCCGCGAGCTGCGCGGCCGTGACATCACCGTCAACACCGTCGCCCCCGGTCCCACGGCCACCGAGCTGTTCCTGAACGGCAAGGACCAGGCGACCGTCGACACCCTCGCGAAGCAGGCGCCGCTGGAGCGCCTCGGCGAGGCCGGCGACATCGCCGAGGTCATCTCCTTCCTGGCCGGTCCCGCTCGGTGGATCAACGGCCAGACCATCCGTGCGAACGGGGGCATCATCTGATGGGCGAGGTCGTCGTCGTCACGGGAGCGTCCAGCGGCTTCGGCGCCCTGGCGGTCCGCAGGCTCGGCCTCGCGGGCCACACGGTCTACGCGGGCATGCGCGAGACCACCGGCCGCAACGCCCGAGCCGTCGAGGAGCTCGCCGCGTTCGCCGCGGAGAACGACACCGCGGTGCACGCCGTCGAGCTCGACGTGCAGTCGCAGGAGTCCGCGGACGCCGCGATCGCGACGATCATCGCCGAGCAGGGCCACCTCGACGTCGTGGTGCACAACGCGGGCCACATGGCCACCGGTCCCGCCGAGGCGTTCACGCCGGAGCAGTACGCGGCCCTGTACGACGTGAACGTCCTGGGCACGCAACGCGTGAACCGCGCGGCGCTGCCCCACCTGCGGGCGCGGCGGTCGGGCCACGTCGTCTGGGTCGGCTCCAGCTCCACCCGCGGCGGCACTCCCCCGTACCTGGCGCCGTACTTCGCGGCCAAGGCGGCGATGGACGCGGTCGCCGTCTCCTACCGCGCCGAGCTGCTGCGGTTCGGCATCGAGACCACGATCGTCGTGCCGGGCGCCTTCACCCGCGGCACCCACCACTTCGCGCACAGCGGCACCGCCGCCGACACCTCGCGCGCCGCGGAGTACGAGGAGCTCTACCCCGGCCTGGTGGACCAGGTCGGCGCACGGCTCGCCGAACTGGAGCCCTCGTGGGCGGACGCCGGGGCCGTGGCGGACGCGATCGTGTCCGTGGTGGACAGCGCCTCCCCGCCGTTCCGCGTGCACGTCGACCCCTCGTCCGACGGCGCCGAGGTCGTGAACGCGGTCGCGGACCGGGTGCGCGGCGAGTTCCTGCGCCGCGTGGACCTGGCTGACCTGGTCTAACGCCTGCCCAGGAGCGCGGACGCGGTGACGAACCGGTAGCCGCGCTCCTTCAGCCCCGTGATGATCGGCTTCAGCGCCTGCCGGGTCTGCTCCCGCGCCGGGTACATGGGGTGCAGCAGGACGATCGAACCCGGCCGGGTCTCCCGCAGGGTCCGCTCCGCGATCTGCCCGGCGGTGTGCACGCCCTCGGAGTCCGGCTCGACGTCCCACATGACCGTCGTGCGGCCGTGCTGCTGGAGGTAGTGCGGCAACGCGAACAGCTTTTTGCCGTTGGGCGGCCGGAAGTGGATGTCACCGCTGTAGCCGGTCCTGCGGATCCGGGCGTCGGTGTCCTCGACCTCCCTCGCCACCGTGCCGGGCAGGACGCCGACCATCCGCCGGTGGTGGTAGGTGTGGTTGCCGATCTCGTGCCCCGCCCGCGCGATCTTCCCGCCCAGGTCCGGGTGCTTGTCGAGGTCGCGGCCGACGAGGAAGAAGGTGGCGTGGACGTCCTCCGCCTCCAGGACGTCGAGGACCTGCTGGGTGCCGGCGGGGTCGGGGCCGTCGTCGAAGGTGAGGGCGACGAGCTTCTCGCCGGTCTCGACGCGGTGGACCAGGTCACCGAAGAACTGGAAGGTGCGGGCGCTGCTGACGTTCCACAGGGAAGCCGCGGCGACCAGCACCACGGCGAGGCTCACGGCGATGATGATCGTCGGTTTGCGGCGCGACCACGTCATGCGCCCACTATGGCCAACTCCGCCCCTCCGACCCGCAGCACCCCGTCGTCCAGCGGCACCGTGCGGATCCCTCCCTTGCCGCGCAACGCCTTGAAGGCACCGGGCGCGATCACCCGGTCCATCCAGGCGCAGGGGTGCGCGGGCCGGTGCACCTCGAACCGCACCGGCCCGTCCCCGCTGTCGAGGCTGAACACGGTGCCGCGCGGCAACGCGTCCACGTCGAACCCGCGCACCACGACGTTCCGGCGCGCCACCAACGGGTCCACGGGCCACGCGGCGAGCGGCTCGGCCGCGATCAGGGTGACGGCGGCGTTGCGGTGCGCGGGGTGGCCGAAGTACCGGTCACCCACGACGCCGAGCCGGGCGCGGACCTCGACGAGGTCGCGCGAGACCGGCCCGGGATCGGGACGAGGGCCGTCCGACGGACGGCCCTCGTAGGCGTGCACGGGTGAGACGTGCAGCGCGACGATCTCGATCAACGCTCGCCGAGCTGCCACTCCGGCCGCACGTAGTGGCACGTGTAGCCGTTCGGGAAGCGCTCCAGGTAGTCCTGGTGCTCGGGCTCGGCCTCCCAGAAGTCCGACTCCTGGGTGACCTCGGTGACGACCTTGCCCGGCCACTTGCCGGAGGCGTCGACCGCGGCGATGACCTCCTCCGCGATCTCCTTCTGGGCGTCGTCGGTGTAGAAGATCGCCGAGCGGTAGCTGGCGCCGATGTCGTTGCCCTGGCGGTCGCGGGTCGACGGGTCGTGGATCTGGAAGAAGAACTCCAGGACCTGCCGGTAGCTCAGCTGCTCGGGGTCGAACACGACCTCGATGGCCTCGGCGTGGTTGCCGTGGCTGCGGTACGTGGCGTTCGGCGTGCTGGGGTCGCCGGTGTAGCCGACTCGGGTGGAGACGACGCCGGGGTGGCGGCGGAACAGGTCCTGCATGCCCCAGAAACAGCCGCCCGCGAGAACAGCCTTCTCCGTCACGGTGGTACTCCTCTGCTCGGTGTTCACTCAGGAGAACGTTCGGTCTCGGCTGGTTCATCCCCGCTGGGTTGTGACGTGTCCATTACGGACCTCGAATCGATGACCTCGCCCAGGTAGCGGATGACGACCGCCACCGCCGCCGCGACCGGCACGGAGAAGAACGCGCCCGCGATGCCGTAGAGGCTGGTACCGGCCGTGACGACGAGCAGCACGACCGCCGCGTGCAGGCGCAGGCTGCGCGACTGCAGGATGGGCTGCAGCACGTTGCCCTCGACCTGCTGCACCACGATGACGATCACCAGCATGATGAGCGCCGTGGTCAGCCCGTTGCTGACGAGCGCGACCAGCACGGCCAGCGCTCCGGCGATGAACGCGCCCACGATCGGCACGAACCCGCCGAGGAACGTCAGCGCCGCCAGCGGGATCGCGAGCGGCACCCCCAAGATGACCAGCCCGAGCCCGATGAAGATGGCGTCGATCAGCGACACGACCGCCTGGCTGCGGATGAAGCTGCCGAGCGTCACCCAGATCCGCTCCAGCACCGTCGTGACGTGACCGCCGGCCCGCTCGCCGATGACACCGCGCAGCCACGGCGTGAAGCGCATGCCGTCCTTGACGAAGAAGAACGCCAGCAGCAGCGCCACCACACCGGTGACCAGCCCGGACGTCACCGCGCCCGCCCCGGTCAGCAGCCCGCCCGCGATCGACCCGATGCTCGACTTGATCTGGTCGACGCCCTGGGCGATCAACCGGTCCAGGTCACTGCCCCGCAGGTTGAACGGCGGCCCGCCCACCCAGTCCTGCAGCTGCGTGATGGCCTTCTGCGCGCTCTGGGCGATCTCCGGCACCCCGGACGCGATCGACGACGAGATGGCCGCGATGACGCCGCCGAGCACCCCGAGCCCGAGGAGCAGCACGATCGTCGCCGCCAGCGCCGAGTTGAGCCCCTTGGACATCAGCCACCGGGCCGGTGGCCACAGCACCGTCGTGATCAGCAGGGCGATCAGCACGGGCATGACGACCACCCAGAGCTTCCCGACCAGCCAGAGCACCATCCAGAGGCCGAGCACGGCCAGCGCCGTCCGCAGACTCCACCGCGCGAGCCAGCTCACGCCGTGCCCGATGGCCTCACCCTTGTCCGCCCACCTGCGTTCCCCTGTCACGCGCACAGTCTCTCGTTACCCGCGCGCGGGGGATCGCAGACATGCCGTTTCGTTGCCTCGGCCTCCGCGGTGCCGGGCGGCGGGCGGTTCGGGGACCTCGAAGCGGAGCTCGACGGCATCAGCGGCGAGGTCCTCACGGAGACGCTCCGGGATCTCGCCCGGGACGGGCGGGTCCCGCGGCACGTGTCCGCCGAGGTACTGGTGAACCGCGAGGCCTACGACGCGCGCTGACGCACCTCGACGTCCGGCACGACCGAACCGCGGATGAGGGAGCGCACCACGGGGAGGCCGGAGAGGCGGAAAGCCCAGTCGCGCACCGAGATCCGCCACTCCGATGACGGCGCCATCCAGCCGATGAAGCGCCTCCCGAACTCCTGGGTGTGCTCCACGGCGGGCTTCATGCGGGCCTGGTAGCGCGAGAACGCGCCGTCGAAGCCGGAGGAGAGTTCCTCCGCCAGAACGGACGCGCCGGCCATCGCCAACGAGGCGCCGTGGCCCGCGAACAACGAGACGGCCCCGCACGCGTCGCCGACGAGGACGACCTTGCCGCGGTGCCAGACAGGCATGTCCACCTGGGACACCGTGTCGTAGTAGACGTCGTCCGGCACGACGGAGAGCAACGACGGCGTGACCCAGCCCAGGTCTCCGAACCGCGAGCGCAACGCCGCCACCGGGTCGGCGGGCAGAGCGGCGGACGGGGAGCGGAACAGCATCAGGGCGGCCGTCGACCCGTCCCGCACGGCGTAGCAGCCGACCATGCGGTGCGGGACGGTCAGCATCTGGTACCGGTAGCCGATCCGCTCGCTCAGCGAAGGGTCCCGGACCGAGAACGCCGCCGCGTGGTGTCCCAGGTAGCGCACGGGCGAAGGCCCGAAGACGAGTTCCCGGACCCGCGAGTGCACGCCGTCGGCGCCCACGACTAGGCTGAACGAGGCGCACGACCCGTCCGAGAACGTCACCTGCCCGTCGTCGACGGAAGAAACCGTTGTGCCGTAACGGATCGGCGACCGCAGGTCGTCGCGGACCACCGACGCGAGATCACCGCGCAACAGGCTGATCACGCCGGTCGCGACCGCCTCGTAGGCGGACGCCGAGATCTCGCCGCGCCGCCGGCCGGACGCGTCGACGCTCGTCACCGACGAGATCGGCGCGCGCCGCTCCTCCAGCGCCGGCAGCAGGCCCATGCGCCGCGCCACCTCGTGGCCGGGACCGAAGAAATCGATCATGTAGCCGCCCGTGCGGAACGACGGCGCCCGCTCGACCACCAGGACGTCCCAGCCCGCGCGTTCCAGCCACCACGCGGACGTGAGCCCGGCGATTCCCGCTCCGACCACCAGCGCCCGTTGGGCGTTCGACTTAGGCATATGCCCAATTTAGCAGCACGGACGCTTCCCGCAGGTGAACTCGCGAACACAAGCCGGTCGACGAACTCACTGCGTTCGCCGAGGCCGGGACGAGCCGGTCAGCTCTCGACGAGACGCCGGAACGGGCCCGCGACCGCGCGGAAGTCGACCGAGGAGTCCAGCGCGCGGTGCAGCACCAACCCGTCGATGGCCGCGGCCAACAACAAAGCCACCTCGTCGGCGTCACGAACACCAGCCGCCCGCAGCCAGTCCGCGACCCGCCCCCGGAAGTCCGCGACCAGCGCCGACAGGCCGGACCGCAGCTCGGGCAACCGGTGCGCCGCCAGGAACGCCTCGGCCAGCAGCAACGACTCCGGGTCGGCGCCGGTGAAGCGGGTCAGGTCCTCGAAGATCCGCTCGACACCCTCGGCCGGCTCCACCTCGCGCAGCGCGTCCGCGGACTCCTCCAGCACCTTCGCGGCGAACCGCAGCGCGGCCGTCGACAGCAGCTCCTGCACCGACGCGAAGTGGTAGTGCACGAGCGCGGGGTTGACGCCCGCCCGTTCCGCGACCAGCCGCGTGGTCACCGCGCCCCAGCCGACCTCGCCCACGAGCCGGGCGGAGGCGTCGATCAGTTGTTCACGGGTGCGGCGACCTCGGTCGGCTGAGTTGGGCACACCCCAAACCTAACGGCGTGGTTCAGGACATCGGTGGCGGATCCCGCCGATCGTGGGACGCGCCGCCCACGTCCCCGCCGTCAGCTCTCGGCCCGCTTCGCGACCGCGTCGAGCACCTCACCCCAGCCACCCGTGTTGTCCCGGTGGGCCTTCGCGCGGAGCTCGGGCGAGCCCGCGAGCGAGGCGAACCCGCTCTCGACGACCTTCAGCCGGGTCGTGGAGCCCTCGGGCGTGAGGGTGAACTCGACCAGCGTCGTGTTGTCCTCGCGCAGGTCCTGCCCCTCGAACGCGCTCGCCCACCGGTAGGACACGTAGGTCCGCGGCGTGACGGTCTCCACCCGCACCGGGTAGTCGCCGTACCGCTCGTTCCTGCACAACGTCGTCTCGCCCTCGACCGCCGTGCCCGACGGCTCGGAGGCCACCCAGAACCCCGGTTCGGTCACCAGCCGCCAGACCCGCTCCAGCGGCGCTTCGATCAGGGTCTCGCGTTCGATCCGGTCCACGCTCACGACAACTCCCAGGTCCGCGAATAAGTGCAACCTCAGAGTTGCACATCCCTCCGCTGATGTGCAACCCCAAGGTTGCGGATTATCGGGCGCCCAGCGAGCTGACGACCTTGGTGGTCACGGCGGACGAACTGCGGACGGTGCCCTTCTCCAGGCCACCCCGGTCCTGCGGCAGGTCCACGGCGACGGTCTCCCGGCGGCCGATGTAGTCCCCGTTGTCCGGATCGATGATCATCTCGGTGAAGTCGTCGAAGTGCTTCAGGCCGAGCGCGACGCCCTCCTTGCCATCGAGGTTCGCCCTCTTCTCGGTCACGACCAGTCCCGGCAGGAGGGCGAGGGCGCGGAAGATCGTCGCGCGCACCGACGCCGGGTACTCCCCCGAGCCGAGGGCTTCGCCGGCCTCCACCAGCGCGCCCGCGTCGCCGGTCCCGCCGGCTTTCCTCAACTCGTCCAGCAACGCCGCCGGGTCCTCCGGCAACGCCGCGACGAACTCGGGCGTCGGGTTGCCGAACGAGCCCGCGGTGCAGCGGTCCGGCTGCCCCGCGGCGAAGTAGGGGTACTTGCCGCACCTGCCGCGGAACTCCTGGCCGTCCTCGAACGACGTGCCCGCCCGCGGCCGCCCCTGGCCCTCGTGGCCCTCCAGCCACCGCACCGAGTTGATCTCGTTCCGGAACAGCCACTCGTCGCGCCGGTCGGCGGGCACCCACTCCTCCTGCGTCAGGTCGGTGTAGGTCGCCTCGCCGGGACCGGCCCCGGTGGTGATCCCCTCGTACCTGCTGCGCACGTAGCGGAACTGGCCGGGACCGACGGGGCGTTCGACCACGCGGGAGGCGAGGTCGGCGGCCCTGGTCAGCTCCTCGGCGGCCGTCGCGGAGCTCCCGCCGGTGAGGTCGGCGGTGGAGGCCGCCAGGCCCGCGCCGGTCAGCACGGTGACGGCGGCCGCGGCGGCGAGCCAGCGGGTGCGGCGGCGCGGCCTCCCGGCCGCGCGGTCCGCCAGAGCGGCCGCCAGCGCGTCCCTGCCCGCCGCCACGTCGAACCGGACGGGTTCGTCACCGGCACGGGCCAGGGCGGCGTCGAGCACGCGGTCGAAGGTCTCGGACTTGGTGGGCTCAGACATCGCTTTCCTCACTGGAGTCGTGGTCGGTGGCGGCGAGACGGGTGCGCAGCCGGGCGCGGCCGCGGTGCAGCCTGGTGCGGACGGTGGCCACCGGGACGTCGAGCGCCACGGCGATCTCGGCCGGCGTGAAGTCCGCCCAGGCGTGCAGCAGCAACACCTCGCGTTCCTCGATCCGCAGTTCGGCGAGCCACGCGGTCAGCGGACCGGCGAGCACCTCGGCGTCCGCCGCCGCGCTCGCCCGGTCACCGATGTCGGCCTCGTCGGTGCGGGCGGCGTGCTCCTTGCTCCACGCCCGCAGCTTGCGCTCCTCGGCCCGCACGTGGCCGCGCAGAAGGTTCGTCGCCACGCCGTAGAGCCACGCGCGCACGGCATCGGCCTCGTAGACCTGCCCGGCCCGCTGGTCCCACAGCACGAGGAACGCCTCGGAGACCACGTCCTGCGCGGTGTCGGCACCGACCCGCCTGGCCACGTAGCGGTGCAGCCGCTCGGCCGTCGTCTCGTACAGCGCCAGCAGTGCGGCCTCGTCCAGCACCGCGGGCGGCCTCGTCTCGGGTTTCAGCGCCACCGGCGCCACGTCGCTTCGCACATCCCCACCTGGCCGCAGGGCCCAGGAGCGTTTCCGGCGTGTGCTCACCGCCACATGGTGGGGCAGCTGATCGAACCCCGCCGGGGCCGCGGCGTTCGCGGACCGGCAGCCGCCCGATCGTGTCGCCCCGCTCGATCACTACGATCGCCCGATGACCGCCTACGACGATCTTGAGCTCGACACGACGGTGCTGCCGGAGCGCCAGCAGAAGATCCTGGTCGCCATCCGCGACTGGGTCGTCGAGCACGGCTACTCCCCCAGCACCCGCGAGATCGGCGAGGCGGTCGGGCTGAAGTCGTCGTCCAGCGTGTCGAAGCACCTGGCGGCGTTGGAGGACAAGGGTTTCCTCAAGCGCGGCCGTTCCGTGACGCGGCCGATGGACGTGCGCGTGTTCCTCAGCGGGGCGCCGGTCGTGCCGGGGCGGGGAGCGGGTGACTCGATCTCGGTGCCGGTCGTCGGCGACATCGCCGCCGGTGCCCCGATCTCCGCCGTCGAGCACGTGGACGAGGTGCTGCACCTGCCGCGCGGACTGGTCGGGCGCGGCAGCAACGTGTTCGCGCTGCGGGTGCGCGGTGACTCGATGATCGACGCGGCGATCTGCGACGGCGACACCGTGGTGGTGCGCCAGACGCACGAGGCCTACAACGGGCAGATCGTCGCCGCGATGATCGAGGAGGAGGCGACGGTCAAGGTGTACCAGCGCCGCGGCGGTCACGTGTACCTCGAGCCGCGCAACGCGGCCTACCCCGTGATCGACGGCGACAGGGCCGTGGTCCTCGGCGTCGTCGTCTCGGTGCTCCGCAGCGTCTGACCACTGTGGACCGTCAGAGGACGCCCCAGTCGCGCGAGCACAGGTGGTCCACGACGGCGTCGACGGCCGGGGTCGTCTCTCCGCGGGTGACGACGTAGAGGGTGTTGAGCGGCGGCACCTCCGGGTGGTGCAGCTGCTCGACCGAACCGGCGGCCAGCGCGGGTTCGGCGAGGTAGCGCGGCAGGGCGGAGACCCCGGCACCGGCGATCACCGCCGCCAGCACCCCGCGCAGGTCCGGCACCGTCATCGCGGCCGTGGCGCGCGGGCGCCTGCCGAACTCGCTGCGCCAGTAGCGGCGGATGATCGGCAGCTCGTCGGAGTAGGCGACGAGCGGCAGGTGCTCGAGGGCGCGCGCCGGGTCCCGCGCGAGCAGGTCCGGGTCCACGGTCCTGGCCAGCAGCGGCGGGCCGACCAGCAGGAACTCCTCGTCGGTGAGCGGGGTCGCGGTGAACCCGGCCGGCGGCCGCACCGAGGACAGCACGACGTCGAGCTGCCCGGCCCGCAGCGCGCCGAGCAGGTCCCCCGCCAGGCCGAACACGACGTCGAACCGGAGTCCGCGCCGGGTCAGCGGGGCGAGCGCGGGCAGGCCCCGGACGGTCAGGAACTCCGCCGCTCCCCCGATCCGCACGGTGCCGTCGAGCGCCGGTTCGGGATCCAGCGCCGCCCTGAGCTGGTCGACGTGCTGCCCCACCCGCCGCGCGAGCTCGTCCGCGCGGGGCGTGGGCGTGACGCCACGGCTTCCCCGGACGAACAACGTCTGGCCCAGGTGCTTCTCCAGCCTGGCGAGCTGGCCGCTCACGGCGGGCTGGGTGAGCCCGCGCCGGGCGGCCGCGGCGGTGAGGGAGCCGCTGCGGTGGATCTCCAGGAACGTCGCGAGCAGGTCGAGGTCCGTCAAGCCATCAGCCATAAGGCAGCTTATAGCTCCGTCAGCGGGTTCTGCGGATCTGTGATGTCCTGGACGCATGAAGAAGCTACTGATGGTCGTGTCCGCCGCCGACTCCCTCACGCTGGCGGACGGCACGAGCCACCCCACGGGGTTCTGGGCCGAGGAGGTCGTCGAGTCGGTGCGCGTGCTGCGCGAGGCGGGCGTCGAGGTCACCCTCGCGACGCCGGGTGGTGCCGTGCCGACGGTGGACAAGGCGAGCCTCGACGGCACGTTCGACGAGGCCGTCGCCTCGCTGGAGGACCTGCGCGCCCCGGCGTCGCTGTCGTCGGTGCGGGCCGCCGACTTCGACGCGGTGTACCTGCCGGGTGGCCACGGCCCGATGGCGGACCTGGCGTCCGACGCGACGCTCGGCGGCCTGCTCGCGGAGTTCCACGACGGCGGCAAGCTCGTCGCGGCGCTGTGCCACGGACCGGCCGGGCTGCTGAGCGCGGTCCGCGAGGACGGCACGTTCGTCTTCGCCGGCAAGGAGATGGCGGTGTTCAGCGACGAGGAGGAGCGCCAGGGCGGCCTGGACGTCCCCTACTCGGTCGCCGGACGGCTGGCGGAACTGGGCGCGCGGGTGCGCACGGGTGAGCCGTGGTCGAGCACGGTGGTCGTGGACGGCAAGCTCGTGACGGGCCAGAACCCGCAGTCCACCGTGGCCACCGCGCAGCGGGTCGCCTCCCTGCTCGCCTAACGCAGCGCTGCCGCGATCCGCCGCAGCAGAGCGGGTTCGTCGGCCTTGGTGACCGGCAGCTCGGACGGCGCGTTCTCCCAGTCGACGTCGCCGAGGCGCGCCACCGACTCCGGCCCGAACCCGTCCGTGCCGTGCCCCCACTCCGGCCGGATCAGCTCCCGCACCACCGCGGTGTCGACGGTGGTGTGGCCGGCGAGGAGCGCGGCGTCGTAGAGGTCCTTGGCCTGCGGCCACATGTCGGTCGCGAGCCACTGCACCTTCCACGCGAGCGACAGCTCCCTGCTCGCCGCGAGCAGGGTGGTGCCGGCGATGCGCACGGGCTCCGGCGCGATCGGCAGGTCCTCCTCGAACACGAGGTCGACCTGCACCGCGCCGTCCGGCAGCCCCCCGGCCTCGAACGGGAAGACGACGCGCAGGCCGGGGACGCGCTCGTAGGTCCAGATGGACTCGACGACCGATGGCCCCACCGCGGCCCTGAGGTCGTCGACGAGCTCGCCGGCCCGCGGGCTCCCGAACCTGATGTCCCGGGGCGTCACCACGAAGTCGAGATCACCCGGTTCCCGTGCGGCGGCGCCGAACCACTCGCGCATCAGCACGCTGCCGCGCAGCACGAGGTTCGCCGACCACCGGGAGGTCCCGACGATGCGCAGGACCTCCGCCATCGCCCGGCGGCGTGCGGCGAGCCACCGCGCGCCGTCCGAGGGGTCGGCGAACTTCGGGTCGCCGCCGCGGAAGGCGTTGCTGAAGTGCTTCAACGCCGGGTCGAACACGGCGCGCTGACGGATCTGCTGCCCCGGTTTCACCGCGAGGGGCCGGTACGTCGAGGGGAACCCCTCCTGACCGGCGGGTGCGCGCCGCACCCTCTCGTCGCGGTCGCGGTGCCAGTTGCCCGGCCCGCCGATCCAGCCGTCGTCGATGTGCAACGCGTCGTCGTCGACCACGTACTCCTCCTCCACCTCCACCACCTCGAAGGCGTGGAGGGCCGCGAGGAGTGCGTCCAGCCGGCGCTTGGCGGTGACGCGCCCGACGCCGAAGCACCGCTGCGTGACGAACCGTTCCTCGGACCCGTCCGCTCGCGTCCGCCGCGCGTTCCGCGAGATGTGGGCCTCGTGCGGTGCGGCAGCCCGGTACAGCTCCGTGTACCAGTCGCCCTCCGGCAGTCGCAGCTTCACGTGGTGCTCGAAGTACAGGGCGGCGTCGGCCTCCTCGTCGGTCTGCGGCACGCCCTCGTTCCACGGCGCCGCTTCGACCTTCACCCGCACCACGAACAGGTCCGCCTCGTGCATCCGCGCACGCCACTGCCCGGCGACCGCGCGCACCTCGTCGATGGTGCCCCGGGCGCCGATGGTCAGCATCGGCTGCGACCACACCTTGCCCCCGTGCAGCTCGATGTGGCTGAACTTGACCTGGTGCGCCCGCGCGAACGCCGCCAGTTCCTCGACCTGCCACTCCGAGCCCGTCAGGTGCAGCTCGAACTCCCCCGCGTGCACGTCCGTCCCCCTTGCCTCACAACGTCGTCCGCGCCACCGCGAGCACGGCCGGCCTCAGCGGACCCGGCCCGCAGGACCCGACGCCCACGATCGCGGCACCGTAGTCGACCGGCGGCCGCGTCGCGATCGGATATGCGGCCGCGAGCAGCCAGGAGAACCGGGCCGCAGCCGAAGCCGGCGTCCCCACGGCCGGCGACATGTGATCGGGGTATCGGGAATGGATCGGGCGCCCAGGTGTTAAGGTAGATGCAAACGCATTAATCACGAAGGACGAAGGAGGCGGGGACCGTGCAGTTCGGAATCTTCTCGGTGAGCGACATCACCAGGGACCCGGTGAGCGGCGAGACCCCCAGCGAGGCCGAGCGCATCGACGCGATCGTGCAGATCGCGGAGAAGGCCGAGGAGGTCGGTCTCGACGTGTTCGCCATCGGCGAGCACCACAACCCGCCCTTCTTCTCGTCCGCGCCCACGACGTTGCTGAGCCACATCGCGGCGAAGACCCGCAAGCTGATCGTCAGCACCGCGACGACGCTGATCACCACCAACGACCCGGTGCGCATCGCGGAGGAGTACGCGATGCTGCAGCACCTGGCGAAGGGCCGCATGGACCTGATGCTGGGCCGCGGCAACACCGCGCCGGTCTACCCGTGGTTCGGCCAGGACATCCGGCAGAGCCTGCCGCTCGCGCTCGAGAACTACAACCTGCTGCACCGGTTGTGGCGCGAGGACGTCGTGGACTGGGAGGGCAAGTTCCGCACCCCGTTGCAGGGCTTCACCTCCACGCCGCGTCCGCTCGACGACCTGCCGCCGTTCGTGTGGCACGGGTCGATCCGCACGCCGGAGATCGCGGAGCAGGCCGCCTACTACGGCGACGGCTTCTTCGCGAACAACATCTTCTGGCCGAAAGAGCACTACATGCGGCTGATCAAGTTCTACCGCCAGCGGTACGCGCACTACGGCCACGGCACGGAGAAGCAGGCCATCGTCGGCCTCGGCGGCCAGGCGTACATCGCCAAGAGGTCGCAGGACGCGCTCACCGAGTTCCGCCCGTACTTCAACGAGGCCCCCGTCTACGGCCACGGGCCGCGGATGGAGGACTTCATGGAGCAGACGCCGCTGTCGGTCGGCAGCCCGCAGGAGGTCATCGACAAGACGCTGACCTTCCGCGAGCACTTCGGCGACTACCAGCGCCAGATGTTCCTGATGGACCACGCGGGCCTGCCGCTCAAGACCGTGCTGAACCAGCTCGACCTGCTCGGCGAGGAGGTCGTCCCGGTGCTGCGCAAGGAGATGGAGTCGCGCCAGGACCCGGAGACCGCCAAGCCGCCGACGCACGCAGGTCGCCTGAAGGAGAAGTACGGCGACAAGCCCGCGCGTCAGCCGAGGCCGAACGCCAACCGGGGTGACAACGTCACGGGTGGCTCGCCGTACCAGGACGAACGGTGACCCGTGCCAACGAGGCGTGGGAGTCGCTGATGCGGGCGTACGCCGTGTTGATGAAGCAGTTCAACGCGGAGGACGTCTGGGGCGAGCTGACCATGCGGGAGTACGACGTGCTGTACCAGCTGTCCAAGTGCGGCAGTCCACTCAGGATGAGTGAGCTGAACCGGCACGTGCTGCTGAGCCAGCCGGCCCTGTCCCGCATGGTCGACCGCCTGGTCGAGCGGGGTCTGGTGCGGCGCTGCCCCGACCCCGGCGACCGCCGGGGTGTGCGCCTGTCGCTCACCCCGGCCGGCCGGGACACCCAGCGGGCGATCGGCCGGCCGCACGCACGCAGCGTCACGCGCGCCCTGAGCGTGCTGACGCCGGAAGAACTCGACCAGCTCGCCGCCATCACCGGCAAGCTCAGCCAGAACGAGGAGCAATGAGCCAGAACTTCCAGCTGGTGGTCGTCTCCGCGGGTACCAGCGACCCGTCGTCCACCCGCCTGCTCGCCGACCGCGTCGCCGGGCGGGTCACCGCCCTCGCCGGCAAGCGCGGGCAGACCGTCACCACGAGCGTCGTCGAGCTGCGCGAGTTCGCCTCCGAGATCGCGAACGCCCTGGTGTCGAACCACGTCGGGCCGAAGCTGCAGAAGGCGGTCTCCGCCTTGCAGCACGCGGACGGCGTCGTCGCGAGCACGCCGGTCTACAAGGCGGGCGCCAGCGGGTTGTTCACCTCGTTCTTCCAGCTCCTCGACAACGACCTGCTGATCGCGAAGCCGGTCGTGCTCGCCGCGACCGCCGGCACCGCCCGGCACGCGCTCGTGGTCGACGACCAGATGCGCGGCCTGTTCGCCTACCTGCGGACCGTCGTCGTGCCGACGTCGCTCTTCGCCTCGACCGAGGACTGGCAGGACAACGGGCTGAACAAGCGCATCGACCGCGCGGCCCTCGAACTCGTGGCGCTCATGGCCGCCGGGTTCGAGAAGACCGTGCGCGAGGAGTCCTGGGGCAGCTACCAGCACGAGTTCGGCAGCGCGGGCGGCACCGAGCTGACGATCGACCTCGACTCCGACCTGATGAGGCTCGCCGCCGGCGGAGCGGCGAACTAGAAGTCCGCACCACGCGGCCGCGAACGCCCTCCACCGGATCGAGGACCCAGGCGATCTCACGCCGGGCGAGTTGCTGGACCGCCTCGCCCGCTGAGCTCCTCCCCGGTGGGGCCGCACGTCGCCGTGAGGGGACGTGCGGCCCCACCCGCGGCTACCTGGCCTGGTAGGGCTCGACGTCCTCGGCCTCGGCGACCTGCCGGACCTCGACCGACATCTCCTCGACGCCCGCGAAGCAGGTGATGTACTCCTCGGCGACGGCCGTGGCCTCCGCGAGGTCCTTCGCGGCGATCAGCAGGAAGCCGCCGACGACCTCCTTGGCCTCGGCGAACGGCCCGTCCGTCGCCTTGACCGCCGCACCGCGCCTGCGCACGACCGCCCCGCTCCTGTGCACCCCCTCGGCGCCGAGCAGGACGCCGTTCGCGCCGAGCTTCCCGACGAACGCGTTCATCCGCTCGACGAGCTCGCTGTTCGGCTCCCAGGAGGCCGGGTCGTCCTCCAGGACTCGGTGCGTGAGCATGAACCGCATGGTCTCTCCTCGATGTCGACTGGCGGCGACGCCCGCCGCCACCCCTGCGTCGATCGACGTCACGGAGCTTTCGACATCTCCGCGCGGAACTCCTTCAGCGCCTGCCCGACACGAGGTGCCCGGCGGTGCGCAGAGCCAGCGCGGCCATCGTGAGCGACGGGTTCGACGTGCCGAGCGAAGGCATGCTCCCGCACCCGACCGCGTACAGGTTCGGGTGGTCCCAGCAGCGCTGCCACTCGTCCACGACGGAGTCGCGCGGTGACGTGCCCATCACGTGCGTACCGCCGCTGTGCCCGGCGCCCCAGTAGCGGAGCGGCTCGCCGTCGTGTTCGAAGTAGTGCCCGTCGTCCGGTTCGTACGCCGTGAAGTCCTCCGCGCCCAGCATCTCGAACAGCTGCTCCGACACCCTCTTCGCGGCGAGCAGGCCGTCCTTGACGTAGTCCGACAGTGCGTAGTGGACGGACGGGCGCGGGTTGCCCAGGGCGTCGCGCTCGTCCGCGAGGGTGACGCGGTTGGCGGGGTCCGCCTCCTGCTCGACCTCGATCTGCAGCGTGAACTGCCTGCCGACCCGCTCCGCGACCGCCTTCCTCAGCTCGGTCCCGCGCAGACCGGCGGCGACGAGCTCGGCGGTGTCCGAGCCGGGGCTGCCCGCCGACCACCCCCAGCCCCAGTTGCCGATCTCGATGCGGAACGGCGCCCGTGCGCGGCGCTCGGGGCCCGACCGGAAGGTCTCGATGCCGGTCGTCGAGCCCGGGCCGCGGAACGGGCCGATCGGGTGGGGCATCAGCCCCCACGTCAGCAGCACCGGGTGCCCCATGAGGTTGCGACCGACCTGACCGCTGCTGTTCGCGAGCCCGGACATGAGCAGCAGCTTGGCGTTCTCGACGGCGTGCGCGGCGAGGACCACGACGTCCGCTTGCACCGTGTGCCGCGTGTGCCTGCCTGAGGTGTCGTCCTCGTAGCGCTGGTAGGCGACCTCGGTGATGCGGCCGGCCTCGTCGGCGCGCAGGCGGTTCACCACGCAGCGGGTGCGCAGCTCGACGGTGGCGGACCACCGCTTCTGCGTGCGGTGCGGTGTGTACTTGGCGCCCTCCGGGCAAACCGGCACGCAGCTCGCGAAACCGGCGCAGAGCCGTCCGTCCGGACGGTAGCCGTCGACCGGGACACCGTTGCGCGCCTGAGGTGTGCCGACGACCAAGAGCTCGTGGCCGTCGATCCGCCGTCCGTCCACAACGGACGCCACGGCGTGGTCGAGAAACGTGCGGGGCAGCGCGTGCATCGGGTAGCGGTAGCCGTCGGCGACGGGAACGTGCTGCCGCTGCTCGTCCGCGTCGGCCGCGACGCCGATCTCCCACTCCGCCGCGCGGTAGTGCGGTTCCAGGTCCGCGTAGGACAGCGGCCAGTTGCGGCCCCGGCCGAGGTCGCCGGTGCGGAAGTCGTCGGGACGCATCCGGGGTGTGATGCCGGTCCAGACGGTGCCCGTGCCACCGTTCATGCGCAGGTAGGGGCTCGCGAGCGAGTGCGGACCGGTGGTGACCAGGTAGTCGCTGGACGGGGCGGCGGCGGTCGTGCGGTAGGGCGTGAGCGGCGACTTGACGAGCGCCGTGCGGAAGCGGCTGACCGCGTCGTCGTTCGGTTCCGCGCCCGCCTCCAGGACGAGCACGCGGAACCCGTTGTCCCCCAGCACCTTGGCGACGAGCGAGCCGGCGAACCCCGCGCCGACGACCACGGCCCTCACCGGGCGCTTCTTCGCGGTCTGTGCTCCCAGCTGCCGAAACCGGGCCCCGCCGTGCCCGGCGGCGCGACCCCGAGGGCCTTCCACGCCAGGCCTTCGGCGTAGGCGCGCTCGGCCGGGACCGCCCCGCGCCAGACCCCGGTGTACCAGAGCTGGATGACCTCGGCCTCGGACGCGCCGTCGGCCAGCGCGCGGTACTGCTCGACCAGTCCGGTCGACCTCAGCTCCTCCACCGAGAACCCGGTCAGCTCGGCGGACAACTCCACGAAGGCGTCCATCCGGCCATCCTCAGCGGGGGAACTCCCGTGCGCCAGACGATCCGGGCCGGGCTCACCCGCGTGGCGCAACCCGCATCTCGCCGAGCTCCGACCAGTCGTCCTGCTCGACGACCTGGCTCACGATGCGCGGTGTCTCGGCGAGGTACCGCGGCAGTTCCTCCTGGGCGGTCCTGAAGTGCTCCGACCGCACGTGCGCGCCACCGGCGTCACCGTCGCGGAACGCCTCGACCAGCACGTACTCGTTCGGGTCGTCGAGGCTGCGCGACCAGTCGAACCACAGGCAGCCGGGCTCGGCGCGGGTGGCCTCGGTGAAGCTCCTGCTGAGATCCGGCCAGGCCTCGGCGTGCTCCGGCAGAACGCGGAACCTGGCGGTGATGAAGATCAAGACGGCCTCCTCGAGCTGGTCCACCCGAGCCTAGACCGCCTGCGGATCGACGACCTGTCCGCGCCGAACGCCCCGGCACCCACCCGTGTTCCTCCTCCTGCGAGGTCCGCGGACCTGCGCGATCATCCCCACCGTGCCCGAGATGATCGACACCCGCCGGCGGAACCTGGTCGTCGCGGCCGTGCTGCTCGCCATGCTGCTGGCCGCGCTCGACCAGACGATCGTGTCCACCGCGCTGCCCACGATGGTGGCCGATCTCGGCGGCGGCGCGCACCTGTCGTGGGTGGTGACGTCGTACCTGCTCGCCGAGACGGTCATGACGGTGCTGATCGGCAAGTTCGGCGACCTCTACGGGCGCAAGAAGACGTTCCTCGTCAGCGTCGCGCTGTTCCTCGTCGGGTCGTTCTTCGCGGGCTGGTCGGGGTCGATGGGCACGCTCATCGCGTTCCGCGCGGTCCAGGGGCTCGGCGCCGGCGGGCTGATGGTGACCTCGATGGCGATCATCGCCGACGTGGTGCCGCTCAAGGACCGCGGCAGGTTCCAGGGGTTCGCGGGCGCGGTGTTCGGCATCGCGACGGTGGCCGGGCCGTTGCTCGGCGGGCTGTTCGTCGACCACCTGAGCTGGCGGTGGGCGTTCTACGTCAACATCCCGCTCGGCGTCGCCGTCGTGGCGGTCGCGATCGCCGCGCTGCCCGCGACCAGGACCGCGGGCAGGCCGAGGATCGACTACGCGGGCATCGCGCTGATCGCCCTCGCGGCGACCGGGCTGACGCTGGTCACGAGCTGGGGCGGCACCGAGTACCCGTGGACGTCGCCGACGATCCTGTGGATGGCGGCCGGGTCGGTGGTGCTGCTGGTCGCGTTCGTGTTCGTCGAGCAGCGCGCGGCCGAGCCGATGCTGCCGATGAGGTTGTTCCGCAGCAGGGTGTTCACGGTGTCGGGAGTCCTGAGCTTCGTCGTCGGCTTCGCGATGCTCGGCGGCATCACCTACCTGCCGATCTACCTGCAGTACGTGCGCGGCGAGTCGGCCACGGCGTCCGGGCTGTGGATGCTGCCGCTGATCGCCGGCCTGATGGCGACGGCGCTGCTGACCGGCAGCACGATCAGCCGCACGGGCAGGTACCGGGTCTTCCCGCTCCTCGGCTCGGCCGGGCTCACGATCGGGTTGTTCCTGCTGTCCCTGCTGGACGCGTCGACCAGCTACTGGGTGATGGGCGCGTTCATGGTGGTGCTCGGCGCGGGCATCGGCCTGGTGATGCAGGTGCCCGTGATCGTCGTGCAGAGCACCACGAACTACACCGACCTCGGCGTCGCCACGTCCGGCATCAGCTTCCTGCGCACGATGGGCAGCTCGTTCGGCGTCGCGATCTTCGGCACGATCTACGCGAACCAGCTGCCGCACCACCTCGTGGTCCCGCCGGGCGTCGACCCGCGCGCCATCGCCGGCCCGGCGGCGGTGCACGCCCTGCCGGACGCCGTGAAGGCGCCGATCGTCGCCGGGTACGCCGAGACCGTGCACACGATGTTCCTCCTCGCCGCCCCGATCGGGCTCGTCGCGCTGGCGGTCGCGTTCTTCCTGCCGCAGGTGCAGCTGCGCGACACCTCCCGCGCCGCCGCGTCGGGCAACAGCGGGGTGGGCGAGAGCTTCGCCGCACCGCCGTCGAACTCCTACGACGAGCTGCGCAAGCTGGTCTCCGCGGTGGTCGCGAAGTCCGAGGACGATCCCGGCCCGGCCGTGCTGCGGCGGTCCGGCGTCGGCCTGCCGCTGGAACAGGCGTGGCTGCTCGGCCGCGTCTACAAGGCGTCGGCGGACGACGGGGTGGCCGCACTCGCCGAGATCGCCGAGATGACCGGGGTGCCCGGCGGCATCTTCGAACCGACCGCGCGGGCGCTCGTGCGGTCCGGGCACCTGGCGTTCGGCGACGACGGCTACCGCTTCACCGACCTGGGCTCCGACGTGTTCACCCGGCTCGTCCAGGCGTGGCGGTGCTGGCTGCTCGACCAGCTGCGCGACTGGGACGAGCCGGACCACCGCGACTTCGCGCGGGCGCTCGACTCGTTCACCGACGAGCTGGTGGAGAGCGGCCGCCGGCTGAGCCGCGTCTAGGCCCGCTGCCGGGTACGTCCACTGTGGCCGTCAGGCCCTCCGCGGCCGAGGTTCGTCGTCGGCCTCGTGCAGCGGCTCGACCTCACGGGTCTTCGTCAGCCCCGGCCCTCCACCGTCGGCGCAACCGAAGACCACCCGGGCGGACCGGGGCGTCCGCGTTCCTCCACATGCGACCCTGAAACCGTGAGCACCACCCGCATGTTCGAGCGCCCCGAGGTGACGGGCCGCAACGCGACCGAGCACGCGGCCCGGTCCCGGCCGCCCACGCCCGCTTCAACGAACTCATCGCCGCCGAGACCTGCACGCCGGAAGTCGAGGAAGAGCTCGAGGAACACCTGGCGACCCTGCGGCTGCCGCGAGGTGACAGGAGCCGGTACGCGGTCCTGCGACGCATCCGCGGCCGTTTCCTCGCGCGCCACCGCACCGGCGAAACCTCAGCGGTGGCAAGCGGTCGCGAGCCCTGGGTCGGCTGGGCCGAGCTCACCACCGAACCGATCAGCGAGCTCGCCACCCGCCACACCGCGCAGGTGATGCGCGATGTCGGCGCCCACGTCCTCGGTGTGGTCGAGGCCGAGTCGCGGGAGCTGCCGCACATGTTCTCCGCCTCGATGCTCAAGAGCGTCGGCTGGACCCCGTACGAGGAGGTCCACCTGATCGACGGCAACGACGAACGCGGCATCAACGTCGGCCTGCTGACGCGCGACGCCCACCAGGTCATCACGATCCGCACGCACGTGTACGCGCGGGACAACTCGGGCGTGGTCTTCTCCCGCGACTGCGCCGAGCACCACGTCCGCACGCCCGCGGGCCCCGACGTCGTCGTGCTGGTGAACCACCTGCAGTCCAAGGGGTACGGCGACCCGATCGGCGCCCGCCGCCGCTTCCGCCAGGCCGTTCGCATCGCCCGCATCGTGAACCGCCTGCGCGACGAGGGCCACGAGCACATCGCCGTCGCCGGCGACCTCGACGACACCGCGGACAGCGAGGCGCTGCGCCCCCTCTTCCAGCGCACGGGCCTGCGCGACATCAGCGAGCACGACGACTTCGACCGGGACCACCGCCGCGGCACGTACCGGGGCGTGAACGAACGCGGCAAGATCGACCACGTCCTGCTCACCCCTCCCCTGTTCGCGAAAGCGGTGGGCGGCGGCGTGTCCCGCAAGGGCGTGCGGCGCGACCCGCGGACGCGAAACCGTTGGGAGGTCTACGAAACCTGACCGTCGAGGTGCACGCCGCGAGCGACCACGCCGCCATCTGCGCCGACATCGACTGGACCGCTAGACGACCTCGACCGTCACCTCGACGACGTCCCCGGGACTGATGTCGTTCTTCTTGCGCACGGCCGCCTTGATCGGCAGCACGTAGCACCCCGACCGCTTGTCCGGGAACACCGACGTGGACCAGGTGCTGGCGCCGACGCCCACCCGCACCTTGACCGAGCCGAACCCGGCGCCCGGCGTGGCGATGTCGCGGATCTGGTCCGAGACGTCCTCGGGCAGCGTCACGAACGTCCAGGTGTCCATGCGGCGGGCGTCCCAGAGCCACAGCTCCGCGTCGAAGACGAACATCCGGCGATTCTCGCAGCCGCGTTCACAACGTCCACCCCGTTGTCACCGTCAGTCGCCACACCAGCGGGCATCACTCACCCGTTATGGTGACGAACGCCACCGACCACTTCGGTCGGTTTACCTACCGAATCGGTCGGTGAACGCCGTAAAGTCGGAACCATGCCACGACAGCCCAGGACCGGGGTCGACGAGAGGATCCTCGACGCCGCCGCCGCGCTCTTCGCGCGGCACGGCTTCGAGCAGACCTCGGTGAAGGCCCTCGCCGACGCCGTCGGCCTGTCCAAGGCCGGCCTGCTGCACCACTTCCCCAGCAAAGAAGCTCTCTTCGAAGCGGCGTGGGAGCAGAGCCGCGTGATCTGCCGGCACGTCCTCGAGCTGGTCTCGGACCTGCCGGCGGGACCCGCTCGCGAGCGCCGGTCGGTCGAGTTGCTGACCGACTACGCGCTCGACTGGCCGGGCATGGTCTCGCTGCTGTTCCGGTCGATGACGGCGCCCGGCGAGGACCCCCAGCAGGCGCAGGACGAGCTGCTCCTCAACGAGATGTTCGTCATCGACCCGACCACCGAACTGCCGCGCGCCATCCGGATCGTCGGCGCGCTCAGCGCCATGGCGGTGCTCACCCTCCTGGCCAACCAGGAGGGTGACAAGACGCTGTGGCGCCCCTTGATCCTCGCTACCTGTTATGACGCACTCGGGCACCGGGAGGCCTGACCACCATGGCGAAACTGCTCTACGGACTGGGTAGGGGTGTGCACCGGCACCGCCTTCCGGTCGTCCTGATCTGGCTCCTCGTGCTGGTCGGCTCCGGGGTGGGGGCCTTCACGCTCGGCGGCGAGACGTCCAACTCGATGTCCATCCCGGGCCAGGAGTCGACGACCGCGCTCGAGCGGATCCAGGAGAAGTTCGGCACGGGCGAGAGCGCGTCGGCGCGGGTCGTCCTGCAGGCCCCCGCCGGGCAGAAGCTGCCGCAGCACGTCAAGACGATCACCGACCTGGTGGCGGACGAGTCCGCGCTGCAGGGCGTGCGGTCGGCGACGAACCCGCTCGACCCGGCCGCGCCGAGCGTCAACAAGGACCTCGACGTCGGCTACAGCACCGTCACCTACGACGTGAAGCCCGGTGAGGTCACCGACGCGCAGCGCGCGGACCTGCTCAAGGCCGTCGACAAGGCCCGCGCGGCCGGGTTGACCGTCGAGGTCGGCGGCACCGCGATGCAGGAGACGCCGCACGTCGGAGGCCCGGCCGAGGCCATCGGTGTCGTGCTGGCGCTCGTCGTGCTGGCGCTGACCTACGGCTCGCTCGTGACCGCGGGCATGAACCTGCTGAGCGCCGGCATCGGCGTCGGCATCGGCACGCTCGGCATCACGATCGCGACCGGGTTCATGGACCTGCAGTCGACCACGCCGATCCTCGCCTCGATGCTGGGCCTCGCGGTCGGCATCGACTACGCGTTGTTCATCATCAACCGCTTCCGCCAGGAGCTGCGCCGCGGCTCGGACGTCGGCCACGCCGTCGCGACCGCGGTGGGCACCGCCGGTTCGGCCGTCGTCACCGCCGGTCTGACCGTCGTGATCGCGCTGGTGGGCCTCGCGATCGCGGGCATCCCGTTCCTCACGCAGATGGGCGTCTCGGCCGCGGCCACGATCGTCGTCGCCGTGCTGATCGCCATCACGCTGGTCCCCGCGGTGCTGAGCCTGCTCGGCCGCCGCGTGCTGACCCGCAAGGAGCGCGGCGCCGAGAGTGCCGAGCCCAAGGACCGCGGCGTCATCACCGGCTGGGCCGGTGCGATCACCCGCAACCGCCTCGTCGCGCTGCTGCTCTCGGTCGTGGCGCTCGGCATCGTCTCGATCCCGGTGGCGTCCATGGACACCACCCTGATCCAGAAGGCGCCGGCCGGCTCCACGCAGGAGCGCGCCGACCAGATCCTCGCGAAGGGCTTCGGCGAGGGCTTCAACGGCCCGATCATCGTCCTGGTCGAGGGTGACGGCGCCGCCGCCATCGCCGGCAAGGCGGCCGAGCCGATCTCGAAGCTGTCCGACGTCGCTCTCGTGACTCCCCCGCAGCCGAGCCAGGACGGCGGGTCCGCGATGGTCACGGTCATCCCGAAGTCCGGCCCGGACAGCACGGAGACCGAGCGGCTCGTCGCCGACCTGCGCGCCGAACTGTCCGACCTCGACGGCGGCAAGGCCTACGTCACCGGCGCCACCGCGGTGAGCGTCGACGTGGCCACGTCCCTGGACCGCGCGCTGCCGATCTACCTCGCGGTCGTCGTGGGCCTCGCGCTCGTGCTGCTGGTCCTCGTGTTCCGCTCGCTGCTGGTGCCGGTCGTCGGTGTGCTCGGCTTCCTGCTCACCATCGGCTCCTCGCTCGGCGCGACGGTCGCGGTGTTCCAGTGGGGCTGGCTCGCCGACGCGGTCAACCTCGACGGCACGGGCCCGCTGATCAGCCTCACGCCGATCCTGGTGATCGGCATCCTGTTCGGGCTCGCCATGGACTACCAGATCTTCCTGGTGTCCCGGATGCACGAGGCGCACCACCGCGGCGCCAAGCCGATCGAGGCCATCACCACGGGCTTCCGCCAGGCGGCCCCGGTGGTCGTGGCCGCGGCGCTGATCATGTTCTCGGTGTTCGCGGGCTTCGTCCCGGCGGGCGAGCCGACCGTGAAGTCGATCGCCTTCGCCCTGGCGGTGGGCATCTTCGTGGACGCGTTCGTGGTCCGCATGGTGCTCGTGCCGGCCGCGCTGGCCCTCATCGGTGAGCGCGCCTGGTGGCTGCCGAAGTGGCTGCGCTGGTTGCCGGAGCTCGACGTGGAGGGCACGGCGCTCGACGAGATCGAGAAGGAGGACCGGCAGGAGCCGGTCACCGTCTAGCCGAACCGGTGCGAAGAGATCCGCCCCCACCCCGTGTCCACGGGATGGGGGCGGATCTCTTCGTTTGTCAGGCCACGTGTCCGGTGCGGGTCATGGAGACGGGCGAGCGGCTTGTGGAGAACTGGCGCCTCACCCACCGGGCCACCGTCCGCGGTGGCGGCTCCACCGCTCCGGCGAGCTGGGCCACCACGACCAGTTCGGCACCGTTCTCGACGGCGATCGCCCACCCGTGTCCCTCGGTCCACAGCAGGGCGACGTCACTGCCGGGGTGGTCGGGGAGGCTGCCGTCCACGGCGATGTACACGCGCAGGGGCTTCTCCCGGTCGATGCAGGAGGACTCGCCGCTCAGTCCGAGTTCCCGCGTGACCCTCAGCGCGTAGTCGAGCACTTGCGCCATCACGTCGCCACCACCCTCCGCTCACCGGGGCAACAGCGCCGACTGTTTGACGCAGAGCGCGGTTACCCCGGTGGGAGGCGTGCAAACGTCAATCGTTCTTCACGTATGTCCCGTGCAGCTCCACGGGCTTGGAGTTGCGCCGTGCGCGCATGCGCAGGTTCAGGAACTCCACGAACACCGAGAACGCGATCGGCCCGTACACGTACCCCTTCGGGATGTGCTGGTCGAAGCCCTCGGCGATGAGGCTGCCGCCGATCAGCAGCAGGAACGACAGGGCGAGCATCTTGACCGTCGGGTGGCGGTTCACGAACTCCGAGATGGCCTTGGCGGAGAACAGCATCACCACCATCGCGACGACGACGGCCGCGATCATGATGCCGAGCTCGTCGACCATGCCGACCGCGGTGATGACCGAGTCGAGCGAGAAGACGATGTCGAGCACCAGGATCTGGGCGATCACACCGGCGAAGGAGACGACCTTGCGCTCCTTCGCGTGGTCGGCGCCCTCGAGCTGCTCGTGGATCTCGAAGGTCGCCTTGCCGAGCAGGAACAGCCCGCCCAGCAGCAGGATCAGGTCACGTCCCGATATCTCCTGGCCCCAGACCGTGAACAGCGGGGCCGTCAGGCCGATCACCCACGCCAGCGACGCGAGCAGCGCCAGGCGCGTCACCAGGGCCAGCGAGAGGCCCACGACCTGGGCCTTGCGCCGCTGCTCCTCCGGCAGGCGCCCGGCCAGGATCGAGATGAAGATGACGTTGTCGATGCCCAGGACGATTTCGAGCAGCAGCAGCGTCGCGAAGGCGACCCACAGCTCCGGGCTCGTCATCCACTCCATCAACGGGTCCTTTCGGGTCTTGGTCGGCGACCGCGTGGACGGCAGGGACCCGAGCCGTCTGCGGTCAGCTGCCGCAGACGGCCGCGGCAGACCGCCGTGCAGGTGAACTCCTGCGCGGCGAAAAATCCCGTGGCCACCGTGAGAACCACGATGGGAGCAAGCCGGATGCGATCAGGAAGGAGCACCCGCGCACGCATTGCAGCCGTCCGCACCGGCTCCTTCAGGCATACTTCGACAGTAACACGTAGGACTGTACGGTTGACTGAGGGAGGTGACCGCTTTGTCCGAATCGTTGCTGAAGATCGGAGAGCTCGCCGCCCGCGCCGGCGTGAGCATCCGCACGGTCGACTACTACACGACGCTGGGCCTGATCAGCCCCGCTCAGCGGACCGCGAGCAACTACCGCCTCTACCGCGCCGACGACGTGGACCGCATCCACCTCGTCCAGCGCCTGGAGGTCCACGGGCTACCCCTGGAGGACATCGCCCGCGCGTTCGCCGCCGGCCCCGCCGACACGGCGGCGGTGCTCGGGCAGATCGACACGGACCTGCGCACGCTCCAGGAGGCGGCCGACGCGGCGTCCCCGGAGATGCACGGCCTGCTGGCGGTGATCGCGAACCGCGTGCACTCGCTGATCACCATCGCGCTGCAGCTCCCGCCCGACCTGCCGATGTAGCCGCGCGCCGATCAGGCGCGGTCGTGCAGCGTGACGTGGTAGCCGTCGGGGTCGGCGAAGGTGAACGTCCGGCCGAAGGGGCCGTCGACCGGTGCCGAGACGATGGCGTGGCCGTCGGCGGCCAGGGCGTCGTGGATGTCCTGGACGTCCGTGGCGTGCAGCCAGATCGCGGCGCCGATCCCGGGCCGGGAGGCCGAGGCGAGGTCCGTGCCGGGGACGACGTCGCGCAGGGCGAACGCGATCGGCTTCGTCTCGAAGACCACCGCGTGCGGAGGTCCTGCCGGGGAGCGGACCAGACCCAGGTAGTGCTCGTAGAACGCCCGCGAGGCGTCGAGGTCGCGCGCCTGCAGCGAGACGAAGTCGGGACCGGTGACGGGCATGGTGTCTCCTCCACGTGTGTGTCAGTTTTCTGACACCGGAGAAGCTATGTCAGAATCCTGACATGAGTCAAGACGACGCCGGTGTCGACCTGGACACGTCGCTCGGGTACCTGCTGAAGGAGGCGTCGAGCGTCCTGCGGGCGGAGATGGAGAAGGTGCTGCGGCCGCTCGGGATGACCGTGACGCACTACTCCTGCCTCGAACTGCTGGCCCAGCGGCCGGGCCTGTCGAACTCCGAGCTGGCGCGGCGCGCGTTCGTGACGCGGCAGTCGATGAACGTGCTGCTGCAGGCCCTGGAGCGGGACGGAGACGTGACCAGGCCCGCGGAGGCGCCCGTCGGCAAGGTCCTCCCCACCCGGCTCACGCCCCGCGGCCGGCGGAAGCTCGACAAGGCGTCCGCGGCGGTCCGGGCCGTCGAGGTGCGGATGCTGTCCGGGATGGCGGAAGCCGAGCGGTCGGCGGCGTTCCGGGCGCTGCGGAGCATGGTCCACTCGCTGCGCGACGGTGGTGCCTGAGCCCTTCCTCCCCCGTTATGGTCGGGAGGGACCGCGAGGAGGCGCAGTGGGACTTCGCAGCGAGCACTGGTACGCCGGGGACGACCGCAACGCCTACATCCACCGCGCCTGGATGCGCCGCGGCACCCCGGACGACGCGTTCCGCCGCCCGCAGATCGCGATCGCCAACACCGCCTCCGACCTCACCCCGTGCAACGCGCACCTGGACGAGGTCGCGAAATCCGTCTCCCACGGCGTGTACGAGGCCGGCGGCATCCCGCTCGACCTGCCCGTGGTGTCGCTCGGCGAGACCAACGTGCGCCCCACCGCGATGCTGTGGCGCAACATGGCCGCGATGGCCGCCGAGGAGATGCTGCGCGCCAACCCGGTCGACGGCGTGGTGCTGCTCGGCGGGTGCGACAAGACGATCCCGGCGTTGCTGATGGCCGCCGCGTCCGTCGACCTCCCGGCGGTCGTCGTTCCCGGCGGGCCGATGCTGACCGGCACGTTCCGCGGCATCCCGCTCGGGTGCGGCACGGACGTCTGGCGGCTGTCCGAGGAGGTGCGCGCGGGCACGCTGTCGCAGGAGCAGTTCGCGCGCTCGGAGTCGGCGATGATCCGCAGCCGCGGCCACTGCAACACGATGGGCACGGCGTCGACGATGGCGCTGGTCGCGGAGGCGCTGGGCACCGTCGTTCCCGGTGTCGCGGGCACCCCGGCGGCGGACAGCAGGCTCCTCGAGGCCTCGCACGCCACCGGACGCCTCGTCGTCGACCTGGTCGAGCAGGACCGCAGGCCCAGCACGTTCCTCACGAAGGCCGGCTTCCACAACGCGATCGTGACGCTGGCCGCGATCGGCGGGTCCACGAACGCCGTCGTGCACCTGCTCGCCATCGCCGGGCGCCTCGGGATCGACCTCACGCTCGACGACTTCGACCGCGTCGGCTCGGGCGTGCCGCTCCTCGTGGACCTCCAGCCGGCGGGCCGGTTCCTGATGGAGGACTTCCACCGCGCGGGCGGGCTCCCGGCCGTGCTGCGGGAGGTGCGCGACCTGCTCGATCCCACGGCGCTCACGGTCACGGGCCGGCCGCTCGTCGAGCACCTCGGCGACGCGCCGATCTGGGACCCCCGGGTGATCAGGAGCCGCGCGGAGCCGATCATCGCCGAGGGCGGGATCGCGGTGCTGAGAGGCAACTTGGCGCCATCAGGAGCTCTGATCAAACCGGCGGCCGCGTCGGCGCACCTGCTGCGGCACCGCGGCAGGGCCGTGGTGTTCGACAGCATCGAGGACTTCCACGCCCGCGTCGACGACCCGGACCTCGACGTGGACGCGGACTCCGTGCTGGTGATGCGGGGCTGCGGCCCGCGCGGCTACCCGGGCATGCCCGAGGTGTCGAACATGCCGCTGCCGAAGAAGCTGCTGGAGCAGGGCGTGCGGGACATGGTGCGGATCTGCGACGGGCGCATGAGCGGCACGGCCTACGGCACGGTCGTCCTGCACGTGGCACCGGAGGCGGCGGCGGGCGGGCCGCTCGGCCTGGTCCGGACGGGGGACGTCATCGTGCTCGACGTGGCGAACCGGCGGATCGACGTGGAGGCGCCGGACTTCGCGCGCCGCACCCCGAGCGAGGCGATGGTCAGGGCGTTCGCGTCACCGAAGCGCGGCTGGGAACGCCTGTACGTCGACCACGTCCTGGGCGCCGACACCGGAGCCGACCTCGACTTCCTGGTCGGCTCCAGTGGCAGCGACGTCGCTCGCGAGTCGCATTAGTGCGAGTGCTCGTGCTCCTCGACGTGTCCGGCGTCGTGCACGTGCGTGTGTGAGTGCGTCTCGCCGCCGTGCGTGTGGGTGTGCTCGTGTTCGACGTGCTCGTGCGTGTGCGCCCCGTGGGGATGCGAGTGAGTCGTGTCACCGTGGCTGTGCTCGTGGCTGTGCACTCCGTTGGTCATGACTCGATGCTGGCATGAGTCGCCCTTGAGCGCACTGGTGCCCGATCTTGCCTATTGCAACTCCCTTGCTGTTAGCTGCACCAGGCAACACGGCCACCTGGGGAGGAACTGGATGCGGCGCGCGGCTCTGCTGGCCCTCGTTCTGCTGGCGGGGTGCACGTCACCCGACGGCACCACCACCGCACCGGCGACGTCGATCGTCATCGGCGCGGGCAGCGAACCCGAAAACCTCAACCCCGTGCTCGGCTACGCCCCGGACGGCGCCGCGAAGATCTTCGACGGCCTCGTCGCGCGCGACGCCTCGCTGGCGCTGAAGCCCGCGCTGGCCGCGGAGCTCCCGAAGGCGTCGGCGGACGGCCTGACGTGGACGGCGAAGCTCCGCAAGGACGTCACGTTCTCCGACGGCACGCCCGTGACCGCGCAGGACGTCGTGTTCACCTACAAGTCCGTGCTGGACAAGAAGGTGAACTCCACGATCGCCACGCGCTTCGACGCGCTGACCGACGTGGTGGCGACCGACGACAGCACGGTCGAGTTCACGCTGTCGTACGCCTACGCGCCGTTCGCCCAGCAGCTCACGCTCGGCATCGTGCCCGCCGCGAAGCTCTCCGGCACCGACATCAACAGCGCGCCGTTCAACACCGCCCCGGTCGGCAGCGGCCCGTACACCGTCGCCGAGTGGCGCAAGGGCGACCGGATGGTGTTGAAGGCCAACGAGAAGTACTGGGGCGGCGCACCGGCGGTCAAGACCGTCACCGTCGTCTTCGTGGCCGACGACAACGCCCGCGCGACCCGCATGGCCGCCGGCGAGTTCGACGGCACGGTGCTGCCCCCGAAGCTCGCGCAGACCTACCGCGACCGGTCCGGGTACAAGGTCGTGCGGAACCCGTCGGCGGACTACCGCGGCCTCGGCATCCCGTCCGAGCTGCCGTTCACCTCCTCCCCGCAGGTCCGGCGGGCGATCAACCTCGGCATCAACCGCCAGGCCATGATCGACGCGGTGCTGGCGGGCTCCGGCAAGCCCGCGTCCACGCCGATCTCCCCGTACCTGACCGACTGGTACGACGAGGGTTCCGCGTTCCCGTACGACGTGGCGGAGGCGGAGAAGCTGCTCGACGAGGCGGGCTGGCGCAAGGGCGCGGACGGCAAGCGCGCCAAGGACGGACAGCCCGCGAAGCTGCCCGTGCTCTACCCCGCCGCGGACGTGCTGCGCAAGGAGCTGGCGCTCGCCACGGCGTCCGACATCGCGAAGCTCGGCATCGACGCGCCCGTCGAGGCGACGACGTTCGACGTCATGCTGCAACGGCGCAAGGAAGCGGCGTCGGTGTGGGGCGGCGGTGACCCGTACGACCCGGACACGGCCGCGTACACGTTGCTGCACAGCAAGTACGCGGGCCAGGACGGCTACGTCAACATGACGCTGTACCGCAACCCCGCTGTGGACACCGCCCTGGACACCGCCCGCCGCAGCCTCGACCCCGCGGCCCGCGCGAAGGCCTACGACGAGTTCCAGAAGGCCTACTCCGCCGACCCGGCCTGGGCGTTCCTGGTGTTCCTCGACCACACGTACGTCATCCGCGACCGGTGGAACGGCCAGGAGACCCAGGTCGAGCCGCACGACCACGGCCTCGTGCACGCGGTGTGGTGGAACCTCGAGCGCTGGACGCCGAAGTCGTGACCCGGTCCATCGGCCGGCTGGCACTGCGGCGGCTGGCCTTCGCGGTCCCCGTGCTGCTCGTGGTCAGCTTCGCGCTGTTCGTGCTGGCGAAGGCCTCCCCCTTCGACCCGGTCGAGCGCTACTTCGGCGTGCGGATCATCGGCGCCTCGCCCGAGCGCGTGGCCCAGCTGCGGGAGAACTGGGGCGTCGACGAACCGGTCGTCGCGCAGTACTGGGCCTGGCTGCGGCACGCCGTCGCGGGCGACCTCGGCGACTCGCTGTCGTTGCAGCAGCCCGTGTCCGAGGTCATCGGCGACCGTCTCGGGTGGACGGTGCTGCTCGTGTCGGCCGGCTTCGCGCTGGCCCTGCTGCTCGGGCTGCTGCTGGGCACGTTCGCGGCGTGGCGGCAGGGCTCGTGGCTCGACCGGCTGATCACGGGCGGCTGCTACGCCCTGGAGGCGGCGCCGGTGTTCTGGGTGGGGCTCGCGGTGCTGTACGTGTTCGCGCTGCAGTTGCGGTGGTTGCCAGGAGGTGGCGTGACGACCGGGTCCGAACCGGTGTCCGTCGGCGGGGTCGCGGTCCACATGGTGCTGCCGGTGGCGGTGCTGGCGATCTCGCAGGCGCCGTGGTTCGTGCTGTTCGTGCGGCAGAACCTCCTCGAGTCGTTCACGCAGGACCACGTGATCGGTGCTCGCGCTCGCGGCCTCCCGGACCACCTGGTGGTGTCGGGGCACGCGCTGCGCACCTCGCTGCTGCCGTTCCTGACGCTGCTCGGCGCGCGGCTGCCCGAGCTGATCACGGGGGCGTTGCTGGTGGAGACGGTGTTCTCGTGGCCCGGCATCGCGCGGGCGACCGTCGAGGCGGCGCTGAACGTCGACTTCGCGCTGCTGGGCGCGCTGACCGTGATGGCGACGGGCGTGGTGCTGCTGGGCAACCTGCTGGCCGACGTCCTGTACTCGCTCGCCGACCCGAGGGTGGCGCTCGATGGCTGACCTGACCTGGCGTCCCGCCCCGCGCAGCCGCCTGACCGCCGCGAGCCCGCCGCGCTCCCCGAAGTGGCGGCTGCTGCCGTCGGCGGTGACCCTCGTGCTCGTCGCGCTGACCGTCCTGGTCGTCCCGCTGGTCGTGGAGCTCAACGAGCAGTACGTCGACCTCGCGGTCGCCAACCGGCCGCCGTCCGCCGCGCACCTGTTCGGCACCGACGAGCTCGGCCGCGACGTGCTGCTGCGTTGCGTGTACGCGCTGAGGGTCTCGCTGACGGTCGGGCTGGTGGCCGCGGTGATCTCCGCGGTCGTCGGCACGGCGGTCGGCGCGCTCGCCGGCGCCGTCGGCGGCTGGTTCGACCGGGTCCTGATGCGCGTGGTCGACGCGATCGCCTCGGTGCCGCACCTGCTGCTGGGCATCGTGATCGTCGCGGTCCTGCGGCCGAGCCTCACCGCCGTGGTCATCTCGATCGCCCTGACGCACTGGCTGACCGCGGCGAGGATCGTGCGTTCGGAGGTGCTGTCGCTGCGGTCCCGGCCGTTCATCGACGCGGCGGTCGTCGGCGGAGCCTCGCGGCTGCAGGTGCTCACGCGGCACCTGCTGCCGAACGTGGCACCGCAGGTCCTGCTCGCGACGACGCTGATGGTGCCGCACGCGGTGTGGCACGAGACGGCGCTGTCGTTCCTCGGCCTCGGCCTGCCGCCGCACGCGGCCAGCATCGGCAACATGATCAACGACGCCCAGCGGTCGCTGCTGACCGGCGGCTGGTGGATGTCGCTCGCGCCCGGACTGCTGCTGATCATCACGACGCTCGCGGTGTCCGGGGCGAGCGGCGTGTGGCGGGACCGGCTGAACCCCAAGCGGCGCACGGAGCTGACGTGGTGAACCTGGAGATCGACCGGGTGTCGGTGCGGTTCGCGCTCAAGGGCGCGACCGTAGAGGCCGTGAACGACGTGTCGCTGCGGATCAGGCCCGGCGAGTGCGTGGCGCTGGTCGGGGAGAGCGGCTGCGGCAAGACGGTGCTGGCGTCGGCGCTGCTCGGGTTCCTGCCCGGCAACGCCGAGACCAGCGGCAGCGCGCGGCTCGGTGACGTGGACCTGCTCGCGGCCGGCGACCGCGAGCTCGCGACCACGATCCGCGGCCGGCGGATCGGGCTGATCCCGCAGAGCCCCGCGAGCCACCTCACGCCCGTCCGCACGGCCCGCTCGCAGCTCGAGGAAGCCGCCCGCGTCCTCGGCGGCGACGCGCGCAAGGCCGCCGAACGCGCCGGTCTGCTGCCCGAGCACCTCGACCGCTACCCGCACGAGCTGTCCGGTGGCATGGCGCAGCGCGTGGCGAACGCCTTGGCGCTCGTGGGCAACCCGCCGCTGCTGATCGCCGACGAACCGACCACCGGGCTCGACCGCGACCTCGTCGACGGGCTGCTCGGCGAGTTCCGCAGGCTCGTCGACGAGGGGCATTCCGTCCTGCTGATCACGCACGACCTCGCCGCGGCGCACAGGGTCGCCGACCGGATCGCGGTGATGTACGCGGGCCGGATCGTCGAGGTCGGCCCGGCCCACGCGGTGCTGGACAACTCCCGGCACCCCTACGCCCGCGGGCTCGCCAACGCGTTGCCCGAGCGGGACTTCCTGCCCGTTCCCGGCCAGCCGCCCCTGCTCACCGACCTGCCGGCGGGCTGCGCGTTCGCCCCGCGCTGCGGGCAGGCCGCCGCCGTCTGCGAGGACCGCCCCGTGCTCACCGACGACCCGCACGCCGTCGCGTGCCACCGCCCGTGCTGACCGGCACCGGCATCACCGCCGGCTACCGCGACCCGGTGGTCACCGACGTCAGCCTGACCGTCCAGCCGGGACGGACGACCGGTCTCGCCGGCCCGAGCGGTTCGGGCAAGTCCACTGTGGCGCGAGTGCTCGCGTTGCTGCACAAGCCCTTCTCGGGCACCGTGGAGATCGACGGCGAAACGGTCACCGGCTTCCGGTTCAAGGCGACCCAGCGCACGAAGATCGGCGTGCTGTTCCAGCAGCCCCGGCTCTCGGTCGACCCGCGCTTCACCCTGCGCCAGGCGATCGCGGAGCCGTTGCGGGGCGGGGACGTCACCGAGCTCGCCGACCTGGTCATGCTCACCGGCGACCTGCTGGACCGCCGCCCGCACGAGGTCAGCGACGGCCAGCTGCAGCGCGCCTGCCTGGCCCGCGCGCTGGCGCTGAGGCCGCGCTACCTGATCTGCGACGAGATGACGACGATGCTGGACGCCTCCACGACGGCCGCGCTGGTCGGCGTGATCCGCGCCTACCAGCGGGAGTCGGGCGCCGGGGTGCTGGCGATCTCGCACGACGCCACGTTGCTCGCGCGGTGGGCGGACGAGACGGTCAGGCTTTCAGCACCGCTTCCACGATGACGTTGTCGCGGTAGCTGCCGGCGACCCGGTCGAACTCCCCGCCGCACGTCACGAGCCGCAGTTCGGACAACGGCGTCGGCCCGTAGACCACGGCCGTCGGGAACGCCGTCTTCTGCGTCGAGTAGGAGTTGTGCACGACGAACGTCAGCTTGCTGCCGTCCTCGCGTTCGACCAGCACCTCGGCACCGGGCCTGAGCTCGGGCAGCCGGAAGAACACGCCCGGCCCGGTCTTCGAGTCGATGTGGCCGGAGATCACCGCGGGCCCGGCGTCCCCCGGCGCGACGCCCTTGGCGTACCACCCGGCCCTGTCCGCGCGCGTCGGCGGCTCCAGCGCCCCGGAGGAGTCGACGTCCAGCGCTTCGAGGGACGTCTCGACTCCGATCGACGGGATCCGGACCGTGACGGGCTCCGGCACCTCGTCCCCGCCGGGGCCTTTGACCACGTAGATCAGCGTGACCAGCACCGCCGCCCCCATGAGGAGCTTGCCCCTGGCCATCAGCCGAACCGGAACAGCCTGTCGCGCGCCGAGTGCATCGCGATGCCCACGATGAGCGCGATGACCAGCGCCGTCACCCAGTCCCAGCCACCCGCCATGCCGCCGAAGCCGGTCTCCTGGCCGCCGCCGGGCACGACCTCCGCGCCCTTGGCGTCCGTGCGCAGCTCGATGCGCCGGGCGCTGACCAGCAACGAGTAGACGGCGCCGCTCTCCAGCGTCGCCTCCAGCCTCGTCGAGTCCTTGCCGCGCGGGAGCACCTGCAGGGCGTCCGAGCCGGGCAGCATCACGACGTAGCCGGTGGTCGAGGTCGGCTGCACGCCCCGGTGCACGAACACGCTGCCGCGCAGGAGGTCCATCTCGGCGTCGCCCGCGTTGATCACGCGCAGCCGTGCCTGCCCGTTCGGCGGCAGGCTGACGTCGTCCTCCAGCACCTTCATCGACGACGCGATGTCGACGACCGTGTACGCCTTGCCCGCCCCGGCCCGCACGAGCACCGACCGCAGCACCGGGCTGCCGGGATCGGAGCCGGCCGCGCGGAACTCGACGACGTGCTCGCCCGGTTCGACCCGGCGGTAGTCGTAGAGGTCGGCGTAGTCGAGGGTGCCGAGCTCGACGCCGTCGAGTGAGGCGTCGACGCGGGCCTGGTCCATCGAGAAGTGCCCGAGCCGCAGGTACGTTCCCGCGGCGGCGTGCGCGGGCGTGGCGGAGAGCAGCAACAACAGCACTACGGCGAGCACTCGCACGCGGACCCCTCCCCTCATCGGACGCCGACAACGATAACGCGACTGATCAGCGTCCGGTGAGGTCCGGCCGTCCGCCGGGGTGCGTCACGGTGGCCCCGGACGCCTCCACGGCCAGCCGGGCCGCGTCCTCGGGACCGTCTCCCCGCGTGAGCGCGAACGTCAGCGCCGCCACGAACGCGTCGCCGCCGCCGGTCGTGTCGACGACCTCGACGTCGCCCAGGGGCACCACCAGCTCTCCTCCGTCCCAGACGAACACGTTGCCCACGTCGTCCACGGCGAACGCGACGAGCTCCTTGGGCATCAGCTCGCGAGCCGCGCTCACCGCGTCGTCCGCCGTCCTGATCGTCCGGCCGGTGAGCAGCTCGGCCTCCCGGTGGTCGGCGCGCACGACGTCGGCGGACTCCAGCAGTCCGGCCCGCAGCCGTTCGGGCGCGCCGTCGAGCACGACGCGGCCCCGCGCCGCCCGCGCGGCCTTCAGCGCGACCTCGGGCGGTTGCTGCAGCTGCACGACCACGGCGGCCGCGCCCTCGACCAGGTCGACCGGCAGGTCTTCCTCGCGCAGCAGCAGGGCGTCCGGGAGGTGCTCCAGGTAGCGCCAGCCGTCCGCCACGACGTCGACGATCAGCCCGGTCTCCTGGTCCGGCCGGCGCACCACCGCTCCGGTCGCGATCCCGTCCGCGGCGGCCCGCGCGATCAGCCGCTCGCCGACGTCGTCGTCACCGACCACGCCCACGAGCGCGACCGGCGCGCCCAGCTGCGCCAGGCCGACGGCGATGTTGGCGCCCTTGCCGCCGAGCATCTCCCGGCGCTCCCGCACGGGCGCGGTGCCCCCGGCGTCCGGCACCTCGTCGACGACGAGGACCAGGTCCCGCGCGATCTGTCCCACCACGACGACTTCGTCCACGGTGCAGGACTACCCGGCCGGGCACCGATCAACTCCGCGAGAACCGATCGGTGACGTCCTCGCCGCCGGGCAGCACGGCGAAGAGGTCGACCGGCGTCCGCGGCGACACCACCTCGCCGCGGTGCTCGCGCTTGAGCCGGTCCCTCGCGACGGCGACCTGCTCGCCCGGCGCGGCCAGCACGAGAACCGGCACGGCGCCCTGCGAGACGTGCGCGCCCACCCTGTCCGCGCTGCCGCGCCCGAACTTCAGCACCTTGCCGTACCGCACGAGGTAGAGCAGTGTCGCCTCCCCTCGCACACGCTTGAGCTGCTGCACTTCGCCCGTCTCGTCGTTGCGGCCCCACGTGCCGTGCGACTTGGTGAGCCAGCGGAAGCCCGTCCACGGCAGCCCGTGCACGTCGGTCGCGAGCACGGTCCAGCCGGGCCGGGCGTACCTGGCGAGCCGGACCTTGACCGTCGTCGCGGCGATGAGCTCCGAGTTCTCCCGCCAGGTGCCGTCGAGCTCCAGCCGGTGCGCGATCTCCTGCACCGCCGGGTCCGGCACCGACCTGTCGTCCAGGCACACCAGGCACCGCGTGCGCGCCCCGGTACCGCAGGACCGCGCGACACCGCACCAGCCGCACTGCTGGATCTGCACGGGCGCGCCACCCGGCCTGTCGTGCAGCACCTTCATCTGGTCCGCCACGACCCGCAGGCACGGCGCGCACAAGGCACACCACGCGACCTCGGTGACCTCTTTGCGCGGCAACCTGGTCATGCAGTTGATGCACTGCTTCACTTGCCCTCCCCTTGCGGGAAAGCCTATTCCAGCGCCCTTCTCAGGCGCGAGGAGACCAGGGCGTGACGGGGGTCGGTGACGGGCAGCGACATCCGCAGGCGTTCGAGCACCTCGGCGTCCTCCCCGCTGTCCGCGAACGCCAGCAGCGCGTCGAGGTCGCCTCGCTCCAGCACGCCCTTGCGCACCGCGGCGGCCAGGTCGGTCCGTTCCTCGCGGACCACCGGGGCGTCCGAGCGCGGCAGCAGGTCACCGCTGTAGTGCCGGGTCGCCCTGCCCGCGTCGCCGGACCGCAGTGCCGTCCGCACGTCCAGGAAGTCGCCGCGCACCACCGCGTCGAGCCGGTACGGCCTCGTCAGCAGGACACCACCGAGCTGCGCGCGCAGCCTGTGCAGCTCCGCGCGGACCGTGGTCGGGTTCCCGCGCTCGCCGTAGAGCGACAACGCGAGCTGCTCGGCCGTCAGCCCCTTGGGGTGCAGGGCGAGGGCGGTCAGCACCTCGGCGTTGCGCAGCGTGAGCGCGAGCGGCCTGCCGTCGAGGTCGGCGTGCAGCCCGCCGAGGAACCGCAGCGTCAGCACGTGCCGGCGCGGGGCGAACTGCCGCAGGTGGTGCGTGGCGAGCTGGGCGGCCGCGGACACGAGCTGCGCGACGGCCGGGTGCATGGTCTCGAGCGGCCCGCTGATGTCGACGACGCCGAGCAGGACGCCGGTGTGCGGGTCGTGGATCGGGCTCGCGGCGCACGTCCAGCCGTGGTAGGTGCGCACGAGGTGTTCGCGCGAGTGCACGGTGACCGGACGGCCGGTCGCGAGAGCGGTGCCCATCGCGTTCGTGCCGATGACGTCCTCGCTCCAGCGCGAGCCCTCGGTGAGGTGGACGCGGTCCGCCCGGTGGCGGATCCGGTTGTCGCCCTCGCACCACAGGATGTGCCCGCGCGCGTCGGTGACGATCATGATCATGTCGTCCAGCGACAGGGTTCCGCGCAGCAGCGGGACGGTGTGCGCGAGCGGGTGCGCGCCCCGCAGGTCCTCGATCTCGTCGGGCGCGTAGACGACCGGCGCCTCGTGCCGGTCCGGGTCGACGCGCGCGGCGAGGGACCGCCGCCACGACTCGAAGATCACCGGGCGGGCGTCCCCCAGCTCAGCTGGGTGCATCAGTCAAGGATGCAGGTCACGTCGCCGCACCTGCAAGCATCTCGTTGCTCCGATCGGATGCAACGCGGGTGAAACGTTGCCGGTTCTACGTTCGCCGCCTGTTCGCAACGACGCGGGAGGAACGCCCATGGCGAAGTACGCGGCTCCGGGACAACCGGACAGCGTGGTCACGTACCGCGACCGGTACGACCACTTCATCGGAGGCGAGTACGTGCCGCCCGCCAAGGGCGAGTACTTCGCCAACCCCACCCCGGTCACCGGTGAGGAGTTCACCGAGATCGCCCGGGGCACCGCCGAGGACGTCGAGCTCGCGCTCGACGCGGCCCACGGCGCCGCCCGCGCGTGGGGCAAGACCTCACCAGCCGAGCGCGCGAACGTCCTCATCAGGATCGCCGACCGCATCGAGGAGAACCTCGAGAAGCTCGCGGTCGCCGAGACGTGGGAGAACGGCAAGCCGGTCCGCGAGACGCTGGCCGCGGACCTGCCGCTCGCGGTGGACCACTTCCGCTACTTCGCGGGCGTGATCCGCGCCCAGGAGGGCGGCATCTCGCAGATCGACGAGGACCTGGTCGCCTACCACTTCCAGGAGCCGCTGGGCGTCGTCGGGCAGATCATCCCGTGGAACTTCCCGCTGCTCATGGCGACGTGGAAGCTCGCCCCCGCCCTGGCTGCGGGCAACGCGGTGGTGCTCAAGCCGGCCGAGCAGACGCCGGCGTCGATCCACGTGCTGATGGAGCTGATCGCCGACCTGATCCCGCCGGGCGTGCTCAACGTCGTCAACGGCTTCGGCGTCGAGGCGGGCAAGCCGCTCGCGTCCTCGCGCCGCGTGGCGAAGGTGGCGTTCACCGGCGAGACGACCACCGGCCGGCTGATCATGCAGTACGCCAGCGAGAACATCATCCCGGTCACGCTGGAGCTCGGCGGCAAGTCGCCGAACGTGTTCTTCAACGACGTGGCCGCGCAACGGGACGCCTTCTACGACAAGGCTCTCGAGGGCTTCACGATGTTCGCGCTGAACCAGGGCGAGGTCTGCACGTGCCCGTCGCGGGCGCTGATCCAGAGCGACATCTACGACCAGTTCCTCGGTGACGCCGTCGAGCGCACCAAGGCCGTCAAGCAGGGCAACCCCCTCGACACCGAGACGATGATCGGCGCGCAGGCGTCCAACGACCAGTTGGAGAAGATCCTGTCGTACATCGACATCGGCAGGCAGGAGGGCGCCCGCGTGCTGACCGGCGGCGAGCGCGCCGACCTCGGCGGCGAGCTGTCCGGCGGCTACTACGTGACGCCGACGGTGTTCGAGGGCGACAACAAGATGCGGATCTTCCAGGAGGAGATCTTCGGCCCGGTCGTCTCCGTCGCGCGGTTCTCCGACTACGACGACGCCATGAAGATCGCCAACGACACGCTCTACGGCTTGGGCGCCGGCGTGTGGTCGCGCGACGGCTCGGTGGCCTACCGCGCCGGCCGCGACATCCAGGCGGGCCGCGTGTGGGTGAACAACTACCACACCTACCCGGCGCACGCGGCGTTCGGCGGCTACAAGCAGTCCGGCATCGGCCGCGAGAACCACCGCGTGATGCTCGACCACTACCAGCAGACCAAGAACCTGCTCGTCAGCTACTCGCAGAACGCCCAGGGCTTCTTCTGATGCCCCGCGTGGCCCTGACCCCGGAGGCGGCGGCTCTCCTGCGCCGCCTCCGGGCTGACCACGGCGAGCTGATGTTCCACCAGTCCGGCGGGTGCTGCGACGGCTCCGCCCCGATGTGCTACCCGCTCGGGGAGTTCCGCACCGGCTCGTCGGACGTGCACCTCGGCGACCTCGACGTGGACCCCGACCCGCCCGCGGAGGCCTTCACGGTTCCCGTCTGGATGTCCGCGGCGCAGTTCGAGCATTGGAGCCACACGCACCTGACGATCGACGTCGTGAAGGGTCGTGGGAGCGGTTTCTCCCTGGAGGCACCACTGGGAGTGCGCTTCTTGGTGCGTTCCCGTTTGCTCTCGGACGAGGAGCTCTAACATGCGCGCATGACCGTCCAATGCGGATGCTGCGGAGCCGAGATCCCGTCCACCGACCGCATCGACTACCGGCTGAACCGTCCGGAGCAACTGATCGGCGTACCCGGCGGGCAGCTGGGCGCGCCGACGGGCGGACTGCTCGTCGGACCGGACGGTGACTCCTACCTCCGTTGTCTGCTCCCGGTTCGGCTGACCGGCGGAACGGAGCTCATGTTCGGGGCGTGGACGCAGATCAGCAAAGTCGACGCGATGTACGCGCACGCCGTGTGGGACAACGACGAGCAGTACGCGAACCTGCGCGTCGCCGGCAGGTTCGCGAACGTCATCAAGCCGTGGGACGTCTTCGGCGTGCCGGTCGAGGCGGCCGTGCTCAACACCGACGAGCTCCCCTACTTCACCTCGCACCCGTTGCTGGAGCGGGAATGGGACCGCGACGAGGTGCTGTGCCGCATCCGGCACCCGCTGCCCGTTCCCGTGCGCGAGACGCTCGGCGAGGTCTGGTCCGTCGAACGCTCCGAGGGCATGCGGTGCGCGGTCGAGGGTCGCACGGTCAGGTTCACGAGCCCCGGCCGCCGCGTGGCGCTCGACGTCTACGCCGACCTCACCGGTGGCAGCGTCAGCGACTTCCTCGGCGCGGTCCTCGACGGCTACCCCGCCACCGCCGAGCACTCCGTCTCCCACGACGGCCCCGAGCTGCGGCACGCGTTCTGGCTCAGCGAGGTCATCGACGGCCACGAGGAACAGGTCTTCCACGGGCACGTCGTCCGTCCCGGCACGATGATTTCCGTGCGCTGCGTGTACCGCTACCCGGCAGACAGCGCGTGGGCACAGCACGTGCTCAACAGCGTGCGGTACATCGGATGACGGCCTGCGCGTGCTGCGGCGCGGAGGTCGACGAGTCGGGCGCCCTGGACCTGGACCTCGGCCTGCCCGCCGGCGCGGCGGGAGCCGAACGTCTCGCGGACGGCAACGTGCTGCTGGGCGAGCAGGCGTACGTCCGCTGCGCGCTCCCCGTCGAGCTGACCGGTGACCTGGAACTGTGGTTCGACGCGTGGATGCGGGTCACCGCCGCGGCCGCCCGGCGCGCCGCCGAGGCGTGGGGCGACCCGTCGCTGCGGCTGACGGGCACGTTCGCGCACGACATCAAGCCGTGGAACGACCTGCACGGCGCCGAGGTCGTCGCGGAGGTCGTCGAGCCCGGCACGCCGCCCGAGCTCGTCGAGCACCCGTTGCTCGGCACGACCTGGGACCGCGACCGGGTGCTCAGCGCCTTCCCGGTCGCCCTGCCGATCTCGATTCAGCAGGAGGTGCGCGGCCCGTGGAGCGTCGAGCGCACCGCCGGCCTGGCACCGCACCTGCTCCCGGACGGCCTGCGGTTCGCCGCACCCGGCCGCGCGGTGTTCGTCGACACCCGCAAGCTGCAGGGCATGCCCGCCGACCGGTTCCTCGGGATGGCTCTGGAGAACGCGCCGGACGTGCCCGCCGACCAGCAGTTCCTGGTGCGGGACGGCGTCGAGCTGCGGCACGCGCTGTGGCTCACCGCGCAGCGGCACGAGTTCTACGGCCACGTCGCGCGGTTCGGCGAACTGCTGCTCGTGACGTGCCTGTACGACGACCCGGCTGACCACGCCTGGGCCCGGCACGTGCTGAACAGCGTCCGCTACGAGCCCTGACCGAACGTCAGCCTCATGTCGTCCACCGCGACGCTCACCAGCGGCGTGCGTCCGGTCAGGTAGCCCAGCGGCCCGCCGGCCGGCACCAGCCACGCGGCCTTGGCCAAGCGGTAGCGGCCGGACATGACGGCTCGGGCGCGCACGTCCCTGCCGTCGAGGTGCTGGGCGATCGGACCCGCGAACCGCCACCTGCCCGGCAGCGGCAGAAGGCCCTTGACCGCGACCGCCGCGATCGACGAGCCCGCGCCGAAACGGGCGAGCTGCTTCGGGATGGCCCACAGCTCCCGGCCGCCCTGCCGCGACGCCTCGCTGTCGACCCAGATCTGCGGCACGGACACGGCCACCGTCCCGCGGTCCAGGACCGGCACCGCGACGAGCAGCTCTTCGTAGGTGAGCACGCTACCCGGTTCGTACGACACGAACGCGACGGCGACGAAGGCGCTGCCCGCCAGGGTGATGGGTCTCGCGCCGCGCGGCAGGTGCTCCCGCGGCACCTCGTCGCGCGGTACGCGGAACACGGAGATCACAGCGGATCCCCTCATGTGCCAGGGCTCAGGTGGGTACCGCACGCCCCTGATCGTAACGTCAGGGAAGTCCCAAGTTCGGACGAGTGAGCTGGACCACTCGCCGCCGCGGGCTGACGATTCCCGCCATGAACGTCCTGCCGGCATTCGCACTCACCGCGAGTCTCACGTCGCCGGTGCACCTGCCCCCGACCGCACCGTGCCCGGAGAACGTCCCCGCCGGCACCACCTGCTACGAGGGCCGGGACGCCAACGGCGCGTACTACACGGTCGCCGTGCCGAAGAAGTGGAACAAGGCGCTGGTCGTGCACTCGCACGGCGGTCCCGACCTCGGCGACCCCACGCCCGAGCGCACCCGTGACGACCTGAACCGCTGGGCCGTCATGGTCGAGGAGGGCTATGCCTGGGCCGGCACGTCCTACCGGCGTGGCGGCTACGGCACGCGGATGGCGGCGGAGGACACGGACAACCTGCGCCGCATGGTCAGCGGGATGCTCAAGCCGCACAAGGTGTTCCTGCACGGGCAGTCGTGGGGCGGCAACGTCGCGGCCAAGACCGTCGAGCTCTACCGGGGCTACGACGCGGCGCTGCTCACCAACGGCGTGATGGCGGGCGGCTCGCGCGGCTACGACTACCGCGTCGACCTGCGCGTGGTCTACCAGTACTACTGCGGCAACCACCCGCGCCCGTCCGAGGCGCAGTACCCGCTGTGGCAGGGCCTGCGGCCCGGCTCGACGATGACGTCCGCCGGCCTGCGCGGCCGCATCGAGGAATGCCTCGGCGTGGCGGGCAGCCGCACCCCCGAGCAGCAGCAGAAGCTCACCGACGTCCTCGCCGTCACCAAGATCCCCGAGGAAACCCTGAACTCGCACCTGAACTTCGCGACGTTCACGTTCCGCGACATCGTCCACAACCGACTGGGCGACCGGAACCCGTGGAGCAACGCCGGCGTGGTCTACAAGGGTTCGCACGACGACCAAGCCCTGAACGCGGGCGTCGAACGCTTCGCCGCCGACCCCGCGGCCCGCGCCGAACTGGCGTACGACAGCGACCTCACGGGCAAGATCGACATCCCGGTCCTGTCCCTGCACGCGATCGGCGACCCGACGGCGTTCGTCGAGCACGAGTCGGCCTACCGCGACACCGTGCGGAAGGCAGGCCGCTGGTACAACCTCGTGCAGACCTTCACGACCGAGGCGACGCACAGCTCGTTGAGCGACTCCGAGTACGCCGCGGCCATGCAGTCCCTCTCCACCTGGGAGAAGCGCGGCCTGCGCTCCAACCCGTTCCTGATCGCCGCCTCCTGCGCCGGCCACGACCGGGAGTACGGCACGGGCTGCTTCTTCGACCCCCGGTACAAGCCCGCGCCGTACGAGTCGCGGGTCGCGCCCCGCTGACTCCCTCCGGCCCGGCCGCGGTGTCCGCGGCCGGGCTTGACCTCCAGCCAGGTCGAGACACCACCATCTCGACCATGACCGACATCTCCGGCATCGAGAAGCTCGTCGCCACCGTCGAGCACTCCCAGCGGAACGAGCTCGCGGAGGAGTTCATCGACCTCTTCCGCCCCGACGCGATCTGGACCACCGCCCACGGCAAGCGACTCACCGGCCGTGACGAGATCGCCTCCTTCACCCGCCGGGTCCTGCCCGGCGCGACGAAGGAGGCGACCGCCACCTACGAGGTGGCGCACGTGCTGTTCATCCGCCCGGACGTGGCGGCCGTGAAGATCCGCCAACGCCCGATCCGCCCCGACGGCACACCACTGCCCGACCAGAACGAGGGCTCGCCGCTCTACGTCCTGTCCAAAGAGGACGGGGAGTGGCGGATCGCCGCGGGCCAGAACACCATCGTGCTCTGAGAACCTGCTCGCGAACCGGAGTGGCGGACGCGCGGCTGACGGCCTCCCGGTACGTGCCGCGAGGGCAGCCGCCCGATGGCTCCTTCCGCGTTCCTACCGGCCCTGCAGCGACTTCACGTTGTCACCGAACGTCCAGCCCTTCGAACCGTCCCAGTTGATCGACCAGGTCATCAACCCCTTGAGCCGGCCACCGAAGCTGTTCCACGCCTGCCCCACCAGCGAAGGGCTCATGTACCCGCCACCGGCTCCCGGCTGCGCGGGCAACCCGGGAACCTGCTTGTCGTAGGGCACCTTGATCGTGGTGCCCTGCACGACCAGCCCCTTGTCGAGGCACTGCGTCTGCGCCACGAACCCCTGCACCGTGCCGGCCTGGTAGCTGTCACCGGAACACCCGTACATGGACCCGTTGTAGTACTGCATGTTCAGCCACCACAGACGCCCGTTGTCCGCGTACTTCTTGATGATCGGCAGGTAGGCGCCCCAGATCGAGCCGTACACGACGCTGCCGCCCGTCACGTACGCGGTCTCCGGTGCCATGGTGAGCCCGAACCCCGGCGGCATCGCCGCCAGCACCCCGTCGATGATGCGGACGAGGTTCGCCTGCGACGCCGACAGCTGGCTGATGTTGCCGCTGCCCACCAGCCCGGTCTCGATGTCGATGTCGATCCCGTCGAAGTTGTACTTCTTGAGGATCGGCACCACGGTCGCGATGAACCGGTTCGCCACGGCCGCCGAGCTCAGGTCGATGCCCGCGGTGGCGCCGCCGATCGACAGCAGGATCGTGGCCCCGGCGGCCTTCGCCGCGCACATCTCGGCCGGCGTGGCGACCTTGACGCCCGTGTCCATGCCGTCCTCCCACAGCACGGTGCCGTCGGAGCGGATGACCGGGAAGGCAGCGTTGATCACGTTGTAGCCGTGCTGCTTGATGCGGGCGTCGGTGATCGGGGTCCAGCCGAACGGCGGGTGCACGCCATTCGCCGCGCCGTCCCAGTTCTCCCAGTAGCCGTGGAGAACTTTGCCCGCGGGGCGCGGTTTGAGGGCGCAGGTGTCGGCAGCCCGAGGTTGCGGTTCAGTTTGGGCCTGTGCCTGGGTGGGGATGAGGGTGCTCAGGAGCAGCAGCAGGGCTGTCAGCGCCCTGGGGAACGTGCGGGCAGACATTCACTCACCTTTCGCTTACAGGCGGCGACCCTCTGTCATTGAAGCACGAAATGGTCCAGACCTCTAGCGCGTGGGCTGGGGAGGCTGGTGGTCGCTGAACGCCGACGGCGGGCCGTGACGGCATGGGGGCGATAGTGATGCTGCCTTGCCACCCGCGCGGAACTCCTCCGAGCCGTGGGACGGAACCGGCCGACGCGGCACAGGACCGCAAGGCCGCCACCCTTCAACCCCACCAGCCAGCTGCGGCACCGCTCCCGGCACAGAGTCGGATAGCGCACCTCCACGCCGGAGAGCGAAGCTGCGCTCCCGCACGGCCGGTCAGCGGTCGCCCCTTCCCGCGTCTTGGCGCGGCATCCGGCGACTACGCGGACCTCAGGCCGCCTTCAACGACCAGAGAGCTTCCTCGGACACCTCCCACAGCCGGGCAGCCGACTCCAGGTCCTGCGCGTAAGGAGCGACGCCTCGGAGGTGCGAGTCGCCCGCGACAGGCACCGCCTCTCCCCAGGCGCAGGCGCGGCGTCCGATGGCGTCGCGCCCCGCGGACCTCAGGCCGCCTTCAGCGACCACAGGGTTTCCTCGGACACCTCCCACAGCCGAGCAGCCCACTCCGGATCCCGCGCGTAGAGAGCCACACCGCAGAGGTCTGAGTCGCCCGCGACAGGCACCGCCCCTCCCCAGGCGCGGGCGCTGCGCCCGATGGCGTCGCTCCCCGCGGACCTCGGGCCGCCATCAACGACCACAGGGTTCCCTCGGACACCTCCCACAGCCGGGCAGCCGACTCCGCATCCTGCGCGTAGAGAGCCACACCGCAGAGGTATGTGAGTCGCCCGCGACAGCCACCGCCTCGCCCCCAAGCCTGGCGCGGCATCCGGCGGCTACGCGGACCTCAGGCCGCCTTCAGCGACCACAGGGTTTCCTCGGACACCTCCCACAACCGGGCAGCCGACTCCGGATCCTGCGCGTAAGGAGCCACACCGCGAAGATGCGAGCCACCCGCGACGGGCGCCGCATCGGCGCAGTCCTCGAAGTACCGGCCGGAGATGCCGTCCAGCAGGGGCGAGGTGGCGACGACGAGGGTGGTGGCGGCGCCCTGTTCCGGCGTCTTCACGCGGCGGGTGGCCGTGGCGCCGCTGCGGCGGATGCGGTCTTGGAGTTCCTCCGTGGTCAGGTGGCGCTGGAGGTTCGTGGCGATGCTGCCGGGCATCAGGGCGTTCATCGTGACGCCCTCGCCGGCCCAGCGGCGGCCTGCCTCCACGCCGAAGAGGATGTTCGCGGTCTTCGACTGGCCGTAGGCCTGCCAGCGGTCGTACTCGCGGCGGGTGTAGTGGAGGTCGTCGAAGACGACGTCGCTCATGAGGTGGGCCGAGGAGCTGACGTTCACGACCCGGGCGCCTTCGGCTCGCAGGGAGTTGAAGAGGCCGTGGGTGAGGGTGAAGTGGCCGAGGTGGTTCGTGGCGAACTGGAGCTCCCAGCCCTCCGGCGTGCGGGTCAGCGGCGTGGCCATCACACCCGCGTTGTTGATCAGCAGGTGCAGCGGGCCGTCCCAGTTGCGGGCGAAGGCCTTCACCGACGCCTGGGACGCCAGGTCGAGCTTGGCGACCGAGATGGCGCTGTTGCCGGTGGACCTCGCCAGGGACGCGGCCACCCGGTGGCCCGCGTCGGCGTCGCGGGCCGCGATCGTCACCTCGGCGCCGGCGGCGGCGAGGGCGCGGACGGTCTCCACGCCGATGCCCGACGCCCCGCCGGTGACGACGGCGCGGCGGCCGGAGAGGTCGACGCCCTCCACGACCTCTTCCGCCGTGGTCTCGAAACCGAATCCTGTGGTGATCATGCGTGCACCTTCAGCGTTTCCTCGGAGACCTCCCACAGCTGGGCGGCGGCCTCGGGATCGGCCGCGTGGGCGGCCAGGCCGTCCGTCATGCCCTCGGCGTGCGGGAGCGCCTCGTCGCAGTCTTCGAAGTAGAGGCCCGAGCGGCCCTCCACGAGGGGCGAGACGGCCAGCACCAGCGTGGTGGCCGCGCCCTGTTCCGGCGTCTTGAACCGCACCGGCTTGCCACCGCCGCGCAGCCTGCGCCTCTCCTCCAGCTCCTCCGGCGTGATGTGGCGCTGCAGGGCCGTCAGGATGCCGCCGGGCATCAGCGCGTTCATCGTGACGCCCTCGCCGGCCCAGCGGCGGCCCGCTTCGACGCCGAAGAGGACGTTCGCCGTCTTCGACTGGCCGTACGCCTGCCAGCGGTCGTACTCGCGGCGCTCGAAGTGGATGTCGTCGAACACCACCGGGCTCGCCAGGTGGCCGGTCGAGCTGACGTTCACGACGCGGGCGCCCTCGGCGCGCAAAGCGGCGAACAGGCCCAGCGTCAGGGTGAAGTGGCCGAAGTGGTTCGTGGCGAACTGGAGCTCCCAGCCCTCCGGCGTGCGGGTCAGCGGCGTCGCCATCACACCCGCGTTGTTGATCAGCAGGTGCAGCGGGCCGTCCCAGTTGCGCGCGAAGGCCTTCACCGACTCCTGCGAGGTCAGCTCCAGCGGGGCGACCAGAACCGCGCTGTTGCCCGTCGAGGCGGACACCTCGGCGGCCACCCCGCGCCCCGCCTCGACGTCGCGCGCTGCGATGGTGACCTCAGCGCCCGCGGCGGCCAGCGCCCGCACGGTCTCGACGCCGATGCCCGACGCCCCACCCGTGACCACGGCGCGACGGCCGGAGAGGTCGACCCCCTCGACGACCTCGAGAGCGGTGCTCTCGAAGCCGAACGGGGTGGTGATGCGCTCACTCATCCGATTCCCCTGCCTGTGTCGTACACTGAAACGGAGGTTCCTCCGGTTCGGGTTCCACCGTAAACGGAGGGCCCTCCGTTTGGCAAGTGACCCACAGGAGTGATGAAGTGCGCGCTGACGCCGTCCGCAACCGGGGACTGCTGCTCGAGGTGGCACTGGACGCCTTCACCCACGGCGGGGACACGACGCTGGGCGCCATCGCCAAGGAAGCCGGCGTCGGCATCGGCACGCTCTACCGGCACTTCCCCACCCGAGAAGCGCTGATCGAGGCCGTCTACCGCACGGAGCTGGAGAAGCTCTGCGACGCGGCCCCCGAACTGCTGGAGAGCAACGACCCCGAGTCGGCGCTGCGGGAGTGGATGAACCGCTTCATCGCCTACATCGCGACCAAGCGTGACCTCAAGGACGCGCTGCAGGCCGTGATCGCCCTGGGCGGCAACCCGTTCGAGCACAGCCGCGCCAAGCTGACCGAGGCGATCACGCGGCTGCTGGCCCCGCTGGGCGCCACCGCGCAGCCGCTGGACGTGATGACGCTGCTGGTCGCGGTCGCCCAGAACCAGGACGCCGATCAGGCGAAGCGGCTGCTCGACCTCGTCATGGCCGGGATCCTCCACGGCGCTGCTCGAACCGCTCGATGATCGAAGGCACCTCGCCGAGCAGGAACTCGTAGAAGTCCCGCATGTACTCCAGCCGTTCGCGGGCGGGCCCCGGCCCGACGGACCGCACCCCGGCCGAGACGGCGGCCAGGATGTCGTCGATCGGGGCGTGCTGCCTGCCGTACAACGTCGTCCACGCCCGGTCGCGCATGCGGTAGTGCTCACGCCGGCTGCCGGGCGCGGGCGCCCGCTCGACCAGCCCCATCTGCAGCACCATCTTGATCGCGCCGGACACCGATCCCGCGCTCGCCCCGAGCTCCTCGGCCAGGTCCCCCGCGGTCAGCGACGGCTCGTCGGTGAACAGGAACGCCGCCAGCACCCGCGCCGCCATCCGCTGCATCCCCGCACCGCTCAGCGTCAACGCCAGGTGCTCCGCCGCGTGCCTGCGCCCTGTCTCGCCCGTCACAGCCACCCTGTCTTCAGAAATTTCTGAACGTTCGCTAGCCTCGATCCTAGGGGGAAGGGGCGGGCATGGCCACAGATCTCACAGCTTTCGCGCGCACCGCGCTCGTCGTCGGCACCGGGATCGCCGGCCTCGCCGCCGCGCTCCGGCTCACGCACAACGCGTGGCAGGTGGTCGTGCTGGACCACGGCACCCACCACGACCCCGTGCCGATCACCGGCCCGGACCGCCACGCCGCGCGACGACTCGCCGCGCTTCCCCACGACCTGCGCTTCGAGACGCGGCACAGCACCGTCACCGCCCTGCGCCCCGACCGCTTCGGCGTCACGGTCGCGTTCAACGACCACGACGACGAGTGGTTCGACGTCGTGGTGTGCGCCCAGCCGTGCTGCCGGGCGGAACGATTACCCGGCCTGGGCGTCGACGCCTGGTCCCGCGACCACGTGGCCCTGCTGCACCGCGCCGTCCGCGACACGGGTCTCCCGCTGAGCGCGGCCGAGCTGCTCGCCGACGCGTTCGACGTGCACACCGACGAGCACGCGGCTTTCGCCTGGTGGGAAACCACCCTGCAGCCACACGCAATTAGGCGGGCCTTTACCCGCGTTCGGTAACTGTGCGGGTCATGACCACGTTACGGAGACGTACCTTCATCGTGGGCGGGCTCGCGGGAGCGAGCGCCGGAGTTCTACTTCCCGCACTGGCCAACGCGATCGGCTACCCGTTCACCCTGGGCGTCGCGTCCGGCGAACCGGCGGCCGACGGGTTCGTGATCTGGACCCGCCTCGCCCCGAACCCCCTGAACGCCGACGGTCTCGGCGGTATGCCCGGCACCAACACCGCCGTCGAGTGGCAGGTCGCCACCGACGAGCGCTTCACCGCCATCGCCCGCACCGGCACCTTCACCACCACCCAGGCGGGCGGGCACGCCGTCCACGTCACCCTCACCGGCCTGGAACCGGGCCGCGAGTACTGGTACCGCTTCCGCACCGGCGGCCACATCTCGCCCGTCGGCCGCACCCTCACCGCACCGGCCGTGGGGACCCAGCCCGAGCTGACGATGCTCTTCGCGTCGTGCTCGCACTACGAGGAGGGCTACTTCACGGCCTACCGCCGCATGGCCGAGGAGCACCCCGACCTGGTCCTGCACCTCGGCGACTACATCTACGAAGGCGGCGCCACCACCACGAAGGTCCGCCAGTTCGCGCCCTCCGCGGAGATCAGCACGCTGGCGAACTACCGCGTCCGCCACGCCCAGTACAAGACCGACCCGGACCTGCAGGCCGCGCACGCCGCAGCGCCCTGGCTGGTCGTCTGGGACGACCACGAGGTCGAGAACAACTACGCGAACCTGATCCGCAACGACACCAACCCCGCCGGTGACTTCAAGGCCCGCCGCGCGGCCGCCTACAAGGCGTACTACGAACACATGCCGCTGCGCAGCGCCCAAGCGCCCACGGCCGAGAACATGCTGCTGCACCGCAGGGTCCGCTGGGGCAGCCTCGCCACGTTCCACATGCTCGACACCCGCCAGTACCGCAACGACCAGGCCTGCGGTGACGGTACGAAGGTCTGCCCGGCCGCCGACGACCCCGCGCGCACGCTCACCGGCACGTCGCAGGAGACGTGGCTGATCGACGGCCTGCGGCAGAAGCTCGGCACGTGGGACTTCCTCGGCCAGCAGGTGTTCTTCGCGCAACGGCTCGCCGCGGCGGACGGCTCGAAGAGCATGGACGCCTGGGACGGCTACACCGCGAACCGCACCCGCATCCAGAACGCGTGGGACACCAACGGCAACAAGGGCACCGTCGTGCTCACGGGCGATGTGCACCGCAGCTGGGCCGCGAACCTCATGCAGAACTACGGCACCCAGAACCGGATCATCGGCACCGAGCTCGTCACCACGTCGGTCACATCCGGCGGTGACGGCAACGCGGCCGACAACAGCCTCAACCCGACGCTGAACCCGCACGTCAAGTACTTCAAGAACCTGCGCGGGTACGTGAAGACCCGCACGACCTCAGCGGAGATGCGGGTCGACTTCCGCGCCGTCGACAAGGTCACCGTCCGCGACTACCCGGTCAAGACCGTCGGCAGCTACGTCGTCGAGTCGAACAACCCCGGATTGCAGGCGCCGTGAAGACACTGCTGATCGCGAGCCTGCTGCTCGCCCCTGCCCCGATGACGTGGTCGACGGTCAACAGCGACTCGACCGGCGACCAGGACAACGCGTCCGTCTCCTCCTCCCGCAACGGCTACACGGCCGTCGTCTGGGAGGACGACCGCGACACCACCGCCCCCGAGGACCCCGTCCACTCCGACGTCTGGATCCGCCTCTACAAGGAGGGCGCGTCGGTCTACGAGAAGAAGCTCTCCACCGGCGGCACCGGCACGTGGCGGCACTGGCAGCCGGACGTGTCGGTGCGCGAGGACGGCAGCGCCGTCGTCGTCTGGTCCGAGGACCCGGACGGCAACGGCTACTACAACATCGCCGTCCGCTCCGTCAGCGCGAGCGGCACCGTGTCCGGTTCCGGCACGGCCAACGCGAGCGCCGACGGCCAGCAGTACTTCCCGAGCGTCGCGGCGGACCCGGACAGCACGGGTTTCGCGGTCACGTGGGAGGACAAGCAGGGCACGAACGCATCCACCACCCGCGTGAGCATGTTCGCGTCGATCAGCTCCAAGTCCTACGAGGCGCAGGTCAACAACGCCGGTGGCACCCACGCCAAGCCGCAGGTCGCGATGGGCGCGGCGGGCAACGCGGTGATCGTGTGGGAGGCGGACGCGAACGTCGCCCGCAAGATCGTCACCCCGGCCGGTGGCGTCAAGCAGGCGCAGACCACGACGGGGCAGGGCAAACGCCCCGCCGTGGCGGCCGGCTTCAACGGCGACTTCGCCGTCGCCTGGGAGCAGTCCGGCGTCCGCGTCCAGTCGTTCACGGCGGCCGGGACCTCACGCGGTGCCGTCGCCCAGACCACCGGCGCCGACCCGCAGATCGGCATCGACGACCAGCTCGGCGTCGCGGTGACCACGGCGGAGGCGCAGGACGTGCACATGAGCGTCTACAACCCCGACGGCACCACGACCGGACGGCCGGAGCGGCAGCTCACGGTCTCCAACGCCACCGGCAGGCAGGACGAGCCGGCCGTGGGCGTCGACCCGTGGGGCCGCATCACCGTCGTCTACACCGACGACAACGACGGCAACTCCTACGACCAGATCTACCTGGGCACCGGTCTGAGCACCCAGCGGTGGTGAGTCAGCGCTGATCGAGCGGCCTGCGTCGCTGGTGGGGATCCAGCAGCGACGCGGGCTTCCAGCCCCCGCTCACGTCGTAGGTGTCGACGCCGGGCGGCACGATCTCGTCGATGCGGTCCAGCACGTCGTCGGTCAGCACCAGCGAGGCGCCCTCCAGCAACGACTCCAGGTGCTCCATCGTGCGCGGACCGGTGATCGCCGAGGTCACGGCCGGGTGCGTCGTCACGAACGCGACGGCCAGCGCCGGCAGCGACACCCCCATCTCGTCGGCGAGCCCCGCGAACTGCTCCACCGCGTCGAACTTCGCCGTGTTGCCCGGCAAAGACTCGTCGAACCGCTCTGGGGTGAGCGTCGCCCGGAACGCCTCGGCAGCCCCGCCGCGCCGGTGCTTCCCGGACAGGAACCCGCTGGCCAGCGGGCTCCACACCAGCACACCCATTCCGAGCCGCCGCGCCGTCGGCAGCACGGACCGCTCCACCCCGCGCGCCAGCAGCGAGTAGGGCGGCTGCTCGGTCCGGAACCGCATCAGCCCGCGGTCGCGCGCCACCCGGTCGGCCTCGACGAGCTCCTCCGCCCCGAACGTGGACGAGCCGAACGCACGGATCTTGCCCTGCCGCACCAGGTCCGTGAGCGCGGACAGGGTTTCCTCGATGTCCGTCTTCGGATCGGGCCGGTGCACCTGGTAGACGTCGATCCAGTCGGTGCCGAGGCGGCGGAGGCTGTCCTCGACGGCGCGCACGACGTACCTGCGCGAGTTGCCGCCGCGGTTGCGGCCCTCCCCCAGCGGGAAGTGGAACTTGGTGGCGAGCACGACGTCGTCGCGCCGGCCTTGCAACGCCTTGCCGACGATCACCTCCGAGTCGCCCGCCGAGTACATGTCGGCGGTGTCGACGAAGTTGATGCCCGCGTCGAGGGCGCGGTGGATGATCCGCACGCCCTCCTCGTGGTCGTTGTTGGCGACCGAGCCGAACATCATGGCGCCGAGGCAGTGGTGGCTGACCTCGATGCCGGTTCCCCCGAGCACGCGATAACGCATAGTCATGCGGGGAAACCTAGGAACTAGAGTCGTCTCTAGGTCAAGAACCTATGCTCGGACGCATGGGCTTGAGCATCGGACAGGTCGCCGAACGCACCGGACTGAGCGTGCACGCGCTGCGGTTCTACGAGAAGGAAGGCATCCTCGCGCACCAGGTCCACAGAGGACCGGGTGGTCGCAGGGTCTACACGCAGCAGGACGTGGACTGGCTGCGCATGTGCATCATGCTGCGCATGTCCGGGATGCCGGTGCCGGAGATCCGCCGCTACACCGAGCTGGTCCGCCAGGGCGACGGCAACGAGCCGCAGCGGCTCGACATCCTCAAGGAGCACCAGGAGCGCGTGCGGCAGCAGATGGTGCAGCTGCAGGAGTGCATGGACCTGATCACCTACAAGGTCGGGAAGTACGAGGACTACGTCAATTCGATCGCCGCCCGCGCGGTCGGCCAATAGGGTGCGGACCATGCCTGTCGTGCTCTCGCTGAACATCGCCCGCAAGACGGTGCCCGTCGACTACGCCCGCACGGGCGCGACCGGGATCGGCAAGCACCCGGTCGACGGCCCGCTGGAGGTCACCGCACCCGGTCCCAAGGGGACGGCCGGCAGCGGTGTCGCGGGCGACTCGATCGGCGACCGGTCGGTGCACGGCGGCGACTACCAGGCCGTGTACGGCTACGCGCGCGAGGACCTCGACTGGTGGGCGTCCGAGCTCGGCGTCGAGCTCGGCAACGGCCAGTTCGGCGAGAACATCACCACGCAGGGCATCGACCACACGACGGCGCTGGTCGGCGAGCACTGGCGGATCGGCACGGCGCTGCTGGAGGTCACCGGGCCGCGCATCCCGTGCCGCACGTTCGCCGAGTTCCTCGGGCAGCGCGGCTGGGTGAAGCGGTTCACGCAGGTCGCGCGGCCCGGCGCCTACTTCCGCGTGCTGGAGCCGGGCCTCGTCGGACCGGGTGACGAGATCACCGTGGTGCACCGGCCCGGCCACGACGTGACGGTCGAGCTGTTCTTCCGCGCCGTGACGACCGAGGCCGACCTGCTGCCCCGGCTCCTGGAAGCCGGCGACTCGGTGCCGCCCGAGGTGGTCGAGCTGGTGCACAAGCGTTCGGTCGTCGAGCTCGACTCCTAGTGGTGCTTTGTCAGGTGCTGCTGACCTGGGCTTTTATATGTGTAGGTGTCAGGTCTGGACGGTCGTCGACAGGTCTGGCAGACGCCTGTCCAGACCGCGAGTAAAGATTTGAGTTCGCGCAGAACTACGTAGAGGGTCAGGCCTCGCAGAGCTTCTGGGTGCGGCAGAGCTGGGTGCAGATGTGACGAACGCTTGCATCCCTAATCGCTTGAGATCCTGTGACGTGAGTTCGACTATCTGTCTTCCTGCACGACAGAAACCCGCACTACGTCGTTCGTGAAAGCAATCCGTACAAACAGGTCACATCGACGAACATGGCATGTGTTGTCGCGTCATCACCGCGACGGGTGAAGCATCGGAGCAAAAGGCTATTCGTGAGCGCCGCAGCTAACTCGTACGCATCGAGGGCGCTGCTGAATAGGCCTTGCTTCTGGCCAGCGGCTACAGCTGGCGCGATGACACCGGGAAGGTCGAGTTCACGCTTGACCTCGACTGCGGTCTCAGGCGAGGTGGCTGTGTCGCGTCACCACCACATGAGGATTGATCCGGATGGCAATGTCGTCGTCCACCTGTGATTTCAGTTCGTCGAACTGGGCTCGAAGTCCTTTGACGACGATCATTGCCTTGCTGGGAACAGCTGTTTCAACGCGGCGAGTGGTACGCCGGATCGAATCGAAATATTCATCAGCGTCGTGGCGAAGTAGCCTCGAGCTGCGAACTCCGCTCGGGCCGCATCGATGACCGCGCTGCGGGGATCTGCTGGAAGGTTGTCGATCATGCTGACTTCATAAGTCAGCATAGCCCTGGACCAGTGGGGTAATCGGCGTGGCTGTGCCCTCCCGAGCGCACCGCAAACGGAACACGGCTCGTTCTCGGCTCCGGCCTGGCCCGGTCAGGTAGGTCGTGGAGCGCGCGATCAGCCTGGTACCACAGCATGAAACGGCTGCGCATCCGCCGGGAACGCCGCGACGACATCCACGAAGTCCTCTCGGCCTCGCCACCTGCATCATTTGCCACCGACACGTCCGACGATCGTGTTGGAGCCAGTTAGTTTCGACCGTCCCGATCGGTCTCGTTCAGTTCGTCGAGTTGCCGTTGGACGCGTTGGGCGTCGGTGTCGCGGTTTTGTTCCCGGTACAGCTCCAGCGCCTCTCGCCAGATCGCGCGGACCTGCTCGTGCCCCAGGGCGGCGTGGGGGTGGCCGAGGTTGTCGAGGGTGTTTGCGATCAAGTAGGTGTTGCCGAGAGTGCGGAACAGGGTGAGGGCGTGCTGGTAATGATCAAGGGCTTGGTGGTGGTCGCCGGTGCGGTGAGCGATGAAACCCAAGCTGTCCAGGACGGACGCCTCGACCTCGAGGTCATGCTGGTGTCGTAGCAGCGCAAGGGCGGCGCCGCAGTGGTCGCGTGCGGTGCCGAAGTCGCCCAGGCGCGCGGCGTACCAGCCCACCGCGTTGAGCGCGATGGCTTCCCGCACCGGATGGCCGAGGGTGCGATGGAGAGCGAGGGCATGTCGGGCGTGGTCGAGAGCCTGCCCGTCGTCCCCTCGTCGTTCCCAGGCGAGTGCGACCATCTGGTGGGTGTGTGCCTGTTCGGTGAGATCGCGGTGGCGCACGGCTTGGTCGAGGGCGCGGTTGAGGTGTTCGGATGCCTCCTCGTGCAGTCCCAACAGCGAGCAGACATTGCCGAGGAACCGGTGAGTGCGACTGCGGATGGCGGGATCGGACAGGTGTTCGGCGGCGTCCAGCGCCATCCGCCACGAGGCGAGCGCATCGCGCAGGTGCCCCCGCCGGCGGAAGAAAGTCTCCAGCGTCCAGGCGAGGTGCCAGACGATGTGGTGGCGTCCCAAGGCGATTGCGGTGTTTTGGGCGGCGAGGAGGGTGGCGTGTTCGGCCTCCAGCCAGGCCGTCGCGGCTGCGGCGTCGGGCAGCGGGTGCGGGTGGACGCCGGGCGCGGGTGGGTCGGGCCGTACGGGCTGCCGGTGGGGAGCGAGGAGGCGGTCGGCGGTGCGGGCAGTGTGCAGATAGAAGTCCACCACCCGCACCAGGGCTGTCTCTCGTACGTTGTCGGGCAGGTCGTGTGCAGTGGTGGCGGCGTAGTCACGGATCAGGTCGTGCATCGCGTACCGGCCGTGCAACTGTCGTTCAGTGAGAGATGCTTCTTCCAAAGCGGAGAGGGCCTTCCGTGCACGGGCCGGAGACAGGCCGGTGAGGGAGACCACGGCTGGCAGGGTGGTGTCGGTGCCGGGAGCGATGCCCAGCAGCCCGAACACGGCGCGCTGCGTGTCAGTGAGTTGGCGTAGGGACCAGGACAGCACCTTGGGCAGGCTCGCTGCGGGGTCGGTGTCGTGGTCGAGTGTCTCAAGTCCCAGTTGGCGCAGTTCGGCGGCGATCTCAGCAAGGGAAATGGCGGGGCGGGTAGCGGCGTTGCGGGCAGTGATCGACAGTGCCAGCGGGTAGCCGCCGCACAATTCGATCAGATCCTCGACGGCGTCGGCTTCGGCGACGATGCGGTCACTGCCGACGCGCGTGGCCAGCAAGGCGTGTGCCTCGTCCGGGGTGAGGACGCCCAGGGTGAGGTGGCGGGCGCCGTACCGGTCGATCAGGGAGGCGAGCCGGTGGCGGCCAGTGACCAGCACGGTGCAGGTGGGGCTGCCAGGCAGCAGCGGAACGACCTGATCGGCGGTCGCCGCGTTGTCCAGCACTATCAGCATTCGCCTGCCCGCGACCAGGGTCCGGAACAACGCCGCCTGCGTGTCCAGATCCGGTGGGATGCGTCCGGGATCTACACCGAGGGCGTCGAGAAACCCGCGCACCGCCGCCGCCGGGCCCACCGGGTCGCTAGCCGCGCTGAACCCCCGCAGGTCCACGAACAACTGCCCGTCGGGGAAGCGGTGCAGGTTGCGGTGCGCCCAGGCCAACGCCAACCAGGTCTTGCCGATTCCCCCCGCACCGCCGATCGCCGAGACCATCACCGTCGCACCTGCGACGGGTAGTTCGGTGCGGATCGGTCCAGGCAAGGCGGTGCCCGCTCCACTCGGGGCGGCGGTGATCAAAGCATGATCCAGCTCGATCAGGTCTGCTGCCCGCCCAGCGAACAGCCCGGGCGCGGCGGGCAGTTGCCGCGGTATCACCTGCGCCAGCGGAGAAGGTGCCGCGTGCAGGTGCACATCGCCGTGAATTGCGCCGGCTTGCACTACGCCGCCCGCATGACCTGATGTCGTGTTATGCACCTCAGGTCCGTGTCGAGCGCGGGACGCGTCAGACTCTTGGGACTGCTGCGGCTCGGGTGCCATCACCTCGAACACCTCCTCGGCCTGGTCGGCAAGTCGCAGCGTCGCACCGCGGTCACCGGATGCCGGCCAGCGCTGGCGAAGTTCACCCGACCGCTCGAACCTGCTCCACAGAGACGGACATCATCGGCGAGTCGTCACCGCGACGTGCTCTTCGTGGAGCGGAGTGCACTGTCTGGTTGCCTGTTACCGGTCGGGCTGGGGTTCGATCTCACGGCCGGGTTGTGGTTGTTCGGGGTCGTCGAGGTGAGGTTGATGATCGGCGGATGGTTCCAGTGCGCGGCCAGTGCGATCGTGTGCGGTGATCAATTCCGTGTGACGTTCTTGTCGTTCCCGATCGCGGGTGCCCTCGGGTTCATCCGCGCAGCTCGAACTCGTTGCGCAGGCCGTCGATCCGCCTGGTGAGGTGGTGGCGTTCGGCGCGGACCTGCGCGATGGGCGAGGGCGGGATGGCGCACCGAGCCCGCTTGCGTGCGATCTCCACCGTATGTTCCTCGGCGGCTTTGCGGTCGTCCCAGGACTCGAGCAGGAGCAACCGCCAGTCCACCGCGGCCGAGACCCAGTCGGTGACGGCGTGCACGCTGCCCCGGATCTGGCAGTTGCCGCGCTTGCCCAACGCTCCGCAACACATCCGCGCCACATCCGACACCGCACCTGACAAAGCCCTACTAGTGGTGCGACGCTCCACTAGACCGGGAAACGCCTGACCCAGCGCTTCTGCCACGGCGTCTCGACGGCGCGGCGGTGGTAGTTCGCGCGCGTCCACGCCACGGCCTCGTCGGCGGGCACCCCGGCGAGCACGGCGAGGCACGAGATCACCGTCCCGGTGCGTCCCACGCCCCCGCTGCACGCCACCTCGACCTCCTCGCCCGCCAGGGCACGGGCGTGCAGCGAGCGGATCAGCCTGATCGCGGACTCGTGGTCGCGCGGCAGCCGGAAGTCCGGCCAGTCGATCCAGTCGTGCTCCCACGGCACGTCGACGGGCTTGGGCTGCAGGTACACCCCGTACCGCGGGTGCGGTTCCACGATCTTGCCGTCGCGCAGGCCGCGGCCCGTGATCACCGCGCCGTCCGGCAGTCGGACCTTCTTCACGCCACTCCCCAGAGATCTCTCAAGCGAAGACCAGCACCACCAGCGGCGGAACCCCTTCCGCCGCAACGCCTCCCCACGCCTGGTTGCGGGGACGGCTCAGCTCCAGCCGGTCGGCCACGGCCAGCACCACGCTGCCCAGCAGCATGAACCACGACACGTAGAGGATCAGCGTACGACCGACGAGCTCCTGCCCGCCGTGCAACGCGAAAAGCCCCACGACCAGACCGCCGGCCAGGAACAGGTTGTAGAACCCCACCCCGAACGCCCACAGCCGGATAGCCGGCACGTCCGAGGCGGGCTGGCCGAACATCGACCGGTGCACCCGTCCGATCAGGAACGCCTCGCAGACCCACACGACCACGTGGACGAGGGCGGCGATCCCGGCGGCGACCTGGGCGACGACGCTCACCGCGACACCCCGTGCCGGGACAGCGCCTCCAGGCCGTTCGACGACAGGTCGCGGAAGAACGCGCCCATCCGCTCCCCCACGGCGAACGCCAGGAACTGCACGGACGGCGTGTGCACGGTGAAGGTGTGCAGGGCGTCGGGCGGGATGGCGATGGCGTCACCCGGTGACAGGTCGTGCAGCTCTCCCTCGAGGAACACGGCCATGCGCCCGTGCAGCACGTAGTACACCTTCGGCCACGGAGTCCGGTGCGGTGGCGCGGCCTCGTCGCGCGGTGCGTCCACCTCGAACAGTTCGCAGGCACCACCGGTGTCCTTGCCGGAGAGGCGGACGGTGATCTTCGCGTCGGGCACGGACAGCTCTTCGCCCTCGCCGGTTGTTGTCATCATGCCCGGAAGAGTCCACTCGCGGCGGGAGCGGCTGTATCCCGGAAAACTGGGATCCCCGCCGGGCCGGCCCCAGCGCATACTGCGAAGCATGTGGGAGGGTCGGGCGCAGGGCGTGCGACGCGACGTCACGGCACTGGCGAGCGCGGGGCTCGACGTCGCGGAACTGCACGCGGCGGCCATCGCGCTGGTGGACCGCGTCGTCCCGTGCGAGCTCACGTGCTGGGCGTCGATGGACCCGGACTCCGGAGCGTTCAGCACCATGACGAGCGGCGTCAACCGCATCCCGCAGCAGTACGAACCCGTGCTCGCGACGTGCGAGTACACGCCCGGCGAACCGCACACGTTCGCGGCGCTGGCCCAGCGCGGCGACACGGTGGCGAGGCTCGAGGACCAGCGGTCTACCCGGCTCAACGAGGTCTGGCGGCCGCTGGGCCTGCGGCACGAGCTGCGGGCGTTGTTCCGCGCCGACGAGACGTGCTGGGGCGGCGCGGGAATGGTGCGCACCGGCGACTTCAGCGAGCGCGAGCTGGAGTTCATGGCCTCCGTGGCTCCCGCTCTCGGCGCCGCCACCCGGGTCGCGGCACGGACGGCTGCCCGGCGGACGGGGACGCCCGCCATCGTCGTCGTCGCCGGCGACGGGACGATCCGCGCGTCGACCGCCTCCACGGCGCAGTGGCGCGACGAACTGGAGGAGGTCGCGCCGGGCCGGTTCGCGGTGATGCTGCGGGCGGCGGCCGCGGGAGCGCGCTCGGGCACGTTCAAGGCGCGGGTCCGCGACGCCCACGGCGGCTGGGTCCTGCTGGAGGCGAGCAGGCTCGTGGGCGGCGACGACTTCGACGCGGCCGTGACGGTCAGCCGGGCGTCCGGCGCGGACCTGCTGGGGCTGCTGCTCAAGGCGCACGGCGTGACCTGCCGCGAGCAGGACGTCTGCCACGAGGTGCTGGCCGGGCAGCCGACGTCGGAGATCGCGGCACGCCTCGCCATCTCGCCGTACACCGTGCAGGACCACCTCAAGTCCGTGTTCGCGAAGTTCGGCGTCCGCAGCCGCGCGGAGCTCGTCGCCAAGCTGTCCTGACCGGCCACCCCGCCGAGGGTGCTGCCGGGCCGCGGGTTCAGCGAACGGCGCCCTGCGGCCACAGAACCGTGACCGGCACACCGCGCGACCGCGCGTAGGCCACCACGTCGGCTGTGCCGCCGGGTCCGCGTCCCGGCCGGCCGTCCCACACCGCGAGCAGCGAGTCGGACTCGTCGACCATCCGCCGGCCCGCCTCCCGGTAGGCCTCCGGGTCCGGTGTGACGTGCGGGAGCTGGACGACGCGGCCCGCACGGGCGAGCAGGCCGTCGTAGACGGGCCGGTACCCCTCCGGCAGTGCCTCGCGGTAGCGCGTGGCCGGCAGCACGGCGACGAGCTCACCACCGGCGTCCAGCACGGCCTGCGCGAACACCGCGTCCGCGCCGTCGGCCAGGCACGACACGCCCACCACCGCGGTGTCCGGGCCGTCGCGTGCGACGACGGCGCGGATCATCCGGCCGACCTGCTCCTCCAGTTCGGAGGAGAGGCCGCGGTGTCCGGTGATGGCGAGCCGAGTCGTCACCCGTGAAGGATAGGCAAAGCGGTGTCAGCGGCGGTTCCGTTCCGCGATGGCCAGGTAGTGGACGTTGGTCATGACGCCGAGGACGTTGCCGAACGGGTCGACCACCGACGCCGTCACGAACCCCTCGCCCCGCACGCGCGGTTCGTCGTGCGGCTTCGCCCCGAGCTCGCGGAGCCGCTGCAGCGTCGCCTCCAGGTCGTCGACCGCCCAGTAGAGGACCTGCCCGCCGGGGGTGTCCGAGGGCGTCACCGCGAACTTCCGGTTCACGATGCCGAGCTCGGCCTGGTAGTCGCCGATCCGGAACTCGACGTAGCCCAGCACGCCGTCGGGGGTGCTCCGCTCGAAGTACGCGTCGACCCCGAGGAACTCCGCGTACCAGTCGCGGGCCGCGGCCAGGTCGTCGGCGAAGTAGGACACGGTCGACATTCCTCGCAACACAACTGCCTCCAGGGAGTTCGGTCTGTCAGGTGAGCTTCGGCCGTAAAGTGCTCATCCACTGAGCACTTTCCGCGGGAATCTGGAGACATGCGCGCAGACCGTCTCGTCGCCGCCCTTCTGCTGATGCAGGCCCGCGGCCGGGTGACCGCCGCCGAACTCGCCGAGGAGCTGGAGGTCTCCCGCGCCACCGCGCGCCGCGACCTGGAAGCGCTGTCCGCGGCGGGGGTACCCGTGTACCCCCAACCCGGCCGGGGCGGCGGCTGGTCGCTGGTCGGAGGTGCCCGCACGGACCTCAGCGGGCTCACCTCGGCGGAGGCGCGGGCGCTGTTCCTGGTCGCCGGGCCCGCGACGTCCGTCGCGCCGGAGATCAGGTCGGCTCTGCGCAAGCTCGTGCGGGCGTTGCCGCGGACCTTCCGCGCCGACGCCCAGGCCGCCGCCGGGGCGACGGTCGTGGACACGGCGGCGTGGGGCGAAGACGCGAAGGACCGGCCGGACCTGGTGGCGGTGCTGCAGGAGGCCGTGGTGCGGCAGGTGCGGGTCCGGCTGACCTACCGCAAGCGGGGTGAGGCACCGCGGGGTCGCGTGGTCGACCCGTGGGGGCTCGTCGACAAGGACGGCACCTGGTACTTCGTCGCCGGCACGGACGACGGGCAGCGCACGTTCCGGCTCGACCGGGTTCTCGGCGCCTCCCTCACCGGCACCCCCGCGTCCCGGCCCGCCGGCTTCGACCTGGCGGGCGCCTGGGACGAGGTGGTCACGACCGTGGAGCGCAAGCGGTCGGAGACGACGGCGGTCGTGCTGGTGCCCACGCGGTTCCTGGAGGTCTTCCGGCACCAGCACGGCCGCCACTGCACCGTCGTCGAAGAACGGGGCGAGCACACGAAGGTCGAGCTGACGGCGCCACGCCCGCTGGACATCGCGCGCAACGTCGCGGGCTGGGGCGGCCTGGTCGCGGTCGAGTCGCCCGAGGTCGAGGAGCACCTGGCGCGCATCGGCGCCGAGCTGGTCAGCCGATACCCGCGTGCCGCTCCAGGCGGGCCAGCCGAGTCATGATCATCTCCAGGACCTGAGCGGGGTCCGGTGCCGCCTTGCGCTGCTTTTGCAGGTGCGCGATGCCCGCGAGCGCCGTCTGCACCGCCCGGCGCGCGCTCTTGATGTCCACGCCCAGCCGTCGCAGCTCCTCGCCGCCCCCGCCGTCCGGTTCGGCGACGATGCCGAGCAGCAGGTGCTCGCAGCCCACGTAGTTGTGGCCCAGCGCGATCGACTCGACGACCGCGAGCTCCAGCGCGGACGCCCCGTCGTCGGCGAACCCCGGCCCGTCACCGGTGCCCGCGGGAACGGACGACAGCGAGCCGGGGTCGATGTCGAGCGCCCTGAGCACTTCCAGGGCGAGGTTCGCGCCTTCGGCAACCATGCCGGCCAGCAGGTGCGCCGTGCCGATCTTCGAGCCCCGCGCGCTCCCGGCGGCGTTCTCGAGCGCCTTCCACGCCCGCTCGGTGAACTGCTGGGGTCTGTCGCTTGCGAGGTCCTCGAACGTGAGTGCGCGGATCGCGGTGATCCGCTTGACCGAACCTTCGAGTGCCCGTTGGCAGATCGCCGACACGGGAATGTTCATGTCCTTCACCGATTCGGCCAGGTCATCGGGGAGGTACACGTTGATTTTTGGCATAACCCCATTAGTACCCCCATATGGGGTTATGGTCAACGGCGAACGCGGCAACCGTCACACTTGTGAGTGATCAGAGGGGACGGGAGCACCCGCGTGGAGGAGAGCAGCAGGCTCATCGGTAGCCGCTACCAGCTGAAGAAGAAGATCGGCCAGGGCGCGATGGGAGTCGTCTGGCAGGCCTATGACGAGCAACTCCAGCGCGTGGTCGCGGCGAAGGAACTGCTCGCGCTGGACGGCGTCGACGACGCCAGGGTCGAGCGCTCGAAGGTCAGGGCGATGCGCGAGGCCCGGCTGGCGGCACGACTGGAGCACCCGAACGCCATCCGCGTCTACGACGTCGTGGAGGACGACGGACGCCCCTGGCTGATCATGGAGTACCTGCCGTCGCGCAGCCTCGCCGCCGTCATCGCCGAGCAGGGCACCCTGCCGCCGCGCGAGGTGGCCCGCATCGGCTGCTACACCGCCGCCGCGCTGGCCGCCGCGCACCGCCACGGCATCCAGCACCGCGACGTGAAGCCCGGCAACGTCCTGATCGGCGACCAGGAGGTCAAGATCACGGACTTCGGCATCTCGCGCGCCACCGGCGAGGACGCCACGGCCACCGCGACCGGCACCGTCGGCACGCCCGCGTTCTTCTCCCCCGAGGTCGCCCGCGGCGAGGACGCCGGTCTGGCCTCCGACGTCTTCTCACTCGGCGCGACGCTCTACAACGCCGTCGAGGGCAACCCGCCCTTCGGCACCGCGGACAACCACCTCGCGATGCTGCACCGCGTCGCCGGCGGCGCGATCATGCCGCCCGCCAACGCCGGTCCGCTGCTCGCGCCCGTGTTGTTCCGGCTGATGGCCAACGAACCCGAGCGCCGGCCGACCATGCAGGAGGCCGTCCACCTGCTGGCCGCGGTCGTCAACGAGACGCCGCAGGCCTCCGAGGCGACGGTGGTCATCCCGTCGACCGTGCAGCTGCCGGTCGAGGCCCAGCCCCAGGAGAAGGCGAAGCAGGAGGCCGGTGCCGCGGCGGCCGGGCTGGTCGCGGGTGCGGCGGCGAGCGAGGCGGCCGGACTGACGGCCCCCAAGCCCGAGCCCGCCGAGGCGGCTCCCGAGGCGATTCCGGAGGCGATCCCCGAGCCGGAGCCCGAAGCGGTACCGGAACCCGAGCCCCGGCCGGCACCGGAGCCCGCGCCGCAGGCCGCACCGCAGCCCGCGCCCGAACCCGAGCCGAAGCCCACCGTCGTCCAGGCAGCAGTGCCGAGCGCCACGGCTGCCGAGACGCCTCCGCCCGCGCCTCCCGCCGAGGACGAGAACCGCCGCAGGTTCCCGCTCGTCCCCATCGCGATCGTCCTGCTCGTGATCGCGGTCGGCGTCGGCTCGTTCCTGTTGTGGCCCAAGGGCGACGGCGGCCAGAACGCCCAGGCGCCGACGAGCGGCCCGCAGTCGACGGGAACGCAGGCCCAGCCGACGACCGGCGAGACCCAGCCGCAGTCGCAGTCGCCCACGGAGTCCAGCCAGACGCCACCGGCCGGCTCGCAGACGCCCCCGCCGCAGAACACCCCGAGCCAGCCCCCGCAGCCGCCCGCCGGACCGGCCAACGCCCAGGAGGCGCTCACCTCCTACTACGCGTTGCTGCCCGGCGACCTGACGACGGGCTGGACGTTGCTCACCGACTCGTTCAAGGCGGGACGCGGGCTGACCTGGGAGGGCTACCAGTCGTTCTGGCGCAATTACACCTCGGTGCAGCTCTCGAACTTCGTGCCGCAGGGTCCCAACGCCGTCACGGCGACGCTGCAGTACCTGCAGGGCCAGAACGTCGTCCTGACCGAGACGCACACGTTCACGTTCGTGCAGCAGAACGGCAAGTGGCTGATCAACAGTCAGGCATGATCTCCCCATGACCCGACGCGCACTCGTCACCGGAGCCTCTCGCGGCATCGGCGCCGCCATCGCCACCGCCCTCGCGAGCGGTGGCCACCGCGTCGCCGTCCACTACCGCTCCGGCGCGGACGAGGCGCGGGCGGTGGCGGAAGCGCTGGACGGAGACGGCCACGTCACCGTCCAAGGCGACCTGGGCGCCGACCAGGCGGGGCAGGTCGTGGCCGAGACCGTCGAGAAGCTCGGCGGTCTCGACGTCCTGGTCAACAACGCGGGCATCTACTTCCACCACCCCATCGGCACCACGAGCTTCGAGGAGTGGCAGCAGGCCTGGCGCCGCACGGTCGAGCTCAACCTGTACGGACCGGCCGACCTCGCCTGGCACGCCGTGCGGCACATGCAGCCCGGTGGCCGCATCATCAACGTCGGCTCCCGGGGCGCCTTCCGCGGCGAACCGGACGCCCCGGCGTACGGCGCGGCGAAGGCCGGTCTGCACGCGATGACCCAGTCGCTGGCCCAGTCCCTCGCCCCGAAGGGCATCGCGGTGGCGGGCGTCGCGCCGGGGTTCGTGCGCACCGAGATGGTCACCGACCTGCTCGACAGCCCGGCGGGCGACGAGATCCGCGCGCAGAGCCCGTTCGGGCGGGTCGCCGAGCCCGAGGAGGTCGCCGCGGCAGTCGCGTGGCTCGCCACCGAGCACGCGGTCTGGGCCAGCGGCACGATCATGGATGTGAACGGGGCCTCCTACCTGCGGTGACGTCTCGCAGGTCCGACCGGAACGAGTTCCGGTCCCGAGTCGATCTTCCGGCAACCGGTCTAGACCACTAACGTCCGCGGTGGGCGCTCGACGAAGTGGAAGGCCACCCCTGCAATGCGTTCACTCCGCTCCCGCCTCGGTGCCGCCGGCCTCGCGCTGGCCGCCGCCGCGGCGACCCTGACCGTCATGGCGCCTGCCGCGCAGGCCGCCTACCCCGCCGGGTTCAAAAGCGTCGGCTACATGCCGTCGTGGTCCGGCAACGTCAGCACGCTCCCCTACAACAAGCTGACGCACATCAACTACTCGTTCGTGCTGCCGAACGCCAACGGCACGCTCCAGGGCGTGCCGGACCCCGCCAAGCTGCAGCAGCTGGTGAGCCTCGGCCACCAGAACGGCGTCAAGGTCTCGATCGCCGTCGGCGGCTGGAACGACGGCAACGACGACAACTTCGAGATCCTCGCCGCCAGCGCCAACGGCCGCACGACGTTCGTCAACGCGTTGATCAACCTCGTCAACCAGTACGACCTCGACGGTGTCGACATGGACTGGGAGTACCCGGATCCGGGCGTCGAGGGCGACAACTACACGCTGCTGATGCGCCAGCTCGGCGACCAGCTGCACAGCCGGGGCAAGCTGCTGACCGCGGCCGTCATCTCCGAGGGCGGCACGGCGAACGGCGTGCAGCCCGCGGTGTTCGGCATCGTCGACTGGCTGAACATCATGGCCTACGACGGCGGTAGCCCGCACGCGAACTACGACTGGTCGATCGCGTCGGTCAACTTCTGGAAGAACCGGGGGCTGCCCGCGAGCAAGGCCGTCCTCGGCGTGCCGTTCTACAGCCGGCCGACCTACATCTCCTACCGCGACCTCGTCGCGCAGGACCCGGCCAACGCCCACCGCGACTCCTACAACGGCAACTCCTACAACGGCCTGCCGACGATCCGGCGCAAGACCCAGTGGGCGCTGGCCAACGCGGGCGGCATCATGAACTGGGAGCTCTCCCAGGACACCACCGGCAGCACCAGCCTGCTCAACGCCATCTGGGAGACCGCCGGCGGCGGCACCCAGCAGCCCACCGGCGGCACCATCACCGGTTTCGGCGGCAAGTGCGTGGACGTGGCCGCGGCGAACTCCGCCAACGGCAGCGCGGTGCAGCTCTACACCTGCAACGGCACCAACGCGCAGCAGTGGACGCGCAACGGCAACACTCTGCGCGCCCTGGGCAAGTGCCTCGACGCGTCCGGTACCGCCAACGGCTCCGTGACGCAGCTGTGGGACTGCACGGGTGCGGGCAACCAGCAATGGACCCTCGAGTCGAACGGCCAGCTGCGCAACGCGGCGTCAGGAAGGTGTCTCGACGCCACCGGGAACAGCTCCGCCGACGGCACCAGGCTCCAGCTCTGGGACTGCGCCGGCACCGCCAACCAGCGGTGGACGATCAACGCCTGACCCCAGGAACTTCAGGCCGATGACGCAGGCGATGATCCCGGCGAGGAACACGATCTTCCACGCGGAGACCGGTTCCCCACCGGTGATCATCGCCCACGTCACCGTCAGGGCCGCACCGACGCCGACCCACACGGCGTACGCGGTGCCGACCGGAATTCGTCTCATGCCAACGGAAAGCCCGACCATGCTCAGCGTGGCGGCCACCACGAAGAGCACGTAGGCCCCCTGGGACAGCGCCGTCGCCCACACGGCTTCGAGCACGGCGCTCGCCAGCAACACGGCCCAGTGCATCAGCTCACCACCTTCAGGCCCGCGACGCAGCCGATCAACGCGACCAGCAGCAGCGCCCGCGCCACCCCGAGCTTCTCCTCACCGCGCAGCACCGCGACGAGCACCGTGAGCACGGCCCCCACGCCGACCCACACCGCGTACGCCGTGCCGACCGGGATCCCCCGCATCGCCCACGCGAGACCGACGACGCTCAGCGTCATCGACACGGCGAACACCACCACCGGCCAAGGCCTGCGGAATCCGCGCGACGCCGCGAGCGCCGTCGCCCACACCGCCTCCAGCACGCCGGAGGCCACCAGCACCACCCAGTACATTGGTACGACCGTACCAGAAACGCCCTGGCGTGGCCGCCACGATCCCGTGATGTGGCTCCCAGCCTGGGGAACCTGCTGGTCGTAGGCATCGCGTCGAGCGCCCTGTCCGACCTGTCCTGCTCCGACGCCGTCTTCCACGCCGAGGGCGCGAGCAGGCCTACCGCGCCTACCAGGAGGCGCACCTGGACGACCCGTTCGCGCCGGGCGTCGCGTTCCCGTTCCTGCGCAGACTGCTGCGGCTCAACGCGGTGGGACCGCTCGTCGAGGTCATCGTGCTGTCGCGCAACTCCCCCGGCACGGGCCTGCGCATCCCGAGGTCGGCGGCCCACCACGGCCTCACGATCACCCACGCGATCTTCACCGAGGGCCGCGCCCCGCACGAGTTCATGCCGACGCCGAACATGTCGCTGTTCCTGTCCGCCAACGAGAACGACGTCCGGAAAGCGACGCCGGCCGACATGCCCGCGGCCAGGTCCTCAAGTCCTCGTTCCAGGACGACGACGATCCCGCGCTGCGCATCGCGTTCGACTTCGACGGCGTCCTGGCCGACGACGCCTCCGAGCGCATCCACCACAGCGGCGGCCCCGACCACTTCCCCCGGCGAAAGAGCCCGGTCGTCCACAGCGGACGACCGGGCTCGATCCTGAAGGGGACTACTTCGCGAGACCGGCCTCGACCGCCTTGATGATCGCCGGCCGCAGCTCCGCGGCCGTGATGATCGCGTCGACCGCGCCGACCTCCACCGCGCGCTGCACGCTGTGCACGCGGTCGAACTCGGCGGCCATCTCGTTGAGCTTCTCCGTCCGCACCGACTGCCGCGTGGACGACAGCTCGGCGGTCAGCGCGGCGCGCTCGGCACCGGAGGCCTCGGCCACGGCGGACTCCAGCTTCTTCACGCGCGGGTCGTTGGCCGTGCGGCCGTCGACCTCGCGGGCGAACACCACGGCCGCGGCGGGCGCGCCGCCGATGACCGAGGCGAAGGAGCCCTCGACCGCGAGCACGGTCATGGACGGGTTCAGGGCCTTCGAGAAGACCACGAACGCGCCGCCGTGGTAGCGCGAGATCACGGTGAAGACGATCGGGCCGCGGAAGTTGACGATCGCGCGGCCGATCTCGGCGCCGTACTCGAGCTGCAGCTCCCGCATCGACTCCGGTGAGCCGTCGAAGCCGGACAGGTTCGCCAGCACCACCAGCGGACGGTTGCCCGAGGCCGCGTTGATCGCGCGGGCCGCCTTCTTCGACGACTTCGGGAACAACGTGCCGGCGGTGTAGGTGTCCGGGCCGTCGGTGGGCGGGAAGCCGGTGCGGGCCACGCCGCGCGACTCGATGCCCAGCAGCGTCACCGGGATGCCGCCGAGGTGCACGTCCTGCACGACGGCGGTGTCGGCGTCGGCCATGCCCGCCCAGCGCTCCAGCACCTCGTGGTCCTGGTCGGACAGGGCGCGCATCACGGTGCGGATGTCGAACGGCTTCTTGCGGTCCGGGTTCGCCTCGGTCGAGAAGATCTCACCGACCGTGGTGAACGGGCTGTCGCCGACGACGTGCGGGTACGACGAGACGTCCCGGGACGCGGGGTCCGACGTGGCGACGCGGCGCGGGCCGGCCTCACCGGGGGCGATGTAGCTGTGCTCGTAGTGCGCCAGCAGCACGTCGAACGCCGACCGCAGGTCCGGGGCCCAGTACTGCGCCTGGCCGTTCGGGCCCATGACGCGGTCGTAGCCGCCGATGCCGTAGTTGTCCTCGGCCGAGACGCCGCCGGAGAAGTCGAGCGCCTGCTTGCCGGTCAGCACCATCGCCGAGTCCGGCGTCATGACCAGGATGCCCTTGGTGTGCATGAGCATCGTGGCCTCGGCGTTCCAGTACGGCTGGGCGCCGACGTTGATGCCGTTGACGACGACGTTGATCTCGCCGCCGTCCTGCGTGAACTCGACGATCCGCTTGAGCGCCGCGGCCACCCAGTCCATGTTCTCGACACCGGAGCTCATCGAGATCTTCGCGCCGGACGACAGCGAGAACCACTCCAGCGGAACGGAGAGCTCCGACGCCAGGTCCAGGGCGTGGATCACCCGCGAGCACTCGGGCTCGGCCAGCGCGCCCAGCGACTTGGTCGGGTCGCCCAGCAGCACCACGCGCTTCATGCCCTCGGGGTACGCGGGCGTCGGCGTGGTCACCACACCGACGACGATGCCTGCCTTGTTGCCACCGCGCGGGCGGTCGACCGGCACCAGCGCGCCGTCGACGAGGTCGTGCTCGACGAACGAGCCGCCGTCGCCGACGAGCATGTCGACCAGCTCGTACGGGTAGATCGTGCCGCGCGACTGGGCGCGCAGGACGTTCTGCCGGTAGTCGTCGAGCGGCTGGATCGGGGCGGTCGGCGGCTGCACGAACGAGAACCGCACGCCCGAGCCGGCGTCCTGGGCGATCCGCACGCCGACGTCGCTGAGCTCGCCGGACACGGGGTCCTTGCGGCGCGCCAGGAACAGCACCTCCTCGAGGTCGAGGCCCGTGGTCGTCGGCAGCACGCGCTGGCCGATCGCGTCCAGGTCCTTCGACGACAGGTCGGTGGGCGGCCACGCGTAGAGCACCACGCGGTTCGTCGCGAGACGGGTGCGGCCACCGGACTGCGCACGGGCACGGCGGATGCCGTCGAGGCACGTGGCCAGCACGTCCTCCGCGGCGGGCAGGGCGACGATCCGGCCCTCGTCGTCGCGCAGCGGCGTCAGGTCGCGGACCTGGCCGAGCGCGACGAGGCGCTCGTCGGACTTGTTCGCCTTGGCCACCGCGCGGAACAGGTACACGTCCTCGTCCACCGAGGACAGGCGGGTGAGGTCGAACTCGCGCAGGCGCTCGAGCTGCATGCGTTCGGCGATGCGCGGGTGCAACCCGCGCACCAGCCTCTCCTCCGCGAACCCGCCGGACGACGGGCGGAACGTGAAGTGGTGGTGCATCGACTCGCCGCGGCGGCCCGCGACCGTGGTGGTGATGCGGGTGATCGTCGGCGGCAGCTGGTGCGCGGCCAGGGCCGCACCGAGCCCGGCGGCCATCTCGTCCTGGTCGGACGGACCGCCGGCCCAGTTCACGTAGAGGTCGGCGACGACGGCGCTGCCCTCACCGTGCTTGACGACGTCACCGATGGCGTCGGTCAGCGAAGGGAACTCGACCGCGGTCGAGATGAGCCGGGTCTGCTCCGGCTCGTTCTCCGCGATGAAGAACGACCCGCTGACGCGCGGGTTCTCCAGCGCCTTCTTGGTGTAGTAGCGGCGGGCCAGCACCTCCAGCAGCGGGGTGTTGTCGGCGCCGGGCTTGCCGATGCGCTGGCCGAGCAGGCGCACCAGCGGTTCGGCCGACGCGACCATGGCGACGATCCGGTCCTCGCGGTCGGCGGCCCGCGGGTGCGCGTCGAGGTGGATCAGGTGCTTGCGGACCTCGCTGTGCACGCGGGCGCGGTTGCGGCGCACCAGCGGCTGCGCGAACCACGTGAACACCACGCTGCGCGCGAGGTCGGCGACCGCCGGGTAGCGGACCTGCATCGCGGCGACGATGCGCTCCAGCACCAGGCCGACGCGGACCCGCTCGGACTCGACCGGCGGCGCCTCCTCGACCCACAGGCGCAGCAGCGCCGTCGCGACGGCCGCGTCGAACACACCGCGGCGCTGCGCCACGAAGATGCGGAAGACCGCCTGCTCCAGCTGCGGCGTGCGGTCCAGCTCGGTGATGCCGTAGTGGCCCATCACGTTCACCAGCTTGGCGCGGAAGCTCTCCGGCAGCGCCGCGCGGTCCGCGTCGAGCGTCTTCAGGTAGGTGTGGAAGTGCTCGCGCGGGGAGTGGATGTGGTTCTCGGGCTTGCTCTCCTCCCCCGCGGGGCGGTTGCGCGAGAGGTCGCACAGATCGGCGAAGATGCCGAGCAGCTGCGCCTCCGCGACGAGCGGCCGCTCCTTCAGGTCCTGCCGCGCGCGCAGGTAGTCGGTCAGCACGCGGTCGGTGTCCGCGGCCGTGGTGTCGAAGCCCAGCAGCAACGCCCGCAGGTCGTCCTGACCGCGTGCGGCGAGCTCCTCGGGGCGGACGTCCGTGCGCGGGGCCGGCAGCTCCAGCTCGACCGACGACTCGGACTTCGCCACGTCGGCGGCGCCGGAGGAGTCCTCGACCTCCTCGAGCTTCAGCAACGCGCCACCGGCGGGCACCTGCGTGCCGACGACGACGTTGAGCTCCTTCAGGCGGGCGCGGAACGGCGCGCGCAGCACCGTCTCCATCTTCATCGCCTCGAGCACCAGGACCGGGGCACCGGCCTCGACCTCGGCACCGACCGCGAGCGGCGTGGCGACGACCAGCGCGGGCATGGGCGAGCGCAGGACGCCGCCCTCGTCGCGGGTGACGCGGTGCGTGACGCCGTCGACCTCGACCTGGTGGACCGGGCCGTGGGTACCGGTGACGACGCGGAACCGCGTGCCGTTGACGGTGATCTGGCCGACGTGGTGGTCGAAGCGCTCGACGTCGACGTCACCGGTCAGCACGGCGTCGGAGTCCGCCGCGCACACGCCGACGCGGTACTTCGCGGGACCGACGCGGGCGACGTTCACGACGTAGGGCTGGCCGCGCAGCACGAACTCCAGTTTGCGCGCGCCCTCGTGGTTCGTGCGCGGCTGGCCACCGCGGGCGGACGCCAGCAGCTCGGAGCGGTTGATCTGCTCCTCGTCCTCGTAGACCTCGATGCCGGCCGCGGCCAGCGCGATCGCGGAGTGGCGGTGCGAGACCAGGCCGCCGTCGGCGCGGACGCGGTCGATCCACGAGGTGTCGGCGGAGCCGTCGATCACGGCGGGCTCGTCGAGCAGGTCGAGCACGAAGCTCTTGTTGGTCGTGCCGCCCTCGATGATGACCGTGGTCTCGGCCATCGCGCGGCGCAGCTTGCCGAGCGCCTCGTCGCGGTCGCGGCCGTACGCGATGATCTTGGCGATCATCGAGTCGAAGTCGGCGGGGATCTGCGAGCCCTCGGCGACACCGGTGTCGACGCGGATGCCGGGGCCCGCGGGCAGCTCCAGACGAACGATCGTGCCGGGGCACGGCGCGAAGTCGCGGTCCGGGTCCTCGGCGTTCAGACGTGCCTCGACGGCGTGGCCCTGCTCGACGGGCTTGGCGCCTTCGAGCTTGCCGCCACCGGCGACGTGCAGCTGCGCCTTGACGAGGTCGAAGCCCGTGGTGATCTCGGTGATCGGGTGCTCGACCTGCAGGCGGGTGTTGACCTCGAGGAACGCGAAGAGCTTCTCACCGGGGTGGTAGAGGAACTCGACGGTGCACGCGCCGCGGTAGCCCACCGCGTTCGCGAGCCGCTCGGCCGAGGCCTTCAGCTCGTCGACCTGGTGCTGCTCCAGCACGCAGGAGGCCGACTCCTCGATGATCTTCTGGTTGCGCCGCTGCACCGAGCAGTCGCGGACGCCGAGCGCCCACGCCGTGCCCTGGCCGTCGGCGATGACCTGCACCTCGACGTGCCGGGCGCCGGTGACGAGGCGCTCCAGGAACATCACGCCGGAGCCGAACGCGCGTTCGGCCTCCAGGCTGGTGCGCTCGAAGTTCTCCTCCATCTCCTCGGGGGAGGTGATCTTGCGGATGCCGCGGCCACCACCGCCGGCGGTCGCCTTCAGCATCAGCGGGTAGGTGACCTCCTCGGCAACCTTGAGCGCGTGCTCGAGGTTCTCGACGGCGCCACGGCTCCACGGCGCGACGGGAACGCCGACCTCCTCGGCGATCAGCTTCGAGCCGATCTTGTCACCGAGCTTGCGCATGGCCTCGGCGGACGGCCCGACGAAGGTGACCCCGACCTTCTCGCACAGCTCGGCGAACTCGGGGATCTCGGCGACGAAGCCCCAGCCGACCCACGCGGCGTCGGCCTTCGTCTCGACGAGGGCCTTCTCCAGCACCTGGAGGTTCAGGTACGGGCGGTCGGCCGCCAAGCCGAGGTTGTAGGCGAGGTCGGCTTCCCTCACGAAGGGCGCCGACTTGTCGACATCGGTGTACAGGGCGACGGTCTCGATCCGTTCCCCTGACTCGGCGGCGAGTTCACGGACGGCGTGGATCAGCCGCATTGCGGCTTCCCCGCGGTTGACGATCGCTACACGACTGAACAACGACTTCTCTCCTCGCGGACAGACAACCTCAGCGGCAGTCGCCGCCCAATCGATGTACACACTCTCGTCTACTACCCGGTAACAAAACCGCTGGAGCGGAACGAGTTGAGCAGCGTGCTTTGTATGAAATCAACAAGGCGCCAGGTCCTCGGCACAGCTTCACTTGAGCCCGTGTCCCAACTCACCGCCGCTTCGGGGCGTCCCCGGCCGCGGGCCGCCCCGCCACGGTGTCAGGACCGCGGGACGCGGATCACACTCCCCGGGGTGATGGTGTCGGGATCCGTGATGACGTGCGGGTTGGCCCGCACCAGCCGCGTGTGGAGGTTGCCGGCACCGTAGAAGCGGGTGGCGATCCCCCACAGCGTGTCGCCCGGTTTCACCTCGTACTCCTGGTAGACGCGGTAGCCGGGCACGATCCGCGGCCCGTACACGACCGGCACGATGACCTTGTCGAGCTCCGCGCCGTCCTTCGGCGACTGCCAGAACACCTCGACGAAGAGCCGGTCGAGCGCGAACGACGCACCCGAGACGTCGACCTCGATCTGGAACTGGCCGTGGCCGCCGCCCCCGTCGCCTGCCGTGAAGCCGCCCACGACCTCGTCGTGGCCTTCGTGGATGCGGTAGCCGAACTGCGCCTCGAACGCCCCGCCCGCGGTACCCGCGACCTGGATGCTGCTCCCGACCAGGCCGAGCGGCCGGGGCTGCTGGATGTCGATGGACATGGTTCCCCTTCCTCCTGCCGATGAGGTCGCGGGGAGCGAGGGGGTCGTTGCCGGGGTTCACCCCGGTGGCGCAACGGCTGGTGGTGGAGGTCGGAGTCGAACCGACTCTGCGCGAGGGCTCCCGTTTTACAGACGGGCGGGGCTCCACAGCCCCTTCTCCACCTTTGTTCGTTCATTCTTCGAGCGCACGAAAAAGCCGCCCGACCCGCTGTGCGCGGGTGGGCGGCTCTCCACGTCGGCGAGGCCTTACGGCGTCACGACGGAGAGCCTGAGCTGGGCGGACAGCTGCGATAACGGCGCATGCGGATCACCTTGCCCGATCACTCGCAGTGGCGCCAGCCATTTCTCGCGGACGTCCACGGAAACGCCATCCGGGCCTCGTGCGGTGTCCCCGGAGGCAATTCGCGGCGTGGACGAGCGCCTCACCGGCTCCGCGGGGCCGTTCGGCGCGTCCGCGATCACCGGGACGGAGGTGGTGCGGGAGTTCATTCCGGCCGCCGCCGGGTAGCCACCTCGCATGCGACCAGTTCAAAAGGCCTCCGCAGCGGTCGGCGCGGCGTTCCTGCTCGTCGGGGTGCTCGGGTTCATCCCCGGGATCACCTCGCGTTACGACGAGCTGGCGTTCGCCGGCCACTCCGGTGCCCTCCTGCTCGGCATCTTCGCCGTGTCCGTGCTGCACAACCTCGTGCACCTGCTGTTCGGCGTGCTCGGCCTGCTCGCCGCGAAGAGGGCCCAGGCCGCCCGCGCGTTCCTGATGGTCGGTGGCGGCCTCTACGTGTTCCTGTGGGTCTACGGCTCGGCCATCGGCGAGCACACCGACTCGAACTTCCTGCCGGTCAACACCGCCGACAACTGGCTGCACCTGGGCCTCGGCGCCGGGATGCTCCTGCTGGGCGTGGTGACCACCGCGGTCGAACGCGCCCGCAGCAAGTCCCCCGTCAACTGAACGGGGTCAGTTGAGCAGGGCGATCGCCAGGTTCAGCGCCGCCGCGAAGCTCACCCAGCCCAGGTAGGGCACGAGGAGCAGAGCGGCGGCCCTGTTCCGCCGCCGGAACGCCACGACCAGCGCGGCGATCGCGAGCCACAGGACGACGATCTCGGCGAACGCCACCCAGAACCAGCCGAGACCGAAGAACAACGGCGTCCACGCCGCGTTGAGCACGAGCTGCCCGCCGAACAACGCCAGCTCGCCGCGGGTGGCACCGGACCGCCAGGCGAGCCAGCCCGAGATGGCGATCATCACGTAGAGCGTCGTCCACACCGGTCCGAACAGCCACGCGGGCGGCGCCCAGGACGGCTGTTCCAGCGCCGTGTAGGTCGAGCCGGCGGAGACGGAGAACAGCGAGCCCACCACGGCGGTGACCAGCACCGCCCCTGCGACCAGGGCGAATGCGCGGACCGGGTGCCGTTCGGATACGAGCGTCATGCGAGGCAGGTACCCGTTCACCGGCGCGGCGAAGCTCGCACGATCCCCGGCCCGGCCTGGCGCGCCCGGCGGCGGCCTCCCGCCGCCGGACGCCCGCGCCGCGCTACTTCCTCTTGCCGGTGAACAGGTCCTTGACCTGGTTGCCGCGCCGCCGCAGACCCCACTTCGTCACGCGGATCAGCGCCTCGCGCACGATGTTGCCGCTCATCTTCGACTCGCCGAACTCGCGCTCCTGGAACGTGATCGGCACCTCGCGGACCCGGAAGCCCAGCTCGAGCGTCCGCCACAGCAGGTCGATCTGGAAGCAGTAGCCCGCGGAGGCGACCGAGGCGAGGTTGAGCTTGCGCAGGGTGTCCGCGCGGAACGCCCGGTAGCCGCCCGTCATGTCGCGGACGTTCGCGCCCAGGGCGAGCCGCGAGTACAGCGAGCCGCCCAGCGAGAGCAGCTTGCGCTGCGCCGGCCAGTTCACGACCTCGCCGCCCGGCACCCAGCGCGAGCCGAGCACCAGGTCGGCCTGGGGCAGGGCGTCGAGCAGCCGGTGCAGCTGTTCGGGGGCGTGCGACCCGTCGGCGTCCATCTCGCACACGACGCCGTAGTCCCGCTCCAGCGCCCACTGGAAGCCCGCGACGTACGCGGCGCCCAGACCGGCCTTCTCGGTGCGGTGCATCACGTGGACCCGGTCGTCCGCGGCCGCCATCTCGTCGGCGAGCTGCCCGGTGCCATCGGGGCTGCCGTCGTCGACCACCAGCACGTGCACGTCGGGCAGTGCCGTGTGCAGCCTCTTGACGATCTTTCCGATGTTGTCCCGCTCGTTGTAGGTCGGGATCACCACCAGCACCTGCCCGAGTTCCTGGTCAGGCTGCTGCGCCATTCGAGTCCTTCCGTCGTCGTGTGAAGCCCAGCGCCAACGCCACAAGGCCCGCAGCGGTGATCACCCACTCGGGCCAGGCTCCTAGCCGAGTCGCCAGCGTAGTCTGTGACCTCAGCGGCAGTGTCGCGACCAAGGCGTCCGGCTCGAACAGCCCCGTCTTCCGAGTGACGGAACCGTCGGGTTCGACGATCGCGCTGACGCCCGAGGTGGCGGCCACCACGACCGCCCTGCCGTGCTCGACGGCGCGGACCCTGGACATGGAAAGCTGCTGGTAGGTCATCTCCGTGTACCCGAACGTGGCGTTGTTCGTCGGGATCGCGATGATCGTCGCTCCGGCCGTCACGGAGTCGCGGACCACTGAGTCGAACGCCACTTCGTAACACGTGTCGATCGCGACCTTCGCGGGTCCCATGACGAAACCCTCCGGGTCCGTGCCGGGCTGGAAGACGCCCGCCCGGTCGACCTCGGACGCGAACAGCCGGAAGAACGACCGCATGGGCATCGTCTCGCCGAAGGGCTGCAGCTTGCGCTTGGTGTAGGTGTCCGTCGGCCCCTTCTCGGGGTCCCAGAGCACGACCTGGTTGCGCGGCAGCCCGTCGGTGCGGTCGAGCACCACGGCACCGACCGCGACCGGCGCCTTGATCGCCTTCGCGGCCGCGTCGATCACCGCGGCGGCGTCGGCGTTGCGGAACGGGTCGATGTCGGAGGAGTTCTCCGGCCAGATCACGACGTCGGGCTGCTCGGCCCTGCCCGCGGCGACGTCGGCCGCGAGCTGCGTCGTCCGCTTGGCGTGGTTGTCGAGCACCGCGCGGCGCTGGGCGTTGAAGTCGAGCCCGGCGCGCGGCACGTTGCCCTGGATCGCGGCGACCGTGACGGTTCCGGCGGACGGGTCCACGCCGACGGGCACCACCAGCCCCGCCACCACCGGCACCGCGACCAGCGGCAGGCCGAGCTCCCAGTTCCTCACGAGCCAGAACAGCCCGAACCCGGACAGCACCACCGCGAACGTCACGAGCGGCGCCCCGCCCAGCGACGCGAGGGGCAGGAACCAGCCCTCGGGCTGCCCGAACGCGATCTTGCCCCAGGTGAAGCCGCCGAACGGGAACACCCCGCGCAACGCCTCGTCCGCCACCCACAGGCACGCCGCCCACAGCGGCCAGCCGGGCACCCGTGAGACGAGTGCCATCGCCGTCGTGCCGAGCGAGATCATCAGCGCGCACGCCAGCGACAGCGGCAGCGAGGCGACCAGCCCGACGAACTCGCCGGTCCACTGCAGCAACGGCACCATGAACCCGAGCCCGAACAGCAGCCCGTATCCGAAGCCGGCGCGCGCACGCTTGCCGTAGATCACGTGCGCGAGCACCGCGAAACCGACCGGCGCCAGGAACCACAGGGGGCGCGGCGGGAAGCTGAGGTAGACGAGCACTCCGCCCGCGACGGCGAGAGCCATGCGTGTGAGCAGCGGAAAGCTCACCTTCCGCCGGCGGGCGGGCGAGTGCGGCGAGTCCGGCGCGACGGGGGGTGCGACCACCCGGCCAGCCTACGAGGCCGGAAGTGGCCGGGACGTGTGGCCTCCGTCGATCCCGAGCCGGAACGACCGTCCACGGAGCGCGGTCGGCACGCCAGCCCGTTGGTCGAGGTGGAGATCCGGGAGGGCGACATTCGGGTGCGTCGCCCATTGACCGTGGACGACTATTGGGGTGAACCGCCGTTGAGCGAAATGGCGGATGGCCGGTTCCACACCGGCCGTGCGGACTATTTCGACAACGATGGCCACCAGCACTTGAACGATCGCGGCAAACACGTCATCGTGACCGGCAGGACTTCTGACAACGTTTGCTCGCGACTTCCCGACGGCTTCGTCGTCGCGCTTCCCGGCGTCCGGCCCACGCCGGCCTTCGGGGGCCTGACGTGGCACTCGGCGAGGTCGTGCACCTGTTCCGGACCACCGGCGGACCGGATGTCGACGCCGACGGCATTGAGGACGGCGGCCGCCGAATTGCGGCGAGTTCCACCGGCCCGCGGGCGCCGCGGTCGTCCCGGAACTGCCGCCGGCGAAAGCCGGAAAGGCGGACAAGCGCAAACTCCGCCGGAAGTTTCGGTAAGGTTCCGCGTAAATCAGGAGGTGACGGATGCCCCGTCCAAGCGTGGAAGCCGAACGCAAGGCGCAGATCCTCGCGTCCACCTGCAAGGTGATCGCGGCCGAGGGCTTCCGCCACCTCCGGGTGTCCGACGTCGCCAGGGACGCGGGCGTCTCCGGCGGCACGGTCCACTACTACTTCGAGACCAAGCGCGAGCTCACCGACGCCGCGTTCGAGCACTGCTTCGAGCTCTCGGTCAAGCGCCGCCGCTGGATCCTCGAGTCCGACGAGCCCCCGCTGTCCCGCCTGCGCATGGTGGTCGAGTCGTACCTCCCCGAGGGCGCCGAGACCGTCGAGGCGTGGAAGGTCTGGGCCGAACTGTGGGTCGAGGCCATCCGCAGCCCCGAGCTGCAGGAGCTCAACGAGCGCTTCTACGGCGAGTGGCGCGACATCGTGGCGGGCATCTTCCGCGACGGCCAGGCCTCCGGCGAGATCGCGGCGCCCGGTGACCCGGTCGAGCTGGCGAACATGATGGTGAGCATGCTCGACGGCCTCGCCCTGCAGGTGCTGGCCGGGTCGAAGGCCATGACGGTCGACACCATGCGCACCACGTGCCTGAGGTTCGTCGACCAGCTCACCACCGTGTCCGTCGGCTGACGCTTCGCGGGCCCCTGCTGTTGCGGTCCGGAGCCCCGGTATCGGGTGACGTGGCTCATCCGGGTCAAATCAGGGTTGGTCCCGATGCAACGAACCGCTGATCCTGGGCATCCTGGGTACATGACCACGACAGTTGCTTTGAGCAGGCCCAGGACCAACCGGATGATCGCGGGTGTCTGCGCGGGGCTCGCCCAGCGCTGGGGGATGAAGGCGGGCACCGTGCGCCTTCTGTTCCTGCTGTCCTGCCTTCTGCCCGGACCGCAGTTCGTCGTCTACATCGTGCTCTGGGTGATCATGCCCAGCCGCAACTACTGACCAGCCGCCGCCCCGTGCCGTTCACCGGCACGGGGGCCGGCATCGTCTTCACGGCTACCGGCTCTGCTCGGAAGGTATGCCCGCCAGCTCCTCCATCAGGCTCGTGAACGCCTCCGGTTGCACCCGGAACCATCCGTCGAACGGCTGTGTCATCCCCACGCACAACACGCACACGGTCGCCAGCACGGCCGAGGCGAGGCTCATCTGCAGGAAGTGCCGCTTGCGCGCGGTGAAGCCGATCAAAATCGGGTAGATGACCATCGCGACGGCTCCGACGATCGTCCCGACCAGCATGATGTTGCCGGTGTTGTCGAGGCCGCTCGCCGAGTCGAGCCGGTCGCGGCGCAGGTCGGTGATCTCCCGCATCCGTTCGAGGGAGCGTTCCCGCGCGCTCTTCACCTCCTCCGGGGTGGAGGGCAGGCCGAGGATCTCGGCGTGCAGCGCGTGGAGCGTCTCGGTGGTCTTGCCGTCCGACTCGCCCATCTGGAGCTTCGGCCACTCCCGGTAGGCCACCAGCCTCGGGTACTCGGTCAGCAGCGAGCGGATGTGGTCGCGCTGGGGTTGCGGCATGGCGGCCGTCTGCCAGTAGACGTCGGCGACGGCGGCGGCCTCCCTGGACGCGTTGCCCTCGGCGGTACCGCCCGCCTCCCAGACGATCACCATGTAGAAGGCCAGCGCGACGATGAACAGGCCGCTGATCACCGCGCCGAGGAAGCCGCGCGAGTCCGCGTCCCGGTCGTCGGCCTGCTCGTGGGCCCGTGACCGCCCGAAGAGCAGGAGGGCTGCCGCCGTGACGGCCACCGACGCGAGAACGACTACCAGCCCGGTCCACATGGCATCAATCACCCCACAGCGGACGCCGTTTGACCACCAACACCACGCTTCCCGGCACTGTTCTGCGCCCGACGGGAGCAACGGGCGTTGATCATGAGCACCGTCCGTCCACATCGGAACCTCAACGCCGAAGCCGTTGACACGAACAGGAGAACCGAGTCCGTCCGTCCTCGACGGAGAGTGAGGACATCATGATCAACGCTCGGTGACAACCGGGGCGGAGCGTGCCAACCTGTGGCCGATCCCGACCCGGAAGGCGTGGCATGCGTGCACCGATCCTCATCGCCGTCGTGCTGCTGGTCCCCCTGCTGGCCCCCGGCCCGCCGGTGGCCGCGGACGAGGTGTGGCGCACGCAGTTCGACGGGGCGGTGTACGGGGACGTCACGGTCATCGGCAACTCCGTCCTGAGCTGTCCGACGCCCGAGCAGGCCGGGCCCAACCCGAAGTACCCGCCGAAGTCCTGTGCGGACGCGCTGGACCGCAAGGGCCGCGGCCCGTCGGCGCTGAACAACGGCCACCGCATGTCCTGGACCGACGTCGACGACGACCCGGCGACGTTCACCTCCTCCCGGGCCCAGCTGGCGATCCCGGCCGGCGCCACCGTCGCCCACGCGAAGCTCGGCTGGGCGGGCAGCGCCACCTGCCGCGACGCGGTCGCACCTCCCGGCTCGCCGCGCGACCCGGTCGTCCTCAACGGCACGCCGGTCAGCCCCGGCCGGTTCGTCCAGGACGCCCCCGAGGACCTCTCGCACACCGACAACGTCTTCTACAGCGCCGAAGCCGACGTCACCCGCGCGCTGACCAGCGGCACCGTGACCGTGGGCAACGTCTGGGCGCCGCAGGGGTTCGACTGCTTCGGCGGCTGGTCGCTGACGGTCGTGTGGAAGTTCGAAGGCCCCACCGCGGCGGCACCGGCCCGGCGCCACGTCGCGGTGCACGGCGGCCACGTCCGGCTCCCCACGAAGAAGCCGGTGCTGACCACCCCGATCGCACCCACGCACCCCGCCGGAGGGGCGGTCCGGGTGGGGGTGACCGCCTACGAGGGCGACTGGGCCACGGACGGCGACCAGCTGCTGGTCAACGGCACCTCCATCGGCGGGAGCAACGCGTTCATGTCGTCCGCGCAGGGCGCACCGCACCTCAACAACATGAGCGTCGACGCGCGCACGTTCACCCTTGGCGAGAACGTCCTCAAACCCGGCGGCAAGAGCGCCGAACTGGAGTTCAGGAGAGCCGACGACGCGTTCCTGGTGCAGAACGTCGCCTGGTCGTTCCCGCTGCCCGAGCTCACGCTGGAGGTGACGCCCGAGCAGCCCGCGGCGCACCCCGGGACCACCGTCACGCAGACCGCGACGATCACCAACACCGGTGACGCGCCCGCGGCCGGGGTGTCGGTGTGCGGCCACCAGGTCGGCACGGTCGACTCGCACGCCACGGTGACCCGCACCTGCTCGTCCACGGCGGCGGACGACGACTACCAGGCCACCGTCGCGGTGACCGGGAGCAGCCTCGCGGGTGACCCGCTCGCGGTGCAGAAGGCGTCGGCGGTCGACGTGCTGCACCCGGCGTTGCGCGCGATCGCCGCGACCGAGTCGATGACCGCGCTGCCGGGCCAGGCCGTGAAGTTCACGACGACCGTCACGAACACCGGCGACACCCCGCTCTACGACCTCAGCGCCCGCGCGGCGTCGGGGTGCGAGCCCATGCAGGGCCAGCTCGACCCCGGCGCGATCTCCGCCGTCGACTGCACGGCGCCCGCGGGCGACGAGAGCGGCGTGCTGACCGCCACCGTCACGGCGTCGGACAAGATCGGCGGCAAGGTCGAGGCGACGGCGTCGACGCAGGTCGAGGTCATCTACCCGCGGCTGACGATCAGCGCGCTGTGGTCGAAGGACCGCGCTCGCGACGGCGAGGTCGTCACGGTCACCATCACCATCACGAACCTGTCGGACCTGCCGATCACCGACGTCCGCGTCGAGGGCGAGCCCGCCGCGTGCCGCCGGGTGTTCCCGGTGCTGCAACCGCGTCAGCGCATCACCTACACGTGCCAGGTCACCGCGCCGGTGAACTCCCGGCTGACGGTGTCCGGCGCGGGAGCGGGTACCGCGATCAGCGAGAGCACCGTCGTGCGGATCGCCTCGGTGGCCGCGCCGCCGTCCTCCGAGCCGGCACGGCCCACGCCGCCCGCCGAGCCGGCGCCCCACCGTCCGGTCGCGCACGTGCAGCCGGTGTCGAAACCGGTGGCCGGCGGTCTGGCCGCGCTGCTCGGCGTGCTCGGCATGGTGGTCGTCGCCGCCGGGCTCTCCGGGCTGGGCCGCCGCTGACAAATGAGGTAGAAGGACCTCATGGAGATCACCGCCTTCCTGGAGCGCAAGCTGGCCCGCCGGTTCCGCACGTACGACACCGACGGCGACGGTTTCATCGAGCGCGAGGACTTCACACAGGCGGGCGAGCGCACCACGGAGGCGTTCGGGCTGGCGGCCGGCGACCCGAAAGCCGTCCGGTTCCACGCGCAGCTGGCCGGGTTGTGGGAGCTGCTCTCGTCGGTCGCCGACACCGACGGCGACGGGCGGATCAGCGTCGAGGAGTACAAGACGGCGTTCGCGAACGGGCTGCTGGAGACGCCCACGTCGTTCGACGATCACTACGTGCCGTTCCTCGACGCGGTGATGGCGATCGCGGACTCCGACGGCGACGGCAGGCTGACCCTCGAGGAGCACGTCCGGTGGACGGGCGCGCTCATGAACCTCTCCGAGCACGACGCCCGCGGGATCCACGACCTGCTGTCCGACGAGGACGGGTTGCTGGCCACCAAGGCGCTGCTGGAGGCGATCCGGGAGTTCTACTTCTCGGAGGACCCGGCCGAGGCCGGCAACTGGCTGCTGGGGTCGTTGGACTGACGTGCTGCTCAAAACGCTGCAGGAGCACGCGGCACGGGCCCAGCCGGCCGCGCACGTCGAGGAGGCGGGCGGCTGGTGGCTGCGGCACTCCCCCGGCGACGCCTGGTGGGTGAGCGCCGCGCTGCCCCACGACCGGGAGGACCGGGTGGCGCTCGCGGAGGAGTTCTGCGCCGAACGCGAGGCGCCGGTGCGGATCCAGATCACTCCGGGCGTGTGTGCGGCCGACCTGGACGCGAGGCTGGGCGACCGGGGCTACGAGCGGGGCCGGGACATGTCCCTGCAGATCGCCTCGACCGCCGAGGTGCTGCGCCAGGCCCACTCCGACGCCGGTGAGGTCGTCACCCGGCCGACCGACGCGTGGCTGGCGGCGTGGCACTCGGTGACCACGCGGGACGTCGGCGCCGAACGCGACCTGCTCAGCCGGGTCGAACACCCGAGCGCGTACGCGTACGCGCAGGTCGACGGTCAGGTGGTGGCCGTGGGCCGTGCGGTGGCCGAAGAGGGGTGGGCAGGCGTGTTCGGCATGGCGACGCTGCGGCACGCACGGGGCCGAGGCGCCGCGCGGTCCGTGCTCGCCGCCCTGGCCACGTGGGCGGCCACGCAGGAGGCGAACCACATGTACCTGCAGATGCAGCGGGAGAACGCCACGGCGTTCCGGCTCTACGAACGGACGGGGTTCCGCGAGGTGTCCGCCTACCACTACCGCGTCCGTCCACATCCGATCAGGAATCGAGAAGGCAGGAGCGGGGTGCGCGGGCTAGGTTCTGCGCCATGACCAGGACAGCACCGGCGCCGCACGATGCCGACACCCACGACCTGATCCGCGTGCAGGGCGCACGCGTGAACAACCTGCGCGACGTCGACGTCGAGATCCCGAAGCGCCGGCTGACCGTCTTCACCGGTGTCTCCGGGTCCGGCAAGAGCTCGCTGGTGTTCGGCACGATCGCCGCGGAGTCGCAGCGGCTGATCAACGAGACCTACAGCGCGTTCGTCCAGGGCTTCATGCCGACGCTGCCGCGTCCCGAGGTGTACCTGCTGGAGGGCATCACCACGGCGATCCTGGTCGACCAGCAGCGGATGGGCGCGGACCCGCGCTCGACCGTCGGCACCGCGACCGACGTCAACGCGATGCTGCGCATCCTGTTCAGCCGCCTCGGCACCCCGCACGTCGGCGGTCCGCAGGCGTTCTCGTTCAACGTCGCCTCGATCTCCGGCGCGGGTGCCGTGACGATCGAGAAGGGCGGCCAGAAGGTCAAGGAGCGCCGCGAGTTCTCCATCACCGGCGGCATGTGCCCGCGTTGCGAGGGCCGCGGCCAGGTCTCCGACATCGACCTGACCGAGGTCTACGACGAGTCGAAGTCGATCCTCGAGGGCGCGATCAAGGTGCCGGGCTACAACGTCGACAACCAGTGGACGGTGCAGACGTTCACGCAGTCCGGGTTCATCGACCCGGCCAAGCCGATCCGCAAGTACACGAAGAAGGAGCTGCACGACTTCCTGTACCGGGACCCGGTCAAGATCAAGGTCAACGGCATCAACCTGACCTACGAGGGCCTGATCCCGAAGCTGCAGAAGTCGATGTTGTCGAAGGACCGCGAGGCGCTGCAACCGCACATCCGCGCGTTCGTGGACCGCGCGGCGACGTTCGGGACGTGCCCGGAGTGCGCCGGCACCCGCCTGACCGAGGCGGCGCGGTCGTCGAAGGTCAGGGGCCAGTCCATCGCGGACCTGTGCGACATGCAGATCACCGACCTGGCGGAGTGGATCCGCGGGGTGGAGGACTCCTCCGTCGCGCCGTTGATCGACAAGCTCACGCACACGCTCGACTCGTTCGTCGAGATCGGTCTCGGCTACCTGTCGCTGAACCGGCCCGCGGGCACGCTGTCCGGCGGCGAGGCGCAGCGCGTCAAGATGATCCGGCACCTCGGCTCGGCGCTGACCGACGTGACGTACGTGTTCGACGAGCCGACGATCGGTCTGCACCCGCACGACGTCCAGCGCATGAACAACCTCCTGCTCCGGTTGCGGGACAAGGGGAACACCGTGCTCGTCGTCGAGCACAAGCCGGAGACGATCGCGATCGCGGACCACATCGTCGACCTCGGTCCGGGTGCGGGCCGGGGCGGCGGCACGATCTGCTTCGAGGGGACGCTGGAGGGGCTGCGGTCCAGCGGCACGGTGACCGGGCGCCACCTGGACGACCGGGCGTCGCTGAAGCCGTCGGTGCGGGAGCGGACCGGTGTCCTGCAGATCCGCGGGGCGTCGGCGAACAACCTGCGTGACGTGGACGTCGACATCCCGCTCGGTGTGCTGACCGTGGTCACCGGCGTCGCGGGCTCGGGCAAGTCGTCGCTGATCCACCGGTCGATGCCGCGCGACTCGGGCGCGATCGTGGTCGACCAGACGCCGATCAAGGGGTCGCGGCGCTCGAACCCGGCCACCTACACCGGCCTGCTGGAGCCGATCCGCAAGGCGTTCGCCAAGGCCAACGGTGTGAAGCCCGCGCTGTTCAGCGCGAACTCCGAGGGTGCCTGCCCGAACTGCAACGGCGCCGGCGTGGTGTTCACCGACCTCGGCATCATGGCGACGATCGAGTCCCCGTGCGACGTCTGCGAGGGCAAGCGGTTCGACCAGGCCGTGCTGGAGTTCAAGTTCGGCGGCCGCGACATCTCCGAGGTGCTCGCGATGCCCGTCGCCGAGGCCGTCGACTTCTTCGGCTCGGGCGACGCCCGCACGCCCGCGGCCCACGCGATCCTGCAACGGCTCGACGACGTCGGCCTCGGCTACCTGTCGCTCGGCCAGCCCCTGACCACGCTGTCCGGCGGTGAGCGGCAGCGCCTGAAGCTGGCCACGCACATGGCGGACAAGGGCGGCGTCTACGTCCTGGACGAGCCGACGACGGGTCTGCACCTCGCCGACGTCCAGCAGCTGCTCGGGCTGCTCGACCGCCTGGTCGAGGCGGGCAAGTCGGTGATCGTGATCGAGCACCACCAAGCCGTGATGGCCCACGCCGACTGGATCATCGACCTCGGTCCCGGCGCAGGTCACGACGGTGGCAAGGTGGTGTTCGAGGGCACGCCCGCCGACCTCGTCGCCGACCGCTCCACGCTGACCGGCGAGCACCTCGCCGACTACGTGGGTGCCCCTGCGCGTCGCAAGAAGCGGTGAAGGGTAAACAGGAGACATGAAGATCACGCCGTTCCTGGACCGCAGGCTGAGCCACAGGTTCTCCACCTACGACACGGACCAGGACGGCCACGTGCAGCGCGCGGACTTCGAACTGGCGTGCACGAGGCTGACGTCGGCGTTCGGCCTGGACGCCGGCGACGAGCGCGCCCAGCGGCTGCACGAGCAGCTGCTGGGGGTGTGGGAGCACCTGGCCGCCATGACCGACGTGAACGACGACGGGCAGATCAGCCTGGCCGAGTACAAGTCGGCGTTCGTCCGCGGCCTGCTGGGCCGCCCCGAGGCGTTCGACGACGTCTACGTGCCCTACCTCGACGCGCTGCTGGCCGTCGCCGACCACGACGGCGACGGGCGGCTCGGCCTGGAGGAGCACGTGCGCTGGTCGCAGGCGATGATGGACGTCTCCGAGGCCGACGCACGCGCCGTGCACGCCCGGCTGGACCACGACGGCGACGGTCTCATCGGGACCGAAGACCTGCTGGCGGCGTGGCGGGGGTACTACTTCTCGGAGGACCCGGACGGGCCGGGCGCGTGGCTGCTCGGGCCGCTGCCCTAGGCGGTCTCCGCGACCTGCTTGATCGAGGCGGCCTCGGTCTCGACGTACCGCGTGATCGTCGACCTCGTCATCAGCCAGCCGAGCCAGGACATCGGCCCGCCGAGGGTCAGGGCGAGGGTGAGGCGGCTGCCGCCGGCATGCGGTTCGACGACGTGCCCCGCCGTGACCGTGACGCCGCTCGACCTCGACTCCCAGGTGAAGGACCGGCCGCCGGTCAGCTCGGTGACCGTCAGCACCGCCTCGGCGAGCTTCGGCTGCTTGATCCTGGCCCGTGATCCGACGGCCAGCGGTCCGTCGTCGAGCTTCCGCAACGACTCGACCGTGGGGATGCGCTCGGGCCAGCGCTCGACGTCGGTGAGCACCGCCCAGACCCGCTCGGGAGTGGCCGCGACCGTGACTGTGCGCTGCAGGCCAGGCATGGCGCGAGTGTACTCAGAACCGCCGTTCGACCTCCTCGATCGCCTCTGCCGCGATCCGCCTCGCCGCCTCACGCGGTGACGCTTCGTCGTCGAGGACCCGGGCGACGAGCCGGCGCATGGTCGTGCCGATCTTCGCGAACGCCGACTCCGCGGTGGGCTCGACGTCGCCGAAGAGCGTCCACCACCACCAGGAGTTCGTGGCGGAGTTGGCGACGACGTCCGGGATGACCAGCGCGCTGATCCTGGCCTCCGCCTCGGCCGTGACCGGCATGTTGGCGGCCTCGACGACGAGCTTCGCCCGGACGGCGTGGGCGTTGTCCCCGTGGATCGCGTAGCTGGTGGCGGCGGGGACGAGGACGTCCGCCTCGACGCTCAGCCACCGGTCGCCGTCGAGTTCCCGGTCCTGCGGCCCCAGCCGCGCGCGGTCGATGCCGCCGTGCGCGTCCCGGGACAGCAGGAGGGTTTCCACGTCAAGACCGTCCGGATTGGACACCACGCCGTGGACGTCGGCGAGCCCGACGACCCTGACGCCCGCGCGGGCGAGGTAGCGGGCCGTGGCACCGCCCATCGAGCCGAAGCCCTGCACGAACGCCGTGGGGTTCTCGATCCGGAGGTGTTGGACGCCCTGGAGAGCCGCTTCGGCCACTCCGTAGCCACCGACGAGCTCGTCCAGGCCGACGCCGTCGACGGTGACGTCGAAGGCGTCCGCAAGTCGCCGGCGTGCTTCGTCTTCGTCGTCGAGCAGCGGGTAGACCGCCTGGATGGACGACCGCAGCCCGATCTTCCCGATGGCTTCGTCGATCGTCGACTGCCTGAGCCCGAGGTCCTCCCCCATGGTCCAGAACCGTTCGATGTACGGCGACATGGCGAACAGGTACGCCGTGAGGACTTCGGTCGCCCTGGCGTCGTAGGGGTCGAAGTCGATGCCGCCCTTGGCGCCGCCGAGCGGCACGTAGCGCGCCTCGGGGTCGTAGTTGAGGGCTTCCTTGGCGGTCATCCCCTCAGCCAGACCGCGCACCTCGTCGAGCGTGCACCCGGCGCGCATCCGCAGACCGCCGCTGCTGACCCCGCGCACGAGCCGGTCGATGACGAGGTAGCCACGTGCCCCGGTGGCCGGGTCGTTCCACGTGACCTCGAGGTAAGTCATGCGGCACAGCGTATGCCGTGCTCACCTCCCCATCTGGAGGAGGAACTCCGCGTTGCTCCGCGTCTTGCGCAGCCCGTCGAGGAGCACGTCGACGTCGCGTTCGGCCATGGCACGGCGGATCGCGTCCGTGATGGCGAGCTCGTGGCGCGACACCAGCAGTTCCGCCTTGCGCGTGCTGGACTGGTGCAGGTCCACCGCGGGGTAGACCCGGCGCTGCGCGGCCTTGCGGTCGAGCTTCAGCTCGGCGTTGCCGGTGCTCTTGAGCTCCTCGAAGATCGCGGTGTCGGCCAGCGACCCCGTCTCGACGAGCGCGGTGGCGAAGATCGTGAGGCTGCCGCCGTTCTCGATGTTGCGCGCGGCGCCGAGGAACTGCTTGGGCGGCGTCAGCGCCCTGGCGTCGATACCACCGCTGAGGATGCGTCCGCCGTTCGGTTGCGCGAGGTTGTAGGCCCGCCCCAGCCTCGTCAGCGAGTCGAGCAGGACGACGACGTCCTGCCCGTCCTCGACGAGCCTCTTCGCGCGCTCCACCGCGAGCTCGGCGACCCGGATGTGCTCGTCGGGGTGCTCGTCGAAGGTGGAGGTGAACAGCTCGCCCGGGATCGTCGTGCGCATGTCGGTGACCTCTTCCGGCCGTTCGCCGACGAGCGCGACGATGAGGTGGACGTCCGGGTGGTTCTTCGCGATCGCCTGCGCGATGTGTTGTAGCACAACGGTCTTGCCTGCTTTGGGCGGTGCGACGATCAACGCCCTCTGCCCCTTGCCGACCGGCATGACCAGGTCGACCGTCCGGCTGGTCAGCTCGTCCGCGTCGTGCTCGAGCCGCAGCCTTTCGTTGGGGTAGAGCGGAGTCAGGTCCTCGAACCTCGGGCGGCGGTGCGGCTTGAGCCCGTTGACCGTGTCGACGCTGACGAGCCTGTCGTTCTCGGCCTCACCGCTGATCCGGTCGCCGCGGCGCAGGTCGTGCTGCCGGACGAGGCTTTGCGGGACCTGAGGCCCGTCAACGAGAAATGCCTTGGTGTTGCGAATGTCGAGTACACCGAGGTGCATCGTGTCTGTCCTTTCAGGAGGGTGAAGTCGCGCTTCATCGACTCCGCACGTCCTGACGCGGGAGGAGAGCGCTCGCAGATGCAGCCGCATCTGAGGTGTGGGTCCGCCGGCTTTGCCGAAACCGGGGGACTGTCCGCTGCGAACCGGAGAAGGTCCAGCAGCTGGTCGGAACTCACGTGCGACTGGTCGCGCACTGCCGTTACAAGCGGACTGTAGCAGACAACGCCCGCAGCGCGCTCGCTATTCCGCGCACTTCTTCCACGAGAGCCGGAACGTGCTGCTCACGCTGGAGTCCGTCGAGTCCATCGTCAGGAAGCTGCCCGGACCCCTGCCGGTGACCTTCAGCTCGGTCTCGACGGTCAGCGGCTTGCGGTCCTTGCACGGCCCGTGCGCGATCCCGCTCGGCGTGTCCGTGACGTGCCAGTTGTCGCTCATCGCCTGGAGCTCGCGACTGCTGTGCCGCGTCGGGAACCCCGCGAACCGGTAGCTGTTCCGCACCACGCCGCGCGCTTTGTCCGTGAGGTGCGCGAACCCCCGGTAGTCGGTCGCCCCGATGCCGTACGCGTAGCCCGCCGCGTGGTGGAGCCTCAGCTCGATCGTGCAGCTCTTCTTGGCCTCACTGCCGTTGCCCTGCACCAGGAAGTCGCTGTAGGTGATCGTGAACGCCTGGTTGTCCCCGGACATCGCCACCGTCGTCGTGCCGGCCGGGCACCCCGTGCCCGCGACGCTCGTCACCTCGACCGCCACCGGCCCGGGAGGAGGCACCAGCGACGCCAGCAGTGCCACCACAGCCAACATCCGGGCCTCCTCACGTCACTGCAGGAGAACCTATCGAGCCGCGCAATCACGCGATCGGAGCAGCACGTCCTGCTGCGGTTCGGGGACACGGGCGGGGATGACCAGCGCGTCGACCGCGATCACCCCGTCCGGGCCTACCCGCACGGGGTTCAGTTCGATCTCCTGCAGGTCCGGTCTCGCCGCGAGCGTCTCCGACATTTCGGCGATCACGTCGGCCAACTGGGCCACATCCGCTTCCGGCTCACCGCGCCTGCCTGACAGCAGCGGCGCCGAGGTGAGGCGTTCGACCATCTCCCGTGCCGTGGCGGGAGTGACGGGTGCGAGCTCGACGGTGGTGTCCCTGACCAGTTCGGCGTGGATGCCGCCCACGCCCACCAGCACGACCGGGCCGAACGAGTGGTCCCTTCGTGCGCCGATGATGAGTTCGACGGTGTTCCTCCTGCTGTCCATCTCTTCCAGCACGTACGTGCCCGGTCCCAGCCGTGCCCGCATCTTCTCGAAGGCCGGGACGGGATCGGTGAGGTCGAGCTCCACTCCGCCGTGCTCGCTCTTGTGGGCGAGCCAGTCGGCTTTGAGCGCGAACGGCGGCCGGAGCTCGGTCGCCTCGATGTCGGCCGCCGTCGTGACGGCGTGGGCCCTGGGGAAGTCGACGAAGCTCAGGAGGTCGCGGGCCGCGAGGTAGCCCGGTCGGCAGGGTACGGCTTGGTCGGCTCTTCGAGCGGCTCGCCCGGCTTGATGTCCGGCATGGTCGGCTTTTCGAACGGACCGTTGCTCGAGCACGCCGAACCGTGCGGCGTCACCGAGCGCAGCCACCACCCGCTCGATCGTGTGCTGCACCGGCACCCCGCCTGCCCTGAGCACCCGCACCGCCGCGGACCCCTCCCGCATGCTGTGCACCACGACCGGCACGCCGGTTTCCCCTGCCAGCGCACAAATCCGTTCAGCGACCCCCACCTCGGCCGAGGCCAGCGAGGGCGTGTCCTCCCCGTAGCTGCCGAAGTACCCGGACAACACGACCGAGTCGACTTCTCCCCCGCGCACCAACACTTCCACGGCACGGGCGTAGTTCACCAGATCCCGTTCCCCCGCCCCCGCGAGGTCGACCGGGTTGCGCCGCGACGCTCCCTCCGGCAGCCCGTCCACCGCGGTCAGCGTCGGCACCACCAGTCCGGCCGTCACCGCGAGGTCCGCCGCGATCGCCCCCTGCCCGCCCGAGTCCGAGATGACCCCGACCCTCACCCCGCGCGGCGCCCCGGACGTGAGCACCGCCGCGAGGTCGACCAGGGCGGCCGGCGTGGAAACCCTGCGAGCACAGGCACGCCGGCAGGCCGCGTCGACAACGTCCAAAGAGGACGTCAACGCACCTGTGTGCGTCAAAGCCGCTTCCCGAGCCGCGACCGACGACCCGACCGTCAGCAGCACCACCGGTTTGCCCGCCGCCCGCAGCGCCGACATCGCCGCCACGATCCCGGGACCGAAACTCTCCAGGTACACGCCCACGACAGTGGTCAGGTCGTGGGACACCAGGTCCAGCAACGCCTCCGTCGCCGTCACGTCGGCCTGGTTGCCGACCGACACGAACCGCGAGATCCCGATCCCCGACGCCGCCGCGAACCCCGCGATCTCCAGACCCACCTGCCCGCTCTGCGACACCACGCCCAGCGAACCGGCCTGGAACTCACCCCACGCGAGGTGCAGCGACGTCGCCGCGTCGAACACCCCCAGGCAGTTCGGCCCGAGCAGCCGCGCCCCGGACTCGCGGATCCGGCCGATCACCCGGTCGTCGATTCCCGACGGGATGCCGACGAACCCACGCACCCCCACGGCCAACGCCTCGTCCACCACCGCCGGCACGTGAGCCGCGGGCACGGCGAGCACGACGAGTTCGGGCGCCTCGTCCAGTTCGGAGAGCGACCGCACCGTGGGCCGGCCGAGCACGGCGCCCCCGCCCCGGTTCACGAGGTGCACAGCGCGGCGGTCGTGACCGACGAGAGCGCCGCGAGCGAGCCAGTGACCCCACTTGGCGGGGTCGTCGCTGGCACCGACCACAGCGACGGACGCGGGATCGGAGAAGATCATCCGGCACCGAGGCCGCGGGAGATGATGAGCCGCTGGATGTCCGAGGTGCCTTCCTCGATCTCCTCGAGCTTGGCGTCGCGCATCCACCGCTCGACGGGGTAGTCACGGCTGTACCCGTTGCCGCCCAACGTCTGCACGGCCGCATGCGTGCACCACATGGCGTTCTCGGAACCGACGAGCTTCGCCATCGCCGACTCCTGCGCCACGTCGTGCCCCTCGTCGTACAGCGCCGCCGCCCGCACGGCCAGCAGGTGCGAGGTGTCGACGCGCGTCGCCATGTCCGCGAGCCGGAACGCCACCGCCTGGTGCCGGATGATCGGCACCCCGAACTGCTCGCGTTCCCGCGCATAGCCGCTCGCGAAGTCGAGCGCCGCGCGGGCGAGGCCGGTCGTGGCGGCGCCGATGAGGATGCGCGAGGCGTCGAACGTCCGCATCAGCCCGGCGAACCCCTGCCCCTCCTCGCCCAGCCGGTTCTCCACGGGCACGCGCACGTCGTCGAGGAACACCTCCGCGTTCACGATCGCCCGCTGCCCCATCTTCCTGAACGGCGGTCCGACCGAGAGCCCGGGCGCGTCCCGCGGCACCACGAACGCGGTCACCCCACGCGCACGCTTCGCCGGGTCGACCGTGGCGAAGATGACGAACATCTCGGCGTACGGGGCGTTGGAGATCCAGGTCTTCTGTCCGTTGAGGACGTACTCGTCGCCCTGCCTCCGCGCGGACGTCCGGATGCTCGCGGCATCCGAACCGCTGCCGGGCTCGGTGACCGCGACGGCCGTGAGCGGTGGTTGCTCCGTCCCCAGCGGGGTGAGGAACCGCTCCTGCTGCTCGGGCGTGCCGAGGTTCTCGACCGGCGCGCTGAAGAAACCGTTGGACGTGATCAGGTTGCCGATGCCGATGTCGCCGTGGCAGAGCTCCTGCTGGACCAGCACCTGGGTGAGCAGGTCGGTGACGCCGCCCCCGCCGAACCTCTCACCGATCATGAAACTCGTCAGCCCGAGCTTCGACGCCCTGTCCCAGACGTCGAGCGGCGACTCGGTGTCCGCCTCGTCGACGGCGCGGGCGCGCGGGCGGATCTCCTCGGCCGCGAACTCCCTCGCGAGCGCGACGAACTGTTCCTGTTCGGTGGTGAGCCGCAGGCCGTCTCGGACGGTCCGCCCCATCTCGCACTCCTAGATTGACTGACGAGTCAGTTACTCGCGGTCCACGGGGCAGCCTAGCTCCGGATCCGAGCCTGAGAAGAGCGCGAACGGGTGATGAACGCGCTGGTCGCCGGGGGTGTGACGGTGGGGGTGGGGAGACCTACGCGGAGTTGTCCACAGATCGCCCAACGGTGGGTTGACACGCGCGTTCGGGCGCTATTTCGGGGTGGAGGTTGGTGGTCAGCCCCCTGGGTGGGCGGGGCCTCTCCCGCGGCCGTCGCCCGGCTGCTTCGGGGATGGTCTCCGGCCGGCACCGGGAGCTCGGTCGTGTCGGAGCGAGGCGGTGGACCAGCCGCTCAGCCGCCGCAGAGTTCGGCGACGTTTGCACAGCCACCTGCGAGGCGGTGGGCCAGCCGCCCAGCCGCCGCAGAACTCGGCGACGTTCCCACAATCACCTGGGAGGCGGGCGCGCTGCCGCCCGACAGACGGCACCCGGCCGGTCCGCACGTCACGACCAGGCACCCGCACCGCTGGAGATGCCGCGCTTTCGGCACACCCCAGCACCGCACTGTTGGCGTGCCGACCGTAGAGATCATCGACGGCCCGAAGGTCGTGTCCCAGCCCGAGATCCACTACGTCGGCCTGCTGGTCATCACCCCGTTCCGGGGCATGCTCGCCGTGCGCGACAAGCTCATTGCCGAGCTCCACGAGCGGAATCTCCCCGAAGCGGGCCCCACCTTCCACCGCCTGAACGCCATCGACATGAACGGCGACATGGACATGGAGGCCGGAGGCGTCGAGCCGCACCAAGGCGAGGCCGCGCTTCCGGCGGGGAGCTACGCCACCCTCACCCACGTCGACCACGCCCGCCAGGCGAACAAGCTCCTCCTCGGCTGGACCGGCGCCAACGGCCGCGGGCTGGGCAGGGGGAACGACCCGGCCGGCGACCGCTTCGGCTGCCGCTACGAAGCGTTCCTGACCGACCCGAGAACTGAGCGCGGGAAGACGACCTGGCGGGTACAGCTCACCATCCGCCTGGCTGACGCTCAGTGAGCATCCCGCCGACGATGATCACCCGCCCGGAGCAACCCGGCTGACCGCGCACCACGCTCGACCCGGGCCCGGCGCCGCACACGGGTGAGGTACGCGGCCGGGTCGGAGCCCGGTGCAGGCTGGTGGCGCATTGCACTCGGATGGGTGACGCCTCAGACGTGCAGGGCGGCGCGGACGATCTCCAGCGCCTCCTGGCGGGTGAGACCCACCTCGACGGACATCGCCGCGTACTGGGCCGCCGCCGCGCGGACCCGTTCCCGGTTGCTGTCGCCGTTCGCGCTGACCACGGTGCCGGCGCGGCCCCGTGTCTCCACGAGGCCCGCTTCCTCCAGCTCGCGGTAGGCGCGCGCCACCGTGTTGACCGCCAGGCCCAGGTCCTTGGCCAGGGCGCGCACCGTGGGCAGCTTCGCCCCCACCGGCAGCTCCCGGTTCGAGATCGCGTGTGCGTAGTGCACCCGGACCTGCTCGTACGGAGGTGTCTCCCCCTGGTGATCGATCTTCACCACGCCGCTTCCTCCCCGCATGTAGCTACTTCTGTATTGACCAACGGAAGAAGGCGGCGAAGGTTGCGGTCGATTCACCTCGTAGTGGTCTGGTCCGCTCCCACCGGCTCGGGGCGCGCCGATGTCGTCATTCCGCGGCCTTCGGCGCCACGACGGTGCCACGCGCGCGCGTCACGACGATCGGTTCGGCCAGCACGCCGGCCGCCGAAGGTCCGCGCTCGGGTGCCGAGCGGCACACCACGCGGGCCTCGAACTCGATCTCGCGCGACCGCTTCCCGATGCGCACCAGCGTCGCCGTCGCCTCGACGACGTCGCCCGCCTGGATCGGCGCCGCGAACTCGACGGAGCTGTAGCCCGCGAACAGCCCCTCGTCCGAGTCGGTGTGGATGAGCATCTCCGTGGCGACGTCGCCGAACATGCCGAGCCCGTAGGCGCCGTCGACGAGGTTGCCCCCGTAGTGGGCGTGGGAGTGCGGCACGTACCGGCGGTGAGTCACCGAGAAACCTTCGACCAAAGCCCCGCTCACGCGGCGACCCCCTTCTTAGCCTGCATCGCGTGCACCAGGTAGCTCGCGACCTCACCCGGCGTGGTACCCCGGGAGAAAACTCGATCAACCCCGAGCTCGCCCGCCATCAGCGGGTCGAACCGGGGACCGCCGGCGACGAGCAGCGGCCGCCTGTCCCCCATCGCCTCGCGGAACGCCGCGGACATCTCCTGCGTGTTCAGGATGTGCGCGTCCCGCTGGGTCACGACCTGGGAGATCAGCACGGCGTCGGCCTTCTCCGCGCGGGCGCTGCGCACCAGCTCCGGAACGCTCACCTGCGCGCCGAGGTTCACGACCTTCAGCTCGCGGTAGTACTCCAGGCCCTTCTCGCCCGCGAAGCCCTTGATGTTGAGGATCGCGTCGATGCCGACGGTGTGCGCGTCCGTGCCGATGCAGCCGCCGACGACGACGAGCTTGCGCCGCAACACCTTCTTGAGCGTCGAGTTGACCTCGGCCGGGCTGAGCAACGGGTACTCGCGCTCGACGACCTTCACCTCGTCCAGGTCCACGAGGTGCTTCACCGAGCCGTAGACGACGAAGAACGTGAAGTCGTCGCCGATGGGGCTGGAGTGGACCACCATCGCGGGGTCCATGCCCATCTTGTTCGCGAGCTGCTGCGCCGCGCCGTCCGCCTTCGGGCCGAAGGGGACCGGCAGCGTGAACGACGTCTGGACCATGCCGTCGCCGGTGGTGTCGCCGTACGGCCGCACGTACCTCTTGGGATCGGTCACTGCGCCGCCTCCAGCATCTCGCTCGCGGGGTTGAAGTACGCGCCGGCCTTCTCGACGACGCCGTCCGCGCCCTTGCCCTTGTCCGCGGGCCGCTTCATCAGGCCGAACGTGCCGTCCGCGATCGCGTTGAGCAGCCCGTCGCCGACGATCCGCTCGAGCAGGTCGACGGCCTCGCCGAGGACCTGGTGCGCGCGCTTGACGATGAGCCCGTCCGGCGCGGGCCGGAAGTCCTCGGCCAGGCTGCCGGCCGCGTTCAGCACGTACCGCACGTTCTGCAGCGCGAGGTCGCGGTCGGAGAGGAACGGCGTCACGACCGCCTCGGTCATCATGCCGACGAGCAGGATGGACTGTCCGGTGAGGACGCCCGCGAGGTTGAAGAACCCGTCCAGCAGGTAGCCGTTGAACACGTCGCCGGTCATGTGCTTGGTCGGCGGCATCCACTTGAGCGGCGCGTCCGGGAAGAGCTCGCGCGCCAGCAGGGCGTGGGCGAGCTCCAGCCGGAACGAGTCGGGCACCTTCGGGTTGATCTCGAACGCGTGCCCGAGGCCCAGCAGGTGGTCGGGCAGTCCCGCCTCGTGGGCGAAGTGCTCGTTGAGGAGCTGGCTCACGGTGACGGTGTGGGCGGCGTCGACGGCGTCCGCGGTGGTGAGGTAGTTGTCCTCGCCGGTGTTGATGATGATGCCCGCGCGGGCGTGGACCTGGCGGGAGAAGCGCTGGTCGACGAACGTGCGGATCGGGTTGATGTCGCGGAACAGGATGCCGTACATCGAGTCGTTCAACATCATGTCGAGCCGCTGGAGCCCGGCCAGGACGGCGATCTCGGGCATGCAGAGCCCGGACGCGTAGTTGGTCAGCCGCACGTACCGGCCGACCTCCTTCGACACATCGTCGAGCGCCGCTCGCATGATCCGGAAGTTCTCCTGCGTGGCGTACGTGCCGGCGAACCCGTGGTGCGTGGCGCCTTCCGGCACGTAGTCGAGCAGCGACTGCCCCGTCGAGCGGATCACCGCGATGACGTCGGCGCCCGCGCGGGCCGCGTTCTGCGCCTGGACGACGTCCTCGTCGATGTCGCCGGTCGCGACGATGAGGTAGATCCACGGGCGCTGCGCGGGGTCGCCGAGCTTCGCCACGAGCTTGTCGCGCTGGACCTTGTTGCGGTCCACCGTCTTGAGCCCCTTGGCGACAGCGGACGTCGACGCCTTCCTGGCCGCGGTCAGGTCCCTGCCCGTGGGGATCTTGAACTGGACCTGCCCCGCCGCCGTCGCCTCGGCGAGCTCCGTGAGGCTGCCGAGGTTGTGCTCCCTGAGGGCGTGGAACGCCGGCAGCACCACGCCGTGCTCCAGCCCGCACTGCTCGCGGACCGTGTCGATCACGCGGTTGACCCACGGCACGTCACCGGCGCGGTGGGTGGAGTCCGCGCCGGTGATGCCGGCCAGGCGGAGTGTGGCGCGCTCGACGGCGACCGTGGTGTGCGCCTTCGCGAGCGACACCACCGGTTCGGCCGCCCGCGCGGCGAGTTCCCGCGCGGTGGCGACCACGTTCGGATCGAGGTCGAGCAACGCCATGAGTCACTTCCTTTCGTAGATAGTCCGGCCGTTCAGCACGGTCCGCACGCAGACGGGCGCCGGACCGGTCAGGTCGGGCAGTCCCGGCACACCCGAGCGCGGGTCGGTCGACCAGCGCTGCACCCGCGCGTCCGAGCCGGCCACGACGAGGTCACCGGTCTCCCACACGGCGTACGTCGCGGGAGCGCCTGGCTGCAGCGTGCCGGTCAGGCCGTCGTCCACGCCCGCCGCACGCCAGCCGCCGCGGGTGTGCGCGGTGAACGCGGCACGCGGCGACACGCCGAAGCCCTCGGTCTTGTGGTGCACCGCGGCGCGCACGGCAGCCCACGGGTCGATGGCCGTCACCGGGGTGTCCGAGCCGAACGCGAGCACGACGCCCGCGGCCGCGAGACGCGAAAAGGGGTTGAGCCCCACTCCGCGTTCGGCGCCGAGCCGCTGGGCGTACATGCCGGTCGGGCCGCCCCACTCGGCGTCGAAGAGCGGCTGCACGGAGGCGATGACACCCCACCGGGCCAGCTTCCCGGCCTGCTCGTGGGAGACCATTTCGACGTGTTCGAGGCGGTGGCGGGCGGAGGCCAGCTCCGGGGTGCCGAGCGCCTTCTCGGCGATCTCGAAGCCCTCGACCACGGCCGCCATGGCGGCGTCGCCGATGACGTGGAACCCGGCCTGCACCCCGAGCTCGGTGCACTTGACCAGGTGGTCGGCGATCTGCCGGGCGTCGAGGTAGAGCGCGCCGGACGTGTCCGCGTCGGCGTAGGGCTCGGTCAGCGCCGCCGTGCGCGAGCCCAGCGCGCCGTCGACGAAGTGGTCTCCGGCGAGGCCGCGCACCGCGACGCCCGGCAGGTCGTGGCCACCCCAGTAGGCCACGACCTCCGGTCCCCCGCCGTGGGCGAGGAGCTCGCGCAGGTCGTCCTCGCCGGAGATGTCCGGGCCGGCGCACTCGTGCACCGACGCGATGCCCTTCGACGCGGCGTGGTCGAGAAACGCGCGTTGCGCTGCCTGGCGCTGTTCGGACGTGATGGCCGCCTTGGCCGTGCCGCGCACGTGGTGGTGGGCAGCGCGGGAAAGAGGGCCGTCGGACGAGTAGCCGTCGGCCTTCCGGGCCTCGTCGGTGACCAGGTTCGAGGAGACCAGCGCCGAGTGCACGTCGATGCGCGACAGGTACACGGTCTTGCCCCGCGCGGCCTCGTCGATCTCGGCGCGCGTCGGCGGGCGGTTGTCCGGCCAGCGCGTCTCGTCCCAGCCGTGTCCCCACACGAGGGGCCCCTCGGCGGCGCGGACCGCGTCGAGCAGTTCGTCCACAGAGGACGTCTTGGTCAGGTCGAGGCCGGTCAGCAGCAGGCCGGCGGACGTGGCGTGCACGTGCGCGTCGACGAACGCGGGCGCGACGAACGCGCCGTTCAGCTCGATGACCTCGGCGTCCGGGTGCAGCGCGCGCCCGACCGAGTCCTGTCCGATCCACACGACGACGCCGTCCGTGATGGCCATGGCCGTCGCATCCGGTGCGTAGATGCGGCCGCCGACCAGAAGTTGCGTACTCACGTCACGCAGTCTGCCGTTGCTCGAACAGCGCCCGCACACCCGCCTGCGTCCGGACCAGGTCCAACGCGAACTCGGCGTGACCGGGCACATAGCCGTTGCCGACGATCATCTCCACGTCCGCCGCGAGACCCTCCGCTCCCAGAGCGGCGGCGCTGAACGAGGTCGCCATCGAGAAGAAGATCACCGTGCCGCCGTCCGCGGTCGCGAGGATGGCGCCGTGCTCGCATCCGGGCACGTCCACGCACACGACCGTGACGTCGACCTGCTTGCCCACGGCCTCGGCGACGGCGACCGGGTTGCGCGCGTCCGCGATCACGACCTCGTCCGCGAGACCGGACTTGCGGACCTGCTCGGCCTCGCGTTCGGTCGGCACGAGGGCGACGAGACGTTGCGCACCGGCCTGACGTGCTGCCGCAAGAGAGAGCGACCCGGACTTACCGCCACCGCCGAGCACCAGCACGGACCCACCGGGGTGCTTGCGCACCACACGGTCGGTCAGTGCCGGTGCACCGCACACGTCGAGCACGGACAGCGCCAGCTCGTGGGGCATGTCGTCCGGCAGCACGGCCGCGATCGACCGCCCGAACAGCACCGCGGTCCCCCGGCACGGCACCTGCTCGTCCTCGCCGTCCCAGTCCTGCAGCCCGTCGTTGATCCTCAACGGCGTGAGCGTGAGGCTCACCAGCGTCGCGATCCGGTCGCCCGCCCGCAGCCCGAGCGGCGACCGCGGGCCCACCTCGAGCACGGTGCCGAGCAGCATGCCGCCCGAGCCGGTGACGGGGTTCTGCATCTTGCCGCGCTCGGCGACGATGTCGAGCACGGCCTGACGCACCTTCTCGCCGCTGCCGTGCTCCTCCCTGAGCTGCCGGAAGGAGGCCGCGTCCAGGTTGAGGCGCTCGACAGCGACGATCACCTCGTCGTCCGCGGGTACGGGGTCCGCGTCGAGCCGCCACGCCTGCTGCGGCAGAACACCGGCAGGCTCCAGGACGCGGTGCAGTCCGTACGCGCTCACGCGAAAATCCTTCGGTCGACGACGCTGTCTCGAAGATATCTTCACGTGAGCCGTCAAGATTGCGCAAGTATCACTCGGTGGTGACGCGGTACCAGCGGCAGTCGTAGGGCGCGAGGTCCACCTTGGCACCGGTCTTCGCCGGCTTGACGGTCTCCCCCGTCATCACGTTCGTGAGCACGCCCTCGGCGGGCACCCGCACCGTGATCTCCTGGTCCGCGAAGTTGTGCACGGCGATCACCGCCTCGCCGTCGCAGTCCGCGCGATGGGCGAACACGGTCGGATCACCCACGTCGAGCACCTGGACCTCGCCCCAGGCCAGCTCGGGGCACTCGCGGTAGCACTCGACGAGCCGCCGCATCCAGTTCAGCAGCGAGTCCTCGTCGTGGCGCTGGCGTCCCGCCTCCTCCCAGTCCATCGGCACGCGCACCGCCAGCCTGCCCTCCAGCGACAGGTCCTCCTCCAGCCCGATCTCCTCGCCGTAGAACAGCACGGGCGTGCCCGGCAGCGTGAACAGCAGGCTGTAGACCATCCGGATGCGGCGCTGGTCGCCGCCGAGCATGCCGGGGAGCCTCCGCCGCAGCCCACGTCCGTAGAGCTGCATCTCCGGGTCGGGGCCGAACGCGTCGAAGACCTCCTGGCGTTCGTCGACGGGCAGCTTGTCCAGCGTCAGCTCGTCGTGGTTGCGGACGAACGTCGCCCAGTGGCCGTCGCGCGGCGGCTTCGGCCGTTCCTGCAGGGCCTTGGTCAGCGGCCCGCACGACCCGCGGGCGAGCGCGAGGTACATCGCCTGCATGCCCACGAAGTCGAAGCACATCGTCAGCTCGTCGCCGACGCCCTGGCCGTAGAACGGCATCGTGTCCTTGTACGGCAGGTTCACCTCGCCCAGCAGCACGCCCTCGCCGTTGCGGCGGTTGAGGAACGCGCGCAGGTCCGTGAGGTAGTCGTGCGGGTCGGGCAGTTCGAGGGCGTCCTTCGCGTCGTTGTGCTCCAGCAGGAACGGCACGGCGTCCACGCGGAAGCCGCTCAGGCCCAGCTCCATCCAGAAGCCCATGATCCTGGCGATCTCGTCGCGCACCTCGGGGTTCGCGACGTTCAGGTCCGGCTGGTGCTTGTAGAAGCGGTGCAGGTAGTACTTCCCGACCTCCTCCGAGTACTCCCAGAGGCTGTTCTCCTTGTCGGGGAACGTGATGCCCTGCGGACCGTCCTCCTGCGGCTCGTCCTCCCAGACGTACCAGTCCCGTTTGGACGGGTCGTGGAACCACGGGTGCTGGTCGGACGTGTGGTTGACGACCAGGTCGGCGATCACCCGCAGGCCCCGGTCGCGGCAGGCGCGCACGAACTCGACGAAGTCGCCGAGCGAGCCCAGCCGCGGGTCGACGTTGTAGAAGTCGGTGATGTCGTAGCCGTCGTCGCGTTCCGCCGTTGGGTAGAACGGCATCAGCCACACACACGTGACGCCCAAGGCGTGCAGGTGGTCAAGGCGTTCCGTGGCGCCGCGGAAACCCTCGTCGGAGAAGGTCTCCACGTCGAGGCAGTAGAGGACGGCGTTCTTCCACCAGACGTCCGAGGTGCGGATCACCGCGTCACCTCCGGCAGCACGTGCTCGCCGAACGCGTCCACGAACGGCAGCAGGTCCTGGCCGACGTGGTGCAGGTAGATCTCCTCGAACCCGAGCGAGGCGTACGTCTGCAACTGCTCGGCGTGCCACTTCAGGTCCGCGGAGATGTTGACGACCTCCGCGACCTGCTCCGGCGTGACCTTCTCGGAGACGACGTCGAAGTGCTCGGCCAGCTCGAGGTCCCAGCAGACCGGCGGGCGGAAGATGTTGCTGCGCCACTGGTCGTGCGCGATCGCGGACGCGGCGTCGTCGTTCTCGGCCCAGCTCAGGTGCACCTGCAGGTGGAGCTTGCCCCTGCCGCCGGCGTCGCGGTAGGCGTCGGCCACGGTGCGCAGCCGCTCCGGGGACGCGTTGACGGTGATCAGGCCGTCCGCCCACGAGGCGCACCACCGCGCGGTCTCCGGGCTCACCGCGGCGCCGATCAGCAGCGGCACCTCGTCGGGCAACGTCCAGAGCTTGGCGCGGTCGACCGTGACCAGGCCGTCGTGGCTGACCTCCTCGCCGGACAGCAGCGCGCGGATGACGTCGACGCACTCGCGCAGGCGTGCCGTGCGGATGTCCTTGCGGGGCCAGCCGTCCCCGGTGATGTGCTCGTTGCTCGCCTCGCCGGTGCCGAGCGCGGCCCAGAACCGGCCGGGGTTCATCGCGGCGAGCGTGCCGATCGCCTGGGCGGTGATCGCCGGGTGGTAGCGCTGGCCCGGTGCCGTGACCACGCCGAACGGGAGGTTCGTGGCCTGCAGCGCCGCGCCGAGCCAGGACCAGGCGTACCCGGACTGGCCCTGGCGCGCGCTCCACGGCGAGAAGTGGTCGGAGCACATCGCGGCGCCGAACCCGGCCTCCTCGGCCCTGCGCACGGCGGTGAGCAGGTCGGTGGGGTGTATCTGCTCGTGGGATGCGTGGATGCCGTAGACGGTCATGTGACTTCAGTACCCAAAGAGAACTTTGGGGAAGCTTTGAACCGATCCCCGACGGCGCCCGTGTTGGGTGAGGCACCCTCACCGCGGAGGAGGAACGGCGATGTTCAACGAGACCAGGCTCGGCACCGCCACCGTCGTCGAGTTCATCCGGCCGGACGGCTCGGCCGAGCCCATGGACGTCGACCTCCAGTACCGGTCGGACGATCCGCATGCCGTGACCATGCGTTTTCACACGAAGGACCAGGAGTCGGTCTGGCTGGTCGGGCGCGCGCTGCTCTCCGAGGGCCTGCTGTCGCCCGCCGGTCTCGGCGACGTGCGGCTGCGCCCCGCCGACGGTGACGTGCTCGTGCTGGAACTGCTCACCGAGGACTCGCACGCGGTCTTCCACCTGTCGGCCGAGGAGCTGCGCCGGTTCCTGAAGTCCACCTACGCCGCCGTGCCCGCCGGCCAGGAGGTCTTCGACTGGGACCTGCTGATGAAGGACCTGCTGGGCTAGAGGCGCAGGCCGAGCACGAGCTCGTCCGCGGAGTCGATCACGCGGAAGCCGAGGTGCTCCCAGAAGCCGATCGCGTGTGTGTTGTGGTGCCGCACGTGCACATGCACGCCCTTCTCCAGGCGTTCGAGGACGCTCCGAACGAGCGCGCCGCCGAGCCCCCGGCCCTGCGCACGCGGCAGCAGGTTCGCGTGCAGGTGCGCCGGGTAGGCGCGCACCATGATCGGGTCGACCCGCGCCGGCCGGTGGACCAGCTGCACGACGCGGTTCGCGTTCGGCCTCAGTGGATAGCGAACGCGCAGGTCAGGCCACCAGTCGCGGTCGCAGCGGTCTTCGAACGCCTCCGTGTCGGCCGTCGCCAGCGCGTACCCGCAGACGCCGAGGTCGTCCTCCGCCACGAACGCCAGATCAGGCTCGAACGCCACGTACGGCCCGACGTAGGCGTGCCCCAGCAGGCGCGGGTCGTCGAACAGGTGCCGCGCACCCTGGCCGCCCTCGCCCGTGTCGAGGCAGATGTCGTAGAGCGCGTCCAGGTCGGACGGGTCGTACGCCCGGATCACGTCAGCTCGCGCCGCTCCGTGATGACCACCGGACCGGCGTCGACGTCGAGCACCTCGCCCTCGACGACCTGACCGGCTCCGAAGCGGCGTTCGTGCTCGAACTTGAGCGCCGCCGCCTCCGCCTTGCGCGCGACCCGCCTGCTCACGAGCTTGCGCGTGGGCGGGAACAGCAGGAACAACGCCACCACGTCGCTGATGAAACCCGGCACCATGATCAACGCACCGGCCGCCGCGATGAGCACGCCGTCGGCCATCTCCTGGTGCGGCTGCTGGCGCTGGAACACCGACTCGCGGAACGCGGCCAGCGTCTGCGCGCCCTGCCGGCGCACCAGCGACAGACCGACGAGGGTGCCGACCAGGAGCAGAGCGATCATCCAGAGCCCGCCGATGGCGTTGCCGACGGCGACCATGACCGCGACCTCGGCGAAGAAGCCGAGCAGCAGCAGCGCGAGAAGGGGCATGCCTGATGAACGCACGAGAGCCGCCGATTGCTCCCGACCCCGCCTCCACCAAGCCTTGATCTGAAATATTTACGGCAAGCTGGCGGTGTGACAGGATATCTTTACGCGACCTCGACGCTGAGGAGTACGGATGACCGCGCTGCACGACGCCCCCACGGCGCTGGAGCGGCTGGACCGCCAGCCGTACACGTATGTCCGCCGTGAGCTGGTCGAACCGGACTGGCGACGCTTCCCCGGCTGGTCACACGTGACCGAGGCGCAGTGGCGCGACGCCCAGTGGCAGCGCGTGAACTGCGTGAAGAACGTGAAGCAGCTCCGCAAGGTCGCGGGCGACCTGCTGACCGACAAGTTCTACGACGACCTCGCCACGGACCAGTCGGCGTTCGCCACGATGTCGATGCTGATCCCGCCGCAGATGTTCAACACGATGGCGGTCGACGCGGACCTGAACCCGGACGCCTTCACCGAGGCGTTCCTGAACGACCCGGTCCGCCGCTACATGCTCCCGGTCGTCTCCGACCGCGACCCGAACTGGCCGTCGCACCCGCACTCCCAGCGCGACTCGCTGCACGAGGCGGAGATGTGGGTCGTCGAAGGACTGACCCACCGCTACCCCACCAAGGTCCTCGCCGAGATGGTGTCGACCTGTCCCCAGTACTGCGGCCACTGCACCCGCATGGACCTGGTCGGCAACTCCACGCCGTTGATCGACAAGCACAAGCTCTCGCTCAAGCCGGTCGACCGCCAGGACCAGATGATCGAGTACCTGAAGAAGACCCCGGGCGTCCGCGACGTCGTGGTCTCCGGCGGCGACGTGGCCAACGTCCCGTGGCCGCAGCTCGAGTCGTTCCTGATGCGCCTGCTCGACATCGAGACGGTCCGCGACGTCCGCCTGGCCACCAAGGCCCTGGCCGGTCTGCCGCAACACTGGCTGCAGCCCCGCGTCGTCGAGGGCCTGGAGCGCGTGGCGCGCACCGCCTCACGCCGCGGCGTCAACCTCGCGATCCACACGCACGTGAACCACGCCCAATCCGTGACGCCGCTCGTCGCCGAGGCCGCCCGGACCGCTCTGGAGGTCGGCGTCCGCGACGTGCGCAACCAGGGCGTCCTGATGAAGGGCGTCAACGCCACCTCGGACGACCTGCTGGACCTCTGCTTCGCGCTGCAAGGGGAAGCGAACATCCTGCCGTACTACTTCTACATGTGCGACATGATCCCCAACGCCGAGCACTGGCGGGTGGCGGTGTGGGAGGCGCAGGAACTGCAGCACGCGATCATGGGCTACCTGCCCGGCTACGCGACGCCACGGATCGTGTGCGACGTGCCGTACGTCGGGAAGCGGTGGGTGCACCAGCTCGCGGAGTACGACCGGGAGCTCGGGATCTCCTACTGGACCAAGAACTACCGGACCGGGATCGAGCTCGAGGACCCGGAGGCGCTGGACCGGCGCTACCCCTACTACGACCCGATCTCCACGCTCGGTGAGGCCGGTCAGAAGTGGTGGACCGAGCAGGCCTGATGGGCGCGTATGGGGCCGTTTCCGGGACATCTTCCGGAGGCGGCCCCATCGGCGTTTCCAGCTCAGCCAGACCCCACAGGATCACTCTTCTCAGCCGCCTCGATGGAGGCGTGGCGACGCCGTTGAAGCTCCTCGCGTTCGGCGTCCGGGATCGTCATCGACTCCGCGAGCACGGCGGCGAGCGCGTCGACGTGGGTGTTGTCGACGTCGGAGTGGAAGAGCCACCGGATGTTCTCGTCGCGCGTGATGAGGTCGATCACCGACCGCGCACCGCTGTCCGGTGCGGCTGGAACCCGGACGTAGCGCACCTGGTCGATCGGGATGACCTGCTGGACCTCGCCCTGCTCCAGGAAGGTGTTCGTCGTGGCCAGGACGATGCGGCGATCCGTGACGGCGACCAATGTCCTGTCCGCGGACCTGTCCATCGCCGCGGCCAGCATGTCCATCGCCCCGCCGACGATCGCGGAGAGGGGGTTGGAGTTGTCGAGCTGTTCGGGGAAGCCGACGGCGCGCAGGACCTCGCCGTCCTCGAAGAGCCACCGCAGGATGCGGAGGTAGGGCTCCGCGTCCAGCGACCCGGGTCCGCAGAGGACGTCCGGGACCTCCAGCGGAGGAACCGGCGGGTGGAGGGCGTCGGCAAGGGGCTCGATCGCCTCCAGGAGCTTGGTGGAGATCGCGCGGGCCGCCTTCACGTCCTTCCGCTTGCCCGACAACGGCCACGCGTCGGGGTCGCGGAGTTCGACGGTGATCCGGAGCTCCCGGACCAGCGCGTCGACGAGGCTCGTCGAGGCGGCGAGGGTGGAGTCGAACTCCGCGCGGGTGTCGCGGGCGATGACCTCGGCGTACTGCGCTTCGGCGGCATCTTCACGTCCCGCGGCTCTCGCCCTTGCGGCGCGCAGCGCGTGATAACCCGTCCACGCGTTGAGGGAGGACAGCAGGGCGTGGACGTCGAAGGCGATGGTGTTGGCGTTGGTTTGCAAGTACTCGCGGTGGCTGCGGGTGTCGGCCCGGCCGATTCGCTCGACGTGGTCGCGGACGTTGCCCTGGTAGAGCTCGAGTTGCTTCTGCAGCAACGCTCCGCTGCCCGCGACGTCGTCCCACAACGACGCCGGGACCGACTCGATCTCCCGCGCCTGCTCGACCGCGCGGTCGACGACCGCGACGAGTCCCGTCAGTTCGGCCCACTGCTCCTTGCGGAGGGTGGTGAGCACCTGGTTCGTCACCGCCAGGGTGGTCCTGACGAGGCCCGAGACCTCGTTCAGCATCATCTGCAACGCGACCATGGCCAGTGCCGGTCCGACCGAGGCGGCGATCGGCGCCTTGCCCACCGCCGTCACGGGGTGGAGGCGGGCCTGCTTCAGGCCGCTGCCGGACCCCACCACCGTCCCGAGGAACCCACCGTCCTTGGACGCGAGCACCGCCCCGCCGTTCAGCAGGGCCTGGGTCTGCTCGCCGAGGCGGTAAAGGCCCTGCACGTTCGCCAAGGCGGTGCCGAGGTTGCCGGCCAGGGTCGTCGCGCTCCCGATCGAAGCCAGGATCGCGGAAATCTGCCTGCGGTCGGCTGCCGGCACGATCCCGAAGTCGATCAGATCGGCCTTCAGCTCCGGCGGGACCTCACCGGCGACGACGGCCACCCCGGGAAGCACCTCCACCAGAACCGTCGACGTCGCCGCGGAGTTCTGCCGGGACTCGGCGGCCTCCGTCGAATCGCCAGGATCCTGCATCCGATCTCCTCCACCCGGCGCGCGACGGCCGGACCTCGTCGACGTTGAGCGACGAAGTCTACGAGTCAGCGCCCCGGTTCAGGGCGAGCGCCGATCACCGAGTCCGCACGCGCCGCCGGACCAGCAGCACCCCACCCACCACGAGCAGCACCAGCACGACGACGAACGGCACCGGCCCGATCGCGGTGAACCACTCCACCAGCAGCCCCTGGAGCCGTCCCGCCGCGTCGACCACCGGGTCGGACGGGTCCGCGTCGCCGAAGAACAGCCGCAGTTCGTAGACGCCGTAGTACGCCACGTACAGGCCGACGAGCACCAGCAGCGCGCCGCCGAGCCGGGACGCGTGCGGCAGCAGGGAGCGGGCGCGCCGGGTCATCACGTCGCTGGCCAGCGCGGTGCCGATCGCGAGGACCGTCACCACCAGGCCCATGCCCAGCGCGTAGGCGAGGAACGCCGTGACGCCCTCCAGCAGGTCGCCGCCGCGCAGCGTCGAGCCGGCGACGGCCAGGAACGGGCCGATGGTGCACGACAGCGATGCGATCGCGTACGCCACGCCGTAGCCGAACATCGACCCCACGTGCCGGTTCGGCGCACCCTTGCTCGGTTTCGGGATCAGCAACGTGATCTCCCGGCCCAGCAGCAGGAGCGCTCCCACCACGACGAGCGCCAGGCCGATCGCCACCGTCACGAACGGCAGGTAGCGCTGCACCGACGAGGCGACCACGGAGAACGCCAGGCCGAACAGGCCGAAGACGGTGACGAACCCGAGGGTCATCATCGCGCTGGAGACCACGGCCCTGGTCAGCGACCGGGCGCGGGACTGCTCGCTCGCGCCGGTCACGACCAGCGCCAGGTAGGCGGGCAGCATCGCGAACCCGCACGGGTTGACCGTGGCGACCATCCCGGCCACCACGGCCACCAGCAGCGTCTGCGTCATGCGATCGTGCTCAGCCGCTGCTTCAGGTCCTCTTCGGACAGTTGGCTCGTCACGACGTCGACCTTGCCGTCCGCGCCGACGAAGGCGTAGGCGGGCTGGGCGGTCACGCCGAACCGCTTCCACACCGCGCTGTCCTCGTCCGCGACGTGCTGGAACGACTGCAGGCCGTACTTCTGCACGAACTGCTGCATCGCCGGGACCTTGTCGAGCGCGGCGACGCCCAGGAACGTGACCTTGCCGGCGTGTTCCTTCGCGGCGGCGGCCATGCCGGGCGCCTCGCGCTGGCACTTCGGGCACCACGGCGCCCAGAACCACAGGACGACCGGTTTCCCTGCCAGGTCCGCGCCGTTCAGCTCTTTGCCGTCGACGGTCTTGGCGGTGAACTTCAGCTGGTCGGGCACCGCGGGAGTGCTGCTCGCCGGCGCGGCGGCGCTCGTCCGGGACGTGGCCTGCGGTGTGGTGGGGGCCGGTTGCGGCGCACCCGCCGGACCGCCACCGCACGCCGCCAGCGCGGCGAGCAGAACGAGTGACCCGGCCATGACTCTGAGTACCGACATGAGCGAATCCTGCCGTATGACCGGTTCGCAAGTTGTTACGAACCTCTGACGGCGCATTTCACCGGTGCAGGACTGTATGCTGCATACGTGAGCGGTTGAAACGCCAGCTGCCCTCTTCCCGCGAGCCACCTCATCAGGGCCAGGAGAGTGCCGCCATGCTGGACAGTTCACTTTCACCGCTATTCGTGCAGCAGGAAATGCACGGTCGTTCAGTCGTCTTGCGCATCGCCGGCGAGCTGGACCAGGTCACGGCCCCCGCGCTGCGCGCCGAGCTGCAGACCGCCCTCGCCGCGGCGACACCACCCCACTCGCTCGTGGTCGACCTGGCAGAGGTCGAGTTCTTCGGTTCCGCCGGTCTCAACGCGCTGCTCGAACTGCGGCGCGAGACGGTCGCGAAGGGCGTCCAGCTGCGGGTCGCGGCAGCGCACAAGACCGTGCTGCGCCCGCTCGGGATGACCGGCGTCGACCGGGTCTTGGGGCTGTACCCGGACGTCGAGCAGGCGCTGGCCGCCGACTCGCACGCCTGACCTGCCGCGACGCACCGCCGTCGTGGGCGGTCGGCCGAGCTCGGGTGCGGCGGTTCCACCTCGGTAGCCGATGGGCCTGCCCTTGCCCAGGGGCGCAACGTTCGTGCCGATCCGTGCATCGGGGACTGGATCTCGTGACCACGCGCGGTCAGTATGTTCCGCTGAGCCGTCGCAACACGAACAAGGGGAGTGTGCGCCCGTGGTCAGGGTGGACAGCGTGGACGAGGCCGAGCGCTTGAGGAAATCGCTGCGGGACGAGGGGGTCCTGGAGGTCGTCGGGCCGGTGTCCGGTGTCGGCCTGGTGGGCATTCCCACGACGGGCGCGGACAGCATCGAGATCGACCCCGGCGACTTCGACCGGGCGATCCGGCTGCTGCACCAGCGCCGCGACGAACTGGTGGGCCACCTGGCGGGCAGCGCCGTGCTGGCCACGCCGCTGCCGGACGGCAAGGGGCCGGTCGCGGTGCAGATGCGCAAGGCGTTCGGGTTGCGGGCCAGGGACGCCGAAGGTGGTGTCCGGGCCGCGTTGACGTCGTACGTGCGACAGCTCGACCTGGTGATCGACGCGCTGGAGACCGTGAAGAAGACGCACGTGGCCGTGGACGAGAACGCCGCCGCGACGTTCAAGAGGCAGTCATGAGCAGGCGGGACAGGGGCTACTACTCCGAGGAGCACAAGCCGTCCGCGCGGCAGATCCGGCGCGAGAAGCGGCTTCGGGCGCAGCGTCGCAGGAACCTGCTCGAGGACGCGTTCGACTCCGGGACCATCCGCTGGGAGGCGTACACGCACCAGCAGATGTGGGACATGGTGCACGCGGCCGACGTGCCGGGGATGTCCGTGCGGAGCGCGCAGTGGCAGGAGCTGGCGCCCCGGCTGCGCGACACGTCCCGGTCGGTGCAGAGCATCGTCGACAAGCTCACGTCGTCCTGGCGCGGGCCGTCGGCGGAGCTGGCGGCCCAGGCGGCCTCGGCGCTGACGTCGTGGGGCGAGACGGTCGGCGACTCCTCCGAACGGGTGGCGCGCGGGCTCGAGACTTACACGACGGTGCTGCAGGAGACGAAGCGGCGGATGCCGGAGCCCGTGCACTACTGGGCCGAGCGGCACTTCCGGGAGGGCTACGACGTCAAGGTCGTCGACGGCCCGCAGGGCGCGAACCTGCTCGACCAGCTGATCGATGACCACATGCCGTCCAAGACCGAGGCGCGCAACGCCAAGGCGGAAGCGGTGGCCGTCATGCAGGTCTACGAGAGCGAGAGCCGGAACACCCGCAGCACTCTGCCGGTGTTCGACACGGCACCGGAGATCGCACAGCCACCGGCACCTGTCTCGCCCCCCGTCGCCCCACCGCCCGTCTCGCTGCCGCCCGAGCGCACGCCGGAAGTGACGCCGCGGCCACCGGAGCCGGTGCCGGTGCCGGACACCCGCCCGCCGGCGAACGACGACAGCACGACGGTCGCCGCGTCCGGTCCCACCGGGGCTCCGCACGGCACCGGGGTTCCGCACGGCACGACGGCGTTCGGCGCACCGGCCGGCGGCGTGCACGGCACGACGACGGGGATGCCGGGAGGGTTCGCGTCGGGATCACCGGCCGGTACCGGACCCGGGGTGCCGGGCGGCGCCACCGGGGTGCTGGGCCGCCAGGCCGGGAGCGGCGCCGTGGCGGGCATGGGCGGCCGCGGTCCCGCGGCCGTGCCCGGGGCGGGTGGCTACGGCATGATGCCGCCGGCGGCCGGGGCCAACGGCGACGAGGACCGGCAGCACACCAACCGGTACGCGGAGCCGATGGACTTCCTGGACGACATCCCGCCGGGTGCGCCGCCCGTGCTGGGCGGATGAACGACGGGTACGTCGTCGACGTCGCCGCCGTCCACGTGACGGCGCAGCGGCTGGACGACGCGGGCGACGCGGTGACCGAGGTGGTCGGCGCGCTCGGACTCGGAGCAGGCGGCGACCTGGGACCGGGCGTCACGGAGGCCGTGGACGAGCTGATGCGGTCGTGGGAGGACAGGACGGCCGCGCTCCGCACCGCTCTCGCGGACACCGCCACCGAGCTCCGGACGGCCGGGGCGGCCTACCGCGACGCCGACGAGCTGCGCCATGGCTGAGTACCGCGGCCTCGGCTTCGACCCGGTGCCGGGCGACGCGGGAGCCGTCGCCTCGGCGGGTGAGCGGTGCCGGCACGCGGTCGAGGTCCCGGCACCACCGGCCGGGTGGGAAGGGGCCGCGGCCGAGGCGTTCGCGGCGCGACTGGCCGGGATGCGCGACGACCTGGAGACCGCGCGGCGCACCCTGGGTGCGGCCGCCGACGTGCTGGACGAGTGGGCGGGGACGGTGCTGGCGAACCAGCGCAGGGCGGAAGATCTCGACAGACGCGCGCGCGAGTTGCGGCGTGCGATCGACGATGCGGACAACGACGTGGTCCTCGCGTCCTTCCGCGGCGGTCCGGCGCACGAGGCCGCCGCGGGGCGGCTGGAGGAGCTGCGCCGCGAGCTGGACGGCGTGCTGGCGGCCGCACGGGACCTCGAAGCCGACCACCACAGCGCCGCACGGCGGGTCGCGGAGCGGTTGCGCCGCCTCGTCACGGGCGGCGTCGAGGCGGCCGGAGACGTGCCGAGCCGCGAGGAGCTGTTCGGCGGTGTCGTGCGCGCATTGAACTCCTACTCGGCGTTGGGCAGTGAACTCGCCGGGATGCTGTTCACGTCACCACGCACCTCCAGCACACCCGGCGGCGGAGCGGCCGCCTTCGTCTCGGCACTCGGTGAGCGGTGAGACTCACGCCGGTACGGGGCGTCATCCCGGTGTCCACGAGCTCGGCCGAGGCGACGTCCGCCGAGTTGTTGTCCCTCCTGCAGCGGTTGCGCGGGCCCGACCGGGCGCGCGACCCCGGCCTGGAGATCGCGGCCGCGCAGGCCGCCGAGCTGGTCCAGCGGCACGACGCCGGTGTCGTGGCGGTCGTCGAGCACCACGACGCCGACCCCGCGGTCCTGGTGGCGGGTCTGGTCGCGGTCGAACGCGTGCTGACACCGGAGGCCGCGCGGGAGCTGTGCTTCCACCTCGCCGACGCCGGTGGTCCCGGCATCACCGACCTCACCAGCGCCCAGACCGCGCACGGCTACCCGGCGGTGATCGTCGAGCGGGTCCCGGCGACCGGTGTCGGAGCGCAGCTGCAGATCGTCGTGCCCGATCCCGCCCGCCCGAGGATCGCCGTGTTCACCCTGCACTCCCCCACCGGACGCGGGTGGCTGGAGCTGGCCGGCATCGCCGGGCGGTTCGTCAACGGCGTGGAGTTCACCTCGGCAGGGCGTGGCGGCGGTACTCCGTCGGCGGCTGCCCCACCAGCGCGCGGAAGGCACGGGAGAAGTGCGTCGCACTGACGAACCCGCAGTCGCGGGAGATCTCGCCGACGCCGCGGTCGGCCTTCGCCGGGTCGGCCAGCAACGCCTTCGCGCGGTCGATGCGCAGCACCTTGATCCGTTCGGCGACGTTCGGCTCGCCCTCGAAGACCTGGTACAGGCGGCGCAGGGAGATGTTCAGCGCCCTCGCGACCTCGCCCGGCGTCAGGGACGGGTCGGCGAGGTGCGCGCGGATGTGCTCGAGCGCGGCGCGCCGGTGCCCGGTGGCGATGTCGGCGCGCTCCAGCTCGTCGCGCAACGCGCTGCGCAGCACCATCTCCGCCAGCCCGACGAGGTGGTGCGCCACGCCGACCGGGTCCAGGACGTCCCGTGCGGCGAGGACGTGCCCGACCGCGCTGGAGAACGCGGTGCGCAGGCCTTCGCCGACCTCGACGGGCTGGAACATCAGCCGGCGCAGGTCGGTGAACCCGGTCGACAGCTTGGCCTCGGGCACGGTCAGCACGATCGTGCCGACGGGCAGCACGTGCAGCGAGCAGTCGCCGAACACGTGGGCGTTCCCGGGCACGGAGCGGTGGACCGGGCACCTCATCAGCAACTGGACCGACTGGGGCGTGGACGGCGAGCCGGTCAGGGCGGCCCTGGCCGCCGCGGCACCGGACGCGCGCACGACCAGCACCCCACCAGCGACCTCCGCGTCTTGGCGCACGCGGACAAGATTAACCACGGGAGTTCCGATGGCACGGCGTTCACCGGCGACCGGCGCGGTCGTCCTGTCCCACCTGGAGTTCGACCTGGTGTGGGAGGACCTCGGCTTCGGTGACCCGCCCCTGGCGCTCGACGTGCCGTCGCACGGCGCCACCGAGGCCGACCGGGACCGGCTGGGCACCGAGGTGTTCGCGTCGCTGGCGAGCGCCGGGCTGATCCGCGACGACGAGGTCGATCCCGAACTCGAGGAGCTGCTCGGGATGCTGCGCCACCACACGACGTCCGTCGACGCGCTGGTGTTCGGCGAGCAGCCCTGGCGGGTGCTCGCCGCGGTGCGGGGCAGCCGCGGCGTGCTCGCCGTGCTCAACACCGAGGAGCTCGCGCTCGAACCCTTCGCGGGGGACGGCCTGGTGCGCGCGGTGGTGAAGGTGCTCGGCGACCGCCCGGCCGGGCCGGGTGACCAGGTGCGGCTGCCGCGGGCGGCTTGCTCGGCGGCGCTGCGGGGGTACGCGGAGAACGGCTACGGCGGTCTGGAACGGGCGTTGGCCGACGCGGGCGTGCGGGGCAGCGCGATGCGTCCGCTGATCACCATCGCGGAGTCGGGCAGGCTCGCCGCGGGACAGCTGGCCGTGAACGGCGCCCGGGGCCGTTCGCCGGTGCTCGCCTGGTCCGACACGACCGCGGGCCGCTACGTCGTCACGACCGAGGACGTCCGCGGCGAGCAGTGGGTCCGGGTGGTCCCCGCCGACCTGGCCTGGATCACCCGGCGCCTCACCGACCTGGTGGAGGAGTCCTCTTAGGACACCGGCAGCCCCACCGGCTCGTCCAGGACGGCCGCGAGCACCTCGGCGCCCGCGGCCAGCGCGGCCTCGGCGGCGCCGGCGGTGAGCCGCTGCAGGCAGGCGGCCAGCGCGACGGGTCTCAGCTCCATCGCGCGCGGGCCGAGCTCGAGCCCGACGAGCTTGCCGTGCAGGTCGACCGTCACCACCACGTCGTCCTCCCGGGCGGAGCGGGTGATCGCGTCCAGCGCGGCGCGCAGGCCGAGCGGCTCGCGTTGTTCGTCCTCGGCCAGTTCCTCTTCGAGCGACCGCGGCTCGTGCGTCATCGGACCATCCAGCTTTCCGGTGTGGTGGACTCGATCTCCTCGGTGAGCTCCGCGTCGACGTGGAGGCCGAGCGTCTCCAGGTGCTCCTCGCCGAGCGTGTGCCGAGCCCGTTCGGCCGCCCGCGCGGTCGCGAGCCGCACCAGGGTGAGGATCTCGTCCGCCAGTGCGGCACGCCCCAGGCGCATCGACCGCTCGGTCAGCGTGATGGCGCGCATCCCGCCGCCCACGCCGACCTCGATCGCGATGCCGGTGGCGTGGTGCGCGCGTCCGGTGATCACGGGTGCACTCCTCCGTAGAACTTCGTGCCGCTGAGCTGGTGGGTGTTGCGGCGCACCTGGTCTCCGGAGTTGCCCTCGATCAGCGTGACGGTGCCGCCGTCGACCTTCTCCACGATGCCGATGTGCTTGCTCGTGGAGGGGCTTTGCGGGCCGGTGCCGAACAACAGCACGTCGCCGGGCCGCACGTCGTCCTTCAGGTTGCCGTTGCCGTACGCCTTGCCGTGGCGCTGCCCCCAGCGGTAGACGTCGCCGGTGAAGGGCAGGACCGGGATGTCCACACCGGCCCTGCGCCACATCGCCGTGGCGAACGACGAGCACCAGAAGGTCGTCGGCCCGTACGGGTTCCGGTTGCTGCCGGGCGGGCTCTCCCGCGTGCCGATCTCACCGCGGGCGGCGGACACGATCTTGCCGGCCTTCGCACCGGCCGGCTTGGTGACGCCCCCGCCACGCCGTGCGGCGCGGGGATCGGCGATCCCGTCGGTCTCGATCTCCCTCTCGAGTGCCTTCAGCCGCCGCTTGGCCTCGTCGAGCTCGGCCTTGACCTGCCGCACGTTGCGCACGGACTCCCGCGTGTAGCGCGGCTCCAGGTCCGCCGCGGCGGCGACGGCCTTCATCAGCGCGGCCTGCGATCCGCTCGCGACCCCCGCGTCGAGCAGCGCGGCGGCCTTGGTGACGTACTCGTCGACCAGGCGCTGGGCGGCCGTGTGCCCGGTGACCAGCGCGCTGCTCGCCCCGGCCACCACCTTCTCGGCCTGGGCGCTGACGGACGCGGTCATCCGGATCTGCCGGGCCAGCCGGTCCGAGCGGCGTTCGAACTGCTCCGAGTTCGCGCCCTCCCAGTGGCCGAGCGCGTTCCCGGCGGCCTTGCGCACGGCGTCCTGCTGGTCGTCCAGCGCGCTGCCCGCCTGGTGCAACGCGAACTGCACCCGCAGCGCGTCGTCGGCCTTGCCCGCCAACGCGTTGCGGTGCCCGATCATCCTGCCTGCGAACCCGCGCGCGACCGCTCGTGTGTCCACGTCGTCATCCCCGCTTGAAGCCGTCGGCGACCGCGTCGTCCTGAGCGCGGTAGCTGCGTGCCATGCGCCCGGTCGAGCGCGCCAGGCGGTCGGCGTTGCGGCCGACGCCGTTCACCTGCCGGTGCAGCGCGGCTCCGAACGCCTCGAGCGCCGAGGCGAAGCCGGTCTCCTCGCCGATCCGCCCGAAACCACCGTCGGCGATCTCCCGCACCTGCCGCACGTGCCTGGTGCCGATCGACGCCAGGTCGTCCGCGATGTCCCTGCCCTGCTTGACGTAGCGGTCGAGCGCGGCCGGGTCCACCGCGAACCCGTCGCGTCCCCCTCCCCCGCCGGCGCCGGGCCGCGACGGCGTCCTGGCGTCCCGTGCCGCTTCGCGGGCGACGTCGAGGTACTTGCGATAGGCGCCGTTGGTGTAGGTCGACCAGGGCGTCCACGACTTGCCGTCGTCGGACAACGCGTTCGCCACCTCGGCGTTGACGCGCGGGTCGAACAGCTCGCGGTTCGAGTCGAGCCCGTACTGCCTGCGCCGCTCGGGTCCCAGCGCGCCCAGCATGTTGATCTGCCACAGGCCGTAGGAGTCGTCCGGTGGCCTGGCGTTGTGCGCTCGTGCGTCCCCGTTGGACTCGGCGAGGGCGACGGCGATCGCGATCGTGAGGCCCTGGCCTTCGAACCCGGCGGCACGGGCGTGCTGTGCGATCTGCTCGGGGCTCAACCTGCTCATGCGGTCAGCTTGGCCGCTCACCGACGCAGCCGACATCGGTGTTGCGCGCTGGGGCAGCAGCGTTGCGCGGAGGGACCATCCCGGCAGAAGCGGACGTTCCCCGGCACCTACTGGTGGGAGCGTGGCCGCCACAACGAGCCGAACGGCCACCTCCGACGAAAGGCCTTCTCGTGCGTATGCGCACCTTGGGACGCACCGGCATCCAGGTCAGCCCGTTCTGCCTGGGAACCATGAAGTTCGGCCCCCACGGCAACTCAGACCCCGACGACTGCGTCCGCATCATCCACCGGGCACTCGACGCGGGCATCAACTTCATCGACACCGCGGACGTCTACGGCGGCGACGGTGAGACGGAGCGGATCGTCGGCAAGGCGTTGCGGGGTCGTCGCGACGACGTGGTGCTGGCCACGAAGTTCAACGGGCCCATGGGTTCCGACCCCAACCGCCAGGGCAACTCGCGCCGCTGGGTCATGACCGCGGTCGAGGACTCGCTGCGCCGCCTGGGCGTCGACCACCTCGACCTCTACCAGGTGCACCACGTCGACCACCGCACCGACGCGGAGGAGACCCTGTCCGCCCTGACGGACCTGCTGCGGTCCGGCAAGGTGCGCGCGATCGGCACCTCCGGCCTCCCGGCCGCGCGGATCGTCGAGGCGCAGTGGCTCGCCGAACGCCGCGGGCTCGCCCGCTACCGGACCGAGCAACCGCACTACTCGATCCTCAACCGCGGCGTCGAACGCGACGTCCTGCCCACCTGCGAGCAGTACGGGCTGGGCGTGCTGACCTGGAGCCCGCTGGCCGCGGGCCTGCTCACCGGCCGCTTCCGTCCCGGCGGCGAACCGGTCTCGGCCGGCACCCTGCACTGGTTGCCCCGGCACATGACCGACGAGCGCAAGCACGCCGCGGTCGAGCGGCTCGTCCCGATCGCCGAGGAGGCCGGTCTGCCGCTCACGCACCTCGCGCTCGCGTTCGTGGTGAGCCATCCCGGTGTCACCTCGGCGATCATCGGCCCGCGCACCGCGGACCACCTCGACGACCTGCTCGCCGGTGCCGGCACCACGCTCACCGACGAGGTCCTGGACCGGATCGACGAGGTCGTGCCGCCCGGCACGGACCTCGGTGCGGTCGACGTCGCCCCTGTGCCGGACGCGCTCACCCGTCCGGGTCTGCGGCGTCGTCCGGTGGACGACCGTGCCGCGGTGTGACAGTGGCGGGCTTCCCGGCCGTGGCGGCGCGGTGGTCAGCCGCGGTTAGCGGATTGTTAGCGCGGTTGCCCAGTCTCGGTCCCGGAGGCGAGACCGCCTCTTCCTGAGAAGGGGGAATTCTCTTGATCCGCAAGACTTTGACTGCCCTGGCCGGCGTCGCGTTCGCGGCGTCGCTGATGTCGACGCCCGCGAGCGCGTCCTCCGTCCCGGAGATCACCGAGCCGGCCGGCGACGTGTCGGCCACCGCCTACAGCGACTGTCCCGCGGCCCGGCTGTGCATCTGGACGGGTCTCAACGGCACCGGTGCGATCGGCATCTTCCGCGTCGGCGACGCCAACCTCGGTGCGGCTCCCGGCCCCAGCGGGCTCAACAACAACGCCGAGAGCATGTACAACCGCACCAGCCAGCGGTGGTGCCACTACGACGGGGCCAACTACACGGCCCTGATGGCGGCAGGTGGCCCCGGTGGAGGGGCGAACATGCTGCCCGAGTTCCGCAACCGGATCACCTCGTTGCGGGTCTGCCCCTGACCGGTGACGCGGCGGGGCGTCACGGGTCCCGGCGATCGAGCAGGAAGGTTCTGCTCGATCGCCGGCGCTTGAGCCAGCACGACCGGGTGCCGCACCGTCTACAGCGACCGAAGTGCGGGAGGCGCGCCTCAGCCGGTCCTCACCGCGCGTTCCTCCGCGAGCCAGGCCGCCAGGTCCTCACCCGTCCACTGCGGATGGTCGAGCAACAGCGCTCCCGCGATCCGCAACGCCAGCGGCACCCCTCCGCAGCGCGCCAGCAGGGCGTCGCCCGGGGGCGCTCCGACGATCCCGGTCAGCAGTTCCGCCGCCTCCCGGGCGTCGAGCAGTCCCATCCGCACCAGCCGCGCGCCCTCCAGCTCGCCGAGCGTCCGCCTGCTCGTCACCAGCACCGCGCAACCCGGTTCGGCCGGCACGAACGGCCGCACCTGGCGCGCGTCGACGGCGTTGTCGACGACCAGCAGCACCTCCCGCCCGGCCAGCAGGTCGCGCAGCAGCGCCGAGCACTCGTCCTCGGAGACCGGCACGAAGTCGGCAGGTGTCCCGAGAGCACGCAGGAACTGGTGCAGCGCCGACGTCGTGTCGTCGCCCCGCAACGTCGCGAAGAGCTGGCCGTCCGGAAACCGCTCACGCACCCGATGAGCGAGTTGCACGGCGAACGACGTCTTGCCCAGCCCCGCGGCGCCCGAGACGGCGACGAGCGGCGGGCAAACCCGGCGCGGCGCGGTGAGCACGTCCGCCAGCTCGGCGAGCCACTCCCCGCGACCGACGAAGTCGGGCAGCGCCGGCGGCAACCGGCGCGGCGGACGTGCCCCGCGCGGCAGCGGAAACGTGGGCTGCACATCCGGTTCGCCGCGGAGGATGCGGCCGTGCAGCGCGCACAGCCGCGCCGACGGCTCGACGCCCAGCTCGTCCACCAGGGTGCGGCGGAACGCGAGGAACACGTCGAGCGCCTCGGACACCCGGCCACGCCGCGCCAGCACGGTCATCAGCTGGGCGCGCAACCGTTCGCGCAGCGGGTGCTCGGCCACGGCGACGGTCAACTCGCCGATCAGGTCGGCGGTGCTGCCGAGCAGGAGGTCGGCGTCGACGCGTTCCTCGAGCACCGTCATCCGCAGCTCGTCGAGCTGTGCGGCGATCGGCTCGCCGAAGTGCGGGTCGGCGGGACCACGCCAGCGCCCGAGCGCCTCGCGCAACCGCGCGGCCCCCAACGCCACGTCACCGCCCGCTATCAGCTCACGCCCGGCCGCCAGGCCCTGCCGCACCAGCTCGACGTCGAGCTCCACCGCCTCGGCGCGCAACACGTACCCGGTCGCCGCTGTCGCGATCCTCTCCGTGCCGAGCAGCCGCCGCAGCCGCGAGATGATGCCTTGCAGCTGCACCTTCGCCGACGCCGGTGGCGCTTCACCCCACAGCTCGTCGAACAACCGGCCTACCGGCACGACCTCGTTCGCGTTCCACACGAGCAACGCGAGAACCTTGCGCATTTGCGGTGTGCCCGCGGTGATCTCGACACCACCGCATTCCACCTGAAACGGTCCGAGCAATCGGAAAAACCACATCCCCCAGTACCTCCCCGCCGCTCAGGGTGGCACACGGCCGGGGCAGACGCTGGTTGTTCGATCACATCCAAAACCTCACACGCGAGCACTCGGGTGGAATGCCGATCTTCAATTCCGGCTCACAGCGTCAATTCTGAAAGCTCTTTCGCGATTCGTGCGAGGAAGGATCAGAACTGTCCGCCTCCGGTCACGAAGTAGTAGGCGTCGACCGTGTCGCCGTCGACGCCCACGAAGTGCTCGAGACGTGCCGCCGCCTCCCGCGCCAGGACGACGAGGATGTCGAAGCCGTGGTCGCCCGCGTGCGCTTCGAGCACGGGCGCGGCGAGGCCGACGTCGCTGTTGACCACGGCGGTGACGAGGTTCGCGGCGTGCTCGACCGCCTTCGCGCAGTGGTGTTCCTCGCGCAGCACCGTCTTCCCGACGGGAACGCGCACGTCGGGCTTCAGCCCTCCCATCGGCAGGCCCTGCACCAAGATCGAGGTGAGCAAGTCCACCGCGGCCAGCCGTGAAGCCTCGTCCCGCAGCGCCATCCGCACGGCGACGATGGCGTTCGCGTGGTCCCGGCGGTTGATCGCGCCGATGGCCGCTCGCGCCCAGGTCGCCCCGTCCGGCTCTCCCCCGGCGGGGACGATCGTGGCGGCGCCCGGCGAGGTCGTGCCGGCCGGCAGGTCGTCCCGGTCTGAGATCATGTGCGGTCGCGCCTCTTCCGTTCGGAACCCGTTCGTGCGGGCTGCCGATGGTAGATCTTGGCGGTGCAGCGTCATCGGCCCAGGCGATCGGTTTTCTCGTCGAGGCAGCGCTCGGTAGCAGCGAGGCCGGTCCGCCAGAGCTGTTCACCACTCGTAAAGCGGCACGGACCGGGCTTGGAAACGCGCAGAGCGACCATTCGCGAACAGCAACAGCCGCAGTCGCACGATGGAGTGATCTGCGGGCGTCGCGAGCGGAATCCGTTCGTCGGCCCGCCAGTTCAGGTTTACCCGACTCCTTGAACGGGTATGAACGATTTGCTTTGAACTCTGGTGCTGGAGGACATCATGAGCGCGGCTGATGGAGGCCTCGACGAACTCGCGAGAACGCTCAGCGACATCGCAAGAACGCTGCAAGCGGAACCCGACGTCGACACGACTCTGCGGGCGATCGTCAAAGCCGTCGTCGACTACGTCCCGGCGGCCACGTACGCCGGGATCTCCCTGCTGGAGCACGGGAGGATCCGCACCGTTGAGCCGACCTCTCCCACCGTCGAGACCATCGACCAGCTCCAGTACGAGTTGCACGAGGGACCGTGCATCGACGCGATCACCGAACACGCGACCTTCCGCGTCGGCGACGTCGGCCACGAAGCCCGATGGCCGTCCTTCGGGCCGGCGGCGGCGGAGAACGGCATCCACTCCCTGCTGTCCTACCGCTTGTTCGTGACCGACAGGACGCTCGGCGCGCTGAACCTCTACTCGGACCGGATCAACGCCTTCGACGACCGCACCGAGCAGGACGGCCTGCTCTTCGCGACCCATGCCGCCATCGCGCTCGTCGGCGCGCAACGCGAGGCGAACCTGTCGATCGCCGTCGAGAGCCGCGACGTCATCGCCACCGCCAAGGGCATCCTCATGGAGCGCCACGACATCGACGACGCCTCCGCTTTCCGGATGCTCGTGGAGGCGTCGCAGTCGACCAACATGAAGCTGCAGAAGGTCGCGGCCTGGCTGATGGAGAACCGGGCCGAAGCCCGGTCGTTGTGACCGACGCGCCCCATGAGCGCATAAGCGCCGTGGCAGAACCGCTCGGTCGTCATGAGCTGGTCGCCGTCGCCAGCTATCGACTGATCACCCTGCGAGACCAGGACAACGACGCCGGTGTGGGTCTGGACGAGGCGATCGCGCGAGCGCAGACAGCCGTAGTGGCCTCGACCGGGTACGAGCTGGTCATCAACTGCGTCCAGGACCTCATGCCCGCGTCGGCACGACTCGAAGTGTGGTCCGGGCGACCTGCGCCAGCCGGTGAGCCGGGCTGGTCGGCGCCGCAGGTCTTCGAGCTCGAATGCCCCAGCGGTCTCCTGGTGCTCGGCTCTCCCACCGGTGAGGCGCTCGACGCCGACCTGCCCGCAGGTCCGGGCGTCTACGGGTTCGAGGTCGCTCACCGGGGACGCGACCAAGCGCTTGCCATGAGCCAAGAAGACCTCCTCAACGCACGACAGGGCGGCTTCGAGCAGTACCGGATGCGCGTGTGGTTCGCCGGTGAGCTACCCGACGACGAAGACGAGTAGCCGGCTCCAGCCCGGCCGTGGAACGGCTGCGTCCGCACCCTTGCCGTCCGGCTGGCGGAGCTGGTCGTCGGTGCAGTAACCGGACTCCACGAGAACCTTGTCGACGCTCACGGGTTCAGGAGGAACGCCGGCACGACCTCGACGCCGTTGTCGTAGTCGTTGGCCGTCCACCTTCGCGCGCCGGTACGACGTGGTGACGATCTCCTCCATGCGTTTGCGGGCAGTCTCGCCGTCCCAGCGGAGGGTTGTGACGGCCTGGTAGTCCGTCTGTCCACTGCGCACCACCAGCTTGCCGTCGTCGATGTACGGCTTGAGGACGGACATGGCTCCGTTGAAGAAGAACGCCATGTTGTTGTCGTCGGCACCTCGCGGGCCCAGACCGGTCAGCAGCGACTCGGCCTGGTGGACGCCTACGCGGAAGTTCTCGAACGTCGCGCAGTAGTCGACGTCGGGGCTGCCGCGGAGGAGCCGGTCGCAGGCGATCACCGGGATGCCGGCCTCCGCGGCCATCCTCAGCGGGGCGGTGAGGGCCGAGCCGTCCAGCTGAGGCGATGATCAGGAGTCTCGCGCCGGCGGCGATCTGGCTCTCGACCTGCTTCGCCTGGCTGGGCACGTCGTTCTGCGCGTACTGCGGGCCGACGCGGTGGCCGCGGGATTCGAGGTCCCGCTTGATGTTCTCTCCGTCGCTGAGCCAGCGCTGCGACGTGGTCGTCGGCATGGTGGCGCCGACGAGAGCGCTCTCGGGTGGCTTGGGTTCCCGGCCGGTCGCGGCGTGCCGCAGGCCGCCACCAGCAGCACGACCACGAGCATCGACGATCGCATCCCGGCTCCTCGCGCAGATCGACGTCGTTGTCGACGGTCGTCACGGAGTCCGGGGCAGGCCGAACGCGCAGCGGTTGTGAGCCGCGCCTCAAGAGGGGCGTGAACGTCAACAACCGGAGGTGGAGGGATCAAGCGGGGTCGCAGAAGAAGCGCTTCAGCCATCGGAAGCGTGAATGGGTCTGACGGACTTCAGGCGCCCGTGATGGTGATCGTGGTCGCGGGTGGGACGCGCTGTCCCGGTTCGACCGACTGGGCGGCGCAGACCACGTCCTCGCCGTTCGGCGAGACGACGGTGACCTGCAGACCGAGCGCCTGCAGTTCCGCCCTGGCGTCCTTGACGGGTTTGCCGCGCACCTCGGGCACGGTGACCGCGGTGGCGACCACCAGGGACACCGTGGTCTGGTCCGGGCCGAGCATCGTGCCGGGCGCCGGGTCGGTCCTGATGACGCGGCCCGGTTCGACCGCCGGGGAGAACTCGGCGGGTGCCTCGACGCCCTGGAGCCCGTTGCGCCCCAGTTCGGCGAGCGCCTCGTCCTTGGTCATGCCCGCCACGTTCGGCACGGGCTTCTTCGGCGCCGGTCCCTTGCTCAGCACCAGTGTCACGGGGGCACCGATCTGCAGCGGTGTGCCGGGGCGCGGTTCGAGTCCGATCACCTTGCCGGACGGGACGGTCTCGCTGAAGACGTTCTTGGCCTCGTCCGTGACCACCTTCAACCCGGCGTCGCCGATCTCCTTCGTCACCGGCTCGACGTCGGCGCCCGCGGTGACGAACGGCACCACCGGGCGACCCCGCGAGACGTAGACCGTGATCGAGGATCCCTTCTCCAGCTCGGTTCCGTTGCCGGGTTCGGTGCGCAGCACGTTGCCGTTCGGCACGTCGTTGCTCGGCACCCGGACGACCTGGGCGCTCAGCGACGCGTCCCGCACCTGCGCCATCGCGTTCGCCTCGCTCTGACCGCTGACCAGCGGCACGGAGGTGCGGCTCCCCGCGCCCAGCCACCACCACAACGAACCGGCGACCAGCACCGGCACCACCACCGCGCCGGTCCAGAGCGCGGCGCGGCGGTGCCGGCGGCGCTTCTCCTCGACGGGGTCGGCCTTCTTCGACCGCGGCCTGGGTGCGCGCGGCGGCTTGCGCACCGGTGTGGTCCGCTCGGCCGCCGACGCGGTGTTCTCGCGCGGGACCGCCGGCACCGGGCGCATCACGATCGTGCGGTCCTGCTCCGGTGGCGTGCCGGGCTCGGGAACCGGCTGGGGCTGCAGGCCGAGCTCGGCCCCCACTCGTTCGAGCTCCGCCAGGAACACCGCGGCGTCCGCCGGGCGCAACGCCGGATCCGACCGGGTCGCCCTGCGCACCAGGTTGTCCAGTGCGAGCGGGACCCCGGCGATGGACGGCACCGCCGGGACCGGGTGCGGCACGCCCACCGCACCGCGGCCGGGGACCCCTCCGGTGAGCATCTCGTAGAGCACGATCCCGACCGAGTAGACGTCGCCCCGCGCGTCGCGGACGCCTCCGCCGACCCTCTCCGGGGACGCGTAGGCCCTGTCGCCACCGGCGGGTGCCGCCGCCCTCGGGCGGAGGGTGCCGAAGCCGGCGAGCCGCACCTTGCCGCCCTTGCCGATGAGCACGTTCTCCGGCCTGACCTCGCCGTGCACCAGTCCCGCGTGGTGAGCGGCGCCCAGCGCGGACAGCACCGGGCCCACCACGCTCAACGCGACGGCGGGCGCGAGCTTCCCGCGGTCCGCCAGGAGGCCGCGGAGGGTGCCGCCGTCCACGAACTCCGTGACCAGGAAGACGTGGTCACCGTCGACGCACTGGTCGTGGACGGCCACCACGGCGGGGTGCCGCAGCCGGGCGGCGGAACGCGCGCCGCGCTCGAAATCCGCGACGAACGCCGGATCCGGCGGCAGCGTCGTGTCCAGGACCTCGACGGCGATGGCCCGGTCGAGCCGGACGTCCACACCCCGGTACACGGTGGACGTCGCGCGGGGCTCGATCACCGTGTCCAACCGATAACGCCGCTCGAGCAGCGCACCTGTCAGATCGGGGTTGGACTTCGGCACAGTCGCAGATGATAGCCGCGGGCGATCTCCGGCGGAGTGCACTCGCGCCACAACGCCGACCTGATGCATTTCCCCATTCATCGTCGGTGATCACGCGGTCGAATCCAGGTCGACCGCCGGCCGAGGACGCCCGAACGGCGGTTGAGTTCCCTTCGCCTGGTACGAAGATGTTCTGATCGGTGTGGCCGGTGGCAGCACGCGCCGGACTCGGACGATGCGAATTGGGGCGAGTTGACCGGGGACTCCCGCGAACGAGTCGGCGGGCACGTGGCCGACCCTTCCTCCGGCCGCGTTTTGCGCAACGTCAGGGTGCTGACGAACGTTTTCGCGTGGCTGGGCGGTATCGGGCTCGCAACGCAGTTGTTGTTCGCGGACACCGCATTCGCCGCCAAAGCGGTGCTGGTCGTGCTGCTGCTCGTGGTGCTGGTGTCGTGGCGGTGGCCCGATCGCGACCGGTGGGTGATCGCGGTCGTGGAAGCGGCGGTGCTCGCCGGGTCGGCGCTCGTCCTCCCCGCGCCCCAGCCCGCCGTCGCGTTCCTGTTCGGGGTGGTGACCAGGAGAGCGCTCGGGGGCGGGAGCAGCAGGGCTCTGGTCAAGGCGGTTCCGGCCCTGGCCGGCTACCTCGCCGGTCAGGGCGTCCTGGCGGTGGCCGCCGTCCGCGCGGGAAGCGTCGCCTTCGACGGGCTGGTGCCGAGGCTGTTGCCGCTCCTCGGTCTCGTCATCGGATCCGCCGCCCTGCACGCCACCGTGCGTGCGGTCCGGCACGAGCGGGACGCACGTCAGGCAGTCCACGCCGTGATCGACGCCAGTCCCGTCGGCATGCTCCTCGTCGACGACGCCGGCACCACGCTGTTGAGCAACGCACGGGCTCACTCGATGTTCGGCCGGCAAAACGGTTTGTGCCAGGTTTTGTGCATTCACGGGAACAACGTGGTGCTGTGCGAAAAATGCGGTGGTGGCACAGGACCTGTCGAACTGAACACCGACGGCGCGGTGCTCGAGGTGCACACCGCGAAGGTGCCGCAGGAATCGCGGCCGGAACTGACGCTGGTGGTCGCCGTCGACGTCAGCGAACGGCGCCGCCAGGAGGACGCTCTCCGCGTTCGCGCGGAACAGGACGATCTCACGGGACTGGCCAGCAGGCCGCATTTCCTGCACCTGCTCGAGGAAGCGCTGGGCACGGGTGAGCCCGTCGGCCTGCTCGTCATCGACCTGGACCAGTTCAAGGAGGTCAACGACTCCGACGGGCACCACGCCGGCGACGAGTACCTGAGGGAGTTCGCCCGGCGGACGGCTCCGGCGATCCCGCCGGGGGCGACCGCGGCGAGGCTCGGAGGGGACGAGTTCGCCGTGCTGGCACCGCGGTCCGGCGCGGACGGGTCCGCCCGGCTGGCCGGCCGTGTGCTGAGGGCGCTCACCACGGGACCGGAGCGGGAGATGCGCGCGAGCATCGGGGTGGCCGTCTCCACGCCCGGAACCACCGCGGCGGAACTGCTGCGCGACGCCGATGCCGCGATGTACATCGCCAAGCAGGAGGGAGGTGCACGGGCGAAGCTGTTCCACGACGAGATCGGCGCCCGTGTGCAGGCCAGGCAACGCGACAAGGCGGACCTGCGCGCCGCCGTGCACGGCGGCCAGATGGTCGTGCACTACCAGCCGATCGTCGAACTGGCCACCTCGCGCGTCACCGGGGCGGAGGCGCTGGTCCGCTGGCGCCGCCCCGGCCGGGGTCTGGTGAGGCCGGACGAGTTCATCGGGCTCGCCGAGGAGACGGGGCTGATCGTCCCGCTCGGCGCCCAGGTGCTCGAAGCGGCCTGCGCGCAGGGGGCGCGGTGGTCGAGCGAGGGCCGGGCCCTCGGCGTCACGGTGAACGTCTCGACGCGGCAGCTGTCGTCCGCCGGCTTCGAGACGTCGCTGCTCCACGCGCTGCGCGTGACCGGGATGCCGCCGGAGAACCTGACCCTGGAGGTGACGGAGTCCGTGTGGGCGGACGACGCCGCCATGCAGGGACTCATGGCCGTGCGCGACAGCGGGATCCGCGTGGCGCTGGACGACTTCGGCACGGGCTACTCGTCGCTGAGCTACCTGCAGCGCTACCCGTTCGACTTCGTGAAGATCGACAAGTCGTTCGTCGCCGCGCTCGGCGAGACGGGGCGGACGGCGGGGGTCCTGCGGTGCGTCATCGACCTGGCGGACGTGCTCGGAGCCCGCGCGATCGCCGAAGGGGTCGAGACACCCGAGCAGGCGGAGTGGTTGCGCCGCGAGGGGTGCGCCTACGCGCAGGGGTACCTGTTCGGCAGGCCCCGGCACCCGGACGGCTGGGACGACCAGCCCGCGGCCAGGGGCGCGCGACCCGTCCGCTCGTGACGGCGGCGACCACGCCTTCGATCAGCGACGCGCTTCCCACGAAATGGGCGCCTTCAGGTCGTTGACGTCCCGTGAAATGGCCAGCCACTCCTGGAACCGTGCGAAGCAGCGGTTCGCCGCCTCGCACGCCGCTGTGGCGTCCCGAGCGGGCAGGACGGCCTCCGCCATCACGCCGAACCGCCGGAACCCGCGCCGGGCGTCGCCGTCCGCGGCGAAGAACGACACCGGTGCCGGGCCCAGTTCGTCGCGGACCCACCGGGTGATCACCCGGCCGCCGAGCTTCGCGCCCTCGACGACGTAGAGCGTGCCGATCAGGGCGGGGAGCGGAGGCACGTCCGGAGCGGACGACCGCGGCAGCGAGGCGATGCGCTCCGGGCTCCAGCCGAGTGCGCGGAGGTCCGCGGTGAGCCGCCCCTCGCCCGCCGTCAGCTCCCACGGCAGCGCGTGCGCCGTGATGGAAGCCGTCAGGGCTTCCTCCAGCGGTTCGTGGAAGCCGAGGAACGCCGACAGCACCGACTCGTAGCGCGCCGGTGTGATGGTGCCCGGCAGGAACCCGAGGTCGTCTTCCAGGGCGCGGTGAGCGGCGCGGGTGTCGGTGCGCAGGCGTGCCAGCAGCGTCACCCGCTCAGGCCGTTCCTGGACGAGCGGGTCGACGGGGTCGGCACGACGACGATCACGTCCTCGGTGGGCACGGGCTGGACTCCCGATCGTGCACGGCGTCGTCGAGCGGCACAGCGGTTCGCCGCGGCCGGCGGTGGCACGACCGCGGACTTCACGCTACCTCGCGGCCCGGCGCGGTCGTGAGCCGCCCGGGGTCGTGCGGGACGAGCCTCTCAGCGAGGCTCTGACGCGGAGGCGCGCAGCGCCTCGGACAGCCACACGAACGGGAACTGTTCCTGCGCGGTGCCGTTCACGGCGGTGACCAGCTCCATGTACCGGTCGAACGGGCTGTCCGGGTCCGGGGGCGCGGAGTCCCATTCGGCACCCGCCAGCATGTGGTCGGCCGTCTGGAGCCGGAACTCCGGCGTGTCCGGGATCCCCGGTTCGTCCGGCGTGGCGAACACGCCGGTCAGCCAGCCGATCCACTGGTCGGCGATCTCCCGCCCCCGCGGCGAGTCCGGCGGCACCTGCTCGCGTGCCGCGTCGATCGCGGCCTGACCGATGGGCGTGGCCTCCTCGAAGGCGTCCAGCATCGGCGAGGAGGACATCATCGGACCGGCGCCGGTGGTGCACACCTCGCGCAGCTCGCGGCGCAGGGCTTGGCGGACCTCGCTGTCGCCGACCAGTTCGGCCAGCTCGATCCACGCCTCCAGCTGGGCGGTGCTCGGGTGGTCGGGGAGCTCCGGGCGTGCGGCCCGCCACCACTCGACCATGCGCTCCGGCGCCTCCCAGCCGGTGGTGACCTCGGTCCAGAAGTCGTCGACCAGCCGGTCGCGCTCCTCGTCCGACATGCCCACCAGCTTGTGCATCAACGTGACCTGCTCGGCCGTGGAGTCCTGGCGCAGGATGGCCGACAGGACCGCGCGACGGCTGCGCAGCCGTGACTCCTGCTGCGCCAGCAGGGCCATGTGCGTCGTGGCCAGCTCCCGCAGCGTCGCCTCGCCGGCCAGCACCCGCTTGATCTCGTCGAGGCCCGCGTCGAGCTCCCGCAGCGTCCTGACGAGTTCGAGGCGGGCGATGGCGGACACGTCGTAGAGGCGGTGGCCCGCCGCGGTGGTCGCGGCGGGCGTGACGACACCGGCTTCCGCGTAGTACCGGACGGCGCTGACGCTCAGACCGGTCCGCCGTGCCACGTCTCCGATGGCGTACAGCTCGTTCATGTCCATGTCGACCACTATGGGATCTCAAGCCGCTTGAGGTGCAACCCCCGAGGGGTGGTCCGCGGCGCCGGGAGATCGCGACGGTCCGGGGCGGTTGCCTACACTGCGGGAGTGGCCACCGTGGACGAGGTTCTGGCTGAGGTCGCCGCGCGCTGCTCGACGAGGGAGCCGCGTTCCTGGCCCGCTCCCAGGCCCGCCGGCGAGAGCCCTCGCGAGGAGGAGTACTCCCGGCTCACCGATCCGGACCGCTACCGCATCGTGCACCTCCGGTCCCGCGCCTGGGCGGACACGCTCGTCGCGCGGGCCGACGCGGTGATCACCCCGGTGCCGTCGTACCCGACGAGCGAGAACCACACTTCGGGTCGCGGTGTCCGGCTCGCGTCACGACGCCCCGGAACGCTGCCGCTGTTCTTGCTCGAACACGACGTCCGCCGGACCGCCGGTGCACCGCTGCCCGCGCTGGACATCGCGGTCGCCGAGCCGGGCACCGTCGTGGCGTCCCACCCGGACTGCGGGTGCGACGCCTGCGACACGGGTTCTGCCGACCTGCTGGAGGCGATCGACCGCACGATAGCGGCTGTCGTGGGCGGCCCTTACGTCTCGATGCGCGCGGCAGAGGGATGGTTCGCCCGGTGGCACCCGCAGGGATGCGAGATCAGCGGTGCGGGCCCCGGCCTCCATGACGTCGCACGCCTGTGCGAGCGTCTCGTCGAGGACGAGAACACTCCGTTGCCGGAGGGCGTCGTGGCTCACGTCGGCCGATCATGGCTCCACTGAAGGCACCAGCGGCTGTCCGGTGGTGCCGGAGGACTACGCCCTTGTCCGTCCGATGTAGACGTTGCGGGCGCGGTAGACCGTCTCCGCGGTGGGGCCGGGGCTGCCCGACGAGCCCTCCATCTGCAGGTTGATGATCAGCCACAGCGGCTTGCCCGCGAAGTTCCTCCCCGTGTGCTTCGCGATCCACCTGCCGTCGAGGTAGTAGTGGATGTCCACGTCGGTGGCGTTCACCTTGGTGATCCACGCCCGGTAGGTGTGCCAGGAGCCAGGCGAGGAGACGCCGACGACCGAGCTCGACACGTCGCTCGACGCCCGGAACGTGTTGAACCAGTTCCTGCTGTCCCCCTTGAACTCCAGGACGTCGCTCTCGGGCGGCCAGCTGTTCACACCGGTGAGCCAGAAGGCGGGCCAGGTTCCCCGCGCGGAGGGCGCCTGGAACTCGCCCTTGACCTCCCAGTTCGGGAACTGGTCGTTCACCACGACGTGCTCCTTGGCGTGGATCGCGCCGGAGTGGTAGCGGATCGGCAGGTGCGGGTCGGCGCTGCTGTTGCCCTCGTTCCACGAGATCCGCGTCGCCTTCAGCGTGAGCACACCGCCGGACAGCGACACGTGGTTGTGGTCGGTGGCGCTCGCGTACATGCGGGCGGTGCCGTTGTGGTCGGAACCCCACGGGTAGCGGTAGTTCCACTCCGACTCCAGCGCCCCGTAACCGCCGAAGGAGCTCGGACCGATCACGTCCTCCCAGGCGGCCGCCCGTGCGGGACCCGGGAGGCCGCCCGTGAGCACCAGGACCAGTGCGGTCGCCGCGATTCTCATGGATCGCACTGTGGAGCAGGAAGTCGCGGCGACGCAACGGGTTCTTCAGTTCGACGGCCGTTTCGAGTCGAACAGGGGCGAACGGGACGCCGACGTGGGCAGGGCTTCTTCGACGAGTGGTGTCCGACGACCTTCCGGTCACGACCCGCTTCTCGCAGTGCCGGCGGTGCAGCGGAAGGGGTCAGACGGCCCGGGCGATGGCGATGTTGCCCGCGAGCCGGTTCCCTGCCTCGTAGATCATGTACTCGTGGCCCTGGTAGGTGCCGAACGACGGTGCGGCCGACCTGCCGTTGTCCGGTGCCCCGGACAGGGAGTCGTGGAAGACGCCGAGGTGGCGGCGCAGGGTGAAGTCGCGGCCGAGTTCGGTGATGAGGATGTTGCCGCCGCTGCCGATGTCGGTGTTGTAGACGACGTAGACGCTGTTGTTGCGGAAGAGCAGGTGGGGTCCGCCGACGTTGACCGCGCCGACGTCCTGGTGCCGGATCAGCGGGGTCTGCGAGAACGTCCAGTCGCGGGCGTTCGCCGACCAGCCCCAGCCGATGTCGCGGTGGTTCGTCCGGTTGTTGACCATGAACACCATCACGTACCGGGCGCCGCGCGAGGGCAGGTCGTGCCGGAACACCCTGGCGTAGGACGTCTCCGTGGTCCCCTCGGGCTGCAGCCGCGTGGACAGCACCTCCTTCTCGTAGGTGAAGTTGATGCCGTCGGCGGAGCTGGCCAGGCGGGTCACCGTGTTCTCGCCGTGGAAGTACAGGTACATGCGCTTGACGTCGTCGTTCCACATCGCGTGCGGCGATGACACGTGCGACACGCTGTACTCACCCGGCCAGCTGCGGGAGATGATCGGGTTTCCCGGGTACTCGGTGAACTCCTCGTCGAGGGTGTTCGCGTAGGCCAGGCAGATGCCGCCGGGGGCGTCGTGCGGCGCGTAGTAGAGGTAGTAGGCGGCCCGGGCGCCCGCGATCCGGTCCTTGGTGCCCCGGATGGTCGGGAAGATCAGCTCGCCGGTGGGGTTGTAGCGCAGCTTGCTCTTGACCAGGGCGAGCCGGCGGTACCGGTAGTCCGGGAACCCGGCCGGCGCCGCGGCGGCGGGGACGGCCGTGCCCGCGGCACCTGCCAGCAGGGCCGCGCTGCCGAGCAGCAGCCGGCGGCGGTTCACTGTCATGGGAACGCTCCTCAGCGTCATGATCCTCTGTGGACGGTCGCGTGGTCAGTAGACGGCCACCCCGTAGGCGCGGAGGGCTTCCGTGACGGGCTGGTGGAACGACCGCCCGCCACTCGTGCAGTCACCGCTCCCACCCGAGGTCAGGCCGAGCGCGGTGGTGTCGGCGAACAGGGGGCCGCCGCTGTCGCCGCCCTGGACGCAGACCGTCGTGCCGATCATGCCGGTGACCGTCGTGCCGTCGACGTAGTTCACGGTGACGTTCAGGCCGGTGACCTTGCCGCGGTGGAAGCCGGTCGTGCTGCCGCTGCGGCCGACGGTCTGACCGACCACGGGATCGCCGGCGCGGGCGATGTCGCGCCTGGTGCCGTTGTGGAGGTTGACCTCGCCGGGCCTGCTGACGTCGGCGGTGTAGCGGAACAGCGCGTAGTCGTTGCCGGGGAAGCTGGCCCCGACCCGCGACGCGACGACCTGGCCACCGGACGTGCTCCAGGTGGACGTGGCGTTGCCGCAGTGGCCGGCGGTGAGCAGGTAGGCGGTGCCGGTGCCGGGCGTCTTCACGTTGAAGCCGAGCGAACACCGCACGCCGCCACCGAGGATGGCGTCGCCACCTGTGATCGCCGGCCGGAACGCACCGCCGGTGCGCTCCAGCCGCGCGGTGTCGCCGAGGCCGTCGACCACGCTCTTCAGCCGGGCGAGCGCCGGGCCGGTGACGGTCGCGTCGGCGGACACCACGACCTGGTTGGTGACCGGGTCGACTCCCCAGGAGGTGCCCGGAATCCGTGCCGTGCGGTCCAGCACACCGGCACTGGCGCCGAGTGTCGCGGCGCTGTGCTTCACGATCCGCGCACGCGCTCCGGCCGCGGTAGCGGTCCTCGCCGCGGTCGTGTCGGTCACCGTGACGACGAGCCGCCCGCCGTCGTCCACATAGGACCCGGCGCTCGCGGGTCCGAGCCTCGCGCCGAGGGTGCGGGCCAGCTGGTCGGGTGCGGCCGCGGCGATCGGCGCGCTCACGACGAGGCCCGCCGCCAGTGCCGCGACCGCGGCCAGGGTGAGGGTGGCAGTGCGACCCATCTCGTGCTCCTCGGCTGTTCCGTGACGGGAGGCGGGGCGGCGCGCCCGGGGTACGGACAGACAGAGTGCTCGTTTCGGAGAAATGCGTCCAGACGATAATTTTTATTTGTCCGGGACAGCGCGGCACGAGGAAACCCGTCAACCGCGAAAGGGGGAAACGGTGTTGGCGTCTCGATTGGACCGTGAGTCGAGGCACGCCGGCCGCCGCACGATCAGGCGAGCGCCGCGCCGACCAGGAGCAGCCGCAACGTGCGTTCCGTCGCGTCGGTGAGGAGCTCGGCGGTCGCGGCCATCGCGGTGTCCAGGGTGACCGGTGCGGCGATGATGCTGGCGTAGGCGTCGATGCCGGCGTCGTGGTTGACGCGGGCGTTCTCCCCGATGGTCCCGGCGAGCGCGATGACGGGTTTTCCGTGCTTCTTGGCCCGGCGCGCCACCTCGGCGGGCACCTTGCCGTGCGGCGTCTGGCCGTCGATCGCGCCCTCCGCGGTGATCACCAGGTCGGCGTGCGGCAGGCGGGCGTCGAGGTCGGAGTGCTCCAGGACGACCTCGAAGCGCGGGAGCAGCGTGGCGCCGAGTGCGTGCAGGCCCGCGCCGAGCCCGCCGGACGCGCCGCCGCCGGGCATGGTGCGCACGCCGGGGCCGAGCAGGTCCGCCCACGTGTCGAGGGCGTCGCTGAGCAGCTCGACCTGGGCGGGGGTCGCCCCCTTCTGCGGCCCGAACACCCGCGCCACGCCGCGGTCCCCGCACAGGACGTTGTGCTGGTTGCAGGCCACGGTGATCTCCACCTTGTCGAGTCGCGGGTCCACTTCGGACAGGTCGAGGGCGGCGGCGCCGGCCAGTGCCGCTCCCCCGCGTCCGATCTCCCGGCCTCGCGCGTCGGTGATGCGGGCGCCCAGTGCCTGCAACGCGCCCGCGCCGCCGTCGGACGTGCCGGAGTCCCCGCACCCGACCAGCACCTGGTCGACGCCGAGGTCCAGGGCGGCGCGGATGAGCTCGCCGACGCCGTACGTGGTGGTCGTGGCCGGGTCGCGGTGCCCGCGTGGGACGAGCCGCAGTCCCGCCGCCGCGGCCATCTCGACCACGGCCGTGCGGGGGCCCGGGCCGCCGAGGAGCGCGAAGTGGGACAGGACCTCCTCCCCGACCGGACCGGTGACGGCGACCGGCACGAGGGTGCCGTTCGTGGCTTCGGCGAGCGCCGCGGCCGAGCCCTCCCCGCCGTCGACGAGCGGCGTCTTGTCCACGACCGCGCCGGGGACGACGCGGTAGATGCCCCGCGCGATCGCGTCGGCGACGGCGCACGCGTCGAGTGACTCCTTGAACCCGCTGGGAGCGACCAGGAAACGCATGGGTGACCTCATTTCAGTGGGAGGCCGAGGTGCGGCCAGAGGAGGGCGGAGCAGGCCAGGACGAGCGCACCGGTGATCGGGGCGAGGACGAGCGAGAGCTTGAGCAGGTCGCGGGGCCGGTAGGTGTGGGCGAAGAGCGCGACGGGTTTCGCCGACGACGAGAAGGTGTGGCAGAAGCCCGCGGCCGCGGTGGAGGCGAACGCGAGGGCGGCGGGGTTCATCCCGGCGGCCACGGCGAGCGGGATGACGATCGGGATCAGCACCGACGACCGCGCCGAGCGGGACTGGACGACGAGGTGCGCGAGCAGGCTCACCGCGATCACGGTCGGCAGCAGGTGGTCCGGGCTGATGAGCCCGGCGACGGACTCGGCGGCGCCGGAGCGGACGAGGGCGGTGCCGAGCACCGTGGTGGCGGCCATGAACAGCAGCAGCGACCACGGGATGTCGGCCAGCGCCGCCTTGAGCGTGGTGGTGCCGAGGCGCGGGCTGGTGATGGCGACGGCACCGGCGAGCGCGACGACCTCGGGCGGGACGTGGTGCCACGGCTCGGTGACCCAGGCGATCGAGACGGCCGCGAGGATGCCGAGGGACGTGGTCTCGGCGCTGGTGAGGGTCTTGGTGGGCACCGCCGTGCGCAGCGTCCCGCCCGGTGCCGCGAACTCGGCGGTGGGCGGGTCCGCGACGAGGGGCTGCCTGCGGTCAGCCCGTGACGTGAACAGCCACAGCACGATCTCGGCCGTGACGTGCGCGCTGACGACCGCGAGCGGCAGCCCGAGCAGCAGCCACTGCCCGAAGCCGATCCCCTCCCCCGTCGCCTCCTCCAGCAGCGCGCTGGTGATGAGGTGCGCTCCCGCGCCCACCAGCGTCGCCACCGCCGTCAGCAGGATCACCGACGGGAACACCACCCCGAGCGCCCGTGACACCCGCGCGTTCACCTTCAGCTCCCGGTGCACGGGCAGGGTCAGGGCGGCGCGGCCCGAGGTCGACGGCACGAAGAAAGCTGTGAGCAGCAGAGCGAAAGCGGTCAGGTGCACGAGCCCGCGCACCGATCGCGCCCGGCCCATCAGCGAGGTCGCGAGCCGGGCGGGCAGGCCGGAGTCCGACACCCCGCGGGCGAGCACGAAGGCGGCGATCAGCAGCCACGTCGTCGACCCGCCCAGCACCTCCAGCGCCGAGGCGGGCAGGACGCCGAACAGCAGCAAGACCACCACGGCGGCGAGAGCGACCAGCGTGTCGTCCAGCGGGGTGCACACCCACAGCACCACCGCCACCGCGAAGACCACCATCGTCAGCACCACGAGGACGATCCTGCGCGCGCAGGCTGATCCACGGGTGAGGCCCGGATGAAGGAGTTCTCATCTAGACGAGGCGGTAGCCCATGCCCCGCACGGTTTCCACACGGTCGACGCCGATCTTGCGCCGCAGGGACCTCACGTACACATCGACCACGTTGGACCCCGGGTCGAAGTCGTAGCCCCAGACGTGCGACAGGATCTGCTCGCGCACCAGCACCTGCCCCGGATGCCGCAGGAACAGTTCCAGCAACGCGAACTCGCGAGCCGTGAGGTCCACCGACCCGGACGGCAGCACCGCCTGGCGGGTGCGCAGGTCCAGCGACAACGTCCCGGCGGTCAGCACGGTGGCCTCGGGCACGCCGGGCGGGCGCAGCCGGAGCCGGACGCGGGCCAGCAGTTCCTCGAAGCGGAACGGCTTGGTCATGTAGTCGTCGGCGCCACCGGACAGCCCCGCCACGGTGTCGTGCACCGAGTCGCGGGCGGTCAGGATGATCACCGGGGTGGCCACGCCCTGCTCGCGCAGGGAGCGCAGGACCGAGAACCCGTCGAGGTCGGGCAGCCCCAGGTCGAGCACCACCAGGTCGAAGGAGGCGGCCCACGACAGCGCGTCCGCTCCCGAGGCGACCACGGACGTGGTGAAGCCGTTGGCGCGCAGGCCTTTCTCGACGAACGAGGCGATGCGCGCCTCGTCCTCCACGATCAGGATCCGGCCGGTCATCGAGGTACCTCCACCACGAACGTCGCTCCCTGCCCCGCCACCGAACGCACCCGCACCGCTCCCCCGTGCGCCTCGGCGATGGCCTTGACGATGGGCAGCCCCAGACCGGTGGAGCGGGAGAACAGCATCGACTCGTCGCGCACACCGGGACCGGAGTCGGCCACCCAGAAGGAAACCACGTCGTCCACACCGGACCCGAAGCGGATGGTGCCACCGGAACCGGTGTGGCGCACGGCGTTCGACGCCAGCTGGAGCACCGCCTGGGTGACGCGCTGCGGATCCAGCACGGCCTCCCCCTCCGCGATCGACTCGAGCACCCAGCGGCGGTCGCCGAGCGCGCGGAGCTTCGCGTCGATGTCACTGGTCAGTTCGGGCAGGCTCACGGCGACGGGCCGCAGGAAGTCCGGCCGTTCGGACTTGACCAGCAGCAGGAGGTCCTCGACGAGCCGGGCCATGCGGTCGAGCTCGTCGGTGCACAGCCGCACCACCTCGGCGCGCTCCTGCGGCGAGTCGCCGAGCAGTTCCAGGTGGCCGCGCACGATCGTGATGGGCGTGCGGAGCTCGTGGGAGGCGTCGTCGAGGAACTGGCGCTGCAGCCGGAACGAGCGGTCGAGCCGGTCGAGCATCGAGTTGAACTGCTGGGCGAGCGCGGCCACGTCGTCGTTGCCGGAGACCGGGATGCGGCGCGTGAGGTCGGCCTCGGTGATCTCGGCGGCGGCTTGGCGGACCACGCGGACCGGAGCGAGGATCGCGCCCGCGACGAACCACGCGATCAGCGCGGCGATCAGCAGGCCCGCCAGCGAGACGAGCACCAGCACGCGCACCGTGGAGTGCACCGGCGCGTGCACGCCGTCTTCGAAGTAGCCGGTGACGAACCACATCTCCGCCGGCGCCGCCGTGTGCACCTTCGCCCAGCGGAAAGGGCCGGCGGGGGTGGCGACGACGCCCCAGGGCTCCGCCGCCGAGGTGATGCCGGTGAGCGCCGCGCGGTCCTTCTCCAGCTCGTAGGTGACCTCGGAGCGCTGGACCAGCACGCGGCCCGGCAGCACGGCGACGTGGAGCTCGTGCTGGTCGGGGTACTGCAGGCGCATGTGGGCGTCGGCCACGGCACCGGCGTCACCGGTGTGGTTCTCGGCGTAGGTGCTGAACTCGTTGGTCTCCTGCTCGAGGGCGCGGTTGACGCGGTCGTCGACGTCCACGAGCAGGAAGCGCCACACCACGACCACGACGGTCGCGAGGACGAGCGCCATGAGGCCGAGGAGCCAGCACATGATCTTCACGCGTGCGGGCACGTCAGTCGTCCTCGCCGTCGTCGTCGTCATCGACGGGTGGGGGTGGCGGCAGCACCGAACCGGGGGCGGGGGCGGGCGTGGGTGCGGGCACCGCGGTTGAGGTGGGGGCGGGCGGGACCGACCGTCCGATCCGGACCTCGGGCGCACGCACGTCGGGTGGTACCGGCCGCACCACCGTCAGCACGAGCAGCACGGCCGCGAACGCGCACGCCACGCTGAGCACGGCCACGAGGACCGTGCCGGTGCGGGCGGACGGCAGCATGCGGCCGAGCCTGCCCCAGCCCACCGGATCGCGCATGAGGACAAGATGAAGATCTCTTCATCCGCCGCTTCGCGCGAACGTCCGAGGTGCAGCCGCGGACGTGCTACGGCGCGAGCGCGGAGCCGGCCCGGATCTGGGCTATCAGGACGTCGAGGTCCGCGACCGGCGGGATGTCGGCCGCCGTGGTGGCCAGTAGCCGTGCGGTCTCGGCAGCGGCCCGCCGGTCCTGCCGCGGTTCCGGGATGCCGGCGATGCGAGCGCGCCCGTTCGGGCCGCGGGTGATCGTGACCGCGCCGAGGCGGTGCCGCACCAGCGGCCGGCTGGAGTCGAGCAGGAAGTGGTCGAAGACCAGGGGTGTGCCGACCCCGCCGTGTCCGGCGCACTCGAGCTCGCGCTGGTCGAACCTCAGCAGCGCGCGCCTGAGCGACCCGTTCTCGAGGCGCTCGTCCCGCAGCAGGATCGAGTACCGGCGTGCGGGGTCGAGGCGCACCTCGCGGTCGGCGGCGTTGTCGAGCAACCCGGCGAGGACGCGGTACCTGGCGGCCATCGGAGGTGTCGCGTGCCGGTCGGCTCGCAGTTCCGCGCGCACCAGCCACACCCCCGCCCCCGCCGTGAAGGAGCAGACCGCCGCGGCCGCGACGCTGATCCGCCCCAGGTGGGCCGAGAGGACGGCTCCGGCACCGGCCGTCGCGAGCACGAGAGGCGTGAACGCGAACGCGCGGCGCAGCCAGCGGGGCGGAGGTGAGGACGATCGGCGCATACGACCTCCCGTGCAGGAACCGTCGTCGACTGATCGGCGGGACAGGAGCCGCCGTTACGGACCCGGCGCGAGTCACGTCCACAGTGGACCCCGCCGCGGCACGGCCCTCAGATCAGCGCACCGACGAACGTGTCCGCGCCGAGGCAACGGGGCCGGTCGCTGACCTGCCCGTCCCCCAGCTCGACGACCCGCCACACCCCGTCGTCGCGCAGGGCCAGGTCCACGGTGACGAACGGGAGGCGCAGGCCCGCGACCAGCGGTTCGACCGCGGTGAGATCGACCTCCGCGCCGAACTCCTCGCCGGAGGCGTCCGGGTGCGGACCGGTCAACCGGCGGACGCCGTTCACCCACCAGGTCCTGACCTCGGCCGACACGAACCGCTCGAACCGCCGCAGGACGAACCCGCCCTGCAGGTCGTCACCGCGCAGCTCCCGGAACCGGCGGGCCACCGCCCAGGCGCCGTCCCGGTCGGCGATGTCGGGGATGAACATCGCCTCGTCCCAGTGGTGCTTCATCGACTTGGTGTGGTCCCGCACCACCGCGGGGCCGGAGCCCAGCTCAGCGCACGCGCGGTCGAACGCCGCCCGGTCGTGCCCGGTGGTCCACGCGGACAACGGCGTGACCGCCGCCAGCGCCTCGTACCACCCCGGCAGTTCGTGTGCCTTGCGGTAGTGCGCCTCTCCCGTGCGCAGCGTGACGCCACGTCGGCGCAACGCGGCGTCGAACTCCGCGTAGCGGGCGCTGCCGACCATCCAGCCGCGGTACAGCGCGTCGCCCGATCCGGACACCCGCCTGACCGCCTGCTCGGCACCGCCGGGCCGTGTCATCGCGTCGTGGTCGACGTACGAGACCTCGAGGCCCGCGGCACGAGCGGCGTCGGCCTCGGCCGCGAAGTGGTCGTCCACGCGGGCGGGCCGCAACACGTCGGAGGGGAGCAGCAGGATCACCGGAGCATCATCGTCGTGTCCTGACGCGATCTCCACGGAATTGCCCACGACCCGGAGGCACCTGGAGCCGTGCCCGGCGGGACCTCGCACTCACACGCTCGGGTGCATCAACCGCATCCGAACTCTGCGGATCGTTTTTGAGTCGATTTTTTGGGTACCGCTCTACCGGTGAGGATCGCGGAGGGAGCAGCCATGTCCGAGAAGAGCCGCAGCGTGGTGGCGACGAGGGTGCTGGGCGCGGCGACCGCCGTCTACAGCGCGGCACTGGTCGTCTCGCCGCGGGTGCTGGCGAAGCCGACAGGCCTGACCACCTCGCGAGGCGAGGTGCCCGCGCCGGTGCGGACGCTGGTGGCCGCGATCGGCGCGCGGGACGTCGCCATCGGCACGGCCATGGTGCTCGCCAAGCCCGGCGGGGCGCTGCGGGCAGCGGTCATGACGCGGGTGGCGGCGGACCTCGCCGACGCCGCGGTGTTCGGCCTCACCCTGCCGGATCGCACGACACGCCGGAAGGTCGCGGCCTTCGCCCTGTGCTGGGCGGCGCTGTGCGGCGTGTCCGGGTTGCGCCGCTGACCGGGCGATCACCGCGATCCCGATTCCCAGTTGTCCAACAGTCAGGAGTTCACGTCATGAGCACGATCACGAAGTCCGTCGACGTCCACGCCGACGTGACGAGCGTCTACAACCAGTGGACCCAGTTCGCCGAGTTCCCGCGGTTCATGGAGGGCGTCGACGAGATCCGGCAGCTGGACGACACGCACACCCACTGGACCGTGAGCATCGCCGGCGTGAAGCGCGAGTTCGACGCCACGATCACCGAACAGCATCCGGACGAGCGGGTCGCCTGGCGCGCGGACTCCGGTCCCGACCACGCCGGGGTCGTGACGGTGCACCGGCTCGACGAGGACCACACCCGCGTCACGGTGCAGATGGACATCGACCCGGAGGGGTTCGTCGAGAACGTCGCCGACAAGCTCGGAGTGCTCGACCGGCGCGTCCAGGGCGACCTCGACCGGTTCAAGGAGTTCATCGAGAACCGCGGTGGTGCCGAGACCGGCGCCTGGCGCGGTGACGTCGAGCGCCCCGGTCAGGCCTGACCGCACCCCCGATCCGCCGCGGTGTTCCGGCCGAGTCCAGGTGGGGCCTCGTACCCGGTGCGGAACACCGCGGCGCCCCTGCGTGGCGCGAACACGCCGAAGCGCCCGGCTGCAAGGTGCAGCCGGGCGCTTCGCGAGAGGGCCTGAGCCACCGCGCGCCGCCGCCGTCCTCGGGCCGTACCGGCCCCGAAGTGACCAACCGGTAGGTGCCGGTGAGTCGGCAGCGACGCGCGGTGTGCCGCGGATCAGCCCTTGTCGTGGCCGTGGTGGCCGTGGTGGCCGTGGCCGTGGTGGTCGTGGTGGTGGTGCTCGTGAACCTCGATGTCCGGGTTCGCGCACGTGCCGCTGTCGTTGTTGGAGAGGATCGGCACCGCGATGACGTTCACGTCCACGTGGCAGACGTTGATGTCGCTGAGCAGCTCCGAGTCGTCCAGGTTGACGAGGCCCACCTGGTGGGTGTGGTCGTACTCGGCCACATAGGCCGTCATGTCATCCCAGTCGCTCTGCGACGCGAACGCGGGCGTACCCATCATCATGAAACCCGCACCGATAGCGGCGACGGCGAATGCCTTCTTCAGCATAGTGATCTCTCCTCACGAACCAGCCGTTGAAATTGCACGTGCTACGAAGGAGGAACGGAGCGCCGGTGTTCGCCGAGGCCCCGCTCCCCGGTCACAGGACGGCGCACCGCAAGGCGGGCGCCGTCGCGCGTCACTTGTCGTCAGGGTTGGCGCAGAGGCCGCTGTCGTTGTCGGACAGCACCGGCACCGCGATGACGTTGACGTCGATGAAGCAGGCGTTGATGTCGCTGACCACCTCGGAGTCGTTCAGGTCGACGAGGCCGAGCTGGTCGGTGATGTCCAGCTCAGGGGCATCGGCGAGCGCGGTGGTACCAAAACCGAGGAAGGCGCCCGCGATAGCGACGGCCGCCCCTGCCTTCTTCAGCACAGAATTCTCCTTGCTCTATTCTCCGCAACAGATTGCGTCGGCGACCAACGTCGTCCGCAAGTCCGGCGGAACCGTACCCAAAGAATCGGGGGGTGATCAAACCGAAGAGCGGCAGGAAAGCCGAAAGACTCATCTTTCTCACACTTTGGAGTGATGCTCGGCCATTCACCTTCAGGCCTCGTTCAGCGGCCTAGCAGGCACTATCTCCGAGTTCCGCGAACACATCCTGCTATGGGGTGAAAAATTGCGGCACGCGCGCCCCGGAAGACGACCGGCGACGCCGGCGGGCCGGTCGTCGTGCACGCCCGGACCGCCGGTGTTCGACCGGGAAGGTGCCCCGGAGAAGCGTCACCGTCACCGCCACCGTGCACGCGCCCGCCGCGAAGATCTTCGACCTGCTGACCGCCCCGTCGAAGCACCCGCTGGTCGACGGGTCCGGCTCCGTCCGCGCGCCGCTGCCCGGCGCGCCGGGCCGGCTGGAGCACGGGTCCGCGTTCGGCATGGACATGAAGATCGGCCTGCCGTACCGGATCGAGAACACGGTGGTCGAGTTCGAGGAGGACCGGCTGATCGCGTGGCGGCACCTCAACGGCCACCGCCGGCGCCGGCGGCTCACCCCGCTCCGCGAGGACGTCACCGAGGTCACCGAGACGTTCGACCGGTCGACCGCCCGGCCTCCCCTGCTGTTCGACCTCTCCCCCGTCCCGCGGCGCAAAAGGGCGTCGACGAAGCGGTCGCTGGACCGGCTCGGGGACCTCTTCGGCGCGACCGCCTGACTCGTCATGCAGGCGCCGCGGTGGCGGGCAACCATGGAAGTCATGATGTGCCTCAAGCCTCGCGAGCCGTGCCGAGCACCTCCAGCAACCGCGCGGCACCGCGGTCGGGTCCCGCGGCCCGCACGGCGTCCCGCAGGTCCGCGAACGGGTCCGGGTCCCGCAGCACCGAGCCCAGCGCGTCCGCCACGTCCTCGGGAGTGGCGGCGTTGGGATCGAGGCACACGCCCGCGCCCGAGCGCTCGGCGTCGTGAGCGATGCAGAACTGGTCGCTCGAGAACGGCAGGACCACGGCGGGCACTCCCGCCGCCAAGCATTCCGTGAACGAGTTGTTGCCGCCGTGGTGCACCATCGCGGCGATGTGCGGCAGCAGCGCGCGTTGCGGGACGACGGACTCCACGACCACACGCGGATTCTCTGCCAGGTCGGCGAGTTCGGCGACGCGGCCGCCCGCGGCGACCACCACCGCCAGGTCCGGGATCCGCAGGGCGCCTTCGACGACCTTGCGCAGCACGTCGTGCCTCGCGGACAGGAAGGTTCCCAGTGCCACCAGGAGAACCCGCCGATCACGCACGCGGTCCAGCCACGCTTCGTCGCGCGCGCCGGTCGTGGCGCAGTGGCCGAGGAAGATCTGCCGCTGGTGTTCCGGCAGCGGCGGCAGCCAGGGCAGTTCCGGGTAGTTCACCACCGCCGCGTGGGAGGAGGTCAGGCCGAAAGCCCGGCGGGGCACCGGCCGCGAGGGGGCGAAGTCGCTCAGGAAACGCGAGAACGCCGCGGTGTGCGCGAGATCGGTGAGGCGCACCTCCGCGGACAGCGACGCGAGTTGAGCGGCTGACGGGCGCACCGCGGACGGCCACGCCTGAGGCAGTCCGAAGAACTGGTCGTCCCGCGAGACCAGGTAGGTCGGGTGTCCGGTGACGTAGGACACGAACGGCAGGTCGAGCGCGTGCAACGCAAGCGTTGTGGCGTAGTCGATCTGGTCGGCCACGAACCAGTCGGGCCGGAGCTCGTCGTGCAGCGCCGCCAGATCGCGCAGCACCCGGTCCGGCTCGGCGAGCGGTTCCGCCCTGCGCCGCCGCGTCTGTGCGAGCAACGCCGCTGCCGCACCTCCTTCGGTGGCACGGAGGAAGTCGGTGAGCTGACGCGCGGAGCGTTCGTCCTGTTCGGTCCGTTCGGCGATACCGCTGTTCGAGTCGCGCGTGGTCTTCATCGCGACGAAGGGGAGATCGCCCGCCAGGTCGGCGAACTCCGGACCGCAGGCGAACGTCACCTCCGCGCCCGCGGCGCTCAACGCTGCCGCGAACACGGACATCGGCTGCGCGTGCGAGCGGAACGGCGGACTGACAACCACAAACCGTGGCACTGGACTCCTCCTCGTTGGCACGACTTGAAAATTGTTCGATCCGAACGCCCTTCCGGTTCGAACAACGGATGTGCGGACACATCCGGAAGTACAGCGCGAGCTGCGAGCCCGAAGCGCCGGGAGCACCCTGCCGCCGGCCGGCCCCCACGACCTGGTCGGCGCCTTCCTGCGGGACCCGCGCCCGGCCACGTTCTCCCTGACGTGCGAACGGGTTCCGGCAACGATCGAGGAGCACGGCGCCGATGCGACGACCGGCGAACTGCGCCGGACGCTCGTATCCACAAAGGACCGTGAGGTCGTCGCGGACCTGCTCGACATCGCGACGTTGCACCGCCTCGCACCCCTGAGCGCGGACGAGGCACGCGCCCGAGCCGCGGGACCGCCGCTGTGGCGCTACCTGGACGCGCTCGGCGAGCCGGTCGACGACTGCCCCGGCTCCCCCTACCAGAAGCTGATGCTCGACCTCCTGCACGACGACGTCCCGCTTCCCCTGGCACGGCCCGCGACGGCGCCGACGATCGCGCAGTCGATGCTCATCGGCGGCACCGCGCGGCCGGGTGAGGGGGCGAGCGGCGGGCTCACCGTGTTCCTGTCCTCGCTGGCGGGCGCTCTGGTGAAGCGGCGGGACGTCGGTCGCGTGGTCACCGTGGTCCTCGCGCCCGAGCCGACCACCGTGACCGTCCGGAAGACCCCCGGTCTCGACCACTGGACGGTGCACGTGCCGGTCGACTCACCGGTGGCGCCGGCACAGCCGGAGATGGCACGGCACCGGGCCGGCATCACCTGGTGGCTCACGAAGCTCCTGCCGCGGTGCGGCCTGGCACCGGACGTGGTGCACGTCCGCTACTCCGACGACGGCTCGCTCGCCGTGGCCGACGCCGCCCGCCTGCTCGGTGCGAAGCTCGTGTTCACCGTCACCCCGGACCCGCACCGCCACCTCGCCGAGCGCCACCGCGAGGACACCGGTGACCTGACGGCGATGCGGTTCGACCTGCACCGCGTCCGCGCCGCCGACCACCTCGTCCGGCGGGCGGACCAGGTGATCACCATCGGTGGCCGGCAGGACGAGGTGCTGGCGCACTTCCCCCAGCTCACCCCCGGAACGCTGATCGCACTCGAGGAGGGCATCACGCCGGGTCCCGCGCCGGCGGAGCGGTCGCTGGTGGAGGAGTTGTTCGTCCCGTCGGCGTTCCCCCGTCTGGACGCGGGTGCGCGCGGCCTGCCCGTGCTGCTGAACGTGGGGCGGCTGCACCCGACGAAGCAGCAACCCCTGCTGGTGCGGGCGTGGCTGGAAGCGGGCCTGCAGCACCGGACGGCGCTGGTGGTCATCGGCGGTTCGTCCACCGACAGGACGCCGGACGAGCAGGCGGTGCTCGACGAGGTCCTCGCGCTGGCCCGGTCGACGCCCTCGGCACGGGGGCGGCTCGCCGTGCTGCCCGCCTGGTCCAACGACGACGTCCGGCGGCTGCAGCACGAGCTGGCAGCCGCCCCACCGCCTTCCGGGGCGCCGCACGTGTACGCCTGCTCCAGCGTGAAGGAGGAGTTCGGCATCGCGGTGCTCGAAGCCATGGAGGCCGGGCTGCTCGCGGTGGGCCCGCGGCGCGGCGGCCTGTCGTGCTACGTCGACCAGGGGCGCAACGGGTTCCTGGTCGACACGTCGACCGCCCGGTCGCTGGGCGAGGGGCTCGCGCGCGTCGTCGGTCTCGGCGCCGCCACCGCCCCGGTCGCGGCGGCCGGGCAGCGGACGGTGCACGAGCGGTTCGACATCGACACCGTGGCGGAGCCGTTCGCGGCGCTCTACGGCCGGTTGTCAGGCTGACCGGGCATGCACGAACACGTCGTCCGCGCCCAGCCTGGTGAACAACTCCTGGTTGGCCGGCTCGCGCACCGCGACGGTGATGATCGCGGTGCGGTTGAGGCTCCGCGCGGCCGCGGTGACGAGCAGGCCGTCCCGGTCGTCGCCGACGGCGACGACCACGCGTGCGGCGAACGGCGTTCCCGCTCGCTGCAACGCGCAGAGGTCCCGCCCGTCACCGCGGATGACCTCGGCGCCGTTGGCCAGCGCGCCGGTCAGCGCGACCTCGTCCACGTCGAGCACCACGACCGCGGACGGCCGCGAGTTCAGCGGGAGGTGCCGCAGCACGTCCAGCGCGGCGTCTCCGTAGCCGACGACGACGGTGCGGCCGTTCACCGCGGCTCCTTCCCCGTGTCGGCCGGCAGGATCGCCCGGCGCGAGGGCCGCAGGCGCTGGACGTCCTCCGCCCTGCGCGGTGGCCGGTCGTTGGCGATGAGCACGGCCATCCACGGCAGCGGCACCGACAGCAGGATGAACACGAGTGCGAGCCACCAGATCTTGGCGAACAGCACGGCCAGCACGATGCACGGGATGCGCAGGCTCATCATCGTGGCGTACCTGCGGCGGCGTGCGGCGAGCTGGTCCTGGTACGACGGCGCGGCCGAGGTGATCAGCACGGGGCCTTCGTGGCGTTGGGTGTTCACAGGCAGACCTCCGTTTCCCTCTGTGGTTCGCACCGGACACCGTTCAGGTTCGGGTTCCTTGCGTCACACCAAACTCCCCGAGCGAGGCGCATCCGCGGAGGCGGTGCCGGTCGTACCCCTCACGACCAGTTCCGCTCGACGGATGAGGAGTGCTTTCGATGCGCAACCGCATGATCGCCGCCGCACTGGCCTTCGGCATGGCTGTGGCCGGTGGTGTGGCCGTGGCCACACCCGCCACCGCCTCCCCGGTGCCCGCGACGGCCTCGGGCAAGGCGTGGGGCAACTTCTTCAAGGGGCGCACCGACCTGACGCTCGACCCCGCGGCCGCGGCGGCGTTGACCTCGCTGGGCGTGAAGGTGAAGCCCGTCTTCGCGGGCAGGACGGGATCGGCGATCAGCTTCGGCATCGTCGGCGACCCCGCCGACGGCACGATCGAGCACGTCGGCGGACTCGTGCTGCAGGCCGGTCACACGCGCTTGTACCTGACCGGCTACACGATCGACCTGAACCGCGGGGTGCTGTCCGGCCTGGTGAACTTCCGGCAGCGCGCCGACCTGTTCACGATCGGCGCGGCCACGCCGCAGGGCGTCACGCTCGCCCTGACCCCCGGTGCCGCGTCGGTGCTCAACAGCACGTTCGGCGTCGCCGCGTTCACGCCGGGCCTCGTCATCGGCTACGGCAACCCCGTCCTGCGCTGAGGCCTCCCCTGTCCGGGCCCGCCCACGGCGCTGTGGGCGGGCCTGCCCCGGGGTCGTCGTGATGACCGGCGACACGGTCGACGAGACGACGAAGTCGTTCGTCGCCGGGGAGGAGGGTGCGCTGCGCGCGGTCTACGAGCGCTATTCCGCCGCCGTGCTGCGGGTGGCGGCGGCGAGCCTGCCGTCACGCCCGGACGCCGAGGACGTGGTGCAGACGACGTTCGTCACGGCGTGGCGCAGCCGGGAGAGCTTCGACCCCGCCAGGGGCAGCCTGCTCGTCTGGCTGCTCACCATCGCCCGGCGCAGGGCGATCGACGTGCTGCGGTCGCGCGGCCGTGACGACCACGTCGTCCAGGTCCTGCACGCCGTCGGCGGCACGGCGTCCGACGACCCGGTGAGGCCGGAGCGCGTGATCGACAGGATGGTGGTGCTGGAAGCGATCGGTGAGCTGCCGCCCCAGCAACAACGCGTGCTCCTGCTCGCTTTCTACGACGACCTCACGCACGACCAGATCGCCGTGACGACCGGCCTGCCGCTGGGCACGGTCAAGAGCCACCTGCGTCGCGGGATGGCCCGGCTCAGGCAGCGTTGGGAGGTGGACGGTGGCACACGCTGACCCCGAGACCCTCACGTTGCTGGCACTGGGCGAACCGGTCGCCGACCAGTCCACTGTGGACCACTTGCGGACCTGCGTCGCGTGCGGCTCGGAACTGGACGCGCTGCGCGAGGTGGTGGGCGTCGGCCGCGAGACCCGTGTGGAGAGGGACCTGCCGGCTCCACCGGGAGCCGTGTGGAACCGCATCGCCGCCGAAACGGGGGCGGCGGCCCCTCCGCGCCGGTGGCGTGCGTTGCTCGCGGTGGCCGTCGTGGCCGCGGTCGCGGGCGCCTCCGGTGCGGTCGTGGTGGACCGCGTCTCCACGCCTCCCGCGGCTGCCGAACAGGTGGTGGCTCGAGCGGATCTGGCGAAGCTCGCCGGCGCTCCGGACGGCGCCCGGGGCACCGCGCGGGTCGTGCGCACCCCCGGTCGCACGGTGCTGCGGGTGTCCGTCGACGGGATGCCGGCACCGGACGGCCTGTACCAGGTGTGGCTCTACGACGGCGCCGCCACGATGATCCCGCTGGGCGTGCTCACGGGCGGCCAGGCCGACATGCCGCTGCCCGGAGGCGTCGACCTGCGGACCTACCGGGTGGTGGACGTGTCCGCCCAGCGGCTGGGCCAGCAGGAGCACGGGACCAGCATGCTCCAGGGCAACCTCAGCTGAGCGCGGGGCGGCGCAGCCGGAACAACGCCGTCGCGGCCCCGACGCACACCAACGCCACGGCCGCGGTCACGGCCGGCGCCGGCTGCCCGGCCTGGGCCGCGGCGATCACGACGGCGACGAGGGCCCACGCCACGGCCATCCCGTACGACAGCAGGCCGGCCGTGCGCCACAGCAGCGCCACGGCGGTCGCCGTCGCCCCCGCCAGGACCGCGATCTGCCCTGCCACGCCCGCGGTGCCGTCGACCGGTGCCCCGCTCCCGGCGAGGGCGGTGGTGAGGTTGACCCAGATCGCCACGCTGCTCCAGCCGGTGTAGACGCCCAGCATCGACTACAGCAGCACGCGCGGCGCCCGGTGCCACCGCGCGATGTCGGTGGCATGGCGCACTGCGGTGGACAACGCCTCGAGCAGCGCGACCACCATCACCGCGAACACGGCCACGGTCGACCAGACCGGTTCCACCTCGGCGGCGACGAGCCACAGCATGAACCCGGCGAAGACCACGGACAGCGGTCGCGCCAGCCGGTCGCGCACCTCCTGCCCCGGCGTCCGCGTGACCAGCGCCCAGACCGCGTAGGCCAGGCACAACGCCTCGACGAGGCCCCAGATCGAGAAGGCGTACCCGGCGGGGACGATCGCCGGTTCGCCGGCGCGGTCCGAGGTCGTGAACTCGCCGCCGCCGAGCGCGGTCACGAGGACCGGGCTCACGACCTGTCCCACCGCCAGCACGACGAGAACGATTCGCCAGGTCACCGCGGTTCGCCCAGCAACGTTCGACAGCACACCGGTCCCCTCCCGCTCGTCCCCGTCGTGGCGGAGCGATACACGGCCCGCATGACAACCACCCCGGATTGCGTCGATTCTGAGTCGATTCTAGTATGGACAGGTCACCAGGTTGCCCAGCCGAGGATGTGCGCCATGCCTGAACTGTCCCGCCTGCCTCAACCGGTCACCGAAGCGTGGGACTGGCAGCTGTCCGGTCTCTGCCGGGGCATGGACAGCGCCTACTTCTTCCACACCCCGAACGAACGCGGCGCCGCCCGGGAGAAGCGCGAGGCCGCGGCCAAGGCGATCTGCCACCGCTGCCCCGTGATGGAGAAGTGCCGTGCCCACGCCCTGGAGGTGCAGGAGACCTTCGGCATCTGGGGCGGGCTCGGCGAGAGCGAGCTGCGGGCCATGCTCTCCCGCCGCCTGCGCCAGTCGTGATGTACCCGCCGCGCGCGGTCGCGGCCATGATCGGGGTGTCGCCGAGCACCCTGAAGACGTGGGACCAGCGCTACGGCCTCGGTCCCTCCGCGCGCACGGGCGGTGGGCACCGCCGCTACGACGAGGACGACGTGGCCGTGCTGCGCCGCATGATCGCGCTGACCGGGCAGGGCATGGCACCGGCCGCGGCGGCCGAACTGGCACGGGAGGCCCCCGCGCCGCGGACGACGCCCACCACGCTGAGCGAGGACGTGGCGAGCACCGCGAGGCAGGGTTTCCTGAACGCGGCACGGCGGCTGGACGAGCCGCTCATGTCGGACCTCGCCGCGAAGCTCGTCACCGAGCACGGTGTCGTGCCGTCGTGGGACTCGGTCTTCGTGCCGTGCCTGACGGAGCTCGGAGCGGTCGTGACGGACTCGGGCCGGGGCGTGGAGGTCGAGCACCTGGCCAGCTCCAGCATCCTGAGCACCTTCCGCGCCGTGCCGCGCCCCGGCACGCCCGGAGTCCTCGCCGCGCTGCTGTCCTGCGCGCCGGAGGAGCAGCACGTGCTCGCGCTGGAGGCCCTGGGGGCGGCGTTGTCCGAAGCGGGTTCCTGGTGGCGCAACCTGGGTGCCCGTGTGCCGCCGGAGGCGCTGTGCGATGCCGTGGAACGGCTGCGGCCGGCCGTGGTGGTGATCTGGGCGCACAGCGCCGAGCTGGCGGCGCTCGTGCCGTTGCGGGAGCTCCGCACCGGTTCCGAGGCCCTGCTCGCCGTGGCCGGACCGGGGTGGGCGGGCGTCGCGGTGCCCTCGTTCGTGCGCAGGCCCGGCGATCTGGCGGAGGCGGTCCGGCTCGTGCTCAGCCGCGCCGGGACCTGAGTTCCCTCCTGGCACCGGAGAACCGGGCGTGGGCCTCTCGCAGGTCCACGATCGGCGCGGGATAGCCGAGCCCTTCGCGCACAACCGGGTCGAGGTCCCACGGCCGGTGCACCGCCGGTCCCGCGACGGACCTCAGCTCCGGCACGTACCGGCGCACGAAGTCGCCGTCGGGATCGTGGTTCTCCGCCTGCCACAACGGGTCCATGACGCGGTCGGGCCGGGTGTCGGTGCCCGTCCCGGCCATCCACTGCCAGTTGAGCTGGTTGGCGGCCAGGTCGCCGTCGACGAGGTGCCGCAGGAAGAACCGCGCTCCCGGCCGCCAGTCGAGGTACAGGGTCTTGCACAGGAAGCTCGCGGCCAGCAGCCGTGCCCGGTTGGACAACCAGCCTTCGGCGACGAGCTGGCGCTGGGCGGCGTCGACGACCGGGTACCCCGTCCGGCCCTCCTGCCACGCGAGCAGCTCGCCCGGCGCGTCACGCCACCGGTCCCCCTGCCCGCGGTAGTCCTCCCACGCCGCCTCCGGCCGGGCGGCCAGCACCTGGTCGTAGAAGTCGCGCCACGCCAGTTGCCGGGCGAACTTGCGGGCGTCCTCGGTGGTGTCGCCCGTCGCGCACCGCACCTCGGCCCCGGACAGGCACCCGAAGTGCAGGTACGGCGACAGCCGGGAGGTGGTCCGCGTCAGCAGGCCGGCGGATTGCTCCGCGAAGCCGTTCATCCCCCCGCCCAGCCAGGACCGCAGCCGCTCCCGTCCCGCGGTTTCCCCGCCCGCCGGAAGCCCTTCCACCGGTTCTCCCGGGCAGAACTCCTCCGCCTCCGGCAGCACGCCCACGTCCAGCGGGGGCAGCCGCAGGCCCGTCGGCGCGGGAAGAGGTGGCCGCGGTGGAATCCGGCTCCACTTCTGGAAGTACGGCGTGAACACCTCGTCGTGGTGAGCGGGATCGCTTTGCAGCGCGGACGATGCCACGGCGCGGTGGACGTCGTGGTGCACGACGAGCCGATCTCCCACCACATGACGCAGTCGTTGCTCACGGCCGTGCGCGAAAGCACTCGAATCGGCGGCGACGTGGACGCGCACCATTTCGTGCTGCCGCAGCAACTCCGGCACCACGGACTCCGGCGCACCACGGCGGACGACGAGCGCCGCTCCCCTCGCTTGCAGGCTCGCGTGCAGGTCGTGCAAGCTGTCGGCGAGGAACGCCGCGCGGTTCGGGTTCGCGAAACCCGTGGCCACGAGTCGTTCGTCGAGCACGTACAACGGAATCACGTGGTCCGCGTCGGCCGCGGCCTCGACGAGCACGGGGTTGTCGTGCACCCGCAGATCGCGGGTGAACAGCGCGACGGACACAGCCATCTCCCCACCCTCGCACAGCGGCACGGGACTCCGCCCGCTGAGAACGGTTCCCCGCGATGGCCGACGACTCTCAGCGTCCCTCGCCCGGCTTGGTCACACCGTTGAGCGATCCGCCGTACCCGTGCCTATGGTGAGACAGGAGAACGGTTGGTTCGTTGCCCGCGGCGTCCACGTCGAGGCTGTGGGTCCGGCGTTCTGGGAGCGGAAGTCATGAGTGCCATCACCACGCCGACGAAGCCGGCCAAGACGGCCGGACGCGTCGCAGGGGCGGCGGCCAACGCTGCCGACGAGCGCTTGCACGCGGCCTCGGGGTTGCGCAAGCAGTTGAACAAGGTCTTC
>NZ_JAJCXE010000056.1:120191-232581 GCF_021056325.1 Lentzea sp. CC55 | reverse complement strand
CGGCCGGCGCCGCCGGACTGACCGTGCACGAGAACCTGTGGCTGCTCGGACCGGTGCTCGCCGCGACCGGGTTCGCCGTCTCCATCTCGCTCACCGCCGCCTCCGACGCCCTGCTCGCCGCCGCACCGCCCGAGCAAGCGGGCGCGGCGGCCGCGGTCGAGGAAACCGCCTACGAACTCGGCGCCGGCCTCGGCGTCACGGTCCTGGGCAGCATCGCCGCACTGATCTACTCGACCGGCCTTCCCCGCGAGGCAGCACAGGCACGAGACGGCCTCACCGAGGCGACCGCCGCTGCCGCCGCACTCACCCCCGAAGCAGGCTCCCACCTGCTCGAACTGGCCCGTGCCGCGTTCGTGACCGGCCTGCGAGCCGCGATGGTGGTCGGCGTCGTCCTGTTCGTCCTCGCCACGATCGCCGCGGCACGCGCACTGCCCAAGACGAAGGAATCACACAACGATGACCGAGCTTGACCTCAAGACCAGCACGACAGAGCCGGCCCGGCCGGGTGTCCGCGGCGGCTGGCGCACCCCCGACCGCCTCTACCGGCTGATCAGCAGCCCGGTCCTGCGGATGATCCTCGGATGGGACCTCCCCCGCTACGACCTGCGGGTGGTCGAACGCCGTGCCGGCACGGTCTGCATGGAGGTCGGCAGCGGCGGCGGCTTCTACACCACGGCGCTCAAAACCCACCTGGGCAGCGAGAACACCCTGATCGCCCTCGACCCGTCACCCTCGGCCATGCAGTCACTGCGGCACCGGCTGGACGGCGTGCCCGGTGCGCGGATGTCCTACCTGGCCGGTGACGGTTGCAAGCTGCCCCTGGCCGACGACCAGGCCGACACCCTGTTCTACGGCTACAGCCTCGAGGAGATGCCCGACCCTCTGGCCGCCATCCGCGAGGCGCACCGGGTGCTCCGGCCAGGCGGAGAGCTCGTCCTGTTCCTCTGGCGCCCTGTGTTCACCCGGCATCGCCGCCGCCCGGTCGTCGCCCTCCTGGACGAGCTCTTCGAACGCCGTCGCACCTCGGCCGGCCCGCAGAACATCCGCCTGGTGTACCGCAAGCCCGCCGAGTGACCTCATCAGGCGGCTGTGGACCCCGCGGCACCGAACGGCACCTCGACAGGTCGCACCGGCCCGCTGACGGCCGCATCCCCTGAGCACGGTCGCCACGGCGGCCGGGCTCGGGGGCGGGCCTGTCAGATCGACGGGCGGGGCAGCTCCGCGCCGAAGGCGAACCGGTCGTGCCACTTCACGCCGTCACCCGCGAAGCCGGCGCCGGTGGAGGTGGCCACGTACACGTCCCCCGCGTCACCCCTGGTGAACGTGACGACGTCCGCACGGCCGTCGCCGGTGAAGTCGGCGACACCGGGAACCTCGTCCCCGACCGCGAACCGCTCGTGCCACACCGCGGCGGCGCCGAAGGCGAACCCGGTCGACCGGGCCACGACCACCTTGCCGCCGCTGAAGGTGACGGCGTCGGCCCGGCCGTCACCGTCCACGTCCCCCAGCGACGGCCGCCCTGGCAGGTCCGCGTGCCAGCGGAGGCCATCACCCGCGAACGACGAGCCCGTGGACATCGCGGCGTACACCGCGCCGCCTGTGAACGTGACGATGTCGTCGCGGCCGTCGCCGTTCACGTCACCGACCGCCGGGGTTTCCGCGCCGACCGCGAAGCGGTCGTGCCACTTCTCGGAGGTTCCGGCGAACGACGAGCCGGTGGACAGCGCCACGTACACGTCGGCCCGGTCGCCGCGGGTGAAGGTGACGATGTCGTCCCGGCCGTCGCCGTTGAAGTCACCCACGAGCGGGATCTCGTCGCCCACCGCGAAGAACCCGTGCCACTGCCGGGCGTCCTGCGCGAACCTGGAGCCGTCGGACAGCGACACGAAGACCTTCGCGCTCCGGCCCCGGGTGAACGTCGCGACGTCCGCCCTGCCGTCACCGTCGAAGTCACCGGTGAGCGGGATCTCGCCGCCGACCGCGAAGTCGTCGTGCCACTTCGCGGAGGTGCCCACGAAACTGGAGCCGTCCGACCTGGCGACGAACACGTCGGCGGTGTCACCACGGGTGAACGTCGCGATGTCCGCCCTGCCGTCACCATCTACATCGGACACCGGAGCCTGCTTCACGGTCGCTGACACCACGGCCGACGGCGCGCTCGCGTTGCCCGCCGCGTCCACCGCGACGACCCGGTAGTGCCACGTCGAGCCGACGGTGAGCGCGGCATGGCGGAACGACGTGGTGCGACCGGTGCCGAGCAGCGTCTGCGGGGTGATCGGTACGGACGCCGACCGCGAGCCGTGGATCCGGTACGCGTCCACGCCGACGTCGTCGGTGGCCGGTTTCCACTCCAGGCCCAGGGAACGCGCCCGCGAGCCGGTGATCGCGGCCTGGGGCGTGGCGGGGGCTCTCGTGTCCGCGACCGGCTCGCCCAGCGACTCCACCGCGTACCGGGCCGCCGTCCACGGACCGCTCGGCCGCAGTGTCACGGTGAGCCGCGCCTTGTCCGTGGCGGGCAACGTGAACGAGTCCTCCAGCCAGCGCGAGGTGCTGTTGTGCAACGGCTGGTGCCAGGTGCCGACGGCGGTTCCGTCCACCAGCACCTCCGCGCTCGCCGGCGCTGCCTGGTCGCTCGTGCGGCGCAGCACGACACCACGGCTGCCCGGTGTCACCGCTATCCGGAACGACACGGGGCCCGTGCTCGTGCGGACGTCGTCGCGCACCGGCACGTCGTTGTCGTCGCCTTCGAACTGGGCGGTCAGCTCCGACCGGGTGCCGCCCGTCTCGGTCCAGCCGTGGGCGGCCCGGCTGGCCGCGTCTCCGGCGTCGAGCACGTCGGTCCGCCTGCTCGACGGCTCCGGCCGCGTGTACAGGTACGCGGTCGACGCGTAGTCGGCGTCGAAGGTGTTGCTCGGACCGTGTTCGATGCCGAACCGCAGCGCACTGGAGTAGCCGATCGCGTCGGCCAGCAGCAGCCGGTAGACGCTGTCGCACTCGCGCGGGCAGCCGGCGGTCTCCTTCTGGTGCAGGGTGTTGCCGTTGAGCGGCGCGCTGAACTCCTGGCGGTGGAAGTACCAGCCGCCTTCGTAGAAGTCCTCCGTGCCCGTGCCGTGCCAGGACGGTGAGGGCGAGGAGTCCACGTGCACCCGTTCGTCGCCCTCCAGGTACTCGCGGAGGTGCCCGGTGGACTCCAGGCCGCGCATCGTCTGCGTGACGCCGACGAGCTTGCCCCGTCCTCCCGCGTCGGCGATCGTCCAGTCGCGGCCGTCCTCGGTCCGGCCGGCTCGCGACTGGGTGGTGAAGTGGCCGGACGACTCGGTCCACGCCCGCGGTGCCGAGGTCACCTCGGCGGTGGCGGTCACGGCCGTTCCCGGGTTCACGAGCTCGACCAGCGCGGAGGACCGGTACGGCATGGGCCACCAGCTGGTGTGCCGCGGCCCGTCCATCGCGAACATGAGCGACCGCACGGCGGCCTGTCCCAGTCCGCTGCCGAAGAACTCGCCGACCGGACTGTCGACGGTGGTCTTGCCGTCGAACGTGAGCCGCAGCCGCAACGAGTTGTCGTACGCGGGCAACACGAGCCGCAGGGCGTTGATGCTGCCCGGTCCGGTCAGCCGCGCGAGCGGCACCCGGCTCCCGGCCGGAACCTCCACCGTCCTGGTGGCGGTCGTGGCACCGGGTGCGACCGGCTTCGGGTCACGGGTGCCGGAGGCGCGCAACATCGCCAGCACGTCCTCCGCGCGGTCGGACCTGTCGAACGCGCGAACCCCCTCCGCCGAGGCGAAGTCGCGGTACGTCACGTGGTAGAAGTTCGGGTTGTGCTGCACGGTGATCCGCATGGATTCCCGGTAGGGCATGGGGACCTTGACCTGTACGCCACCGGAGCTCTGGTCGGCGTTCGCGACCAGGGGGTGCACGAACGGCGCGCCCTCCTTGCCGTCGACCAGTTCCTGCAGCGAGCGCTGCACGACGGTGCGACCGTCGAGTTCGACGCGGATCCAGCCGGTGGCGCTCACGTCGCCCTCCCGGCCGCCGGCGCCCTGCGTGAACCAGATCGACGCGACCTCGCCGGGACCGCTGCGTTCGGCGAGCACGCACCCGGTGTCGTCCTTGCGCAGACAGGAGTACTCACCGCTGAAGCCGTCGCCGGTGTTGCTGCCGTCGCGCCCGAAGCTGGAGAACTGCCCGGTGCGCGCCGGGTTCAGCTGAGAAAGCCGGTCCAGCCTGCGGTAGGTGTCCCAGCCGACCGGTCCGTTGTCCGGCGCCGGTGCCGGTGCCGCCTGTGCGGCGGGGAGGGCGAGCGCACTCGCCGCGAGGATGATCGCGGCGAGTGCGGAGCCCCCGGGTGAACGGGAGTTCATCGGATGCCTTTCAGGCGCCGGGAGGGCTGACGTAGCCGGAGACCGGCCTGTTGGCGTTCGCCTTCGCGGTGCGCGGGTCGATCGTCGTCTGGTGCACGTACCTCGTGCCGGGGCCGGAGTTGCCGTCGACCGTGGTGATCGTGCCGTTGCCGTTGACCGCCACCACGACGGACACGTGCCCGCCGGTACCGCTGCCCGGTGCGCCGTAGATGACCCAGTCGCCCACCTGCGGGTTGCCGACCTGGCCTGCCGGACGCGGCTTCCACGTGCCCTGCTTCTGGCCCCAGCTGCCGAGAGAAGTCGCGACGTACTGACCGCGTGGCACGCCCTTGACGCCGGCCCGCTCCCACACCCAGGTCGCGAACATGGCGCACCAGGCGGTACGGCCGCCGTTGCACGGCCCGTACTTGTTGCAGTTCGGCTCGGCGACACCGACCTCGCCCTTGGCGATGGTGACGATGGTGGTCCTCAGCCCGACGGTGCCACCGAGCACGAACGTCGCGATGTCGGCCTTCTTGTCGCCGTTGAAGTCACCGGTGCGGGGCACCTCGGTGCCGAGGGCGAACCGGTCGTGCCACTTCAGCGCGTCGCCGACGAACGCGGTGCCGTTCGAAGCCGCGATGTAGACGTCCGAAGCGCCACCACGGGTGAACGTCGCGATGTCCGCCTTGCCGTCGCCGTTGAAGTCGCCGACCTCGGGGATCTCCGTGCGGAAGGCGAAGTTCTCGTGCCACTTCCAGCCGTCCTGCACGAACTTGGTGCCGTCGGAGAACGAGACGAAGACGTCGCCCGCGTCGCCTCGGGTGAAGGTGACGATGTCGTCCTTGCCGTCACCGTCGAAGTCACCGGCGTCGACGACCTCGCCGTGGAGGCCGAACCGGTCGTGCCACTTCACCGTCGTGCCGGCGAAGCCGCTGCCGGTGGACAGCGCCACGAAGACGTCGCCCGCCTCGCCTCGGGTGAACGTGGCGATGTCGTCCTTGCCGTCACCGTTGAAGTCACCGGCCACCGGCACCTCGCCGCCGACGGCGAACCAGTCGTGCCACTTGACCGCAGTGCCGGCGAAAGCGCTGCCGTTGGACAGCGCCACGAAGACGTCACCGGTGTTGCCCTGGGTGAAGGTGGCGATGTCGTCCTTGCCGTCGCCGTTGAAGTCGCCGACCAGCGGCGTCTCCGTGCCGAAGGCGAAGTCGTTGTGCCACTTGACCCCCGTGCCGCTGAAGCCTTCTCCTGACGACAGCGCGACGTACACGTCGGCCCGGTCGCCGCGGGTGAAGGTGGCGACGTCGTCCTTGCCGTCGCCGTTGAAGTCGCCGGTGAGCGGGATCTCGTGGTCCACGCCGAAGAACTCGTGCCACTTCCAGCCGTCCTGGACGAACCTGCCCCCGTCGGACAGCGACACGTAGACGTCGCCCATCGCGTCGTTCGCATTCGCGGTCGGAGCGGTGGTGACGGTCAGTGCCGCCAGCCCGCACACCGCTGCGGTGATGAGTTTCCTGTGGTGCATGGTTTCCCCCCGGGTGTCTCAGAGAACAGCGGGTGCCGGGATTTCGGCGCCCGCCGCGAACCAGTCGTGCCACTTCACGCCGTCACCGGAGAATCCCCCGCCGGTGGAGGTCGCGACGTACGCGTCGGCGACGTTTCCTCGGGTGTAGGTGACGATGTCGTCCTTGCCGTCGCCGTTGAAGTCGCCCACCCCCGGCGTCTCGGTGCCGACGGCGAAGCGGTCGTGCCACTTCACGCCGTCACCGACGAACCGGGCGCCGTCGGAGAGCGCGACGTAGGCGTCACCAGCGGCGCCGCGCGTGAACGTGATGACGTCGGCCTTCTTGTCGCCGTTGAAGTCGCCGACCAGCGGCACCTCACCGTCGAAGGCGAACCGGTCGTGCCATTTGACGGTGGTGCCCGCGAAACCGGAGCCGGTGGACAACGCCACGAAGACGTCGCCGGCGGAGCCGCGGTTGAAGGTGGCGATGTCGTCCTTGCCGTCACCGTCGAAGTCGCCGACGGCCGGAATCTCGTTGTGCGCGGCGAACCAGTCGTGCCATTTGACGGTGGTGCCCGCGAAACCGGAGCCGGTCGACAACGCCACGAAGACGTCCGCAGCGGCACCCCGCGTGAAAGTCGCGATGTCGTCCTTGCCGTCACCGTTGAAGTCACCGACGGCCGGGACCTCGTCGTGGTAGGCGAAGGTGTCGTGCCACTTCACGGTCGTGCCGGTGAAGCCGCTGCCCGTGGACAACGCCACGAAGACGTCCGCCGAACCGCCGCGCGTGAACGTGGCGATGTCGGCCTTGCCGTCACCGTCGAAGTCACCGGTCAGCGGGATCTCCTCGTGGAAGGCGAAGTCGTTGTGCCACTTCGTCGCCGTGCCGGTGAAGCCGGTCCCGGTGGAGGAGGCGACGAACACGTCCGCGGCGGCGCCACGGGTGAACGTGGCCATGTCCGCCTTGCCGTCACCGGTGAAGTCGGTGTCGCCCCCGCCGATGATCAGCTCCTGCGGCGCGGGCAGCGGGCCACCGCTGTCGAACCGGTAGAGGTTGTTGTCCCGCATGACCTTGATGACCTTGTCGGCGTAGGCCGGGTCGGTCGCGTACGGCCGGGCGATCGCCCGGATGTAGCGGTCGGGGTCGTTGCGGAACGGCATCGCGTGGGCGTAGGCGGAGTTGGTGGTCAGGTTGCGGCCGTGGTCGCGGAACGAGTCCCGCATCGACGCGAAGACCCGGAAGTACGCCTTGGTGCCCCCGCAGTTGCCGCCGGGGCACTCGACCGTCGGCAGCTGCCTGCACCCCGTCGCGATCGGTCCCGGCCGGTCCGGCGACCCGCACTTCAGGCCGTGGAAGTTCAGGTAGTTCCTGGAAAGCCCGCTCCTTCCCCAGTTGGACTCCAGGATCGACTGGGCGATGCTCACCGAGGCGGGGACGCCGTATTCGGCCTTCTCCGCTCGCGCGTGCCCAGCCGCCTCGGTGATGTAGGCGGTGTCGGCCCGAGCCGGTGCCACCGCCACCAAGGTGATCGGCAGCGCGACCATCAGCCCCGCCGCCAGTGCTCTGAGTTTCATGGGAGCGACGCTAGGGAGGCGCTCTCACAGAATTCTGTGAAGATCCTGCGAGCCCGGCAGTGGCGGGGACGGTTCCCCCACCTCCCTGCTGCCGTGCCGCGCGAACAACGCCCCGGCCTCGTCCCGCACCCTGTCCGCCTCTGCCGGACGGCCGAGCGCCCGGTACGACTCCGCCATGTCGCGCAGGCATCTCGCGCGCCACAGCGGCAGGGACAACGCGTCCCACCACTGCAGCGAGAGGCCGAGCAGACGGCAGGCCTCCTCCGGGCGGCCCCTGGCCAGTTCGAGTTCGCCGACCGTGCGCAGCACCAGCGCCTGACCGAACCCGTCCTGCAGCCCACGACAGGTGACGAGCGCTTCCTGCAACACGTCGTGCACCTCGTCCGGTGCGCCCTGCCGGATCCGGGCCTTCGCCCAGGCCTGCGCCGCGTACGCGGTCATGTGCCGGTCGCCGAGGTCGCGCAACGTGCGCAGCGCGCGGGCCGAAAGGCGTTCCGCGGTACCGAACGCCCCGGCCGCTCGGTGCGCGATGGCCAGTGACCGTTCGACCAGGGCGACCTCCCTCGGCGCGGCCAGCCCCAGATACGCCTCGCGGGCACGTTCCAGTGCCCCGACGGCTTCCGCCAGGCGGCCGAGCTCGGTGAGCACCTTGCCCCTGCCGTGCCGGGCCCGCGCCGTCAGCGCCGCGTCCTCGAGGTCCGCCAGTGCCGCGGTCACCAGGTCCAGCGCGCCGGCGAGGTCGCCGCGCTCGCGCAGCACCTCGCTGAGCATCACCTTGATCGCGGTGATGGCGCTCCTGTCACCGATCTCGCCGTACTTCTCCATCGACCGCTCGTAGTAGGCGGCTGCCTCGTCGAGCCGGTCCTGCTCGCGGCGCAACCACCCGAGTCCGGCCAGCAGCTCGGCCTGCCCTGGAACGTCGCCGGCTCTCACGGCGGCGTCGAGTGCCACGCTGTGCGTCTGCCAGCGCAGGCTGAACTTGTTGCCGGCGGCCAGTTCCGAGGCGCACACGTCGACCGCCAGGCGCACCGCGACGTCCGTGAGGCCGAGTTCGCAGGCCCGGTGCACGGTGTGCACCACCGCGTCCTGCCCGGCGTCGAACCACTCCTGCGTGGCGGGCAGGGCGACCAGCCGCAACCAGCCGTGCGCCACCCGTTCCACCGCGTCCAGCAGGTTCTGCCGCACGTCCCCGGCCTCCGCGAGCTCCCAGCCGAACGTCCTGGTCAGGTCGTGCAGCCGGTAGCGCCCGGCGCCCGCGATGTCGAGCAACCGCGCGCGCACCAGTTCGTCGAGCACGTCCTCGGCGTCCTGGGCCGCGACGCCGAGCAGGGCGGCGGCGAGCCACGGTTCGAAGTCCGGCACGCCGAACCAGCCGAGGCCCCGCAGACCGGCTTGGGCACGCGCGGACAGCCCGGTGTAGCTGAGCGCGAGACTGCCGCGCACCTCCAGGTCGCCGACCGCCAGTTCGTCGAGAAGCCTGTGCTGCTCCCGCAACCGGGCCGCGAGCCGCCCCGGCGAGAAGTCGGGCCGCGACACCAGCCGGGCCCCCGCGATGCGCAGTGCGAGCGGCAGCCGGCCGCACAGCCGCACGATCTCCCGCGCGGACCCCGGTTCCGCCGCCACCCGCCCGGCTCCGACGATCCGGTCCAGCACCACGAGGGACTCGCCCTCGCCCAGCGTGCCCAGCTCGACGTGCGCGGCACCCTCCAGCGCGCTGAGCCGCGACCGGCTGGTCAGCACGCAGGCGCACGTCGGCGCCCCCGGCAGCAGCGGCCGGACCTGCCGCTCGTCCGCCGCGTCGTCGAGCACCACCAACACCCTCCTGCCCGCGACCAGCGACCGGTAGAGCAGGACCCGTTCGTCGGCGCACCGGGGCATCGCCGCGTCGGACACCCCCAGTGCGTGCAGGAACCGCACGACCACCTCACGCGGCTCCCGCACTCCCCGCAACGACGCGTACAGCTGGCCGTCGGGATACCGCTCGCGCACCTGGTGCGCGGCGCGGACGGCAAGGGTGCTCTTCCCCGTCCCGGCCGGGCCGGAGATCGCCACCACCGGCACGACGTCCGGGGTGCCGGTCAGCCTGCGGTACAGCCCGGCGAGTTCGGCTTCGCGAGCGGCGAAGTCGGCGATGTCCGGTGGCAGCTGCGCCGGTGAGGTGCCGGCCGGCTGACCGGCCAGCACCCGCCGGTGGGCGTCGCGCAGCTCACGACCGGGATCGACCCCCAGTTCGTCGGCGAGGATCCGGCGGCCCTCGTCGTAGCAGGCCAGCGCCTCGGCCTGTCTGCCGAGGCCGGACAGCACCAGCACCACCTGAGCGCGCAACCGTTCCCGCAACGGGTTCGCCGCCACCAGAGCGACGAGCTCGGCGACGGGTGCCACGGCGAACCCGGTCGTCGCGGCGACCTCGAGCTGGTCCTCCACGACCGCGAGCCGCAGGTCGGCCAGCCGCGCGCGTTCCCCGTCCGCCCACGACCCCGTTGCACCTCCGAGCGCGGCACCTCGCCACAACCCGAGCGCGGCCTGGAACTCGGCGGCGGCCTCCGCGTGCCGGCGCTCGCGGAAGGCCTCCCGCCCCCTGGCGACCCGGCTGCCGAACTCCCGGACGTCCACCTGTTCCGGCGGCACGTCCAGCAGGTAGCCGCCGCCCCGGCGCACGATCACGTCGGCGGCGAGCGCCCGGCGCAACGCGCAGACGTTGGTGTGCACCGCCGCGCGCGAGTTGCGGGGCGGCCGGCTCCCCCAGACCGCCTCGACGACTTCATCCATCCCCACGACCTCGCCGACGGCCGTGGCCAGCACGGCGAGCATCGTCGCGGGCCTGGCTCCCCCGAGCTCCACCCGCTGCGCGCCGACACGAACCTCCACAGGCCCCAGTACCTGGAATCTCATGCTCGCGAACCCCCTCGGTCCGACGGGAACTGCTTCAGTCCGAGGTCTCCTTGTCCAGCCCGGCGACGCCTCCCGCGAGGTAGACGCCGACGACCGTGAAGACCAGCGAGCGGCGGAACTCCGCCGTGCTCGGCTCGTCCCGCATCCGGCCCAGGTTCCGCAGCACCCCCAGCACGCACAGACCGATCACGAGCAGCGTCACCGTCGCGTCGAGCTTCGGCGCGTCGCTCAGCAGGACCGCTCGCGCCCACGACTCGACATCGGCCGGATAGAGCGCGTACGTCCCGTGGACGTTGCCCACGAGCATCAGCACCGCCAGCGTGGACCCGACGGCGATCGCGCCCATCACCACTCCCCTGCGGCCACTGCCCGCGTGCGCGCCACTGCGGATCTGGTCGAGGAACAGCCGCCCGACCACCCGGCACACGACGACGGCGAGCAGCCACCCGAGCACCAAAGCGCCGATCGACGCCCCCTCCTCCCAGAACTCCCCCGGTACCAGGCCGATCAGCCACCGCCCACCGGCGATGACACCCACCAGCACCGCGGCGCAACCGAGGGCCGGCGAGACCCCCTTCACCCACCTGGCCCTGGCCTCGTAGGCGGTCCCCAGCACCACCGCGACGACGAGCGCCGCCCCGACCCACGCGAAACCGCCCAGCAGGAACTCGAACAGCCCCACGAACGGGCGGAGCAGGTGGTCGTTCAGCAGGGTCACGACCCAGCCGACGACGCCGAGCACGAACCCGATGACGGTGCCGATGATCTTCGCGATGAACCGGCCGAGGACGAAGACCCACGCGAGTCCGTGCAGCACGAATGTGGACGCCACGAGTACACCGAGTCCCCACAGGACAAGGCGCGGCCGTTTGTGCCGCCACGACAGCAACACCAGGGCCACCACGTACGCCGTCACGGCGCAGCCGATCCACGTCAGCAGGGACGTGATCGGCGGCAGCGCCGCCTTGAGGGCCGCGCTCGCCTCCCCCGGCCGCGCGAGCCAGGACCAGCCGGCGCGCTTGGCCAGGAGCTTGGTGCCGTCCGAGAGGCTGGCGATGAGGAACACGGCACCCACGACGATCACCGCCGTTGTGGCGAGAATCCGACGAAGAACGGTGAATACGGGTCGAAAAGCAGATTTCCGCAAATCTTCACGATGTCTTCCGCGATGAGCAAAAATTGCTTCGCCGTTGTACATGAAAATGAATTCTACTGACCGGAACGCACGTCGTCCTGGCCTCTTGAGCTGGGAATTCCAGGTTTTCGAAGGATTCAGTCCGCCAGCTTCACCCGCACTGCCGCCGCTTCCTCCAGTTCCAGTTCGGCGAACAGGAACTCCGCACGCCGCCACGCCTCTCGCGCGGCGGTGATGCGACCGACGGCCTGCAGTGCGTCGCCCAGCCAATCGGCGGTGACGGCCTCGCTGTAGGAGTCGCCCAGCTCGTGGAAGAGCTCACGGGCGCGCTCGTGGTGGCCGACGGCCGCCGCGACATCACCGCGTTGCCGTTCCACGAATCCAAGGGTGCGCTGGGCGTGCGCCTCGCAGTCCCGGTCGCCCTCGTCCTCCAGCAGGCGCAGGGCCGCGAGGCTTTCCTCGACCGCGAGGTCGAGATCGCCCATCTGCGCGTGGTACCAGCCCGCCGCGCAGAGGCTGAACGCCTCCCAGGCGCGGTTGCCCGTGGCGCGGAACAACGCCAGCGCCTGCCGTCCGTGCTCCAGCGCCGCCACGGCGTTCCCACTGCGGGCGTGCGCGACGCTGAGCGAGAAGTGGGTGATGCCCTCGCCCACGGGGTTCGCGACGGCGCGGAAGGACGCCAACGCCTCGGTGAGCTCGTCGATCGCACGAGGTTGATCACCCAGGACGCTGTGCCCGCGGCCGAGCAGCAGCAGCGTCTCCGCCAGCGCGGCGTGGTCGCCCAGCCGGCGAGCGGCGGCCACGGCGGCCCGCTGGGTCGCGGTCCGCTCGTCCCAGTGGCCGCTGCGGGTGAGGTAGGTCGACAGCACCCAGGGCAGCTGCCAGGCGTGCACGTCCCAGCCCTCGCGGGCGGCCAGGTCGGCGCAGGCGAGCAGCACCGCCCGTTCCGCGGTGAACCACTCGATCGCCTCGTCGTAGGAACCGGTGGAAGGCGTTGCGGCGGCCAGCTCGATGGGCGGCCAGTGCGGCGAGAGGTGGCGTTCGGCGGCGAACCCGGTGTGGAGGTAGTGGTCGAGCACCCGGCGCAGCGCCTGCCGCGCTTCCTCGGGTGAGGCCTCGTCGCGGGCGAAGGCACGCAGCAGGTCGTGCGACGCGAACCGGCCGGGCACCGGCTCGTCCAGAACGTGCGCCCTGGTCAGCTCGGCGAGCAACGGCCTGGCCTCCGCGCCGGCCAGCGCGGACGCGGCGGTCACGTCGATGTCGGGGCCGGGGTGCACGCCGAGCAGGCGGAACAACCGCGCGGCGGGCGCGGAGAGCCGGTGATAGGACCACGACGTCACGGCCCGCACGCTGGACGCCGGTTCGCCGGCGTCCAGCGCGTCGAGCCGGCCGCGTTCGTCCTGCAACTCCTTCACCAGTGCCCGCAGGGGGAAGCCGGGATGTGCCAGCGCCCGTGCCGCGACCACGGAGAGCGCGAGAGGCAGGCCGGCGGTGAGCCTGATGAGGTCGTGCACCGCCTCGGTGTCCGCGAGCCGCTCGCCGCCCAGCCGCTGGGTCAGCAGCGCGATCGCCTCGTCGACGGCCAGCATCGGCACCGTGACCGGCCGGGCCTGCTCGGCCACGGTCAGCCCGGTGAGCCGGTTGCGGCTGCTCACCACCACGAGGCAGGTGTCCCCGCCCGGCAGCAGCGGCCGGACCTGGTCCTCGTTCCAGGCGTTGTCGAGCACGACCAGCATCCGCCGCCCGGAGACGCGTTCGCGGAAGAGCGCGCTGCGGGAGTCGAGGTCGTCCGGCATGCGTTCGGGCAGGACACCGAGCGCTCCCAGGAACCCGTGCAGCACCACGCTCGCCTGGGCGGGAGGCGCAGACGGGTCGAAGCCGCGCAGGTTCACGTGCAGCTGCCCGTCCGGGAAGAGGTGGGCCCGGTCGTGTGCCCAGCGCAGGACGAGCGCGGTCTTCCCGACACCACCGGGTCCGCCGACGACGACCACCCCGCTGACCGCATCGTCCAAAGTGGCCCGTTCGCCCGCACGGCCGACGAACGCGGGCGGTGGCGCGGGGAGCTGACGCGGAACCGCGTTGTCGCTGATGAGCAGTTGCTGGTGCAGGCGGCGCAACTCGACACAGGGATCGGCACCCAACTCGTCGCGGAGACGCTCGCGCAGGTCCTCGTAGTACCGCAGCGCCTCGGCCTGGCGCCCGTCGCGGTACAGCGCGAGCAACAACTGCCCGGCCAGCCGTTCGTCGCGAGGGTGTTCGGCGACCGCCGCGATCAGCTCGGGCACCAGTGCGCTGTGCCCGCCGCACCGCAACGCGATGTCGGTGCGGAGCATGCGCGCCGCGAAGTGCTCCTCGACCAGCGTCGCACGCTGCGTCACGAACCAAGGCGTGCCGGCACCGTGGAACGGCTCGCCGCGCCACAACCCGAGCGCTTGCGCGACCGGTTCCGCCGCGTCGGCATCGGGCAGCTCGCGGGCCTGCCGCACCAGTGCGCGAAACCGGTGCAGGTCAACGGATTCCGGTGCGGTGTCGAGCAGGTAGCCGCCTGAGCTCCGCGCGATCTCCACACCCAGCACGGGTCGCAGCCTGGCGACGTAGGTCTGCAGTGTCTCTTTGGGCCGGTGCGGCCGGTCGGTGTGCCACACCGCGTCGACGATCTGCTCCACCGGCACGACCTGCCCGGCGTGCACGAGCAGCACGGCCAGCACCCTGCGCTGCTTCGGCGGCCCCAGGTCGAGCACCTCGTCGCCGGCACGAGCCTCGATGGTGCCCAGCACCGTGAAACGAGTCCCCACAGGCGAACTGTACCGAGCTGGTCACAGAACGTGACAGCCCAGGGTGCGCCGCCGGACAGCACGCTGCTGGGCATTTGTCACTTGTGGTGTTTCACGCCTGCACAGCAGGGCACCCGAAGGTGTCGCGTTGGACTATGGAGGGTGTGGCGGTGTCACAGACGGTGAACGGCAACCTGCTGGCCGGCCGCTACCGGTTGCTGGACGCGGTGGGTGCCGGCGGGATGGCGGAGGTCTACCGCGCCGAGGACACCGTTCTGGGCCGTGAGGTGGCGGTCAAGGTCTTCCGGCCGGGATGGGACGACACGGCCAGGCGCCGGTTCGAGTCCGAGGTCCGCACACTGGCCGGGCTGTCGCACCCCGGTTTGGTGCCGGTCCACGACGCCGGCACCGGAGAGGACACGCCGTTCCTGGTCATGCGGTTGCTCGAGGGGCGCACCCTGCGCACGGAGATCGCTGACGGCCCGTTGTCCCCGCAGCAGGTGCGTCGACTGGGCGCGGAACTGGCCGAAGCCCTGGCCTACGTGCACGCCCGGGGTGTGGTGCATCGCGACGTCAAACCGTCCAACATCCTGCTCGACGACCTGGACAGGCCCTACCTCGCCGACTTCGGCCTGGCCCGTCTGCCCGGCGCGACCAGGCTGACCCGCACCGACCAGATGGTCGGCACCGCCGCGTACCTCGCTCCCGAGCAGGTCCGGGGCGCCGACGTCGACCACCCCGTCGACATCTACGCCCTCGGCCTGGTGCTGCTGGAGTGCCTCACCGGCCACCGCGAGTACCCCGGTGGCGAGGTCGAGGCCGCCGTCGCCCGCCTGCACCGCTCTCCGGCCATCCCCGAGCACCTGCCGGCCGACCTGGCCGGCCTGCTGTCGTCGATGACCGCGTCCGACCCCGGCCAGCGGCCGACCGCGGCGCACTGCGCTCGAGCCCTGCAGGCGAACCCCGCCGCCGACGACACCGTGCCGGTCCCCGTCCACGTCGCGGAGAAGACTCCGGCCGAGGCGCCGCGGTCGGGTCGGGTGCCGCGCAAGGCGCTGCTCGCCTCGGCGGCGGCGCTGCTGGGCGCGGTCAGCGTCGCCTGGGCGGTCGCACCCGGTGCCCAACCGGTCAACTCCGCACCCACGCCGAGCACGTCCTCGACCACCACGTCATCCACCGCGTCAACCCCGTCCGCCGTACAGGTGACGACGCCGGCGCGACAACCAGCCGTTCAGACCGGCACCGCCACGCCCGTTGCGGAGGTCGCGCAGCAGCCGGCTGCCCCGGCCCCGGCCCCGGCCGCGGAAGCGGGCGCGAAGAAGCAGAAGAGCAAGCCACAGCCACCAGCCAAGGGCAAGAAGTAGCCGGTGCCGGCACACGCGTGATGACGTCGTGGCTTCGGCGAACTCGGCGTTCAGAGGATTAGCCATCGCCCGATCGGGGTAAAAGCGGATGCCGACGCGCCTTCGCATCGGTGCAGTCCTGACCGTGTTACCCCATCGATCCACCAGGGACCACAGCGATGAGCAGCTCCAACCGCCCCGTCGAGGGTTCCGTCGAGCACAGCGGCAGCACTGCCCCCGATGACCGCGAGGGCGCTTCAACCGCTGCCCAGCCGAGCACCGCACCCGCCGCCGATACGGCGGCGACCCCGATCTACGACGAGTTGGTCGCCCGCTTCGGTCTGCCGCGCCTTCGCGAGGAACCAGAGCACCGCACCGACAGCGCGCCAGTCGACGTGGCCCTGTCCGGCGTCGTGGACGCGGAGCCGCCCGAAGGCATGCGCCCGGCCTGCTGACGAGCCGCTGACGTTCGCGTCCTACGCGACTGCCGGACCGGTGTCGGCCGCCGAGTCGCAGGCCTGCCCAGCCGCGTTGCGGCGATCCGGCCCAGCGGTGAGGTGGAGCGTGGCACGGTGCCGTTCGATGCGCAGCAGGAGGTCCTGTGCGCATTGGGCGATCAAATCGACACCGTTCGCCACCTCGGGCTCGGCGGACCCCATTGACGAGTTCGCTTGGACGTCTTCATCCAAGACGAGTTCTTCGTGCCCTGCCAGCTGTGCGCTGATCGCCGGTGCAGCTGGTTGAAAGTCATCAGGCCGTGGTGCGTCATGAGGTGAACTTCTGCGTCTCGACGTCGTGCCGGTTGGGAATGTTGTTGCGTCCCAACAGGAATGGCTTGCTCAAGGCGCGATGAGGTGGTCGGCTCCAGGCCGAAGCCCCGACCGCCGGTGGGCAAGATCGGGGCTTCGGCGCGGAACCTGTGGTCAGCGTCGGCCGTGGCGTCCCTGGTCGACGTCGCCTTCGGCATCGGTGTCGATGCGTTCCTTGCGGACCTCACCGGTGACGGTCTCGGTGTCGGTGACCTGTTCCTTGGCCAGCCGCACGCGCTCGACCGGCACGGCCTCGGTGTCCACCACCGGGCGTTCCTCGTGCAGCGTCACCTCGTGCTCGGCCTCGGAGATCGCCGGGCCCGACAGGGCCTCGCCGCGGTTGGCCTCGGTGATCGGCTCCCGCTCCAGGCGGACCTCCTCGCGCGTGACGGGCACTTCGACCTGCTCGGTCTCGGTCACCACGTACTTGCGCAGCCGCGCCCGGCCGGCCTCGCGCTGCTCGGTGCCCACCCTGAGGTGCTCCTCCGAACGGGTCATCGCCTCGTCGGTGTCGCGGCCGGTGGTGCCACGACCGGTGAGGTCGCGATCGGTGGTGCCACGACCGGTGAGGTCGCGCTCGCCGCCCGCGTAGCCCGTCTCGGTGTGCCGTGCCGTGCTCACGCCGTAGTGATTGTAGAGGCGTTCTTCCTCATCGGCGTCGAGGTGTGCGCCATCGGCGTCGATGTTGGGCGCGTCCTTGACCTGGTCCTTGGTGTAAGGGGTGCGCAGGTCGCCGTTGCTGTCTTCGGTGATGCCCTGCACGGGCAGGAAGGACTCGCGCAGGCCGAACAGGCCCGTGCTGACCGACAGCCAGGTCGGCTGCCCGCTGTCGTCGTCGAACCACAGCTGTGCGACGGTACCGATCTTGTCACCGGCGGTGTCGCGGACCTCCCGGCCGGTCCAGTGGGTCATGCGCTCGCGAATGGTGTTCGTCATGGTTGTCCGTCGTTCCTTCCTTCGGCACACCCGGTCGTGAAACCGGTTCTTCCGTGCGCGCAGAGTGGATTTCGGTCGGTGGTCCCCCGAGTGCTTCCTTCGGATGACCGGCTGCGTCAGTAGCCGCGGGTGGAACCTCCGTTCGGCGGTGGCGTCGGCTGCCCGGCGACGGCGGGCATCTGCTGGGTGGGCGCGTTCATCGCCTGCTGCGTGGGCGCCGCGGTGCGGGTGGCGTCCTCACGGCCGCGCTGGTAGGCCTGCGCGTGGGCCTTGGCCTGCGGCAGCTCCTGCTCGGCCTTGTTCAGCCACTGCTCCCACCGCTGCTGCATCGGCCGCACCAGGCCGCCACCCACACCGATCACGGCGATACCGCCGGCGGTGGCCAGCACCGTGATCAGGATCGGGGTGGTGACCGAAGTGGCCACACCGATCTGGTTGAGCGCGGCGATCACACCCAGGCCGAGGATGAACACCGAGGCGGTGTTGGCCACGACCCGGCCGTAGGACAGGCCGCCCAGCGCGTTGCCCACGAGGTCCTTGACCGCCTTGGCGATGGCCGCGGCGATCACCACGATCACGATCGCGACCGCCGCGCGCGGCAGCCAGGCCACGATGTCGGTCAGCAGCGCCGAAACCGGGTTCGGGCCCCACACGCCGAACGCGATCTGCAGCGTGATCAGCAGGATCGCGTAGTAGACCAGCTTGGCGATGATGTCCGAGGCGTCGTACTTCGACCGCGCCAGCGCCTGCTTGACCCCGCCGCGTTCGACCACCTGGTCGAACCCGACCCGTTCCAGGACCTTGTTCACGGCCTTCGCGACGAACTTCGCGACGAAGAACCCGATCACCAGGATCAGCAAGAAGCCCACGAGCTTGGGCACGAAGGTGATCACTGAGCGCCACGCGTCCGAGACGCCCTGACCGAAGTCGATGGCGACCACTGTCGATGTCGGCATGTCCGGCCGTTCCCTTCTCCGTCACCTGCCGGCCCCCTCCGGCACAGGTCGCCGGACCGGTCACGACGCCGATTACCCCGAGCGAGTGAACTAACACCTTTGAGCGGTGCCCAACCTGAACGGAGTAGCCACAACTACGCATTACGGACAGAAGTGCTACGTAGAGTAGTTGCCGAAGGGAAACGGGCACGGGCCGCCGCTTCGCGTCCGCAGAGAGACGAAGTCTGCTTCACCTGTGCTGCCGGCATGCGGCGCGGAAATTCTGCGGCGGGATGTAGACGCGGCGCGCCCAGCTCCGACGTCCCACGCGAGGATGGGGCCGACCGGCCGCGTCCACGACGAAGACCAAGGGGCCGACAGGTGAAGTACGTGATCATGATCCACTCCAACCCGCAGCCGTGGGGGCACCCGACCTCCGACTACCTGCCCGAGTACCAGGTCATGTCGAAGGAGCAGCTGGAACGGCTGAACGCCGACTTCGAGGCGATGCTCACCGACCTGCGGGAGAACGGTGAACTGCTCGGGGGCGAGGCGCTGGGTGCGCCCGAGTCGTCGCGGCTCTACCGCTGGAGCGACGGCAAGCCGCTGGTCACCGACGGCCCGTATTCGGAGGCCAAGGAGCACCTGGCCGGGTTCTTCCTCATCGACGTGGACAGCCGGGAACGCGCGGAGGAGATCGCGGCACGGTTCGCGGGTCCGGGCGAGACCGTCGAGCTGCGGCCGGCGATGGGGCCGGGCGGGTCCGACCAGTGATCGGACGGGTGGTCGAGGACGTGTGGCGGCGGGAGTCCCCGCACGTCCTCGCCGCCCTGCTGCACCGGTACGGCGACCTGGGCGACTGCGAGGACGCGGCACAGGAGGCGGCCGAGGCGGCGGCGCGGCAGTGGGACCGCGACGGCGTGCCCGGCAACCCCCGCGGCTGGCTCATCCGGGTCGCGTCGCGGCGGCTGGTCGACCGGCTGCGGGCCGATGGCGCGCGGATGGCGCGGGAGAACGCTCTCGGCACCGCACTTCCCGCCGACGCCCACCTCTCCCCTGCCGCCGACCGGTCACCTCGCGACGAAGCCGACGACACCCTGCGGTTGTTGCTGCTGTGCTGCCACCCGAGCCTGAGCCGGTCCTCGCAGGTCGCCTTGACGCTGCACGCCGTCGGCGGGCTGAGCACCGCGCAGATCGCCGCCGCGTACCTGGTGCCCGAGCGCACGATGACGCAACGCCTCACCAGGGCGCGGTCCACGTTGCGGGCGGCGGGTGCGGTGTTCGGCCTCCCGGCCCGTGCCGACCTGCCCGCGCGCATCGCCGCGGTGCTCGACGTCTGCCACCTCATGTTCACCGAGGGACACACGCGATCCACCGGTGACGCGCTGGTCGACTCGCCGCTGGCGGAGGAGGCCATCCGCCTCACCCGGCAACTGCGCGCGGTCGTCCCCGACCACGACGAGGTCGCCGGTGCGCTGGCGTTGATGCTGCTGACACACGCCCGTGCGGCTGCCCGCACCGAGAACGGCGACCTCGTGCCGCTGGCCGAGCAGGACCGGTCCCGGTGGGACCGGCAGCGGATCGCGGAAGGCGTGCGGATCCTCGAACGGGTCCTGCCGCGCGGGCACGTCGGCAGGTTCCAGCTGCAGGCCGCGATCGCCGCCGTCCACGCCGAGGCCGAGAGCGGGGAAGCCACCGACTGGCGGCAGATCACCCTGCTCTACGCCATGCTCGCACGGGTGGCGCCGGGCCCGGTCGTGACGCTCAACCAGGCGGTCGCGCTCGGGATGGCGTTCGGTCCGGAGCACGGCTTGGCCCTCCTCGGACCCTTGCTCGACGATCCCGCGATGCGGCGACACCACCGCACTCACGCCGTGCACGCGCATCTGCTGGAAATGACCGGCGACCTGCCCGGCGCGCTCGAGAGCTACCGCCAGGCGGCCCGGCTCACGGCGAGCCAGCCCGAGCAGCGCTACCTCAACGCCCGCATCCGCCATCTCACCGCAGGCCGAGCGTCACCCTCCACTCCCCCGTGGAGCGCTCGGGAACCACGGTGATCTTGACTGTCCGTCCCTGCGCGATGTCCAGGCCGAAGGTCTGCTTCCACTCGCGCGGTTCGACCTGCTCCCCGCCGACGCCGTAGGACCAGTTCGAGTGGTCGACGATCTGGACGTCGTCGACGAGAACGCGCATCCTGCCGGGTGCGTTCATCTGCGCCACCATCACGTTGTCGCCCGGCCACGGCACCGTGAACTCCCTGCGCGCGTTGGGATCCGCGGCATCGGACTTCAGCTCCACCACGGGTGTGGGGTGGGTCGGCGGGAACGCCGGCAGCGTCTGCGGGCGTGGCGGGAACGGGTACTCGCTCACCGGTACCGCCTCGCCGATGCCGATGGCGAAGGTGCCGTTCGCCGGCAGGGGAAGCACCCGCAGCTCGCCCGTCTCGTCGAAGCTCTGCTTGCCGTCCACGGTCAGCGTGATGATCGACGGTTGTCCCGGCACGACGTCGAGTCCGGTCCAGTCGAGCGGCCTGCTCGCACCACCACAGGTGTTGCGCTCGGCCATCGGGTGACCGTTCACCGTCGTGCTGAACAGCAGGCGGTCCTCCGGCCCGGTCTCGCACCGGGTGAAGATCATGAGGTCCAGCGACTTCGGCACGAACCGCAGGGTGACGGCGGTGGAGGGAAGGTCCGCCCAGGCCTGCGCGATGATCCGCGTGCCGTACTGGTACTCGGTCATGCTCCTCGGCGGCTCAGCGGGTTCGGGCAGGCGGTCGGGCCGGGGAAGCACGGCGTAGACGATGCCGACGAGCGCGAGCACCACCGCGGCCACACCCGCGACCGCACGCCGCCGCCGTGCCGCGGCCACCTTCGCCCGCACGCCGGCCATGCGCGCCTCGTGGGCCGAGTCGGCGAGCGCCGCCCGGTCGCGCAGCACCTCGGTGAGATCGGTCAGGTTCATCGCCGCACCCCTTCGAACGTGATCGTCTCGTCGATCCGCAGCTTGGCCAGCGCCTTGCTGGCCTGGCTCTTGACCGTGCCGACCGCACAACCGAGGAGTCCGGCGACCTGCGCCTCCGTCAGGTCCTCGTAGAACCGCAGCACCAGCACCGTTCGCTGTCTTCTGGGCAGCCGGCCCAGCGCCTGCCACAGCCACTCGCGTTCGTCCACCACGTCCTGCGGGGACTGCCCGGGCCGTTCCGGCAGGTCACCGGTCGGTTCCTCGCCTCTCCACCGGCGCCGCCACCAGGTGGCGCGGGAGGTCACGATGATCCGCCGCACGTACGGCTCCGGATCGCCGTCGACGCGGCCCCAGGCCCGCCACGCCTTGGCCAGCGCCGTCTGCAGCAGGTCCTCCGCGTGCCCCGCGTCCCGCGTCAGGAGAAAAGCCATCCGCAGGAGCCGGGGCGTCGCGCCCACCACGAACTCCTCGAACCCCTCAGGTGAGCGCTCCACTTCCCGGCCCCTCCACTCAGTCCGTCACTGCTACTACCAGTCGGACCGCGCGGATGGTTGCCGGCCGGGGACGAGCGACCGTCAGCGGCTTCGAGTTCGACCTGAGCCTCTCGGCGAGGCGTCCGAGGCGATGGCTCAGTCGCGTGCGCGGGCGCCGGGTCCGGGGGCGGCCCGGATGTCGCCGAGGCTGTCCACGGGGTGGTCGCGGGTGCAGCGGACCTGGGTGCGGATCGGCGCGCCGCAGTCGCGGTGGGTGAGCACGACGGTGGGCCCGCCGGGTGCGGGAAGCCAGTGGTCGGCCCAGTCGAGCAGGCTGATGATCGCGGTGGCCAGGTCCCGTCCCTTGTCGGTGAGGCGGTACTCGTGGCGGCCGCGTGATCCGGTGTCGTGGTAGGCGACCTTGGCCAGGATGCCCTGGTCGGTCAGGTCGCGCAGGCGTGCGGACAGCACGCCGGGGGTCAGGCCCGTGTGGCGGCGGAAGTCGTCGAAACGCCGGGTGCCGTAGAACGCCTCCCGCACGACCTGCCCGGCGCTGCGCGGCACGAGCACGTCGAGCGCTCGTTGCACCGAGTCCGGCTCCAGGAGCCACGCTTCGCGGTTCCACGCCGGGTCCGCGGCTTCGGTCGGATCGTGCGCGCGAGGCTGCTGCATGCGCGCACTGTGTCACATGCCTCTGCTTTCGGCGTCGCCAAGAGCCGCTGTTGTGCGGCGTGACGAGAGGTTCGGCTACCGTGCTGAGTATGGTTTACAGTACTCAGCCGGTGCGGCGGTTCGTGGCGCTCGGCGACAGCCTCACCGAGGGGGTCGGCGACCCCCGGCTCGACGGCACGCTGCGCGGCTGGGCCGACGTCCTGGCCGGCGAGCTCGACCACGCGTGGCCAGGGCTGCGCTACGACAACCTCGCCGTGCGGGGATGGCACGCCCAGCACGTCATGGAGCACCAGCTGGAGCAGGCGCTGCGGCTCGAACCCGATCTGGCGAGCGTCATGGTCGGCGCGAACGACGCTTTCGACCGTCACGGGTTCGACGGTGCCGAGGTGGGCCGTGTGCTGCGCAGGACGGTGGCGGCCCTGTGCGACAGCGGTGCACGGGTGGTCATGGCGACGCTGCCGGACATCACCCGGCGCTGGCCGGGGCCCGCACGCCTGCACCAGGCGACGCGCTCACGGTTCGAGCTCGTCAACGACCACGTCCGCACGATCGCGGCCGAGCACAACGCGATCATGCACGACCTGTGGCACGACGAACGCACCCACGCACCGCGAATGTGGTCGATCGACCGGGTCCACCCCGGCACGCACGGGCACGCCGGCATCGCGCACAGCTTCGCCGAACTCCTCCTCGGCAGCACCCGCTCACCGTGGACCCCGGCGGGACCGGCGGTGACCGCGGCGCAACGACTGGCGGAGATCCGCTCGCTCTGCACGATCCTGCGAGCCGACCGCGGGCGCCCACTGCCCGCCCAGCTCCCCCGCGGGCCGTGGAACCTCTCCCACACCGGAACACAGCACTAGGGAGCGATTCCCGGCGGCGGTGTCAGAACTCGATGACCAGGCGGGCGGGGACCGAGCCGTTCAGGATTTCGGTGAAGGAGCTGTTGACGTCGTCGAGCTTGCGGGTGAGGGCGACGACCCTGGTGCGGCCGGCGGCGTGCAGGGCGAAGACCTCCGCCAGGTCCTGGCGGGTGCCGACGATGGAGCCGACGACGGTGATGCCCTTGAGCACCAGGTCGAACACGGGAACGGGCAGGACGCCGTCGGCGGGCAGGCCGACGCAGACCAGTCGCCCGCCGCGGCGCAGCGAGGCGAACGCCTGCTCGAAGCTCTTCGGCGAGGCGGCGGTGGCGATGGCCACGTCCACGCCGCCCAGCTCCGCGATGGCGGCGACGGGGTCGGTGGTGCGGGCGTTGACGGTGTGGTCGGCGCCCAGGTCGCGAGCCAGGGCGAGCTTGTCGTCCTCGACGTCCACGGCGACGGTGAAGCCGCCGGCGATGCGCGCGTACTGCAGCGCCAGGTGCCCGAGGCCGCCGATGCCGAACACGGCGACCCGCTCGGCGGAACGCACCGCGGCGACCTTCACGGCCTTGTAGGTGGTCACACCGGCGCAGGTCAGCGGCGCGGCGTCCACACTGGACACACCGTCCGGCACCGGCACGGCGCAGCGGGCGTCGGCGAGGGTGTGCTCGGCGTAGCAGCCGTCGACGGAGTAGCCGGTGTTGCGCTGCTGCTCGCACAGCGTTTCCCAGCCGGACACGCAGTAGGAGCACTCGCCGCAGGCGTGCCCGAGCCAGGGGATGGCCACGCGCGTGCCGACCCGTTCCGGGGCGATCCCCCGGCCGACGGCCTCGATGACGCCGACGCCTTCGTGGCCGGGGACGAACGGCGGGGTGGGCTTGACCGGCCAGTCACCGTTGGCGGCGTGGATGTCGGTGTGGCAGATCCCCGACGCCTCCAGCCGCACCAGCACCTGACCGGCGGCGGGTACCGGCACCGGCACCTCGCGGACCTCCAGCGGCGCACCCAGCTTCGTGACAACAGCAGCCCTCACGGCGACTCCTCGATCTCGTTGCTTCCGCGACCAGTCTTGCCAGGTCGCGGTGCGGGAGCCGCAGCCCGAGGTCACGTCGGAGCAGGGCCTTTCGCCTCACGCGGGCCACCACCGCGACGTGGGCGAACGGTTCCTCCCCTCGGCCAGGTTCAACGTGAACAGGCTGTGATCGACGCCGTTGCCAGCGACACGAGCCCGTCCCGATCCGGTGGCACCTGCCGATCTGCGCGACGGCGTGGGGAGCGGGTCCGTTATGGACGGTGCGCAGGACCGGCTTCTTCCATGCGCTGACCGCGGAGCGCGCGGAGCGCGTCGAGTGCGACCGCGGTGAGAACTCCGCGGCCGACACCGGCGCGGCCGAGCAACTCCATCCCCCGGGTGACGGCGACGAAGTAGAGCGCCAGCGACTGCACGTTCGCGTCCTCCGCGAGATCCCCGTTCTCCCGCGCGTGTTCCAGGCATTGGGCATAGATTTCGGCGAGCTGTTCGATGCCGGCCTTCGTGACCGTCGAGAGAGGATCCTCCTCGCCGGTCGATTCGACCAGCGCACGCGTGGTGAGCGAGACCCGCCGATCGCTGCTGCTGAACTCGATCGCCATCGTGAGCAGATGACCCCGGATTCGTTCCAGCGGCGAAGCGTCCTCGTGCCCGAGCGCTTCCGAGACGGCGCGCGTCGCCTCCTCCCGATCCTCGGAGAGCGCCCGGAAGAACAACTCCCGCTTCCCGCCGAACGCGTTGTACAGGCTCTGCTTCCCCAGGCCGGTCGCCCGCACCAGGTCGTCCAGTGTCGCCGCGGCGAGGCCGCGCACGGCGAACACCTCGCCGGCGCTGCTGATGACATCACTCTCGCGGAACTTGCGGGGACGAGGCACGTGAGCAAGCTTACGTTATTGACCATATGGTCAATAACTTGCTAGCTTGACCGGGCGCACATCGAAAAGGCCACGTCGGAGGCGTCGTCGCCTCGGCGGATGGCGTCGTCACCCGACTCCTGCCCATCCCCCGGGCCGCCCGCGAGCGCCGGCGCCCGGGCGGCAGCGACTTGTCCCGTGCAGCGATGTGAAGGAACACAGGAGAGCAGAAGTGAAGAGCAACGAAGAGATCGTCCGCGAGGCGTACCGGCTGGCGGAAGGGAACGTCCTCGACGGACCCGGTTTCCGCGCCTTGTTCACCGAGGACGGGACGTTCAACGACGTGCCGAATTCCCAGACCTTCCGCGGGGACGAGATCCCCTGGGCGTTGACGGGCCTCGCCGGCGTCTTCCCCGACATCCACCGCGAACTGCTCGAAGTCCACGCGCTCGGCGATGTCGTCGCCGTCGAACTGCGGATCCAGGGCACGCACCTCGGCGCGTTCCCGACCCCGATCGGTGACATCCTCCCGACCGGCAGGCGCATCGACGTGCCGGCGGCGGACCTCTGGTACCTCCGTGAGGGGAAGATCGCGAGGTTCAACTGCTACAACGCGACGAGCGTGATGCTCGCCCAGATCGGAGCCACCCCCGACTTCAAGTCGGCGATCGAGGCCGCCGAGATGGCTGCCACAGGGGTGTAGCCCCCGACCGGGAGGCGCCGGCGCACCGCCTGCCCGGAACCCGCGCGACTCGGAGCGGGCGGAAGGGATCGCACGACCTCGACCGATGCCGTCGTGCCAGTCGGTGCGCCGTGAACACCGCTTGGACTTCCGGAGCGGTTTCGACGAGGCTCGGTCGACGCGTGACGGATCACCCGCTCACCGACACCCAGGTCGCGGCGTCGTTTCCGCCGCACGCAGACCTCATTCTTTCGAGTTGTCTACGGCCGAGTCCTCTGTGGAATGCGTGACACTGGGAATCATGGCGATCACTCGACGTATGTTTGTCAGCGGCGCGATGGCGGCTCCTGTTCTCGCGCAGCTGCACGGTGCGACATCCGCGAACGCGAGTCCGACGGCTGACGCGGCGTTCACCCTGCTGGATGGACTGGGTGAGATGCGGTTGACCGAGGTCGCGCGTGAGCGGCTCGCGACGGAAAACATCGAAGTGCAGGCCGTGGCGCCGGCTACCCCCGTCGTGGGCGCTGACGGCACGACTGTTGTGGGCGTGAAGCTCCCACCTGAGTACAGCACCGGCACGATCAGCCCGGTGGGGCAACCGGGGAAGGGGTCCGGACGCGCGCTGGGCGGGGTGGTCTTGCGGAACGCGAAAGCACGCATGGAGATCACCGGCATTCGGGGTTCGGTTCCCGACGGGCGGGTCCACGCCTTTTTGAAGATCGACGACGAGTGGGTCGGCGAGGTGCCGTTGTACGCCGGGGACGTGAGCGCGGTGAGGCTGTCCGTGGAGCCGGGGGCGCCGGGGCAGCCGACCACGATCAAGGGGAGCGACATCCCGATCACCCCTACCCAGGAGGGCGTGGACGCCTTCACGAAGGCTTTCGGCGTTGCGTTGTTCGCGATGACGGACACGGTGTTCACCGCTTCCGGCAGCGGGCGCGCGTGGCCTGTACCGGCCTCGCTGCCCGGCTGATCAGCTCGGGACGACGACCACCGGCGCATCGGGTTCTCCCGATGCGCCGGTGGTCGTCGCGTGGTGTCAGTTCATGCCTATGACGGCTTGCCAGGGGTGAGTTCTGGTCGTGGCGATGGCGACGGCCTGGAGGCGGCTGGCGCGCAGGAACGGGTAGGCGGCCTCACCGTGAGAACCGCCGCTGCGCCCGGTGCCACCGAGCCCGGGCAGGTGCCGGGCGTGCGCCATGTGGGAGTCGTTGACCTTGAGCACTCCCCCGTTGGTCACCGCGGTGGTGAACCGCTCGATCACCTCCCGGTTCTCCGCCCACAGCGAGTTGCGCAGACCGAACCTGTTGCCGTTGAGGAAGGTGATGCAGCGGTCGAGCAGGTCCGGGCCGTCCTGCGGCACCACGACGGACAGCAGCGGGAAGAAGCACTCCTCACGCACGGCGGCAACGGTCTCGGCGAACTCCAAGCCGTTGACGCGCAACACCGTCGGTTCGAGGAACAGTCCATGGGGATCAGGCTCGCCGCGCAGGTTGATCTGCGCGCCACCGCAGACCTTCGTGGCGCCCGCGCGCAGTGCTTCGTCGAGACAGCGCTTGAAGGCCGTGGCACGCAGAACGGGACTGAGCACCGTGTCGGAGTCTTCCGGGTCGCCGGGGCGCAGCGCGGACGCGGCCTCGCGCAGCCGGGTGAGCAGCTGATCGGCGATGGCGGGGTGGACAACGGCGTACTTCGGGCCGATGCAGGCCTGGCCCGAGGCGTAGAACGACTCGACCAGTGCCGCGGTGGCGTGCTCGAGGTCGGCGTCGTGCCACACCAGCAGCCCGTCGTTGCCGGACAACTCCAGGATCGCCCGCTTGCCCCGCTCCACGCATTCGCGTTCCAGTGCCAGCCCGCGGCTGCTGGAGCCGAAGTAGTAGATGGTGTTCACCAGCGGACTGTCCAGCCACTGCCGCATGGTGGCTTCGAAGTCGGCGCACAGCACGTTGATCGTTCCCGGCGGCGCCCCGTGTGCCTCCAGCGCCGGGATGATGATGTTGTGCAGCGCATGGGCCAGTGAGCTGGCGCAGCTGCGCGGCACCCGGATGACCACGCTGTTGCCCGCCAGCAGGACCAACGAGGCGATCAACCCGTACAGCGGCGTGTTGGCGGGCGGGTCGACGCAGACCACACCGTCGGGCTGGCGTTGCAGCACGATCTTGTGGTGAGGCGTGGTGATCTCCTGCCGCAGCAGGGAACGCGCCAGCTCCAGGCTTTCCGGGTGGACGAGGTGCAGCACCGCGTTGAGCTGGGCCTCGGCCAGCAGGCGCGGGCACCCCTCCATGCGCATCAGCCGCGCGAGTTCCTCGCGATGCTCCAGGAATCCTTCGTACAGGGCGCCGACGCACGCCAAGCGGTCGGTGAACGGCAGGACGCGCAACCGCGCCGCTGCCTCCGCTGCCGCCCGCAGCGCCGCCTGCCCCTGCTCCGGTGTGGACAACGCGACGGAGCAGAGGATGTGCGGGTGGGCGTGCAACTCCTCTTCGGAGCCTTCGCGGAGCAGGCGGAACAGCGATGTCGCGGCGGCCCCGTCCGGTTCCAGGACGGCGCGCACGCTCATGCCGTACGCGCGTTCGTCGGTGTCGACGAGTTCGCCGCCGATGTAGAGCGGGAAGTGCCGCACGGTCGCCTGGGTCACTGGTTGTCCTCGGTCTTGAAGTAGGTGGCCAGGGAACGGGCCAGGTCGTCGATGCCGCTGCTCGCGACCACCCGCATGATCGGGATCTCCCTGCCGAACCGGCGCCGCATCTTGGTGACCAGCTCGGCGCCCATCAGCGAGTCGACCCCCAGCTGGTCCAGTGGCCGGTTGCGGTCGACGCGTTCCGGTGCGACGCCCAGCACTTCGGCGAGCGTCTTGACGATGTGTTCGGCGACGAGCTCGGCCGCTTCGTCCACCGAGGCCTCCCGCAGGCGGACGAGAAGATCGTCGTCCTCACCGCCGGCGGCCTGTTCGCCCCCTGCCAGCTCGCCGAGCCGTGGTGTGGTCAGGTGGGAGTAGAGGCGGCGCAGGAACTGGCCGTCGTGGCTCCACACCAGCGACACCTCGGGACCGCCGACCAGTTCGTCCAGCGCTTGGCGCACCGCACGCAACGGCAGCAGGGCCAAGCCGGCCCTGACCACCGTCTTGGCAGTGGCCTCGTTGCGCGCGACGTAGCCGACTTCGCCGAGGGCACCCCAGGCGATCGTCTGCCCGGCCAGTCCCCGGCCGCGGCGAGCACGGGCCAGTGCTTCCAGGAACAGGTTCCCGGCGCAGTAGGCGGCCTGACCGGCGTTGCCCACCACGGCCGCCCCCGAGGAGAACAGGAGGAAGAGGTCGAGGTCGTGGTGACAGGTGAGGCGGTCGAGGACCATCGCGCCGGCCATCTTCGGCGCGAGCACGGCGCGGAACCGCTCCGGCGTCAGGTCCGCGATCATCGCGTCGTCGAGCACCATCGCCGCGTGCACCACGCCGCGCAGCGGGGCGCCACTACGGTCGATGGAGTCGATGACCGCGCGCATCGCGGACTCGTCGGTCACGTCGGCGGCGTGCACGGACACCGCCGCGCCCCGCGCGGTCAGCTCGGCGATGAGGTCTTCGGCTTCCGGTACGGCCCGCCCCCGGCGGTTCACCAGTGCGAGGTGTCCGGCCCCGCGGTCCACGAGCCAGCGTGCCGTCTCGGCGCCGAAGCCGCCCGCGCCACCGGTGACCAGGTAGGTGCCGGACGGGTCGGGCACGAAGGCGCCCGGCTGGGCAGCCCGCTCGACCGGCGGTCGCCGGTCGAAGGTGGCGACCAGCTTGCCGATGTGCCGGGAGTGCTGCAGGGACCGGAACGCCTCGGCAGCCTGGGCGGCCGGGAACGCCCGGTACGGGACGGGGTGGACGGCTCCCGCCCGGACGTGGTCGATGATCTTGTCGTGCTCGTCGGCGATCTCCTGCAGACGCTGGCTTCCCAGCTGGTCGACGTCCACGACGAAGTAGCTGATGTTGTTGCGCAACGGGAACAACGAGACGTTGCGGTCGCTGTAGAGATCGCGCTTGCCGAGTTCGACGAACCGGCCGCCGAAGCGCAGCAACTCCAGGCTGCGGCCGATGAACTCCCCGCCCAGCGAGTTGAGCACGACGTCGACGCCCTGCCCGTCGGTCACGGCGAGCACGTCGGCGACGAAGCTGAGGCTGCGGGAGTCGAAGACGTGCTCCACGCCGAGCAGTTTCAGGAAGTCGCGCTTCTCCTCGGTGCCCGCGGTGGCGATCAGCGTGGCACCCAGGGAGCGGGCGCACTGGAACGCCGCCAGCCCGACGCCGCCGGCGGCGCCGTGCACCAGGACCGTCTCGCCCTTGGCGAGCTTGGCCTGGTGCACCAGGCCGTAGCTGGCGCTGATCAACGCGACGGGCATGGTCGCCGCGGAGACCAGGTCGATGCCGTCGGGCACCGGTCCCACCAGGTTCTCGTCGGCCAGCACGTGCGAGGCGAAGGAACCGGCGACGGACCCGAAGACCCGGTCACCCGGCCGGTACCGGGTCACGCCGGGACCGACGGCCGTGACCACCCCGGCGCATTCACCGCCGAGGTGCGTGCCGGTCATGCCGGCCTCCACCACCCACCCCGGCAGCAGTCCGACCGCGAGCAGCGCGTCGCGGTAGTTGATGCCCGTGGCGTGGACCTCGAGGGCCACCTGGCCCGGACCGGGTTCCGGCATCTCCGCGGCCACCCACGCCAGCTCGTAGGAGGGCCCCGCGTCGCGGGCGATGAGCCGGTACGGCGTGGCGGGGTCGTCGGCAGGAGGTGGCGGCATGTCGCGCAGACGCGGCACGAACCGGCCCGACGCCGTGAGCACCACCTCGTCCTCGTCCGTGGGGTCGAGGAGCTCGCGTGCGACTCGGTCGACCGGGACGTCACGCGCGACCGAGATCCGCCGGATGCCCATCGGGCTGTGTTCGGCGGCCACGGTGCGCGTGGCGCCCCAGAACGCGGCACCGGCCGGGTCCGTCGTCCCTTCGGGCGCCGGGTTGACCCCGGTGGGGCGGCTGACCAGCCACAGCCGCGTCACCGCGCCCGCGGGGAGCTCGGCGGACCTGACCGCGAGCGTGCGCACGAGCTCGAACCGCCGTGTGGTCGCCTCGACGGCGCCCAGCGGATCCACCTCGTCCTCGGCGAGCACGAGCACCACATCGGTCTCGGAGGAGGTGAACCAGTCGGCTGTGCCGGTGACGGTGGTCGTCCGCACCGCGTCGGCACCCAGCTCCGCGAGCCTCGTGGTGAGCGCGACGGCCAGCTCGTCGGTGCCGTCCTCGGCGACGACCACGACACGGCTGCTCGCGGCGGTACCCGTCGCCTCCTGCACGGGGGCGGTGCGCGGCACCCTGCTCGCCGTCGTCAGCGAGCACAGTTCCCCTTCGAGAACCGTTCGCGCGGCGCGGAAACCGCTGCCCGGCAGCAGATCACGCCACTGCTGAGCGGACAGCACCGGCGAGGTGGGCCGCAGGTCGAGATCGGTCATCGACCAGAACTCGGGTACCAGGCCGAACGGCAGGGCGAGCAGCACCGGATCGTGGGCCTCGACGAACAGCAGACGTCCGTTGTCGGTCAGCATCTCCGACACCGCGCGCAGTGCCGCACGCACGTCCTTGGCTGCGTGGAGGGCGTTTCCGGCGACCACGACGTCGAAGCCACCGGCCTCGACGTCGGGCTGGTCGAGGTCGAGGATCCGGTACTCGACGAAGTCGTACCGCCCGAAGCGCGCCTCGGCCGGGGCGAGGAAGGTCTGCGAGATGTCCGTGAACACGTAACGCGTGCGGTCTCGCGGCAGGACGGGCAGCAGCGCCGCGGTCAGCGCACCGGTGCCGCCACCCACCTCCAGGATCCTCAGTGGACGGTCGGCCGGCCACGCCTCGGCCAGTGCGCGCATCACCTCCGCCGCGGCGTGGTTGCACGACCGCAGCAGCGGAGACAGGGCGTGGTAGTGGGCGAGGGTGTCGCTGCCGTGGGCGGGGAGGAGGATGTCCAGCGCGTCCCGTTCACCGCGCAGCAGCTCGGCCAGGTGCAGGCCGCACCGGCCGAACAGGGTCAGGTCCGGGACGTGCTCGGGGAAGTCGGCGACCAGGCCCGCGAACGCGGGTTCGGCGACGTCGGGACGGATCCGCCAGCGGGTGCGTCCCTGGAACTCGCCGAGCCACTCCAGGTGGCCGTGGTCGGCGGCCAGTGCTGTCAGCAGGTCGAGCAGGCGGCCGAACTCCGGGCGCACCCCGGCGGCCAGCAGGGCGTCGGTGAAGAACACCTCCGCTCCGTCGAGGACGGTGGTGAACGCGCGCACCGTGAAGGCGGCGGCCGCCTCGAGCCGCCGTCGCCTCAGCTCCGCGTAGCCGGTGACCGGCGGGGCCTGGACCCGCGGTGACGGGCAGGGCACCTCCGCGGCGGGTGGCAGGCCGCGCGGTGCGGCGCGGAGCTCGGTGTGCTGGCGCCGGACCACGCGCCGGCTGGGCACCTTGACCCGCAGGAACCGGCAGTCGAGCAGTTCCAGGGCGACGGTGCCCGCGTCGTCGGTGAGGGTGATGTCGGCCGAGGCCCAGGACTCCGAGAGGGTGCGGCAGCGGAAGTGCACGGCGCCGGTCTTGGTGGGTGGGTTCCACAACCGCGCGGAGCCGATCGCCACGGGCATGTAGGAGTCCTCGTCGGCGACGTGGCCGCGGCGGATCCGGCCGAGTTGGATCGCGGCCTGCGGGGCGACGTCGGTCCACGCCGGGTGCGCGTGGAACCCGGTGAAGTCCAGGTGGCCGCAGTCGTAGTCGCCCAGGACCTCCATGCCGTCCACCCACAGGCCGGAGAGGACCAGGAACTCGGGGCCGTAGCCGAGTCCGATCCGTTCCCCGTCGGCGTACAGAGTGTCCCGGTCCACGTGCTCGCCCCTCCCGGCGAACCGTGCGCGCAGTGCGGTCAGGTCGAGCGGTGGCGGGGCCGAGGCCACCCGGCGGCGCACTCGCCCTCGTGCGTGGGTCAGCCACGTCTGGCCCTCGGCCGAGCACGTGGCGACCCGGAACACCCCGTCCTCTTCGGACAGTGAGACCTGCATGCGCGGCAGCACCGACTCGTCGTCAGGAGCCACCATCGGCTTGGTGATGTGCAGCTCCCTCACCTCCGCCGGTCCGTCGAACACGAGCTGCCCGGCCGCCCAGCCCATCTCCAGGTAGCCGGCCGCCGGCATGATCGGCGTCCCCGCCGCCCGGTGGCCGGTCAGCCACGGCCACCGCGCCGGGTCGACGGTGGTCTGCCACGTCGGGTCGGAGACGGCGACCCGGTCGCCGAGCAGCACGTGGTCGGGTGGAGCACTGGTACCGCCCCAGGTGTGCTGACCGCCCAGCCAGAACCGCTCGCGTTGCCACGGGTGGGCGGGCAGCGTCACGACCCGGCCTCGGCGGGGGAAGAACCGTTCGGGGGCGATCGCCACGCCCGCGGCCAGCGCGGACTCCACCGTCGCCCGCAGCGCGGCCGCTCCGGGCTCGTCCCGGGTGAGCGTCGGCAGCACGGCGAGCACGCCGTCCTTCGCGGCTCGCTTCAGGTACGTCCGCAGCACCGGTTTCGGCCCGATCTCGATGATCGTGTCGAACCCGGCGGCGACCAGGTGGTCGGTGGCCGCGGCGAAGCGGACCGGCTCGCGGACGTTGCGCCACCAGTACTCCGCGTCCAGTCGCTCGCCTGCCAGGGGTTCGCCGGTGACCGTGGAGACGAAGTCGACTGTGGCGGCTTTCGGTGCCAGAGCGGCCAGGTCCGCCAGCAGCGGGGCGCGCAACGGCTCCATCGCCGCGCTGTGGAACGGGTAGTCCAGGTCGAGGACGCGGCAGAAGACCTCGCGCTCCGCCAGCCGGTCGGCGAGGTCCTGCAGATCGGTCCTCGGCCCGGCGACGGTGACGTCGCCGGGACTGTTGATCCCCGCGATCTCCACGCGCCCGTCGTAGCGTGCGAGCAGTGTCCCGATCTCCTCCGGCCCGAGGCTGACCGCGGCCATGGTGCCGGTGCCGGCGGTGGTCGCCTGGGCCCGGCTGCGCGCCACCACCAGCGCCACGGCCTGGTCCACGTCGTAGATCCCGGCGGCGAAGGCGGCGGCGATCTCCCCCACGCTGTGGCCGTACACGGCTTCCGGACGCAGACCGTGTTCCGCGAGCACCGCCACGATGCCGGCCTGCACCGCGAAGAGGACGGGCTGGATCACACCGGTGTCGTGCAGCCGCGGCTCGGCCGACCGCAGTTCGCCGGCGACCGTCCAGCCGACGAGCGGTGCCAGCGCGGCGTCGATCCGGGCAACCGCGCCGGCGAACACCGGGTCGGTGTCGACGAGGTCCGCCGCCATGCCGGGCCACTGCGCGCCATGACCGGAGAAGGCGAAGGCGACGCGGCCCCGCTCGGTCGCCCGTTGCGGCGGGATCTGCTTCGCCAGGCGACGACGCGCCTCGTCCGCGTCGGCGGCGAGCACCACGCGGCGGTGGGCGTGCTTTCCCCGTCGCTGCGACGAGGTGTAGGCGAGGTCGGCGAAATCCGTGCAGCCGGCCAGGCGGAGGTCCATGCGGGACACCGCGTCGGCGAGGGCGGCCTCGGTGTGCGCCGAGACGACGATCGGCACCTCGGTTCCCCCGTGCGGCGCTGGATGAGCCGCAGGTGGTTCCTCCAGGACGACGTGCACGTTCGCACCGCCGAACCCGAACGAGTTCACCCCGACCAAACGGCCCGCCGCCGGCCGGGACCGCTCCACCGGGGTCAGCGCCAGGCCGTCGAAGTCGATCTCCGTGCTGCGCGGGCTCGCGTTCGGGGTCGCGGGGATCTCGCCGTGGCGCAGCACGAGGATCGCCTTGCACAGCCCGGCCATGCCCGATGCCGGTTCGAGGTGCCCCAGGTTGGCCTTGATCGAGCCGATCGGCAGCGCCGCGCCGGTGCGGCGCAGTCCGAGGGCGTTCCCGATCGCCCGGCACTCGACCGGGTCGCCGATCGGTGTCCCGGTGCCGTGCGCCTCCAGGTAGGCCAGGTCGTCCGGGTCGAGCCCGAACCGGTCGTAGACCTGGCGCAGCAACGCTTCCTGGGCCTCGCAACTGGGCAGCACCAGTCCGCTGGTGTGCCCGTCGCTGTTCGTGCCGGACCCCGCGATCACGGCGTGGACGCGGTCCCCGTCGGCGACCGCGTCGGCCAGGCGCTTGAGGACCAGCACGCCACCGCCCTCGGCACGGACGTACCCGTCGGAACGGGCTGAGAACGGCCGGCAGTGCCCGGTCGGCGACAGGAACCCGGCTTTGGCGAACCCGACGTAGGTGATGGGGTTGAGCAGCAGGTTGACCCCTGCGGCGAAAGCGACCCGTCCGCCGCCGTGCCGCAGGTGCTCGCAGGCCAGGTGGACCGCGTTCAGCGACGAGGCGCACGCCGTGTCCACCTTCAGGCTGGGCCCGTGCACGTCGAGCTGGTGGGACAGCCGGTTCGCCGTGTTGGACAGGGCGGCTCCGGAGTTGGTGTAGGGACCGACCGCGGACGGGATCAGCATTTGCTGTCCGCCGTAGTCCAACGCGGACACACCGACGAACACGGCGGCGTCGGTGCCGGCCAGCGAGGCCGGGTCGATCCCGGCGTCGTCGAGCGCCTCGACGCCCAGTTCCAGCACCAGCCGCTGTTGCGGATCGATGCACACCGCCTCACGCGGGCTGATGCCGAAGAAGCCGGCGTCGAACCCGGTGATGTCGTCGAGGTACCCGCCCGCGAACGTGTAGGACTTGCCCGGCCGCAGCTGGTTGGAGTCCCAGTACCGCTCGACGTCGAACCGGTTCGGCGGTGGCGGCCCGACCACCTCGCGCTCTGCGGCCAGCAACGACCACAGCCCCTCCAGATCGCCGGCTCCGCCGGGGAAACGACACGCCACGCCCACGATTGCGATCTTGTCCAGCACGTCGGGATCATTTCGGACCGGGAGTGCCGAATCCATGCCGGCAAACGCTCTCACCCGGATAACCAACCCATCAGGTGACGCGCGCTCGCCCCTCCGGGGGTGAACTCAACTCGACAGCACGCGCCTCGCACTTTCGACCACGTCCGCCGGGGCGGAGTCGAGCGACCCCGCGGAGTAGGGCGGCTCCGGCGCGTACTCGATGACGAGCTGCACCGTCTGCGCGACGTCATCGCCCGCGATCAGCCCGCCCAGGGTCAACGCCATGTCGATGCCCGCGGACACGCCGGCCGCGGTCGCGTAGTGACCGTCGACGACGACCCGCTGCTTCGATGGGATCGCGCCGAACCCGGCGAGCTGGTCGAGCCCAGCCCAGTGGGTCGTCGCCCGGCGGCCCTCGAGCAACCCGGCCGCGGCGAGGAGGAAGGTGCCGGTGCACACGGCCGTCGTCCACCTGCTGGTGCGGTCGGCCGTACGCAGCCAGTCGAGCAGGGCGTCGTTGGCCATCTGCTCCACCTGGCCCGGTCCTCCCCCGACGAGCACGACGTCCGGCGTCGTGACGTCGGCCGGGGTGGCCACGGCCTCGATCGACAGGCTCTCCAGGTCGTTGACGACCAGGCCCGGCTTCTCGGCCACGAAGACGACCTCGGTGTCGGGAAGGCGTCCAAGGACCTCATACGGCCCAAGAACGTCCAACGAGGTGAAGCCGGGATACAGAACGATGGCGACCTGCATGTAGGTGCCCCTCCAGTTCGCGAAGATCAACGCGAAGAACGCTAGTTCCGCCGGCCCGAGGCGGCTATGCCATGCACCCCAACGAATCTGCCATCTGCCAGAGATCAGAGTCGACCGCGCCGGTACTCCGTGGGCGAGACACCGAGTTCACGCACGAACGCGCGGCGCATCCCTTCCTGCGTCCCGTACCCGCATTGACGTGCGATCCGCGACACGCCTTCACCGGTGTCCACCAGCATGCGCTGCGCGGCCTCCAGCCGGATGAGGTCCACGAAACGCCCTGGTGTCACCCCGGATTGTTCGGCGAACGCCCGCGCGAACTGCCGCGGTGACAGACCGGCCCGCCGCGCCATCGCGGGAACGGACAGGTCCGCCGCGAGGTTGGCGGTGGCCCAGTGCTGGACCTCGCGCAGAGGAGCGGAGTGGGCGACCTGGGCGGAAAGCTGCGCGCTGACTTGGGCCTGGCTGCCCGGTCTGCGCAGGAAGACCACCAGCAGCCGGGCGACCTCGTGCGCCACCGCGCGGCCGAAGTCCTCCTCGACCAGGGCGAGCGTGAGGTCCACCCCCGCGGTCACCCCGGCCGACGTGTAGACGGGACCGTCCCGGACGAAGATCGGCTCCGGCTCGACCCGCACCTCGGGGTGGCGGTCGGCCAGGTGCGCGCAGGCCTCCCAGTGGGTCGTCGCCCGGCGGCCGTCCAGCAGACCGGCCTCGGCCAGCAGCCAGGCCCCGGTGCACACCGACACCACCCGTCTCGCCCTGGGAGCGCGCTCGCGCAACCAGGCCACGAGCCGGTCGTCGACTTCTGCCACGCCCGGTCCCCCCGGTACGAGAAGCACGTCGGGGTCCTCGGCGGCGGCCAAGTCCACGTCCGGAAGCATCCGCAGTCCTCCGGCGGCACGCACCACTTCACCGCCGAGCGAGGCCGCGCGAACGACGTACGGCGGCATGTCCTCGGTCCGGCGAAACGCGCCGCCGCCGCGAACACGTCCAGAGGTCCGGCGACGTCGAGGGGCTGCACACCGTCGAACAAGATCACGAGCACGGATCGGGTGCGCACCTGCGGCACCTCGCACGTGCGCAGTCTGATGCGTCACACGGACGCCGGAAGTTCGGGCTCTCCGGGAACCGAACCGGAGTTCTGCCCGACCGCCTGTGCATGAGGGTGGACAGGACCGTCGCGGTGGCGTCGGCCGGCTCGGCGTTGTGCGTCGCGGTTGTCGTGTTCTGGGCGGGTGACGTGCACGCCGCTCTGGGAGACAGTGATCCGGGCAGACTCACGTCGCTGGCGTTCGGCATCGTGCGCACGCTCGCGAACGCCGCCGCCACCGTCACGGTGGGAGCGCTTGCTTTCGCGGCGTTCGTCGTGCCCGCGCCACCGAAGCGGATCAAGCTGACCGCGCACGCGTATGCCGCTGTGCGCACCGCCGCGACGGCGGCCGCGGTGTGGGCCTGCGCGGCGACCTGTGCCGTCGTCCTGTCCGTCGCGGACGCGTCGGGGCAGTCGGTCGCCGTGGCGCTCGACCACCTCGGTGGGCTCGTGGCGGCGACCGGGGAACCGAAGGCCTGGATCTGCTCGGCTGTGGCCGCCGCGGTCGTGGCGGCGGGTGCGCGGGCGACGCTGACGTGGACGACCTCGGTGTTGTGGCTCGTGCCCGCGACCGCCGGTGTGCTGGCGCCGGTCATCGCGGGTCATGTGGCGAACGGCGCGTGGCACAACGTCGCGACCAACGCCATGGTCTGGCACGTCCCGGCGGCCGCGGTGTGGATCGGCTCGCTCATCGCGTTGCGCGCGTATCTGCGTCGGCCCGGGACCAGCGCCACCGACGTCGTCGTGCGGCGCTATCACCGGCTCACGACGTGGTGCGTGGTTGTGCTCGTCCTCAGTGGATCGGTGACCGGCGCGGTGCTGGCCGGACCTGCCGGGCTGCACAGCGGTTACGTGGTTTTGTTGCTGCTCAAGCTTTCCGCGTGTGCGGCCGTCCCGGTGCTGCGGGCGCGGTGGGGTGTGTGCCGGCCGCTCGGCGTGGAGTTGGTGGCGGTGGGACTGGCGATCGGCGCGTCGGCCGGGCTCGCGCACCTCGTGCCGCCCGCGTGGTTCGTCCGCGGGCCCTCGCCTCAGGAGACGGTGCTCGGCTACGAGCTGCCGAACCCGCCGACGCCGGCGGAACTGGTTCTGGGCTGGCGGCTCGATCTCGTGCTGGGGCTGGGCGCCGTCGTGCTGGCGGTGGCGTACGTCGTGGCTGTCCACACCTTGCGCCGGCGGGGTGACGGGTGGCCGGTCGGCCGGACGGTGGCGTGGTTGTCGGGCTGCGCGGTCGTGCTGGTGGTGACGTCGTCCGGTGTCGGCAGGTACGCGGCGGGCACGTTCAGCACGCACATGGTCGCGCACATGTCGCTCACCATGCTGGCGCCGGTGCTGCTCGTGCTCGGCGGGCCGGCCACGCTGGCGTTGCGGGTGCTGCCGCCGGGGCCGAGGCAGTGGGTGGCGGCGTTGCTGCTCTGCCGCGCCGCGCGGCTGGTCGCGCACCCCGCGGTGGCCGCGACGACGTTCGCCGGGTCGTTCTACGTGCTGTACTTCTCCGAGCTGTTCGGTGCGGCGATGCGCTTGCACTGGGCGCATCAGCTGATGAACATCCATTTCCTGCTCAGCGGCTACGTGTTCTTCTGGCTCGTCATCGGGGTCGACCGCGCACCGCGCACGCTGCCGCACCTGGCCCGGCTCGGGCTGTTGTTCTCGGTGATGCCGTTCCACGCGTTCTTCGGCGTGGTCCTGATGAACCACCAGACCGTGATCGCCGAGTTCTTCTACCGCACCCTCGGCCTCACCTGGGTGCCCGATCTCCTCGGCGACCAGCGCCTGGGCGGCGGGATCGCCTGGGCCACCGGGGAGATTCCCATGTTGGTCGTCGTGCTCGCGCTGCTGCGGCAGTGGGCGGTCGCCGACCGGCGCGAGGCCGTGCGGTTCGACCGCGTCACCGACACCGGGCACGACGACCGGCTGACCGCCTACAACGCGATGCTCGCGGAGCTTTCCGGAAGGAAGAACTGACCTGTCATGACGACCACAACGCACGACGCCGTCGAGCTGTCGGTGTCCGGTATGACCTGCGCGGCCTGCGCCACGCGGATCGAACGCAAGCTGAACAAGGTCGACGGCGTGCGCGCCACCGTCAACTACGCCACCGAACGCGCGATCGTGCACGTGCCGCAAGGAATGCGCACCGACGACGTCGTGCAGGTCGTGCGCGATGCCGGCTATGACGCCTCCGTGGCCGGGCACGACCGCGAGCAGCCTCAGGACACCGTTGCCGAGCTGCGGCGCAGGCTCGTGGTCGCGGCCGTGCTGGCGATCCCGCTGGGCAACCTGTCGATCAGCCTCGCGCTCGTGCCCGCGTTGCGCTTCGCCGGCTGGGAGGCGTTGTGCGTGCTGCTCGCGCTGCCGGTGGTCACGTACTCGGCGTGGCCGTTCCACCGTGCGGCGTTGCGCAACCTGCGGCAGGGAGCGTCCAGTATGGACACTTTGGTGTCGCTGGGTGTGCTCGCCTCGTTCGGGTGGGCGTTGTGGTCGCTCCTGGCGGGATCGTCCGGTCCCGGTTACTGGCTGGGGTTCGGTGTGACGGCGGAGGGCGCGGACGCCGTGTACCTCGACGTGGCCGCGGGTGTCACGACGTTCCTGCTCGCCGGGCGTTATTTCGAGCTGCGGTCGCGGCGTTCGGCGGTGGGCCTGCTCACCGCGCTCGCGGGCCTCGCGGCCAAGGACGCCAGGGTGCTGCGTGACGGCGTCGAGACGACGGTGCCCGCGGCGCGGGTGCTCGTCGGGGACCTGCTCGTGGTGCGGCCGGGTGAGGCCCTGCCCGCGGACGGTGTCGTGACCGAGGGGTACTCCGCGATCGACACGGCGTCGATGACCGGCGAACCGGTCCCGGTCGAGGTGGGGCCCGGCGACCAGGTCACCGGCGGCACGGTCAACAGCGCCGGTCGGCTGGTGGTGCGGGCGACGGCGGTCGGGGCGAACACGCAGCTGGCGCAGTTGCGGGCACTCGCCGAGCAGGCCGCCGAACGCAAGGCGGCGGTGCAGCGCCTGGTGGACCGGGTGTGCGCGGTGTTCGTGCCGGTCGTGCTGGTGCTCTCGGCGCTGACGCTGGTGGGGTGGCTGCTCGCGGACCACTCGACGCGTGAGGCGTTCACCGCGGCGGTCGCCGTGCTGATCATCGCCTGCCCGTGTGCGCTCGGGCTCGCCACGCCGACCGCGCTGATGGTGGGCGTGGCCCGCGCCGCCCAGCTCGGCATCCTGGTCAAGGGGCCGGAGGCCCTGGAGGCGACCCGTGCCGTGGACACCGTCGTGCTGGACAAGACCGGCACCGTCACCACCGGTCGTATGCAGGTCACGCGGACGCGGTCGTTCACGGACGCGGACGAGCAGGCCGTCCTGAGGTGGGCGGGCGCGGTGGAGGCCGCCTCGGAACACCCGATCGGCGTGGCGATCGCCGCGGCCTGCGCCGACGTGCCCGTGGTCACCGGTTTCGAGGCGTTGGTCGGGGCGGGCGCACGCGGCGAGGTCGAGGGCGCACCGGTGGTCGTGGGGTCCCCGGAACTCATGGCGCGCCGGGACATCGCGGTGTCTTCGACGGCGACGGGGTGGCTTTCGGACCTCGGCCCGGCGACCGGGGTGCTGGTCGCCCGGGGTGGCGAGGTGGTCGGGGGTATCGCCTTGCGCGACACCGTGCGCCCGTCCGCGCGTGGAGCGGTCGCACGGCTGCACTCGCTCGGTCTGCGCACCGTGCTGCTCACCGGTGATCACGAAGCCGCGGCCCGGGCCGTCGCGGCGGAGATCGGCGTTGGTGACGTGATCGCGAACGTACGCCCCGCGGACAAAGTCGCCACCGTGGAACGGTTGCGCGCGCAGGGACGCCACGTCGCGATGGTCGGTGACGGCATCAACGACGGTCCCGCGCTCGCCGCCGCCGACCTGGGCATGGCGATCGCGCACGGCAGCGACATCGCCGCCCAGGCCGCCGACGTCGTCCTGGTGCGCGACGACCTCGACGCCGTCGCGGACGCGGTCCTGCTCGCCGGCCGCACGCTCGCCACCATCAGGGGCAACCTGCTCTGGGCGTTCGGCTACAACGCCGCCGCGCTCCCGCTGGCGGCTTTCGGGCTGCTCAACCCGCTGATCGCGGGCGGGGCGATGTCGTTGTCCTCGGTGCTGGTGGTCGCGAACAGTCTGAGATTGCGCAATCAGCTGGGGAACCGGACGGACTCGCCACCCGACCTGTAGGGGGACACCGACTTGAGGAGGCCATCGTGGAACGCCGGACTTTCTTGCGGGCATCGGCACTTTCCGCGGGTATCGCGGGCGCGGCGAGCGCGACCGCCTCGGCGGCGAACCCGCTGCGCGTGCAGGTGCTGATGTTCGACGGCGTGGAGGAACAGGACTTCGTGGCGCCTGTGGAGGTGCTCGGCCTGGCCGCGAAGATGTCGGGTGGCGCGGTGCGCACCACCCAGGTCAGCGCGGGCAAGCCGGGAACGGTCACGTGCACGTACGGCACGAAGGTCGAAGTGACGCGCGGCTGGTCGCCCGAGGACGCCGACCTGCTCGTGGTGCCCGGCGGCGGCTACCTCGACAAGACCGGGCCGGGCGTGCGCAAGCTCATCTCCGACCAGTCGTTCCTGCGTCGCCTGGCCGCCGCGGACGTGCTGCCGGTGGGCATCTGCACCGGCACGATGCTGCTGTCCGCGGCCGGTCTCACCCGAGGCCGCAACGCCACCACGCACAACGGGGCGAAGGCCGACCTCGCCGCGCAGGGCGCGACGGTGATCAACGCGCGCGTGGTCGACGACGGCGACCTGATCACCGGCGGTGGCATCACCTCCGGCCTGGAGGTCGCGCTGTGGCTGCTGGAACGGTTCCTCGGCGCCCAGACCGCGCACCGGGTGGAGACGGTGCTGGAGTACGAACGGAGGGGCACCGTCTGGCGCAGGTGACCGCCTTGTCCGGGTTCAGCCGGAACTCCCCTGCCGCGGTATCCGACCACTGAGGTGTGAGGACTGTAGTGACCGCGGTGTCCACGGCCGCGATGGCCGTGTCGATGCTGCAACTGTTCGTGCTGGGCGCGTTGGGGCCGGTGCTGGTCGCCGAGCTCGGGGTGGCCGAATGGCAGCTCGGCGCGCTGGTCGCGGCCGGGTTCGGGGTGGCGACGCTGCTGTCGCTGCCCGCGGGGTCACTGGTGGACCGCGTCGGGCCCCGGCGCAGCCTGGTCGGGCTGTTTCTGGTGAGCGCGGTGGCGTTGACGGTGCTGGCGGTCGCCAGATCGGCCTGGTGGATCGCGGCGGGGGTGGCGCTGGGCGGCATCCCGCAGGCGCTGGCGAATCCTGCGACGAACAAGGTGGTCCTGGTGGCCGTGGAACCGGAGCACCGTGGGACGGTGACGGGGTGGAAGCAGTCCGGTGTGCAGCTGGGTGCGTTCGTGGCTGGTGTGCCGCTCGCCGCGGCGGCCGCGGTGGCGGACTGGCGCTGGGGTGTCGGGCTGCTCGCGGTGCTGTGTCTGGTCGGTGCGGCGGTGACCGCGCGACTCACCCTGCCCACGCTTCCTGCCAGGAGCGTGCCCGGCGACGGCGTGGGTGACCGGGTGCGTGCGCTGGCGGCGTTCTCGTTCACGCTCGGGTTCGGGCTGGCGTCGGTGAACACGTTCTTCGCCCTGTACGGCGTGCAACGGCTCGACCTGTCCGCGCCGGTTGCGGCCTGGCTGATCGCGGTGATGGGACTGGCCGGCATCGCGGGCCGGGTGTGGTGGAGCGGTGCGGCCGGCAGGGCGGACGATCCCGCCGCGGTGTTGCCGTTGCTGGGACTGGGGGCCGTCGTCGCGGTGGCGGTGGTGGCGCTGGCGGACCAGGCGCGGTGGCTGGTGTGGTTCGGGGCGGCGGGGATTGGCGTGTTCGCGGTGGCGGGCAACGCCGTGTCGATGGTGGCGGTGATGCGGGCGGTGCCGCAGAAGCTCGCTGGACGTGCGGCGGCGGTGGCGTCGGCCGGGTTCTTCGGCGGCTTCGCCGCCGGGCCGCCGCTGACTGGGCTCGTCGTGGGCCAAGCCGGTTACTTCTGGCTGTGGGTCACCGTCGGGATCGTGTTCGGGGTGGCGGCGGGTATCGCTTTCTTGGTCACGCGGCGCACCGCGGTGACGGTGTGAACGATTGGGCGCACGACCTGGTGCGCCGCATGTGCGACCAGGTAGACGAGATCGAAGCCGCTATCGGGGACCGGTTTCCGCTCTACCTCCACGATGGACGGTGGAGAACCTCCGCTCGTGGGTCGTGGACGGGCGGGTTCTGGGCCGGGCTGCTCACCCTGCGGAGGCTCGTCACCGGGGCCGGGGACGTCGCACCGGTGCGGGACCGGCTGGACGTGTGGGCGGAAGCGGACACGGTGCTGCGCGGCATGATCTTCTGGTACGGCAGCGGCGCGGAACGACTGGGCCTCATCGCGCCGCGCCCCAGTACGACGAAGGTCGCGGACAGCCTCGCGGGCGGCTTCGACCCGGAGCTGGGCGCGATCCCGTGGGGCACCGCGTTCTCCGCAGACGGCCCTGACATTCGCGCGGACGGGGCGGCCGGAGTCGTTCCGCTGCTGGAGACCCACGGTCACCACGACGTCGCCCACCGCCACCGGAACGCGCACGCACACCTCGCCCCGACCTGGCCGCGAGGCAAGGCCTGGTTGTCGCTCACGAACCCAGGTGGGTGGAATGAATCCACACAGGACAGTTCCGCGCAGGCAATCGCCGCTGTGGCATTGTTGAAGGCAGGCGAGCGCGGTGAAGGCGAGCGACTGCTGCGGACCCTGCCGGAAGGCGCCGAGTACGACGGCTTGACCGGGCTGAAGGTCGTGTGGGGCGAGTTCTTCACGTTCCTCGGCGCCGCCGTCGTCACCGGTCTGGTGCCGCCCGACGTCTGGTGAGCAACCGGCGTCCGGTCGTGGTGACGTGCAGTTCGTCCGCGCCGTCGAGGATCCGTGCGGCTCGCGCCACGCGCAGCAGCCGAGGCAGGCCTGTTGCGGCGGTGAGTCCTTCCGCGCCGTAGATCTGGATCGCGGCGTCGACCGCGGTGTTCAACGCGCGTGCGGCGGCGACCTTCGCCAGGCTCACCTCGACCGGCGCACGCTCTCCGAGGGCGACCAACGCGGCCGCTTCACGGGTGAGCAGACGCGCCGACCTCACCTCCAGCTCGGACTCGAAGACCAAGCGCTGCACCAGTTGCCGGTCGGCCAGCACGCCGTCGCCGAGCGCCCGGGACACCGCCCGGTCCGCGAGCAGGTCGAGACATCGCTGTGCCTGGCCGGTCCAGCGCAACGCCCGCAGCGTGCGCCCGAGCGCGAGACGTTCGCCGGCCAGGCGCATGCCCTGCCCCGGTTCGCCGATCAGGTAGGTGGGCGGCACCCGGACCGCGTCGAAGGAGATCTCGTGCTGCCCGCCGGTGCCGAGGACGTCGAGCTCCCGTTCGACCCGGAAACCACCGGCGGGCACGGCGACGATGGAAAAAACGTCGCCGGTGCGCGCGACGACCAGCACCAGGTCTGCCCGCGCGGCGCCGCTGGTGAACCATTTGCGGCCGGTGACGGTCCACCAGCCGTCCGTGCCGCGTTCGGCGGTGGTGCGCAGCCCGGAGGGGTCCGAGCCCGCGACGCCGGGCTCGGTCATCGCGTAGCTCACGTGCACACGGCCGGCCACGAGGTCTTCCAGTACGGCGTCTTGGAGTTCCGGGTGGGCGTGCGCGGCGAGCATCCGCACGGTGAGCAGGCTGGCTGATCCGACGACGTCCGGGCCGTGGTCGCTGCGTCCCTCGTCTTCGGCCACGGCGAAGTAGTCGGTCAGCGGCTGGCCACCACCGCCCAGCCCTGGCGGCAGCGGCCGTGCCCACAACCCGGCGTTCCGGGCGAGCGTGCGCAGCTCGAGGCCTCCACCCGCGTCCAGTTCCGGTTCGGCTGGGATGACGACTTCGTCAACGAATCGACGCAACGCACTGTGACCTGTCACCGACACATAACACCATCGTGGGAACCCGGACGGTTAGCTGTACGACCTCTGAGTCATGACGGAAGCCACAGCAGTGCACGCCTCGGCTCTGGAGGGCGCGACCGCGTCGGTCTCGGGCACGAGCGCGGCCGCACGCCTGATGCGCGCGCATCTGCGCGCGCTGGGAGCGGAGGTCCACGACGGTTCCACCGAGAACGCGGCCGAGGCACTTGTCGTTCTGCGCAACGGTGATCGGCACGCGGTGACCGTGGACTGGGCCGGACCGGTGATGGTTCCCGGGCTGCACGACGAGGCGACCGTCCAAGCCGCGTGCGGTGTGATGCACGTGCACGGCAGGCGTTCCGGCTCACCGCGTGGCATCGGTGTCGACTACTGCGGCACGGCGGCGGGCGTGCTCGCAATGACCGGGTTGCTGGCCGCGGTCCTGCGGGGCGAACCACGCGTACGGACCAGTGTGGCCGAGGCGGCGTTGCTGACTGTCTCTCAGTACCTCGCCGCCGCAGGGGCGGACGAGGCCGAGGCGGTCGATCTGCGGCCCGGTGGCCCGCCGTTCGTCAGCGCGGACGGCGTGCGGTTCGAGGTCGAGGCGCTGGTGCCCGAGGTGTGGGCGGCGTTCTGGACCGCGCTCGGCACCGACAGCGCCGCGATCCGCGACGGCTGGAGGCCGTACCAGTTCCGGTATGCGACGGCGACCGCCCCGATCCCCGACGCACTGCACACGGCTACTCGTGCCGCCACATTCGCGAAGATCACCGGAGCCGCCACCGTCAGCGGCGCGAGCGTCTGCGCGTTGTACGGCCCGATCGAGCCGATCGCCACTCCGTGGCGCATCGAGCCCACCGAAGGCCGCGCTACGCGGAACGGTGCGGAACTCGTGGTCTACGAAGCAGGTCGGCGCATCCAGGCACCGATGGCCGCGCACCTTCTGGGTTTGCTGGGTGCCACCGTGATCCGGGTCGAGCCACCGGGCGGTGACCCGCTGCGCGGCATGCCGCCGGTGTGCCGGGACATCTCGGCCCGCTGGCTCGCGCTCAACCGCGGCAAGGGCGCCGTCGAGATCGACCTGAAGAACCCGGCTGACCGGCGGCGGCTGCGCGACGAGCTGGCGGACGCGGACGTGTTCCTGCACAACTGGGCGCCGGGCAACGCGGAGAAGTGGCGGCTCGCGGCGCCTGACCTGCCGGACGGCATCGTGTACGCCCACACCTCCGGCTGGGGTGGCGGTGATCTGCCGGACGTCCCGCTGGGCACCGATTTCATGGTCCAGGCCCGCACCGGTCTGGCCGAGCTCGTGCGTCCGTCCGATGAGGACCCCGCGCCGTCACTGATGACCCTGGTGGACGTGCTCGGCGGGCTGATCGGCGCCGAGGCGGTGCTGGTCGGCGTGCTCACCCGGCGGCTCACCGGCCGTGGCGTCGCCGTCGAGAGCAGCCTGCTCGGCGCCGCCGGCGCGTTGCTCGCCGGTGCGCGCGAACGACCGGCGCCGGGCTTCCGCGTCCCCGTCTGCGGCCGCATCGACGGCGTCGATGTGGTCACCGATCTCGCGGCACTGCCGGGTGATCCCCGCTTCGCCGCTGTTGTGGGCCGCGACGACCGCGGCTGTCCGGCACTCGGCTCCCCGTGGAGGTTTTCGTGACACTCGCCGCAACCGCCGCCGTGAAGCACTTGGCCGACCTGGTGCCCTACGAGGTCCGGCGTGGCTGGGCCGCCGAAGGTCTGTACCGCGACCGCGATCTGTACTCGCTGTTCCGCGAGCACGTGCTCGCCCGCCCCGGCCGCACCGCGATCGTCGACGCGGACGGCGAGATCAGCTACGCCGGGCTCGACCAGATGGCCCGCTCGCTCGCCGTGGGCCTCGCGGGCATGGGTGTGGAGCAGGGTGACGTCGTCGGCGTCCAGCTGCCCAACGGCAGACTGGCCTGCGCGTTCGACCTGGCGATCGCCGCGCTGGGCGCTGTCTGCCTGCCCTACCCGGTCGGTCGCGGCGACCGGGAGGCGGCGAGCCTGCTCAGCCGTTCCGGTGCGGTCGCCGTGGTGACCACGACGTTGCACGGCGACTACCCCTGCGCAGGGCGCACCCGCGCGCTGGCCGGTGAGCTGCCCGAGCTGCGGACCGTCATCGCGGCGGGCGACGGGCCGGTGCCTGCGGGCTGCGTTCCCGTGACGGCGTTGCTGGCTGCCGACCCCGCCCGGTTCTCCCCCGCTTCCCCCGACCCTGACGGTCCGGCGCGGATCCTGGTCACCTCCGGTTCCGAGGCGGCCCCGAAGATGGTCCTGTACTCGCACAACGCACTCGTGGGCGGCCGTGGCCGATTCATCGGCGAGCTGATCGGCGACACCCCGGAGTTGTGGAACTACGTGATGGTGCCGCTCGCTTCGTCCTACGGCAGCAACGGCACGTCGGTCACGCTAGCGGTGCACGGCGGCACGCTCGTGCTGCTGCCCAAGTTCGACGCGACCGCGGCGCTGGCGATGATCGAACGCGCCCGGCCGACGCACGTGCTGGCGGTGCCGACGATGCTGCGAATGATCGCCGACTCTCCCGAGCTCCACCGGTTCGACACCTCCAGCCTGCGGGTGATCGCGCTGGGCGGTGCCCCGCTCGACGCCACGACCGCCGCACGCGTCCGCGACACGCTCGGCTGCACGGTGGTCAACGTCTACGGCTCGGCGGACGGCGTCAACTGCCACACCGCGCTGAGCGACCCTCCCAGCCACGCCGACACCGCCGGCCGCCCCAACCCGGCCGTGGCCCGGCTGCGGATCGTGGACGACTCGCTGCGCGACGTCCCGCCCGGTGAGGTCGGCGAGATCGTCTCGCTCGGCCCGATGTCCCCGATGTGCTACGTGGGCGCACCCGAGCTCAACGAGCGCTACCGCACACCGGACGGCTGGGTGCGCACCGGCGACCTGGGCCGCATCGACGCCGACGGTTATCTGCACATCGTCGGGCGGCGCAAGGACGTGATCATCCGCGGTGGCCTGAACATCAGCCCCGCGGAGGTCGAGGCACTGCTCGCCACCCACCCCGCGGTGCGTGACGTGGTGTGCGTGCCGGTGCCGGACGAGGTGCTGGGCGAGCGGCTGTGCGCGTGCGTCGTGGCCAATCCGGCGCCGACGCTAACGGATCTGACCGCGCACTTGGCGGCGCAAGGCCTGGAGCCGCGCAAGTTCCCCGAACACCTCGTCGTGGTCGACGCGCTGCCGCTCGGCGCGGCAGGCAAGGTCGACCGCCGCGCCGTGCAGGACCTCGTCAGGCCTTGAGAGCCTTGGAGATCTCCTCGGCGTTGGCCTTGAAGACGCCGAGCCGACCTAGGTCTTCAGCACGAAATGACCAGCCGGATGAACTGTTTGTTGATGACCTGGCCACCGCTGAGAGCACCGTCCGGCATGTTCGCGCGGTAGGCCGTGATGGTCGGCTGAGCGGTGCGGTCCTCGCCCCAAGTACGGATTGCGGTGCACAGCCGTTCGGCGAGCTGCTCTCCGACAGGGCCGTAGCCGATCGCGTCGAGCTCCTAGCGCTTGTCCTGCGCGGCGGGCTCGGGGTTCTTCAACGTCATGTACGCCAGCGATTCTCCGTCGACGAGGGCGACGCTGCTGTACCGGAAGGCGGGCTTGGCCAGTCCGGCTTCCACAGCATCGTTCCCTGCGCAGAAGCGCACCGTTCCCGACTCAACCGCGGTGACCAGCGGCCAAATGAGGCGTCGGTTCGACATCAACCTGACTGAAAAGCGTTGTGGTGCAGGGCATTCGAGTCAGGACTTGCCGGGTGAACTCGTCGGTGAGCACCCGGAAGTCATCGCGGCCCCGCTGGGCCGGTGAACCACCAGCTCTGGTCGACCTGCAGTACGTCGGTCGCGGTGGCCAGTTCCTCGGTGTCGGCGTCCGTGTCGGGCGCCGGTTCTGGCGTTGTTGCCGCGAGCATTTCGGGGGTGATGACGGGCATCTCGATGGTGTCGAAGTTGTTGCCGGGCCAATCCCACGTGGTGCCGTCCTCGCTCCACTCCAGGTGCAGGGGTCGTCCTTCGGCGACGGCGTTCTCCAGCAGTTCCGGAACCGTTATGCCCCACTGGTTGCCCTCGCGGTAGGCGTGCTGAGCTGCCACGGCGCTCACCGCCAGCGGCTGCTGTCGTCCGCCTTCGCCCCGACCTTCTGCAGGCAGTCGTCGCAGAAGCTGCCGCTCGGTGACTTGTCCGCCTTCACGATGTCGAGCACCCGGCCGCACTCGGTGTCCACTGTGCCGCCGCCAGGACCGGTGCTGTCCCCGATCGCGTGGGTCAGATGGTCCAGCGGCGAGGTCCACCAGACGTGGCCGCTCACCGGTCTTCCTGGCGCGCAGCAACGCGAAGGCGAGCCTGCCCGCCGTAGGCCGGCAGGCTGGTTGCGCGGATCGACGCAGCAAGTCGGTCACGGGCGGCCAGCCAGCCCGGATCGGTGGCGAGCGATTCGAGTGCCCCGCTGCCACCGGGCGATCGAGCGGGATCGGCGTTGAGCAAGGACATGTTCGGAGTCTCCGTTCACGTACGGCGCGACCCGCATCCCCGAGGAAGAGGAATGCGGATCGCTGCTCGTAGGGCTCTGCGCCGGAAGGGCCGACCAGATCAGCACAGTGTCGGCGTCGAGAAAGGCGCAGGATGCGGTGGACGCGGTGTCACGGCCGGAGCGTCGGGGAGCAACCGGCCATGACACCGCAGCATGCGAACGGAAGATGAGGACCCGCGCGACCTGATGCCGCAACCTCGTCAACAGCAAAAATCCCACCTGGTGTCACCTCCCGTATCTGGAAAGTGACGCTAGGTGGGACCTTGGGTCGCTATTTCACAACTTGTGAACGGGCGGCGTGGATCACCCGGATGGGGCTACACCGACCCTGTAGGCCAGGCCGCGAAGGTCACGGCCGCCAGCCTCGCGCCGGGCCTGAGCGAGCAGGCCAGCCACGGACTCGCGGACGAAGACGTTGTTGCGAACCTTCTGCGGAGCCAACTTCTCCGCCTCCAGAAGTGCGGCGAGGCCCTGATCGCGATGCTTGCGCTCGGTCAGCAAGCCGCGGCCGACGTCGATCCAGAACTGGGCTTGACGCGACTTGGACACACCGGTTGGCCTGACGGTTGAGGCAATCTCGCGGACCTTCGCGCCCGCGCCGAGCTCAAGGCCGATGGAGACCTTCCAGATCCCGACGTTGGTGCGTCCGAAGTTGGTCTGCATCCACGGGCTGACATCCGGCTCGATCCGGTCCGCGAGCGCGGTGGCCTCTGCCAGGTGGGTCTGGGCGGTGTCGGCGTCTCCCCGCGACGCGCACGCCAGGGCCGCGGTGAGGTGCGCGAGGCCGTGAACCTCCACCCGCGCACCTGGAACCTGCGCGGTCTGCACAGCGAGGTCGTACTGGCGAGATCGGTTGGTGCCACTGATCAGCTGCGCGCGCTGGTAGGCGGCATACGACAGCCAGACCGGGTCGTCGAGCTCCTCGGCGGCCTCACGCATCCGTTCCACCGCCAGCACCGGCAGCCCAGCCACGCCGAGGTCGTGGGCGAAGTAGGCCACCGCCTTGTAAGTCGCGATGAGCCCCACCAGGGCAGCCGTACGCCGCTTCGGATCGCTCGCAGCGACGAGCAGGTCTCGGATCAGCGAAGGCAACAATGCGCCCTGGGCGGCGTAGTCGGCGTTGGGCCGCAGCGTGAGGTTGAGCAGGTCCAGTTCGGCGCTTACCTGCTGCCACGGCCGCGCCGGTGCGTCAGGCACCTCGCCGATCCGCCACGCGGTCATGGCGTCTTCGACCTCGAAGATGTGGCCGTGCGCCTCTTCGGAGGCCGCGTCAGTCGGCGCGTACGGTTTGCCGGTCAGCTCCGCCGGCGACACGCGCAGCGCGTTGGCCAGCGCCTCCAGCGTCGCCCGCTGGTTCACCGGCCGCAGGCCACGCTCGATCATGCTCAGGTAACTCGGCGCCATGCCCGCAAGCTGCGCTGTCGCGGTCAGACTCATTCCCCGGAACGAGCGGATCTCACGGACCCGTCGACCGACGTGGGTCCCGTCCACGGCCACCTGCCCCTCGTCGGAGACTCATGTCATCCGAGATACTCCCTCTGGTCGACGCCAGGAACAGTACCTCTCGGCGTACCAGGCTAGCTGCCGGCCGAAAACCACGAGTAACGATCGCTTCAGCAGCCGCCCCGTACTCGACGGGTCCCCGTCTTGCCTGCTCACACTGCCGCTCGGCGCGGCGGGCAGGTCGACCGCCGCGCCGTGCAGGACCTCGTCAGGCCTTGAGGGCCTTGGAGATCTCCTCGGCGTTGGTCTTGAAGACGCCGAGGAGATCGAGGTCCTCACCGGGGTAGTTCACGATCTTGACCTGCTTCGCGGACGAGCCGGGCAGCACGGTGCCGGTGGACATGTGCACGTTGTCGAACACCAGGTCCGGCTGTTTGCCCGACAACTCGGCGAGCTGCGCCGGGGTGACCGGCTGCGGGCCGAACGTGCCGACGATCTCGGCGCCCGTGATCGCGGCCATGTAGGCGACGAACGCGTGGCTGACCACCTTCGGCGCCCTACCGCCGGGGAACGAGCCGCTCACCTGCGTCTTGGCCTCGGCCAGCGTGCTGTCGAACTCCTTCAGCCACTCCTGCGCGGCGGGCGTCGTGCCGAGCAGCCCGGCCAGGCGCGTCACCTCGGCGCGCACCACTTCCGGCGCGTTCTCCAGCTTCACCGCTTCGACCTTCGCCGAACCGCCCGCGGCCTCCTTCAGCCTGGCCGCGAACCCCTCGAACTCCGCGTACAGCACGAGATCCGCCGTGGCGACCGCGGCGAGGTCGGACGGTTTGGGGTCGTAGTCGGCAGCGTGCGCCACGGTCGCCGGCACGACGACTTTCACGTCGGTCGCGCCCGCGGCTTTGGCCAGCGCGGCCTCCCACGCCGTCGCCGCCACGACCTTCTTGCCGGCCGGGGCCTTCGAGGCCGCGTTGGGCGTCTGCGCGCCGCCGCCACAGGCGGCCAGCGCGAGCAACGCGCCGATCGCGACGAGCTTGATCTTCACGGTTCAGGTTCTCCTCATCGGTAGCAACTGGGCGAGCAGGGCGATCACGCCGGCCAGCAGGACGAGCACCGGACCGGGCGGCTGGTCCAGCGCGAGTGCGAGCAGCAGTCCGGCAACGGCCACGACGAGTCCGATGACGATGGACGCGACGACCATGCCGGTCAGTCCGCGGCCGATGCGCCGCGCGGCCAGCGCGGGCAACAACGTCAGCGCGTCCACGAGCAGCGCGCCGGTGAGTTTGACGGCTCCGGCGATCGACACCGCGATCACCACGAGCAAGGCCATCGTCAACGGACCGGTGCGCACGCCTGAGCAGGCGGCGAGTTCCCGGTCGTGCAACAACAACGACAAATCTCTGCGACGCCACCAGAACAGCGCGGGGATCGCCACCGCCAGCCCCCCGAGCACAACGAGGTCGACCGGCCGGGTCGACAGGATGGATCCCCACAACAGCTCGAACGCACCGTTGGCGTTCACACCGGAAACCGACAACACCAGCAGTGCGACGGCGATCGCGAGGCTCATCAGCAAGCCCATCGCGCCGGACAGACCAGCCGGGGTCGTGGCGAACGGCGCGAGCCCACCGCCCGCCAGCGCGCACAGCACCAGCGCCCACAGCAACGGATCCGTGCCGGTGAGCAGACCTGCGGCGCTGCCCAGCAACGCCACGTGCATGATCGCGAAGCGCACCGGGTAGATGTCGAGTCCGACGATCAGCACCCCGACCGGTGGCAACGCGATCGCGCCGAGCAGCAGGCCGAAACCCGCGCGCTGCACCGGAACCAGCGCGAGCAGCTCCGCGATCACGCGACTTCCCGCAGACGTCCGGCGGCCATCTCCACCACGCGGTCGCACGCATCGGCCACCGCGCGGTCGTGGGTGGCGACCACGAGCGTCACCGGCAGTTCGGTGAGCACCGCCGCGGCTTCCTCCTGCCCGGCGAAGTCCAGTGCGGCGGTGGGTTCGTCGGCCAGCAGCATCCCGGCACCCGCCGCCACGGCACCGACCGCGCGGGCGAGCCACGCCCGTTGCGCCTGCCCGCCGGACAGGGTGTGCACCCCACGCGACTCGAGCCGTGCCAACCCCAGACGTGCGGCCGCCTCACGCGCGGCCGCACCGTCACCGCTGCTGTCGAGAAGTTCGCCCAGCAGCAACGGGAACCGGCCGGTCGACCGCAGCTGCGGAACCCACGCCACCTCGCCACGCCGCCTGCGCCACTGCGCCGAGGTCCCCGCCCGCCGGCCGCCGACCTCGATCACCCCGTCGGAGACGGGCTGGAATCCCAGGACCGCACGCAAAAGGGTCGACTTGCCGGAGCCGTTGGTACCGATCAGGGCGACTCGAGAGCCCGCGGGCACGTCGAGGTCGACGGAGTGGACGGCAGGATGCCTGCCGTAGCGGCAATGCACTCCCTCGAGCAGCAGGGACAACGCGGTCACGTGCCACAGGTCGTTCACCCTGCCGGGATAGTTCCCGGCGAATCTCAGCCGACTTCGCTGGCATCTTGCCCGGCGGCCCTGACCAGGTCCTCACGCGCCCGAGCGACGCGCGAGCGGATCGTCCCGATCGGGCATCCCACCACCTGCGCGGCCTCGGCGTAGCCCAGCCCGAGCACCTGGGTGAGCACCAGCGCCTCGCGCCGGTCCGCGGCCAGCCCGTCGAGCAGCACGTTGAGCTCGACGGCTTCGGTGAAGCCGGACGACGTGCCCTGCCCGCGGTCCGCCGCCTGCACCCAGTCGACCCCCGGCGAGACACGGGGCCTGGACCGGGCCATCCTCACCTGGTCGACCACCACCCGCCGGGCGATCGACAACAGCCACGTCCTCGCCGACGACCTGCCCTCGAAGTGCCGCAGGCTCGGCAACGCGCGCAGGAACGTCTCCTGGGCGAGATCGTCCGCCACGCCGACGTCCGCGAGGTGGGCGACGAACCGCCACACGTCGCGCTGAGTCGCCCGCACGAACCGCTCCAGGGCGTCCCGGTCACCCCCGCGGGCCTGCAACGCCCAGCGGGTCACCTCGTCATCGGCGGAGTTCACGGGGCCGAATCGTAACGGCCACGTCTTCGGGAACTCACCGGCCATTCGGACCGACCGGTGGAGCGTGTCCGGCCGAATCGTGCGTGAAGCGCTCCCTGCCAGCCTTGACGGTGAGCGCGCACCCGTGTGCGCCGAGGCGGACGCGCACACCGGCTGTGCCGAGCGGCCCGTCCACGCACACCGCTTCTCCGGCGACGACGGCTCGAGCGCACCACCCGGCAGTCGAGAGGGTGGGCCGCGGGCCCGGCACGCCGCCGCTCGCAGATCGCCGGGAACCAGGCAGGCCGCATGACCGACAATGTCCACGTGGACTGCAGCACCTGCCGTGAAGCCCTGTCCGCGCGACTCGACGGGGAAGACGAAGGCGTGCCCGCCGACCGGGTGGACGCGCACCTGGAGACGTGCGCGGACTGCCGGGAATGGCGCGAAACCGCCACCGCGCTCACCCGCACCCTCCGCGTGCGGCCGGCGACCCCGGTGCCGGACCTGGCAGCGGAGATCCTTGACGCGGCGCCGCCGATCGTCCCGCCCGCGCCACGAGGCTGGCTGCCCCGGACGTTGCTGGGCGGCGTCGCGATCGCCCAGCTGACCCTCGGCGTCGCCCAAGTGCTCGGCACCGGCGCGTCCCCGCACGGCGCCCACGCCACCGGTGTCGACAGCAGCCACCTGTTCAACGAGAGCACCGCCTGGAACCTGGCACTGGGCCTCGGCCTGCTCTGGGCGGCGCTGCGCCCCGCCGCGACCGCGGGCCTGCTGCCCGTCACCGCCGCGTTCGTCGCCGTGCTCATCCCCTACTCGGCCAGCGATCTGCTCACCGGCGCAGCCACCGCGGGCCGCGTCCTGTCCCACTCGCTGCTGCTCGTCGGCCTCGCCCTGCTGGCTCTCGTGCACTTCCGCGACCGAGGCCCCGGCGGTCGCACACCGGTGCGGGACAGCGACTCCACCGACATCACCGGCTCACCCGACTCCCCTCGGCGCGCCGACCAGCCCGGTCCTCGCCGCCGCATCCGGCTGCGGCCGGTGAGCCGGCGCCACGCGGCCTGACCGCTCAACCGACGTGAGGGCACCCGGATGACCTCCCGTCGCACGGCCGCGGCTCTGCTGCTGGAGTTCATGACGCCCGGCTCGTCCTGCTTGGGCCTCGATGTCGCCGCGCAACACCGCCGCCGGACCGGGCAGGTCCAGGAAACCCAGTTCCGGCCTCGGCCTCGGCACCGAGGACCTCGGCAGGATCTTCGACCGGTTCTACCGCGCGGACACCTCGCGATCACTACCCGGCTCCGGGCTCGGCCTGGCCATCGTGGCCGGCATCGCCGAAGCCCACGGCGGAACCACCTTCGCGAGGAACCGGACAGGAGGCGGAGCGACGATCAGCTTCACCATCGCCGCCGGCCGCCTCCTGCATGATCGCTGACCTCGCCGAAAGCCGTTGCCGAAGTTTCCTGTCCGCATGCTCCGGCGCCCACGTCGGCCGCATTGCACGTCAGGCCATTATTCTCCGGACAAAGAGAGCGCTCTCATTACTATGCGATCATGTGGCACCGTGAACCGTTACGAGCAATTCCGCCAGGCAGCGACCAGTCAGGGCATACCGGACGACGAGATCGACACGTTCGCGGATCAGCTCCGATTCGCCGTCTGGCTGAGCGGCGCACGCGCCGGCGAGAGGATTGTCGGCCGGGAGGGAGGGCTGCCCCGGTTACCGGTGGGCACGAAATGGCCGACCGACGGGGACGGGTACGCGTTGCCGTTCATCGCTTCCATCGACTGTGCGGCCCTTCCGCGGGCCGAAGGTCTTCCCCTGCCGGCGGACGGCTCACTGCTGCTGTTCCTGCAGCACGAGGAAGACGTGCTGGATCCCTTCAGCTCTGACGAGCAGCCGGAGCACGCGCGGGTTCTGCACGTCCCGGCAGGCACGGAGACGGCAGTGGCGCCGTTGCCTCCCGAACTGGAGGGGACGAACAGTGACGGCACGCCGCTTCTCATCCCCGAGCGCGAGCTTTCCGCGTGGGTCGAGGCGGATCTCCCGGATTGGATGGGAGAAACCGATGAGCTCGAAATGGAGTTCCGGCCGGACTACGTGAAGCAGGTGTTCGACGGCCTGAAGCACTTCGACCAGCTGTGTGACGTCGTGGACGGTCTCTGGCCGGGGCCCGGCAACCGGATGTCCACGATCCGCATCGGTGGGCACTGCATGGAGATCGGCGGCAGCGACAGCCCGTGGCACGAGATGGCGACCGCGAACCTCAAGAACCGACCTCAGGCCGGCCTCGACCACGCGGACACGAAGACCCTCTCCCCGATCGAGGCGGAGGAGCACCGGCTGATCCAGCAGTGGGCGCCACTCGCCCAGTTCTACACCCAAAGCGATGTCCACTACGGCTGCTTCCTGATCAGCTTCGAGGACCTCGCGGCCCAGCGCTTCGACCGGATGCGCTCGTTCACCATGTTCTCCGAATAGGTCCTCCGGCACACGCGAGTCGCCGGGCCGGTGCCGCGAGGCTCCGGACCCGCGTGCATCCGATTGGCCTCGGCTCCGGCTGACCCGCCCGTCACGCGAAGGCCGCGCCGATGGCGTCGCCGATCTCGTCCAGCACGTCGCGCGAGATCCGGACGTCGCGGGTGAAGGGCAGGAACGCGTGGGGCACGCCCTCAACCGCTCGGTGCGTCACCGGCACACCAGCCCCGCGAAGGGCATCGGCGTACCGGATTCCCTGGTCGCGCAGCAGGTCGAGCTCAGCGGTGACGATGAACGCAGGCGGGAGTTCGGCGAGGTCCTCCGCGTGCGAGTGGTGCGAACGCGCCGCCGTCCGCCTGGATGCGGTGCACTGCGCTGGAGGCTGTGAGATCGGCTCGCTCGCGAGCGAACTGTCGGACATCGACCCCTTGGTCCGCCTCGGTCTGGCTTCCGGTTTCGCCGCGTGGCAAGCAGCGATCGAATCCGGTCTCGCCCGCATGCGCGAGCGCGGCGACCTCGGAGCCGACGAGGACGTTCCGGCGCTCGCGGTCGCGCTGCTGGCCGCCATCCAAGGCGGCATGCTCCTATCCCAGGTGAACCAGGACGCGACCCGTACCGCTGAGCGGTCAACGTCGTCATCGACCACATCGCACACCACGTCGCGGCGGCTCGAGCTCCGCGGTCCACCGAGCACTGAACACCGGCCGGTCAGCTCCAGCGGAGAAAGTGGAATCCGGACCGTCCGTGCACACACTCCCCGTCATCGACCACGAGTCAGAGCCGAACTTCTCACAATCCCGTTGACGCCGATAACGCTCGGACATGAAGAAACGGCATTGGTACCACAGACCTCAGGGCTCACAGACTGGGCGCACCCCTGCCACTGCCCCGAGAGGTTTGCCCATGGCTGTGCGGATTCGACGAACGTTCTCGTCGACCACCCTGTCGCTCTGCGGTCTGTCGTTGTGCTGTTCACTCCTGAGCCCCGCTGTCGCCCACGCCGACGACACGATCGGCTCCGACGGCTACGTGCACGTCGCGCCCAACGGTGTCGTGCTCGGCGTCGACCCCTACTACCCCACCGACGGCAACGGTGGCTACGACGTCGGCGACTACACAGTCGACCTGTCCTACGACCCGGCCTCTCGTTTCCTCAACGCCAAGGCCTTCGTCACGGCCACCACCACGCAACGCCTCAGCCGGTTCAACCTGGACTTGCGCGGTCTCACCGTGACCGCGGTGAAGGTCAACGGTGTGCCTGCGTCGTTCGTCCGGGCGAAGGCCCACGAGCTGGTGATCACGCCCGCCACCGAGCTGGCGGCGGACACGTCGTTCACCGTGGAGGTCGTCTACTGCGGCCGTCCGCAGCCGGAGTACACCCCCGGCCGGGGCCTCACCGGGTGGCGCACAACGCGGTCGGGCGGCGCGGTCGCGGCCGGGGCACCCCACTCGGCGAGCACGTGGTTCCCGGTCAACGACACCTCGGCGGACAAGGCGACCTTCCACCTCAACGCCACGGTTCCCACCGGGTGGGGTGTGGTGTCGACCGGGGTGCGCAAGGCCGTCCGCGGCGGAACCCACAGCTGGGCGGAGGAGGTGCCCGTCACGCCGTCCGCCACGATGATCGCCGTCGACCGGTTCACCGTCCGCGAGTCCACGCTCCCGGGCGGCACCTCCGTGTTCGACGCCTTCGCGTCCGGCGCCGACCCGGCACTCGCAAGGAAACTGCCTGCGGTGATGGAGTTCCTCACCGGCAAACTGGGGCCCTATCCCCTGCCGTCCACCGGTGGGGTGTACCTGTCCGAGTGGCTGACCCACTCGCACCCCTCCCAGGGCAGGCCCGTGCACGGCGTCGCCGCGGACGAGTCGGCCCTGGTGCAGTCCTTGGCATCGCAGTGGTGGGGCAACCAGCTCGCCATCAAGATGTGGAAGGACCAGCCGATGGTCGAGTCGTTCGCCCGGTACGTGGTGTGGTTGTGGAACGAGGCGAACGGCGGTCTCGCCGTGGAACAGCGCTATCAGGACGTGCTGCGCAGGGTGGGTGCCGACCCGCGGTTCTGGGGGCGGGAGCTGGCCGATCCCGGCGCAGGACGGGAGTTCTCCGTCACCGACAAGGGTGTGCTGATGGTGCACGCGCTGCGCAAGCACATCGGCGACGACAAGTTCTTCATGGTGCTGCGGGACTACCCGGAGATCGCGACGCTGTTGAACCAGGGCTGGCACGACTGGGAGCTCTACACGGCGGCGGTGGCGGACAAGGACCTCACAGCGTTCCACGAGGCCTGGGTTCACGGAACGACCCTGCCACCGGCAGAGCTCCGCTGACGGTTCCGGCGGCGGTGTGTTCCTCCTGTCCTGGAGGGACACACCGCTTCGTCAAGCCAGGTAACGGGAGTAGACCGGCGAGGCCTCGCACTCGAGCCGGTAGGCCAGCGCGGCGTCCGCGAGGACGTCGCGAGCCACCGGCGCGATCTCGCTCTCCCGGTGCCACACGAGCAGGAACCTGCGCGACAGCGCGTCCTCCGCGAGGAGCCGGGCGACGACCTGCTGGTGCCCTTCGCACGCCGCCTGCGACAACCCGACGGCGCCGTTGCGCACCGCCGCCACGGTCATCCCGAACGACTCCGAGACGTACTGCACTCGGGGAGCGAAACCCTTGCGGCGACAGGACCTGTGGAAGTACTCGTGGAAGCGCGACGAGTCGGGTGGGGGCAGCACCCACTGCTCGTCGGCCAGCTGTTCCAGGGCGATCACCTTGTGCCGGGCCAGCGGGTGGTCCTCGCGCAGCAGCACCAACGTCCTGTCGTGCGCCACCACCGCGAAGTCCACCGACGCGGGCACGACCGCCTCGAATTCGGGGTAGTCCTTGACCACGCCCACTTCCAGCCGCCGCTGCGCCACCATGTCCACGACCAGGTCCCGGCACTCGCTGTCGAACAACGACGCGGCCGGCCCGTGCGGCCGGTGGCTGCCGACGATCGCAGGTAGGTGGCACAGGACCGGCGAGCAGACACCGCCCACGCGCACGATCTCGGAGGGGCTGGTGCGGACCTCGATGTCCCGCGCCAGCCCCTCCATCATGGGCAGCACCGCGCTGATCCGGTCGAGCAGCAGTTCACCGGTGGGTGTCGGCATGACCGGCGCTGTGCTGGAGCCGCGGTCGAACAGCCGCTGCCCCAACGCGTTCTCGAGGCGCTTGAGGTTGCCGCTGACGGCGGGCTGGCTGATCCCGAGCCGCACCGCCGCTTCGGACAGGCTGCCGGTCTCGCCGATCGCCCGCACGAGCTTGAGGTGGTGGACGTCGAGCTCCATGCCATCACTTCCCCATCAGCGATGAGTGTCGACCGGGGATCGCGGCGGGCGCATGATGCCGACCGTCCTGCCGATCGCAGCGTACAACGCGAACGCGACCACGACGGAGTTGATCGTCGGGATGCCGAACGGCACCAGGAAGCCGACTGCGGCTCCGGCCGCCCAGCACACCAGCGAGGCCGGGACCCAGTCCGGCGAGGCGGTCGGCAGCTCCCCTCGCGCGCGCGAGGTCTCCAGCTCCGCGCGCCAGGTGCGCACCACGAAGTACTCGGCGATCATGATGCCCGCGACCGGTGGTGTGATCACCCCGACCCAGGTGAGGAACACGGTGAAGTGGCCGAGGATCCCCAGAGCCGACAGCAGGGTGCCCAGGGTGCCCAGCCACAGCGTCGCGGTCGATCTGCTGATCCTCCTGCCCAGCAGCACGTCGACCGTGGTCACCAGGCCGAGGGACGCCGAGTAGAGGTTCCAGTCGTTGATCTTCAGGATCGCCGTGACCATGATCAGCGTGCCGATCGCGCCCGAGCTTGACATGATCACGCCGACCACGTCGGCGCTGTGGGCGGCGTGCGCGAGCAGCACCCCGGTCAGGCCGATCAGGTACTCGCCGAGGGTGACGCTGATCAGCGTCTGCTTCACCACGTCGGAGGGGCGCCGGTTGAACCTCGTCATGTCGGGGGTCATGACGGCGCCCATGATGAACGCGCCCGCGACCAGGGTGGTGCCCTGGGCGAGGCTCAGCGCCGGGCCGGGCGGGGCCGTGCCGACCAGGTCCGCAAGCTCGTGCCGCTGCAGCTCGGAGACGATCGTCCAGCCGGTCAGCAGCAGGAACGCGGGCACGGTGAGGTAGGCCGTCCACGCCATGGTGTGGAAACCCGCCACGACGATCACGGTCACCGCGATGCCGCCGAGGACCGCCCACGCCCAGACCGGCGGCCCGCCCATCAGCCGGTGCAGGCCCTGCGCGAACACTTCGTTCTGCACGCCGAACCAGCCGGCGAGGCTGAGCGTCACGAGCAGGCCCACCAACGCGGACCCGCGTGCCCCGAATCCCGCCCAGCGGGCCAGCACGGACGTCGAGACGTTCTCCCGCACGCCCGCGATCCCCATCAGGATCGTGACGATCTCGAGCATCACCGACCCGAGCGTGATCGCGAGGACCGCGTGCCAGAACGTCATCCCGAGTCCGAGCGTGGCACCGAGGAGGAACTGGTGGAACGCCGAGACCTGCCCGAACCGTTGCACGGCGACGGAGACCCACGACCTCCGGGCCTCGGCGGGGAGCCTGCTCAGCGAGTAGTCGTCGTGGGCCACCGTCAGACCGCCTCTTCGTGAGGCGTCAGCACGACGAAACCCTGTGCGGGGTTCGGCTGCCAGGCCAGTTCCCTGGCGTACAGGCGTTCCAGGAACGCCACCCTCTGGTGGTAGGCGAACACCGAGCTGTCGACGCCCGCGATCGCCGGGGTGTCGATGAACATCGGCAGCTCCGCGAGGAAGTACCGGACGGCGGACCTCAGCTGGTCCTCGGTGGGTGACTGGCCGTCCGGCAGACGTCGGTCGAGCACCCAGCGGGTGGCCTCCAGGCACTCCGCGGCGAAGGCGCCGTCGGTCATGAACCGCGCACCCGCGTCGCGGAGCAGTTCGCGGTACGTGTCGTTGCGGGCCAGAGCAGCGCCGTCGAGCAGGTGCTCCTCCGGTTCCGGCACGCCGACGTCGCGCAGGGCGCGGCAGATCTTGTTCACCACGTACTGGCCCTGCCGTCCGGCCTTGCGCTGCGCACGGCCGGGTTCGTAGCCGAGCGCCTCCAGGGTGTACACGGCCGCGTGGTCGGGCACGAAGAAATGGAACCGCTCGAATTCCCGCATCGCCCAGCGGGCGAGCGCGGTGATGCGTTCCACCGAAAAATAACTGTTGAACGGGCTCACACCGATGCACACGTGCCTACCGCTCCGCAAAGGGGTGACACAATGCTCGGTCAGCGGAGTTGTCAACAACACTGTCGACTCCGAAGTCATATTCACAGGGGCAGGGAAATCCGGATTCGACCACTATCGGCAGAAGCAGAACCGGCGGGTACTGCCGGAAGGTCATGCCGTCGGCTTATGCGTCCTACGCCCGAACATCCTGCTCCGTTCGGCGCCGAACCGCTGACAGAACGCGTTCGGCCGTGTCTGATGAGTGACATGGAGCTCCAGGTCCGCCATCTGCGGGTGCTCGTGGCCATCGCACGAGCGGGCAGCCTCAACCGGGCCGCCGGCGAGCTGCGACTGGCCCAGCCCGCCCTCAGCCACCAGCTGCGCCGCATCGAGCAGCTGGTGGGCGAACGGCTCTTCGACCGCGGTCCGCGCGGCGTGCGCCCGACCCGGATCGGGGAGCTGGTGCTCGCCCGCGCCGAGGCGATCATCCCGGCCTTCGACGAGCTGGACCGGGACTTCCGCCTGCAGCAGCCGTCCTCCGGTGGCCTGCGGATCGGCTGGAACGACAGCAACCTCGTGCCCGGCCTGTTCGGATGCCTCGAGCGGCTGCTGCCGGACCACGAGCTCACCAGCCGCGCGGACCTGTCGCACAGCAGGCTGGTCACGCAGGTCGCCGGCGGGTGCGTCGACCTCGCCGTGGCGATGATCTGCGGTCCGCGGTCGCTGGTCGTGCCGGACGGGGTGCGTGCCGAGCGGGTGGTCGTCGAGCCGTCGTTCGTGGCGCTGCCGCAGCGGCATCCGCTGGCCGCCTCAGCCGTCGTCGAGCTGGGCGCCCTGGCACAGGAGCGGTGGATCGTGTCCAGCTGTGGCGACGGCTGCCGGGTCGTGTTCCGCGAGATGTGCCTGGCACACGGGTTCACCCCACGCATCGCGCACGACGTCGACGCGCTGCGGCACCGCCTCGTGTCCGGCGAGCACGGGGTGTGCCTCGTGCAGCCGACCACGCCGGAACCTCCCGGCATGGTGATCCGGCCGCTCGCCGGCGACCCGATGAAGGTGCAGCACCTGCTGCTCTGGCGCGCGGACCACCCGCTCGGCGACCGGTTCACCACCGTGCACCGCGCCGCCGTGACCGTCTACGAACGGCTCGTCGCGCAGAACGACCGCTATCGCGGATGGCTGGATAACGGCGCGGCATAGCGCGCTGGCAGTGGGCGTGAATCCCTGGCCCGGCCACACTCGGAATCAGCGCGAACACTGCGCGAACCGTGCCGGAAAGGGGTCACTTCGATGTTGCCGTTGATCTCCCGAGAGGAACTCCGAAAAGGAATCGACGCGGGCACCCTGGTAGTGGTCGACACCATGCCCGCGGGCTACTACGAGAAAGAACACCTGCCCGGCGCGGTGAACATCCCCGGATTCCCCTACGAACAGGCGGCCGAGTTCACCGACCGGCACGCACCCGACGTCCTGCCGGACAAGGCCGCCGAGATCGTCGTCTACTGCGCCAACGTGCCCTGTCGCAACAGCGAACTCGTAGGGGCCCGGCTGCTCCGGCTGGGTTACTCGAACGTGCGCAAGTACCGCGAGGGCATCGAGGACTGGGTCGGTGCCGGCCTCGCCACGACCTCCGGCTGAGCGCCGACGGGTGTCCGTATTTTCCCCTGCGTACCGAGGAGTTTCGATGTCCCTGCTCAAGAACTGGCTGCGCGCCGGCGTCGCCGTCGTGGCGCTCCTGGCCTCGACGCTGCTGCCCGCGGCAGCCCAGGCCGCTCCGACGGCCGGCTCGAACATCCGCGTCAGCGCGGAGAACGTCGTCGCGGTGACGTCCGCGAACTACCAGCAGGTGATGGAGGTGTCCAAGACCAAGCTGGTCGTCCTCGACTTCGGCGCCTCCTGGTGCCCGCCCTGCCGCCAGCTCAAGCCGGTGATCGAGAAGCTGGCCGCGGAGTACAACGGCCGGATCCTGGTCGGCATGGTCGACGTCGACGTCAGCCGTGACCTCTCGTCCCGCTACCGCATCCAGTACCTGCCCACGCTGGTGCCGGTGCGCAACACCGCGGAGCTCCCGGGCTCCCGCATGATCGGGTTCAAGGGCGAATCCGCGCTGCGGACGTGGATCGACGCCCAGCTGGCCAAGGGCTGAACCCGGTCCGCCGCCCCGGCACGGGTGTCCTGCTCCCGTGCCGGGGCGGTTCTCACGTGAGAGGAATCCCTTGTCCCAGAACAGGCTGCCGTGGCGGGCGCTGCTCGCACTGACCCTGACGGTGCTGCTCGGCTGCCTTTGCGAGGTGCTGCCAGCGGGGTTGCTCCTGGGCATGTCGGAGGAACTGCGGGTGTCCCCGGCCGCCGCCGGACAACTCGTGACCGTCTACGCGGTCACCACCGCGGTCACCGCGATCCCGTTGACCGCGCTGACGTCCCGCCTGCCTCGCAAGCGCGTGCTCCTGGCGCTGGTGCTCGGGTTCGTCGTGACGAACCTCGCGATCGCGGTGTCCCCTGGTTACGGTGTGGTGCTGGGCGCACGGGTGGTCTCCGGCGCCATCACCGGCGTGATGTGGTCCCTGGTGGCGGTGTACGCGATGCGGATCGCACCGCCGGGGCAGGCCGGCCGCGCGCTGGCGATCGCGATGACAGGCACCCCCGTCGGCTTCGCGGCGGGGGTGCCCGCCGGCACGGCTCTCGGTGAACTGGTCGGCTGGCGCTGGTCGTTCGCGGCCATGGCGGCGATCGCCGTGCCGTTGCTGTGCTGGATCCTGCTCGTGGTGCCGGCGGTCACGACCGAGCCGGCGCAGCCGACGCGACATGCCTTGCCGAAGTTGCGTCAGATCCTGGTCGTGGTGTTCGTGTACTCGTTGGCACACAACATGCTCTACACGTACATAGGCCCGGTCCTCGCTCGATTGGCACAGGAAAGGTTGCTGACCACGGCGCTCCTCGTCTTCGGCATCGCCGCCGTGGGTGGAATTCTCGCAGTGGGATCCACAGTGGACCGCAGTCCTCGTGGAGTGCTGGGCTGGTGCCCGTTGCTGACCGCTGCCGGCATGGTGCTGCTGGCGGTGTCCGACGACGCAGCCACGACACTGATGGCCTGCGCGGTGTGGGGTCTGGCGTTCGGTGGTGCTCCCACGGCGTTCCAGTCGGTCACAGCTCTGATCGCGGGACGAGACGCGGATCGAGCTCAGTCGCTGACCATCGCGGCCTGGAACGGCGCGGTGGCAGGGGGTGCCGCGGTGGGAGGAGTGGTGCTGGACACCGCGGCACCCGCGTTGGCCTGGACGGCCGCGGCACTGATGGTCGTGCCGTTCTGGGCCGCGCTCCGGCTTCCCGCCGCCGTGGGGCGCAACGTGTCCACAGGATCCTGATGGAGGATCCACGGCCATCTCCGGTGGCGGTGAGCGACTCCTCCCCCACTCGGGACTCGCGAACCACTCCATCGTGTCGTAGTCCGACGTTTGATCCGGCAGTACGGTCGAAACGAGGACGGCCGCCTCTCCTACCAACTCAAGGTGACGACGGTGAGTGAGGGGTTCGGTCATGGCTGTGGACGTGCTCGACCTGTTGAAGGACGGGTTGCCGGAGAGTTCGGCGCCGAAGCGCCGGGTCGTGGTGGTCGGTGCCGGAATGGCGGGCTTGACGGCCGCCTTGTTGCTCAAGGAAGCCGGGCACGAGGTCACCGTCCTGGAGGGGCAGAACCGGTTGGGTGGGCGCGTCCTCACCCACCGCGGGTTCGCGGGCGACATGTACGGCGAGTTCGGCGCGATGCGCTTCCCGGAGCAGCACCCGCTGGTGCAGTGGCTCATCAAGGACAGGTTCGGCCTCGCGACCAAGCCCTTCCCGATGTACGACGAGGACACGTTCATCTACCTGCAGGGCAAAGGTGTGCGGCGGCGCGACTTCGACGCCGGCTCGTTCAGCTTCGACCTGTCGGCGGCAGAGGCTGGCAAGACGCCGCACGAACTGCTCCGGCACACCGTGCAGCCGCTGATCGACGTGATGGAGAGCGAGGGCCCGGACAGGGCCTGGCAGAAGATCCTCGTCGACTACGACAAGTACACGCTGCTGGGTTACCTCAAGGAGCGCGGACTCGGTGACGGCGCGCTGTCCATGCTCGGCCCGCTGTTCAACCTGGAGGGCCGCTACCACTTCTCGCTCGTCGAGTGGTTCTCCCACTACTACGAGGACGTCTTCGGCGATCTCGTCTACATCGTGGACGGAGCCGACTCGCTGCCGCGCGCGTTCGAGCCGTACCTGATGGACGACATCCGGCTCGGCGCGCAGGTGCACGGCATCGACCAAGACGAGAACGGAGTGCGCGTGCACTACCGCTCGGGCCGTCGATCGCACACCGTCACTGCGGACGAGGTGGTGGTGACCGTGCCGTTCGCGGCCCTGCGGCACATGGAGATCCAGGGCCTCGACCCCGACAAGTGGTACGCGATCCGCAACACCTACTACGGCCGCGCGCACAAGCTGTTCATGCAATTCAGCGAGCGGTGGTGGGAGAGCTCGTACGGCATCACGCACGGGCTCACGGTGACCGACCTGGCCATCCGCAACATCGTCTACCCGCCGGCCGGCCAGGACACCCGCTACCGCAAGGGCGTGATGATCGCGTCCTACTGCTGGGAGCAGGACAGCATGCCCTACACGCCGCTCGCCGGCGAGGAGAGCGTGCAGCAGGCGCTGGAAGACCTGGTCAAGATCCACCCGGAGGCGCGGGACACCTTCGAGTTCGGCGTCTACAAGGACTGGGCGCTGGACTGGTACGCGTGCGGCATCGGCCCGCTGTTCCGCGCGTTCGAGATGAGCGAGGGCTTCTACGAGGACGTGGTCCGGCCGGTGGGCCGGGTGTGGTTCGCCAACGACGCGTGCGACCGCCGTCACCGCCGCTGGGTGGAGGGCGCGCTCAAGGCCGCGGTGAAGAACGCCTTCGCCATCCACGAAGGCATGCGCGACGAAATGCCCTGGAAGGACTAGCCCGGCAGCTGCCGTACGTCGTGGAGGGCCGTGCCGGCGCGGTCCTCCGGCCAGCCCGGCGGGGCCGTGCGCGAAGCTGAGCAACGTGAACGGCCCGCTCATCGCCGGATGCGCGCCGGCTGTGTTCGGCATGATCTTGATGGAGACCGCGCTTCGCCACTGGCGGGAAAACTCGAAACAACGCAGCTCAGTCGGCGCGATCAAGCCCTGCAGACGGCTCGTACCCACTGGGCCGACCACTCTCCGGCCGGATCGCGCCGATGTCGGCGGCCGCTCCAGTCACCCGAGGAAAGGTGTTCGGACAGTTGCGATATCCGACGTCGCCAGAGGTGCCACGCCAGGAAGACGTGATCCGGCGGTTGCCGGCACAGCACGCTGAACAGATCCGCCCAGCCGCGGTACCGCCCCGGGCGGCAGGCTGCCCGGAGACATCCGCGTGCTGACCCCGGATCACCTCGTGCACGCGCTCCACGTCGCGGCCGCGACCGCTGGTGCGATCGGCGCGGGGAAGGTCGGCGGCTTCGTGGCGCGTCGGGTCCGGCAACCCGAGGTGATGGGCGAAATCCTGGTCGGGCTGCTCATCGCACCGGTTGCCGCCCACGTGCTCGGCGCGGGAGTGATCCACGCACTTCTGCCCGACCGCGTCCTTTCCGGCCTCACGGTGGTCGCGGAGGTCGGCCTCGCGTTGTTCCTCGTCGGCGTGGCGCACGAACTGCGGGAGGGCTTGGCCCGGACACCTCCTGGCACGGTCGGCTGGGTGGCCGCGGGCGGCTTCCTGCCGGCGGTGACCGCCGGCCTGCTGCTCGCGATCTGGGTGATGTCCGTCGAATCCCCTCACGTTCGCGGCACCGCGCCGGCCTCCGCGTTCGTGGTGATGATCGCCGTTTCGCTGACGGTGACAGCGGTGCCGGTCCTGGCGCGCATCCTCGTCGAACGCGGGATGACGGCGACCGCGACCGGGAGGCTCGCGCTGGCTTCGGCGATCGTGGTCGACGCCGGGGCGTGGCTGGGGCTGGCGCTGGCGGTCGGGTTGGCCACCGGCGACTCCGTGGGGCTGGTGCGCTCGGTGGCGGTGCTGGTCGGCGCCGGGGCCGTGGCGCTCGGGGTGCGGCGCCTGCTGGGCGCCAGGCGCGTCAGCGAGTCGTGTGCGCGGCGCCCCGTCGCCTCCGCCGTGCTCGTCGCCGCCGTGGCCCTGGGCCTGGCGCTCGGCGTCGGGTACGGCGGCATGACGTCCGTCCTGGGCGCGGTGCTGGCGGGGCTGGCCGTGCCCGCGGCGGGGCGGTGGACGTTCGCGGTGGCCGGGGTGACGGCGGTCGGCCGAGCGCTCGTACCGGCCTTCTTCGTGGTCACGGGCATCGCGGTGCTCGGCGGTGGTCTCGCCGGCACCACGATGTCGCTCGTCGTGACCGCGATCGTGCTGGGGGTCGCCGGCAAGATCCTCGGTGGCTATGCGGGCGCACGTCTCGCCGGGCAGCACCCCTGGTCCGCGCTGCGGATCGGGTGCCTGCTCAACACCCGCGGCCTGACCGAGCTGATCGTGCTGCGAGCCGGCCTGAACGCCGGTCTCCTGACGCCGCCGATGTTCCTGGCGCTGCTCGTGATGGCCTTGGCGACCACCGCGATGACCGGCCCGTCCCTGACGCTGGTCGACCACGTCGAACGTCGTTCCCGACGACAGCGCGCAGGACGGCGGGAAGAGGGCGGGTGACCGGCCGGTGCCGGAGCGGTGGCCCCGCACCGGCACCCGTCCTCACGACCGCGCGACCGGGCGTCAGTGCCCCTGGTGGGCGAGACCGAGCCGGGGTTCCGTGACCACGTACAGCCCGGGAGGCCGCACCTGGCCTGGAGAGGGGAAGCCCATCTTCCCCGAGTTGAACAACTTGAACCTGGCCTGGGTGAGCTCGTCCTGGCCGACCGGCGTGGACGCAGCCGCCGGAGCCGAGGGCTCCCTGCGCACCTCGACCATGTGCGAATGGGCTCTGGCCACCGCTTCCAGCGCGACCTCGAGGGTCACCTTGGCGTCCCGCAGGTCCTCGATGCCGGAGACGATGTCGGTGAACGCCTGCTTCATGTCGGCGTCACTGCAATCCCGCCGGGTGAGGCGTTGCGCCTCCCAGAAGTAGGACTCCTTGCCCTGGTACTGCTGGTACAGGTTCGAGATGACCAGCAGGTAGCGGAGATACGCGTTCCGGTAGGTCTCGTCGTAGTGGTCCGCCGCGGCCTGCTCGGTGACCTCGCCCCGCACGGTGCTGGCCAGGCAGGCCGCGGCGAGCGTCGCGCTGTACATCGCGAGGTGCACCCCCGTGGAGAGCAGGGGATCCAGGAAGCAGGCGGCGTCCCCGGACAGGAAGTAGCCGGGACCGGAGAAGCGGTCGGCGGTGTAGGAGTAGTCCTGTTCGACGCTCAGCGGCGAGATCCGTTCCGCGGACGACAACAGGTCGGCGACGAGCGGACACTCCTCGATGCCCGCGCGGTAGATCTCTTCGAGGTCGAGCCCGCTGTCCCGCTTCGCCTTGAAGTCCGTCGTGTGCGTCACCAGGCCGACGCTGAGCCGGTCGTCGTGGAGCGGGATCCCCCAGAACCAGCCGTGGGGAACGGAGCAGATCGCGATAGCGCCCCTGGGGCCTGTGGGAAGCTTCTTCGCGCCGGACCAGTATCCCCAGACGGCGACGTTCTTGAAGGTTTCGTGGAAACGGCGCGTGCGCAGGTGGCGATTCGTCATGACACCCGCCCGGCCGGATGCGTCGATCAGGTAGTCGAATTCGATTTCCCGTTCGTCGCCGCCCCTGTCGGTCGAGGCCCACACGGCTGATCGTGGCCGGTCGCCGTCGAAACCCAGCCGCTTGACCTCCACCCCTTCCATGACGTTCACGCCCTGGCTCTTGGCGTGTTCCAGCAGGAGGTGGTCGAAATCGGCGCGGGTGACCTGGTACGAATAGTCGGCCTCCCAGCCCGGGAGGTCACCGAAGGTCACGTCCCACGACTCGTGCCCCCATTCGAAGTGACCTCCGCCCTTGAACTGGAAGCCGAACGCGTCGATCTTCTCCCGCGCACCGAGCAGGTCGAGGACGGGCAGCAGGGCCGGGAGGAGTGATTCGCCGATGTGGTAACGCGGGAAGACCGCCTTCTCCATGAGGGTCACATCGAGCCCTTCGCGGGCCAGCAGGGTGGCGGCGGTCGACCCCGCCGGGCCACCACCGATCACCAGAACGCGTACTGCACCGGACATGGTCATTCGATTTACCCCTAATGGGTAGACGGTCAAGGGCGCACTCGGGGCAGCGGCGACTCGCCGCACGACGGCGATTGGTTCGCCAACGCGGTGCCCGTCCGAGGCATTCCATTCGAGCCGACCGTTCTGGTGCGACTCCGTCATCAGGTATAGCCCCGTCCTCCAGGGCCAACAATGCTGTACCCCTGATCGTGGAAAACCGGGCACCGGCAAGGTGAAAGCCTTCAGGACATCGATCCCGTCACCGGTAACCGCTCGCGCCCGATCCGCGAAGAATTGTTACCGATCAGGTGAAGATCTCACCACGCCTCACCTCCGGAGGTCGCCCCGTGATCCACTGGTGGCGTGGCCCAGGTCATTGCCGGGCGAATTCGCGGTCGGACGGGCGCGTCGTGGTGCCCTGCTGGACGTGAATCACCCCGGCGAACGTTCTGGGCGGTGTCGGCCATGTCCCGATCCCAGCGCGCAACACCTCCCGGGAGAGTGCAGTCACGATGCAGACACAACCGCCTGCGGCGGACTACGTCGACCCTTATGCCGGTTATGACGACATCCATCTGCGGTTGGCCGAGTGGGCCATCGACAAGACCGGCGAGCGCACACCGGTCGCCATGGCCGACTTCTTCGAAATGATCTGGACGAACCACGCGGCTCCGGTGCGGGACGTGCTGGAGCTCTGCTGCGGCTTCGGCCGCAACCTGCGCGTGCTGGTCGAGCGGGGTTTCTCCGTCACCGGGGTCGACAGGTCTCCCTCGATGCTCGCGCGGGCCCGGAAAGAGCTGGGTGACGAGGTGGAGCTCATCCGCGCCGACCTGCCGGACCTCCCCGTTCGACGTCAGGTCGACGCGGTCGTGTGCCCCGGCACCGCCTTCAACCACGTGGCCGGCGAGAGCCAGCTCGGCCGGACGTTCGCCGAAGTGGCCCGCGTCCTGCCGAGCGGCCGCACGTTCATGTTCGACCTCATGTCGTGGCACATGCTCAAGGAAGCCTTCCGCGACAACGACCTCGCGGTCGACCTGGGCGACGTGGCCGCCTTCTGGCGGTTCGACAGCGATCCCGCCACCGACTACTGCGAGTACCACTCCACCCAGTTCATCGAGACGGACGCCCCCGGGCTCTACCGGGTGGAACGGGAGGTCCACCACCTCCGCGCGTTCCAGCGCGAGGCGATCCGCCGCATGGCCACGGCCGCGGGGTTCCGCGAAGCGACCGTCTACGACAACTACACGACGCGACCCGCTTCGAACGACACGCTGTACGAGACATGGGTCCTCGTCCGCCGATGAGGCGAACCGGGGCCTCCGGTCGTTTCCCCCGTCCAAGCGAACGAGGAAGATCAACATGATCACCGCAGCCCGGCACTACTCCGAGACGAAGGTCGCAGTGACCGGGGATCCGCTCGACGTGGTGGTGCGCTTGGCCGAAGCCGGGCTTCACGACGAGTACGTCATCTACGAGAAGGACCGCGAGTTCTCCTACGCCGGCGGGGTGCTCGCCCAGGTGATCCTCGACCGGAACGGGGGCAGGACCGTCGACACGGCACTCGCCTGGAACGACAGGCCGCTGAGCATCATCAGGTCCTTGCTCTCGGACCTGCGGGTGGACGGCTGGCGGGCCTACGGGTGGGCGGCCTTCGAACTGTCCTACGCCAAGAACGGTGCACAGGACCTGCTCGGTGGTCAGCGCCTGGCCCACCTGGTGGTGCCGCGGTGCGAGGTCCGCGTCACTGACGGGTGGGCGCGGATCAGAGCGGTCGCCCCGGCGGAAGCCGACGCCCTGACCGATGTGCTCACCGACTCCAGGCCGCCCGTCATGCCGCGCCCCGAACCCGTGGACGTGCGGAACACGGACGCTGACGCCTACCACTCGGCCGTCATGGAGGCCGTCGACGAGATCAAGGCGGGGCTGTTGCAGAAGGTCATCCTTTCCAGGGTGGTCGATCTGCCCGGCGACATCGACCTCACCGCCACCTACGCGCTGGGCCGCCGGGCGAACATGCCCGCGAGGTCTTTCCTGGTGCGCCTGGACGGCGTCGAGGTGGCCGGCTTCAGCCCGGAGGTCGTCACGTCCGTGAGCGCCGACGGCGAAGTGGTGAGCCAGCCGCTGGCCGGCACCCGCGCACTCTCCGATGACGAAGTCCTGAACGAGTGTCACCGCAGGGATCTGCTCACCGATCCCAAGGAGATCTACGAGCACGCGATTTCGGTGAAGGTCGGAAACGACGAGTTCCTGTCCTTTTGCAAGCCCGGCTCCGTGCACGTGCGGGAGCTGATGTCGGTGAAGCGACGCGGCACCGTGCAGCACCTCGCCTCGAAAGTCGTCGGGCGGCTCGCCGACGGCCGCGACGCCTGGGACGCCCTCGAGGCGATCTTCCCCGCCGTCACGGCATCAGGTATCCCGAAAGAAGCCGCCTACGGCGCGATCCGGCGCCACGAATCCGAAGCTCGAGGCCTCTACGGGGGCGCGGTGATGACCGTGGACCACTCCGGTGCGCTCGACGCCGCCCTGGTCCTCAGGTCGGTGTACCGCGAACGAGGTCGCACCTGGTTGCGTGCCGGCGCGGGCATCGTCGCGCAGTCCACACCGGACCGCGAGTTCGAGGAAACCTGCGAGAAGCTGGACAGCGTCGCGCGCTTCCTCGTCCCGGCCGCGAGACGAGGTCGATGACGGGAGCTCCCCTGAACTTCGAGGTTCGGGAAAGCTCCCTCATCGACCTCACGGCCCGTCCACGCCGTTCAGAAGGCGGGACAGCTCACGCTTGTCCGTCTTCCCCACCGGTGTGCTCGGCAGCTCGTTCAGCAGGCGAACCTCGTCGAGCGTCTTGTAGGCGGCCAGTCCGCACGCGGTCAGGTGGGTCACGAGATCTTCGCGGGTGGGAGCGCACGCCCCGCTCGGCACGATGAAGGCGACCGAGCGCTCCCCGAGGACCGGGTCCGGCGCCGGCAGCAGCGCCGCCAGCCGGACCGCGGGGTGGGTTTGGAGATGGCCTTCGACCTCGGGTGCCGAGATCTTCTCACCGGCGCGGTTGATCTGGTCCTTGCTGCGTCCGACCACGACGAGATGGCCCGACGGCAGCCGCCGCACCAGGTCGCCGGTGCGGTAGAAGCCATCCACGAACGCCGTGGCGTTGTGCTCGGCGGCGCGGTAGTAGCCGCGCAGCGTGTACGGCCCTTTGGTCAGCAGTTCGCCGACGCACCCTTGCGGTACCTCGGCGCCGCACTCGTCGACGACGCGCACTTCGTCCGCTTCCGACACCGGTGTGCCCTGCGTCGTCCCGATCACCTCGGGGGAGTCGTCGAGCCTGGTCATGCACAGCAGGCCCTCCGCCATGCCGAACACCTGCTGGAGGGTGCAGCCGAACCCCTCGACGACCTGGCGCGCCAGGTCGTCGGAAAGCCGCGCACCACCGATCTGGAGGACCTCGAGGCTCGACAGGTCCGCCGCCGCGGCGCTCGCCTCGTCCAGCCACACCGGGGTGAGCAGCGGGTTGATCGCCGTGATCGTCACGTGCTCCCGCTCGACCAGGTCGAAGCAGTACGACGGGTCGGGGTTGTCCGCGAGCACCGCGGTGCCGCCGGCGCCGAGCACGCCGAGCACGCCGGGACAGCTCATGGTGAAGTTGAACGCCACGGGCAGGGCCGCCAGGTACACCGAGTCCTCGTCCAGGCCGCACACCTCGGCCGCCGCCCTGGCGTTGTAGAGGTAGTCGTCGTGAGTGCGGGGTATCAGTTTGGGCTGCCCGGTGGTGCCCCCGGAGAGCAGGAGCAGTGCGAGGTCTCCTGGCCGCGACTCGTTCGCCACCGGTGTCGGTGCCGTCGACAGCAGGTCGTCGAAGGCGGTGAAGCCATCGCCGGGGTCGCCGACGACGATGACGTGCCGCAGCGACGGGACATGCGCGCGCACGAGCGATGCCAGCTCCCGGTAGTCGAACCTCGCGTGGACGTCGGGGATGACGTACGCGACGGCTTGCGACAGACGGGCGAGGTGGATCATCTCGGCGTGCCGGTGGCCGGGTTGGGTGTGCACCGGCACGGCGCCGAGTTCCTGCAGCGCGAACCACAGCACCGCGAACTCGGTCCGGTTGGGCAACTGCACGAGCACCCTGTCCCCGGCCGCGACACCGAGGGCACGCAGACCGCAGGCGACTCGCCGCGCCCGCTCCGCGAGTTCGCGGTACGTCAGCCGGACGCGATCGTCGACCAGGGCGGTCCGCTCGCCGAACTCCCCCGTCACCCGCTGCAGGAACCGGGCGAACGGCTCCCCCCTCCAGTACCCGGCCGCGCGGTACCGGACCGCGTCCGCCTCGGGCCACGCGACGAAATCGGCGGTCACCGCCTCTCCTCCCCCGCCGGTGCCACGGCACGCACCTGCACGGTCAGCCCGTGCTTGGGGCGCATGCCGATGAGTCCGGACGGCTCCGCGTTTCCGCGCACCAGCCGCAGTTCCGCCCGCGCGGCCACCCTGGCGAGCGCGGTCCTCACCACGGTGGTCGCCAGGATCGCGCCGACACACCGGTGCGGCCCGCCGCCGAACGGGAGGAACGCGTCGGGAGGGGGCTTGCGGAAGTCCGGCCGGGTGGTGTCCCACCTGCCGGGGTCGAAGCGCAGCGGTTCTTCCCAGAGGCTCTCCAACCGGTGGGTGTGGTACGGGCTGATGAGGAGCTTGGTCCCGATCGGAAACCGTTGGCCCGCGAACATGAACTCCGTCGCCACCGCCCTCGCGACCACCACGGTGGCCGGGTACAGCCTCAGCGTCTCCTGCACCACCCGGTCCACATAGGACAGACTGCTCGGGTCGCGGCCGGAGCGCGCTTCGGCCGCGACGGCGTCCCACACGGCGCGATCGGACAGCGAGGAGTAGAGGGACCAGGCGAAGGTCGCCGACGTCGTTTCCGCCGCCGCTTCCCAGAAACTGATCAACTGGTCGCAGATCTCGTCGTCGGTCAGCGGAGGAACCCCCTGCACCCCACCGGCGAGCAACGTGGACATCACGTCGGCCCCCGCGGGCACTCCCCCGGACCTGCGCCGCTCGCCCTCCTCGGCCACCCAGCACCGGACGGCCTCCCGGGCGGCGACCGCACGCTTCCACGACGGCGTTCCCAGGCCCTGCACCTTGCGGAGCAGCGGGCCGGCGTCGACCGCCTGGTGGATGGTCTGGAGGTGGCCCCGCAGACTGTGCGCGCGCGTGAGGGCACCGGGCCCGAAGAGGATCTCCACCATGGCGTCGCGCAGGGCGAACCGGAACTGCCGGTGCACCTCGACCACCTCACCGGCTCGCCAGGCGCCGAGGACCCGGTCGACGTGCCGCCGCACCGTGCCGGCGTGGCCGGCGGCCCTGCGTGCGGTGAACGCCGGTTGCACGAGTCTGCGGAGTCGCCGGTGCCGTTCTCCGTCGTTGACCAGCAACGCGCCGGGGCCGGCGAGCGGCACGAGACTCCCGAAGGCGCGCTCCCAGCTGAACAGCTCGGGGTTGGCGAGGACGAACCCCGTGCTCTCCCGACCGAGCACCAGGGCGAACCGGACAGGTCCCGCGCCCAGCCAGGAGACCGGACCGTGGCGGGCGTGCAGCCGGTCCATCGCGCGGCAGGGGTCGGTGGAGAACTCCTTCAACTCGCTGAGCGAGCCGAGCGTCCGGCGCAGCGGCGCCAGGAACGACGTGGTGGTCACCGGAGCACCGCCTGCGGTGCCGCCTCGGTTCGCGATGCCGCTCCGCTCGTCCACGGGTCCTCTTCCAGGACTGCTTCGGCGGCGACCAGCTCCAGCAGGTCCACCCGCTCCGGGGACCGCGGGTGGATGAACCGCGGCTCGCCGAGTCGTCCGGTGAGGTCCTGCCACATGCCGGCGACGGTGAGCGCCCACTGGCCCGCCCTCGCCGACCGGTGTTCGTCGGCGATGTCCGCGCGCAACTCGCCCAGCGCGACCCGCACGGCGTCCGGCCACACCCGGTCGAACACCTCGCGGAAGGTCGGGCCGGTGCCCTCTCCCACCGGCTCGGTGCCCGGCACCCGCAGCCGTTCGGTACCCGGCCCCGCCATGATCAGACGGCCGGTTCCGTCACGTTCGCTGTGCATCCGGGGGCTCCACAGCACGGGCCCGTGGGTGTCGGCGAGCGTGAGCACCCCGGACTCGAAGACCAGGGAGAGCCGGTGCAGCAGCAGCGCGTGGTTGTCCGGGTCGGCCGGGTGGATGTGGTTCTGCACCCGCAGGGACACCGGCGTCCCGCCGACGACGCCGTGCAGGTGGGTGTAGGGGTTGGGGACGCGGGCCAGCTCGTCCAGCGCGGGTGGAGGAGGGACCGGGTCGGCGAACCGCCACGGCCTCAGTCCGCCGACCGCGCGGCCGATCACGTCGAGCAGCGGGTACAGGACCTGGACACCCGCCATCGCGTCCACGAACAAGGGCGGCTGGCGGCGCCGCATGGCCTGTGCCGCCAGCAGGAACCGCCGCACGGCCGCCACGTGCGGGTAGAAGGAGTTCACCCGGAACCGGACCTCGTGCCGGCGGGCGACGCGCAGGCAGTCGGACAGTTCCTTCGGGTGCAGCAGGTGCTCCTGCACCACGTGGATCCCCCGTGCCATCAGCCGCTGGGACAGCTCGGCGCCCGATCCCCCGGCGACTCCCGCGCGCACGACGACGCAGGCGATGTCGATGTCGTCGGGCAGCTCGTCAGGAGCCCGGTAGCAGGGCACGCCGTACGCGTCGGCGTACCGGTGCGACGCCTGGCTGCCCCTGGACAGCACGCCCGCGAGCTCGACCGTCGGATCGTCGTGCACCGCACGCAGGTAGACGCGGCCGAACGACGTGCCGCACACCAGTACACGAGGCGGACTCGTCACAGCACCCCTTCCTCGATCGGTTCGGAACATCGGTCGTGGTCGTGCACGTCGAACGCGGACAACGCACCCAGTTCGAGCACGCCGCGCAGCGTCTGCGCGGGGTCCAGCACCTCGTCCGCGTGGTGCAGACCCGGCGGCACCGAGCCGTCGAGCACCGCGCGGACCGCGAGCGCGGCCGTGGCGGCGCTCAGCCGGAAGCTGCTCGTCGTGCGCAGGACGGCGGTCCGCGCCGAAGATCCGGTGTACAGGGTGAAAGCCATGAGGTAGTAGGGATCCCGGCCTGCCCGGTCCACCTCGCCGGCCGCTATCACCTCGTCGGCGGCGGCGGTGAGCGCGGCACGCTCGCGGGGCACGCGTCCCCGCAACCGGGACAGGGCCGGCCGCAGCCGGGTGCCGGTGAACACGGTGAACCAGTCCAGGGAGGCGAGTCCCGCCGACCGGGCCAGCCGCACGCTGTCGGCGGTGAGGAACGGCACCAGGGAGACCCGGCCGGGGAAGTAGGGCAGCTCGACGTCCTCGAGGGGCGCGAGCGCGCCGGAGACCGGCCGGCCGTCACGCCAGGCGGCGAGGGCCTCGCCGTACCAGTACGCGTCCTGCTGGGCTTCGTCCACACCGTCGACCGACAGCACGAGGTCACCCGCCGCGGCGGGGCTGAACCGCTCGATGCCACCCGAGTGCACCACCAGGTCGGCGCCTGCGAGGTCACCTCCCAGGACGTGCGGCACCAGGTTGGCGAGTCCGGGCATCATCCCCGCCGAGAGGACCACCCTGGACGAGCCGGTGACCGCGCCGGAGGCCGTCAGCAGGTGGTGCACCGGCCGGTCGCCGGAGATGTCGACGTAGTGGGCTCCCGCGGCGAGCGCGGCCCTGGCGACCCGGTCCAGCAGCAGGTACGACGGGCCTGCGCAGTTGAGGACGAGTTCGGCGCCCGCGCAGAACCGCGCCAGGGACGCGGCGTCGTCGGCGTCGACGTGGAGGTGTTGAGCGGCCTCGGCGAGCCAGCGGGCGTCCCGGTCGCCGGTCTTCACGTGACCGACACCCAGCTCGTGCAGGACGCCTACGACCGACCGGCCCACCAGACCGGCGGCTCCGAGCACCGCCACCGGCCCGTTCACAGCTCCGCGCCGGTCAGCAGAGCGCCCAGACCGGCGGCGTGCGCGGCTGACACGCAGCCGAAGTGGTCGCCGGGGATGTCGTGCACCGTCAGGTCGCCGACGCAGATCCGCCGCCAGAACTCGCCCACGTCGGCGCGGGTGCCGGGGAGCAACGTCGACGAGTCGCTGTTGCGCAGCACCGTGATCGGGCCGAGGTAGGGCTCCGGGCGGTGCCGGGACACGGCGAGCATGCTCTGCCGGAACACCGAGTGCAGGCGGGTGAAGTCGGTCAGGGAGCAGCCGCCCGGGTTGTAGGCCCCGCCTGCGCCGGAGGCGCGGTGCAGCGCGGTGAGGCGGTCCTCCTGGCTTCTCCGGCCGACCGCCTGGAAGCACGTGCCGACGTCGGCGAAGCGGCCCGTCAGTCCGGCGAGCGCGCCGTCGGGGACGTGGTCGGGCGTGCGGTCCAGGATCGAGCGGACCGCGGCGCTGAAGACGCCGACGTCCGCGAACAGCCCGGCCGCGGCCAGGTCCGTGCCCATCGCCAGCGCGAACACGTACTCGACCATCAGCTCGTCGTGGACCGCGGGCGGCTGGTAGGAGCTGATGACGGTCAGCCCGTCCACCGCCGCCCCGGACTCGGTCAGGCCGCGGGCGATCTCGGTGGCCAGCAGTCCGCCGAGGCAGTAGCCGATGATCCGGAACCGGTCGCCGGTGCCGAGCAGCTCCGACGTGTAGTCGGCGGCGAGCCGGGCGACGACCACTTCCGGCGGCAACGAGAGGTACCGGTCGTAGTCCTCGACCTGCACACCCACCAGGCGGCCGGGACAGGCCGCGCGCAGGTGCGGCAGCAGCGGCTGGTACGGCTGCAGGGTGCCGGAACCCGCGTGCACCAGCACCCAGGTGGCCGTGTCCTCGCCGCCACGGGCCGGACCGCCCAGCCGCATCAGGGAAGAGCGTCCGGACCTCTCGACCGGTGCCGCGTCCCCGGACGAACGGAGGTAGGCGGCCAGGCCGCGCACCGTGGGGTCGCGCAGCATCTGCCGCAGGAGTTCCTGCCATTCCAGCGAGGCGGCCTCCGGTTCGCGTTCGCGGAGCCTGCCGACCATCCGCGACAACAGCAGCGAATCCCCGCCCAGCGAGTAGAAGTCTGCACCGCGGTCGACGCGGTCGACGCCCAGCATCTCGGCCCACAGCGCGGCTGTCCGGCGCTCCAGGTCGTCCGCGGGCTCCTCGACCGGCCCGCTGTCGTCGCCGCCGGGAGCGTCCGCCCACGCGGTCAGCACGGCTCGGTCGATCTTGCCGTTGGTGGTCCTCGGGATGGTGTCCAGCAGTTCCAGTCGTGCCGGCACCATGTGCGCCGGCACCTGGCCGTCCAGGTGCTCGCGGAGCTCGTCACCGGTCAGCCGGACGCGATCGGTGTCGAACCGGGCCAGGAACACCCCTTGCCCCGGCGTGGCCAGTGCGTGCCCGGCCGGCGGCAGGCACAGCGAGTCGCGGGCGCCGGCCTCGTCCAGCAGCGAGAGCCACTGGCTCCTGGTGAAGAAGGCCTGGCCGGTGTCCTTGCGCAGGTCGGTGAACTCGGTCAGCTCGCTGAAGAACTCGAACTCCATCGACACCAGCAGCGCGTAGTTGTGCTGCCGGGTCGGTTCGAGGAAGACGAGCCAGCCACCAGGCGCCAGAACCTCGCGCAGCCTCGCCAGGACCTCGCCCGCGTTCCGCGAGTTGTGCAGCACGTTCGCGCACAGCACCACATCCGCGGTGTTGGGCAGCACGCCCTGGTCGCGGGCGTCGACGTTGATGTCGAACCGGCCGTAGCGGACCCACGGGTAGTCCGCGAACTTCTCCCGTGCCTCGCCCAGGAAGAACTCGGAGATGTCGGTGAACAGGTAGTCCGGCTCGAACTCGGCCAGCGCGGGGATCAGCTCGGTGCTGGTGCCCGCGACACCACCGCCGACCTCCAGCAGTCGCAACCCGCCGTGCGGGTGGCCGGAGGCGATCGCCCGGATGGTCGCGATCATGATCTGGTGAACGCTGTGGCCCACCAGGTTCTCCCGGTAGACGGCGTGCGCCGCACCGACCTCCCCTTGAGGGAACAGCAACTCGCGCACGTCCAGCCGGCCGTCGAGGAGTTCGTCCAGGCGGCTGCTGCACGTGCGGATGTACTCGAGGGTCGCGGCGCCGTAGCCGACCCGCTCGTCCAGTTCCTCGATCCGCCGCCAGAGCTCCCGGACGTCCTCGTCCGTCGCGGCGACCAGACCGCTGTACATCCCCGTGCCGGGGTCGAGGTGGATCGCTCCCGCGTCGACGAGAGCCGCCATCCACCGGCGCAGCAGCCTGCTCTGCCGCGCCGAGACGCCGACCGCCTCGGCGATCCCGGCCAGGTCGCACCGGTCGGCGCCGGTGGCGAACAACCCGTCGGCGCGCAGCCTCGCCGCGATCGAGAGGATCGCGACCTCGTCCACGGCGCGCATCAGGGCGGCGAAGTCCTCGCCGCCGATCTTCGCCTCGACCTCGTCCGCCATCGCGGTCGCGACGCCGACCACGTGGGCGAACGACGGTTCCGCCGGCCCGGCACCGGCGGCCAGTTCGGCGAAACCGGCCAACCTGCGTGCGTCCCGCTCCCCGACCGCGAGCACCACCGCGTCCGCGACCGCGGGATGTCTGCGCATCGCCGCCTCGACGTCGCCGAGCTCCACCCGGTGCCCGCGCACCTTGACCTGGTTGTCCTCGCGGCCCAGGAACTCGATGGTGCCGTCGGGCAGGTAGCGGCCGAGGTCGCCCGTCCGGTAGAGGCGTTCCCCGGTGCGCGGGTGGAGGATGAACCGCTCGGCGGTGCGCCCGGCGTCGCCGAGGTAGCCCTCCGCGAGACCCGCGCCGCCGATGTACAGGCCACCGGTCACGTGGTCCGGGCAGTCCTCCAGAGCGTCGTCCAGGACGTGGAACGTCTGGTTCTCCAGGGGCGTGCCGTAGGGAATGCTCCGCCAGTGCGGCGGTACGTCACCGATGGGGTGCCAGATGGACCAGATCGCGGCCTCGGTCGCACCGCCGAGGCTCACCATCCTCAGCCGGGGGTGCCTCGCGCGGACCCGGTCGGGCAGGTCCACCGGAATCCAGTCGCCCGACAGCAGCGCGAGCCGCAGTCCGGAGATGTCCGCCCCCGGTTCCGATTCCAGGTACGACTGGAGCATCTGCAGCTGGGCGGGGACCGTGTTCCACAGCGTCACGTGGTGCCGGTCGATCACCTCGGCCCAGTGCGACGGGTCGGCGGCCCGGCCGGCATCGGGCAGCACGAGCCCGCCGCCGGCGCCGAGCACGCCGAAGATGTCCCACACGGACAGGTCGAAGCCGAGGCCGGCGATCCCCAGCACCCGGTCGCCGGGGCCGATGGCGAACCGGCGGTTGACGTCGTCGACGGTGTTGGCCGCGGCGCGGTGGCTGACCACCACGCCCTTCGGGTCGCCGGTCGATCCCGAGGTGTAGACGACGTAGGCCGGGTCCGACGGCACCGCCCGCACGGCGGGTGCCGTGCCGTGCACCGGTTCGCCGGTGAGATCGACGACGAGCGCGTGCACCGGGAGGTTCCGTGCCACGTCGTCACCGGGTCTCGTCACCGCGAACCGAACCCCCGCGTCGTGCAGGACGCGGTCCCGCCGGGCGACGGGCTGACCCGCGTCGATCGGCAGGTACACCGCGCTCGCGGCCAGCACGCCCAGCACGGCCACGACCTGTTCGGGCCCTTTGTCCATCACGACCGCGACCCGCTCGCCGGGCGCGCACCCGCTCGCGTGCAACCTCCCCGCCAGGTCGGTGGCACGCGCCGCGAGCTCGCCGAAGGTCATCACCGTGTCGCCCGAGACCACCGCGACCTCGTCGGGGTGCGCGGTGGCGCGGGCGAACACCGGCTCGTGCAGCAGCCGCGCGGGACGGTCGGCGGCGGTGTCGTTGACCAGCTCCCGACGCCGCCGCTGGGCGGCCGGCAACCCCACCGGACACCGGGCGGTCCACGCGTCGTCGTCGGTCGCGAGGGCACTGACCAGCCCGCTGAACGCCTCGAACGCGTCCTCGGCGACGCCGTCGGCCAGCACGCCCCGCCGCACGTCCCACCCGAGCACGAGGCCGCCGTCGTACTCGGCGACCTGGCAGTCGATCCACACCTGGGGCGTCTGGGTGAGCCCGCGGCGCACCCGGACGGACGGACCGGTGGCCAGCCCCGCCGTGCTGGTGAACACCACCGGCATCAGCACCGGGCTGCCGGCTTCGCGGGTCAGCTCGCCCAGCACGTCCACGCCGGTGAACAGCCGGTGGTCCAGGTCGTCGAACAGCCTGGCGGAGATCGCGTGGACCCGTTCGGTGAAGGTGTCCGCCGTGTCCAGGTCGACGGCCAGCAGACCGACCGAGGAGAAGTCGCCGACCAGGGCGTCGACGTCCTCGTGCAACGGCCACCTGCCGGACAGCGGGAGGTTCAGGGTGAACCGGCGATGGCGGCTCCACCTGCCGATGACCTCCGCATAAGCCGTGAGGACGGTCGCGGACACCGTGACGCCGTGCCTGCGCGCCCGTTCCCGCAGGCCCGTCAGCTCGACATCGGTGAGCCACCGGTGCGACCTGTCGAACCGCACCGGGCCGGCCGGTGCGCACTGCTCGGACAGGGGCAGCACCGGCGCGGGTGGAAGGTCCTCGATCCGGTCGAGCCAGTACTTCCGGTCGCGCTGGTACCGCGGTGTGTCGCGCAACTTCCGCTCGGCGAGCACGTAGTCGCGGAAGGTGATCCGCGGCCGGGCGGAGACCGCCGGACCGCCGTGGACGAGCTCCGCCAGTTCGGCGAGCAGCGCCTGCAGGCTCGCCGCGTCGACGGTCAGCAACTCCACCGCCAGGTGCACGATCGTCACGTCGTCGGCTCGGGTGGCGCGCAGCGCGAACAGCGGCCACGCCGCGGTGTCCCCCAACCGGCCCGTCAGCTCGTCGCGACAGGCGTCCAGATGTGCCTGCACCCGCTCGGGCGGAGCGCCACGGAGGTCCGTGACCGGAATCGGGTAGTGGTCCACTTCCGGGAGCACGAGTTGGTAGCCGTCGCCGTGGACGACGGCACGCAGCATGTCGTGCCGGACGACGAGCTCGTTCCAGGCCTCCTCGACGCGCTCCGGCTCGACGGCGGAGAACTCGACTTCGAGGTAGCTCGTGCAGGCCGCGCCCCCGTAGGGGTACGCGGGGTGCCGCCCCAGCAGGTAGGCGGACTGCACGGGGGTGAGCGGGAACGGGTCGTGCCGCCCGGCCGGGTCCGGTTCGATGCGCGGCAGCGCCGACTCGCGCTCCACGAAGCGCAGCACCTCGGTCTTGTGCTCGCGCAGTGCTGTCCGCCGTTCCTCGGTGAGCACACCGCGCGGCGCGCGGAAGCGCAGGCGGCCTTCGTCGGCCCACAGCCTGACGCCGAGGCATTCCAGCTCCGTGAGCAGTTCGGTGATGTTCACAGGCTGCCTTCCTCCGAGTCGATGTCCTCGCCCTGCCGGGCGATCGCGTGGCCGACGGCGGCTGCGAGGTGAGCGATGGTGGGGTCGGCGAAGAACTCGCGCAGCGACAGCGTGACGCCGAACGCGCGGCGCACCCCGTGGATCAGCCTGGTGGCGCTGAGGGAGTCACCGCCGAGTGCGAAGAAGTTGTCGTGCCGGTCCCCCGGCGTCCGATCGAGCAGATCGCCCCAGAGGGCCGCGAGCGTGCGTTCGCGGTCGGACAGCAACGCCTGTCCGACCGGCCCCGCTTCGGCCGGGACCAGTCCCTCGGTCAGCGCGGCCCGGTCGACCTTTCCGTTGGACGTCAAGGGAAAGCCGGGCACCCGGACGATCCTCGGGATGGCGTGGGCCGGCAGGCGGTCGGCGAGGAACCGCGGCAGGCCGACGAGCTGATCCTCGTCCTCCGCCCGCACGAACGCCACGAGTCGCTTGTCCCCCCGGCCGGGCACGACAGCGGCGACGGCTCGGCCGACGCCCGGGTACGCCGACACGGCGGCTTCGACCTCCCCGAGTTCGATCCGGTGGCCCCGGATCTTGACCTGGCCGTCCCTCCTGCCCAGGAACTCCAGCGTGCCGTCCGGCCAGTAGCGGCCCACGTCCCCGGTGCGGTACCAGGACATGCCGTCGTGTTCGACGAACCTGGCGGCGGTGAGGCCGGGATCGTTCCGGTAGCCGCGAGCCACCCCGGTCCCGCCGATCCACAGTTCGCCCGGCACCCAGTCCGGCCGGTCGCGGCCGGTGTCGTCGACCACCCGGAACCTCTGGTTGCGCAGGGGGAAGCCGTACGGGATGGACGCCCAGTCCGGTGCGACGGCGTCGACCTCGTAGGCGTTGGACCAGATCGAGGCCTCGGTGGCGCCGCCGAGAGCGACCAAGGCGCACCGGTCGCCACCGGTCTGCCGCGCGAGCCGTTCCGGCAGGTCGAGCCCCACCCAGTCACCCGAGAGCAGGACCAGGCGCAGCGAGCCGGGCAGTCCCGCACCGGCCTCGGCCTCGGTCAACAGCATGTCGAACACCGCGGGCACGGTGTTCCACACCGTCACCCGGTGCTCGTGCGCGAGCGTCAGCCAGCGCTGCGGGTCCCGGCGCTCGTCCTCCGCGACGAGGACGACCGTCCCGCCGCAGCCGAGCAGTCCGAACAGGTCGAACACGGACAGGTCGAAGTCGGCGGCGGACAGCGCCAGGACGCGGTCGTCCCGGCCGATGCCGAACCGGTCGCACAGGTCGGCGAGCGTGTTCACCGCACTGCGGTGGCGGATCTCGACACCCTTCGGCTCCCCGGTCGAGCCCGAGGTGAAGATGACGTAGGCCATCCCGTCCGGGTCCCCGCCGATCTCCTCGACCGGCGCGCTCCGCTCCGCGTCGCCGATCCGCAGCGACCGCACGCCGTCCGGCAGCGGCACACCGTCCGGTCGCGGCGCGTCGTCGCCCAGCAGCAGCGCGACACCGGCCCGGTCGAGGACGCGGGCGGCGCGCAGCGGCGGCTGGTCGGCGGAGACCGGCACGTAGGCCGCACCGGCGGCCAGCACGCCGAGCAGCGCGGCCACCTGCTCGGCCCCCTTCGGCAGGCGCACCGCGACCGGATCTCCCGGACCGACGCCGTGCTCGACCAGCATCCCCGCCACCTGACGGGCCTGGTGGGCCAGTGTCCCGTAGCTCAGCCGGTGGCCGCAGCTCTGCACCACGGCGATGCGGTCGGGGTGCGCCGCGGCCCGCTCGAAGAACGCGCCGTGCAACAGTCCCCCGCCGGAGGTGCTCTCCGGCTCGGGGCCGGTCGTGGCGTTGACCTTCTCCCGCACCGCCCGCTGGTCGGCCGGCAGCAGGTCGGGCGCCGCGCCGGTCCAGTCGCCCTCGGCCAGCCACGACACCAGGTCGTGGTAGGCGCCGAGCATCGCGTCGACCACACCCGCCGGGAACAGTTCGTCCACCGAGTCCCAGCTCAGCAGCAGCCCTTCCGGCAACTCGACGACCTGGTGGTCGAGCCACACCTGCGGCGTCTGCGACCGGGTGTGGTCCGGCCAGCGCACCGATCCGGCCAGCTCGTCGTCGACACCCAGCATGCTCGTGAACACGACCGGCACGGCCTCCGCGAGGCGGGCGTTCTCCTTGGCCAGTTCGCGCAGGACCCGGACCGCCGACACCTGCTGGTGGTCGAGGTCGCGCCACACCTGCTCCTGGAGGCGCCGCACCCGGTCGAGCCAGCTCTCCCGCGGCCGCGGACGGTCCGCGACCAGCAGGAGCGAGGTGAAGTCGCCGACGACGCGGTTGATGTCCGCGTGCACGTCACGCCGGTCGAACAGGGTCATGTTCACGGTCAGGTCGCGGCTGGCGCTCCACGCGCCGAGGACGAGCGTGTAGCAGGAGAGCAGGACGACGCTGGGTGTCACGTTGAACGCCCTCGCCCGCTCGGTGACGGCACGCCACCTCGCGGCGTCCAGGCGGCGCTCGCGGCGCACGAACCGAGGGCGGACGACTTCGGCGGGCCGGATCCTCAGCGGCAGCTCCGGCCCCGGCGGCAGGTCCGCCATCCGCCCGCGCCAGTACTCCAGCACCTCGGCGAGCGCCCCCGGTTCCGGAACGCCACCCAGTACGTAGTCGCGGAAGGAGACGCCGATGGGCGGGAGCACCGCCCGCGGATCGTGGTAGAGGCGATCCCACTCGGACAACAGCGTCAGGATGCTCAGCCCGTCGACGGCGATGTTGTCGAACGCCACGCACAGCCGTGATCCGCCACCCGCACAGGTCACCACCCGGATGTCGAACAACGGCCAGGTTCCCGCGTCGATGGCGCCGTGGCACATCCGGTCCCGCACCTGCTCCAGCACGTCCTCCGGCGAGTCGCCGCCGTCGACGACCGTGATGCCGTAGGCAGGCACCTCGGGCAGGATGCGCTGCGTGCCGTCCGGCGTCACGACCGCCCGCAACATCTCGTGCCGGGCGACCAGCCGGTTCCACGCCCGCTCCAGCCGGGGCACGTCCAGCTCCCCGTGCTCGTACTCGACGTAGAGCTGGGCGCCGATCCCGCCGAGCTGGAAGTCGGGCGAGCGGCCCAGCCAGTACGCCGCCTGGACGTCGGTGAGCGGGAACGGGTCGTGGCGGTGTTCCTCGTCCGCGGCGAGCGCGCCGGCGGCCTTCGCCACGCCACGGGTGATCGTCGCCGCGAACTCGTGCAGGACCGGGTGGGTGAACAGGCGGGCGAGCTGCGCGCCGGCCAGGCCCTCCGCGCGGAGCCTGACCATCAGGCGGGTGGCGAGGATGCTGTCGCCGCCGAGCTCGAAGAAGTTGTCGGAGCGCCGAACCTCCGGCACCCCGAGGACTTCGCCCCACAGCCGGGCGACCGACTCCTCGACGAAGCCCTGCCGCCCCTCCCCCGTTGGTTGGTGAGGGGAGCTTTCTTGAACCTGAGGTTCATGAGAGTTCCCCTCGTCCACAGGGGGCCGGGCGCGCACCGCGGCGTCCCGCAGCGCGCGGTCGTGCGGGGTCAGCAGCGGCGCCGGCGGTGCGGACCAGTCGGCCTCGGCGAGGCTCTCGACCAGCCGCACGTAGCAGTCGAACATCGCGTCCACGACGCCTTCGGCGAACAGGTCCTCGACGACGTCCCAGTCGATGGTGATCCCGCCGCCGGACTCCGCCACCTTGTTGTCCAGCCAGACCTGGGGCGTCTGCGTGACGCCGTAGACCTGGTGCGGGAACGAACCGGGCAGGTCCAGCGACACGTCGTCGCCGACGCCGAGCACGCTGGTGAACACGACGGGGATCGACGCGGACGCCGATCCGCCGCACCGGGCCAGCTCGCGCAGCACCCAGATGCCGGACGCCTCCCGGTGGGAGAGGCCGCGCCCGAGTTGCTCCTGGAGCGCGCGGACGCTCGAGGCGAACGCCTCGCCATCACGCCGACCGTGGCTGAGGAGCAGCAGCGAAGCGAAGTCCCCGACGACGTGGTGCACGTCCGGGTGCACGTCGCTCCGGTCGAACAGGGTCAGGGTGACCGTCAGATCGCGTTGGCCGCTCCACGCGCCGAGCACCTCCGCGTAGCAGGTGAGCAGGACCGTGCTGGGGGTGAGGCCGTGCCCGCGGGCGGCAGCGGCGATCCTGGTCCACGTGGCGGCGCCGACGCGGTGGTGCAGCCGGTGGAACGTCGGCCTGCCGGCGGTGGCCGGGTCCTTGGCCAGGGGCAGCGCGGGCGGTGGCGGCAGCTCACGGACGCGCTCGCGCCAGTACTCCCGCGCCTGCGCCAGCCGGTCCGGGTCTGGCCGCACCTGCAGCAGGTAGTCGCGGTACGACAGGCCGAGCGACGGCAGCTCGGCGTCGAGGTCGGCGCTCAGCCTGGCCCACTCCGTCAGCAGCACCATGATGCTGCGCCCGTCCATCACGATGCTGTCGAGGCCGACGTGCAGCCGGGTGTGCCGCCGCCCGCCGCTGACGTGGTGCACCGCGCGGATCTCGAACAGCGGCCACGTCGCGGTGTCGAAGAGCTTGTGGGACAACGACATCCGCTGCCGGTGCAGCACGGCCTCCGGCCGGTGGCCCGCGTCGGTCGCGCGGATCCGGTAGCGCGGGACCTCGGGCAGGATCCGTTGGGTGGCATCGGCGTCGATGACGGCGCGCAGCATCTCGTGCCGGGCGACGAGCCGGTTCCACGCCTCCTCCAGCCGGGGCAGGTCGACGTCGACGCCGTCGAGTTCGAGGTAGAAGTGCGAACCGACGCCACCGAGGGGGATGCGCTCGTCGCGCCCGATCCAGAACGCCCGTTGCACGTCGGTGAGCGGGAACGGGTCGTGGCGGTGGTCCGGGTCCGGTCGCACGGCCACCGGCGACTCCGCGCCGCCCGGCGTCAACCGTGCGGCGAAGTCGCGCAGGACCGGCTTGGCGAACAGGTCCGCCAGATCCGCGCCCACCAGCCCGATCTCGCCGAGCCTGCGCATCAGCCTCGTCGCCAGGAGGCTGTCTCCGCCGAGGGCGAAGAAGTCGTCGTCAGGACCCACGCCGTCGACGTCGAGCAACTCGCACCACACTTCGGCGACCGCGTGTTCGACCGGGCGAAGCGGAAGCCGGTCACCGGAACGCGGGCCGCCGCGGTCCTCCAACGCCCGGTGGATCGCCTTGCGGTCGACCTTGCCGTTGGGGGTGAGCGGGAAGGCGTCCACGACGCTGAGGTGGTCCGGCACGAGATAGCCGGGCACGCGGTCGGCCAGCCACGCCCGCAGTGTCGCCGGCCGCACCGTCGCCGGTGCGACCACCGCGGCGGCGAGCTGGCGGGAGGCGGTCCGCACGACGGTCGCGACCGCCTTGTCCACCTGCGGGTGGGTGGCGAGCACCGCCTCGACCTCGCCGAGCTCGATCCGGTGACCGCGGATCTTGACCTGGTGGTCGGTCCGGCCGAGGAACTCCAGGGTTCCGTCCGGCAGGTAGCGGGTGAGGTCGCCGGTGCGGTACCAGCGGCGGCCCTCGTGCTCGACGAACTTCTCCGCGGTGCGCTCGGGATCACCCCGGTAGCCGTCCGCGAGGCCCGCGCCGCTCACCCACAGCTCGCCGGCGACCCAGTCCGGGCAGTCCCGTCCCCTGCTGTCCGCGACCCGGCAGGTGACGCCCCGCAGGGGCGTGCCGTAGGGAACGGCACGCCACGCCGGATCGACCTCGTCCACCTCGCACACGGTGGCGTGGATGGCCGCCTCGGTCATTCCGCCCAGCCCGGCGAACCGGCAGCCGGGCACGAGTTCCCGCAACCGGTGCGGCAGGTCGACGGTGACCCGGTCGCCGCCGAGCATGACCAGTCGCACCGAGTCGCCCAGACCGGCTTCGGCCGCCGCGACGAGCAGCATGTCCAGCAACGCGGGAACGGCACTGACCACGGTGACACGCCGGCGGCGGATCAGCTCGGCCCACGCGGCGGCGTCGCGCCGCCGGCCCTCGTCCAGGACCACCACGCTGCCCCCGAACCCGAGGAACGCGAACAGGTCGTACGCGGACAGGTCGAAGTCCAGTGCCGACAGGGCGATCGTGCGGTCCGCCTCTCCGACGCCGAACAGGTCGTTGACCGCGTCGACGGTGTTCGCCACCGCCCGGTGCGACACCTCCACTCCCTTGGGCACTCCCGTCGAGCCGGAAGTGAAGATCACGTACATCGGCGATCCGGGGTCGACCGGCACCGGCGCGGCCATCGGTTCGTACGCGGCGGAATCCTCCAGCACCAACGGTTCCGGACCGGTCGAACCCGCCGCCGTCGCCCGGTCGACGAGCACGAACCGCACCCCTGCGGCGAGGTGCACGGCGGCCCGCCGTGCCGGAGGAACGTCCACACCGGACGGAACGTAGGTGGCTCCGGCCGCCAGCACACCGAGCACCGCCACCACCTGTGCCACGCCTTTGGGCACGGTGACGCCGACGCTGTCGCCCACCTCCACACCTCGTGCCCGCAGCAGCCGCGCGACCCGCAGCGCCCTGGTGGCCAACTCCCCGTAGGTCATCGAGCCGTCTTGGTCCCACAACAGCGCCTCACGGTTCGGCACAGCCCGTGCGAGGGCGAAGAAGCGCTCGTGGAGCGGGGCGCCGGCAGAGGCTTCCCCCGTGCGGTTGACCCGTTCCCGCACCGCGCGTTGCCGCGGCGGCAGCATCGGCGGAACCGGTTCGTCCCACCGTGCGGCGCCGTCGAGCAGGCCGCGGACCAGCCCGACGTAGGCGTCGAACATCGCGTCGAGCACCCCCGCCGGGAAGATCCGGTCACGGGCGTCCCAGTTCACGAGGATCCCGCCGTCGAACTCCGTCACCTGGGCGTCGAGCCACACCTGTGGCGCCTGGGAGCCCGTCCAGCACGGCTCGCCGAAACAGCGCCGCACCTCGGCGTCGAACAGTTCGCCGAGGCCCAGCGCGCTGGTGTACACCACCGGGGCGAGCACGCGTTCGCCACCGTTGAGCCTGCTCAGGTCGCGCAGCACCTCGACGCCGGTGTACCCGGTCCGGCCGAGCGTCTCCCGCAACCGCGTCTGCACCCCGTGCGCCCGTGCGGCGAAGGACAACGGCTCGGACATGTCCACGTCGAGCAGGACCGAGCTGGAGAAATCACCGACGAGCTTGTCCACGTCCTCGTGCAGCGGCTCCCGGTCGAACACGGGCAGGTTCAGCAGGAACCTGTCCACCGCGCTCCACGCCGCGACGGTCTCGGCGAACGCCGCCGCGAGCACGGCTGCCGGCGTCAGGCGGTGTGCCCCGGCCCGTTCCCGCAGCTTTGTGGTGTCATCAGCGGAAAGCCAGTGGTGGCGACGGGTGAAGGCGCCGGTGTCACCCTCCTCGGAACGCACCGGCAAGGCGGGCGGGCCCGGCAACTCCGACAGCCGGTCGCTCCACCAAGCGCGCGCTTGCTCTCTCGTTCCGCGGCACGCCGCCGCACGTTCAGCGAGATAGCGGGGGTAGCTGTAGCGCAGTGGTGGCAGCGGGTCGTCCGGGGTCCGGTACAGGTGCGCGAGGTCCGCGAGGACGTTGCGCAGGCTCAGCGCGTCCGCCGCCACCATGTCCAGGTTCAGGTGCATCCGGCTGGCACCGGAGGCCAGCAGCGACAGTTCGACGTCGAGCACCCCGCCCCCGGCGAGGTCCACGACCCGGTTCGACAGCCGGGCGCGGATCTCCGCCAGCCGCGCCTCCACCTGGCCGTCCGGGAGGCCGCGCAGGTCGTGGAGGGTGAGGCCGGGCCAGTTCCCGCACTCGTCGATGCGCTGCATCCCGTCCGCGCCGATCCTGACCCGCAACATGCCGTGCCGCTCGACCACCGCACGCACCGCGCTTCCGAGCCGTGCGGGATCGACGCCCTCCCCCGCGCGGGTCTCGAACTCGGTGTAGAAGTGCGCGGCGACACCGCCGAGTTCCTGGCCGGGCGATCGGCCGAGCCAGAACGCGTGCTGCATCGTGGCGAGCGGGAACGGCGCCGACTCGTCCACGACCGGCACGGGTGCGGGCCGCGGTGCCGGCTCCTGCAGCCGGCTCCGCCGGATGACCGCCCACCAGGCCGCCGCGGTCGGTTGTGCCGCCAGCTCACCGGATCCGGCCCTCACGCCGTGCCGGCGCAGCAGAGCCGCCATCCGCAACACGAAGATCGAGTCGACACCGAGCGCGATGAGGTCGGCGTCTTCGGTGACCTGGTCGCGGCGCAGTCCGGTCAGCTGGCAGATGTGCTCACACAAGTCGGCGATGTCGCGCGGCCACGCCTCAGCCGGCTGGAACTCCTTCGACCGCGGAAAGGAGATGGTGCCGATCATCGCCTCGTCACCCCGTGAAGCCGCGTCGAGTCCTGCCTTCATCCGGCGGCCACAGCGGTGGACGCGGAACGGCGAGATGCGGGCAGGACGGGAAGAGAACCCGGTATCGCACGCAGCTTCGCTGCCATCGAACCTCCCAATGCTGTTCGTGCCACGACCCATGGCTGCCGGCGGCGGAATGCCCGCATCGGCAGGGGGTGAACTCGTCACGGCCGCGTGGGCACCACAGCCAGGACGGCGGGGACTGCGGTGCCGGACATCGATCTCGCGACCATCAGCAGGATGGAGGCTCCGCGTGACGGGGGCAGTGCGCCGTGCACGTGACAACCCCATTGAGCGAAAAGACCACTACTCGTCGGGGAACGGGTCATCACTCACGGCGACTCCAGTGCATCTCCACCGAAACGAACGAGAACAGTCGACCGAGCGCGACGGTGATGTCCGTCGGACCTCGTAAAAGATGAAACCGGGTACGTGCGTAGCCATCGATCCGATTACCGACCTCGGTGACGCGCTCCAGCAGAACTACAGCTATATGGGCATGTTCCTGTCCCTACAGGGTGACTGACCGTCCGATCCGGCACGCCGGGCGGTATACACGAGGGGGAAGTCGCCCGAGTTCACCCTCGACGAATCGATGCGAATCACAGCCCGACGGCAAGGAGCAGAACCATGACCTCGGACCTGCAACAGCAAAAGCGCGACATGCTGTTCTCCAAACTCGACAGGAACAACGACGGAGCGATCGACGAGAGCGACATCCAAGCGCACATCATGGGATTCCTCGGCGATTTCCAGGTGCCGCCGGACTCACCGCACGCCCAGGACATCCGCGAGTCGGGCGCCGATCTGTGGCGGCAGTTGAACCATGCCGACGCCGACGGCAACCGGGTGATCACCAGGGAGGAGTACATCGCGGCGGTCGACAACGACATGGTGGAGCAGATCTACGTCTCGATGAACGATTCCTTCTTCAAGATCCTCGATTCGGACGGCGACGGCCGGGTCACCGAAGAGGAACTCACCCAGGCACTGAGGCGGGACGGCCTCGCCGGCGGCGACGTGCACGCCGCGTTCCAGAAGCTCGACACGGACGGCGACGGGCACATCACGAAGGAGGAGTGGAACCGGGCGACGAGGGAGATGCTGCTGAGCTCGGATCCGAACGCCCCGGGCAGCGTGTTGCTCGGCGTGTGACGGACAACCGCCGGCGCGCCGCAGTGGCCCTGGGACTCCCTCCGATCCGCCGTCGACAGCCTCCTGTGTCGTCTGGCAGATCCCCTGCGCCGTCCTGGTAGATCACCGCAGGGCGCCGCCGAACGGTGTCACCGGGGTGGCCGGTTCCGCTCGGCGACACCCCGGAGTCAGGTTGCGCCGCCGGTTCCGGCGGTGGCGGCGGCTCACCGGCGCGACCCGGACGCGCCGGCTGGGTGACGCGCGCTTCAGCGGGGCACCGACGGCACCGCCCCGCGTCCGCCCAACACGAAGGACGCCGGGACAGCACCACGACGCTCCCGTCTGAGCGCAATTCGCCCGGCACCGTTTCTCCGGCCACGCCGCCGGCCCGTTCCGCCGTCTTCGGAAGGAGGCACCGCCGAGCCCGTGCGCTCGGCGGTGCCTCCGCATGTCGGGAAATCGCGACGACCGGGTGGAACGCACGACGGTTCTTTCGACTTCGCGGGACGTCGGATCCCGGTCACACCGCCAGACCGGCGCCAAGTGCTTTTCCGCCGAACGCCCGAGGTATGGAGATTCTGATGGCACGAACTGACCGGGTTTCCGTCTTCCTGGTACAACAAGGTGTTTGGGATCTCCCACTGGAATCCATGCCGCTGGCATCCGGGTTCCTGAAGGCGACCGCGCTGGACGACGCCCGCCTGCACGGGCGGTGTGACATCAGGATCATGAATTTCAACGGCGGGGCCACCCTGATGAAGATGGCGCAGGAGGTCTTCGCGAACGATCCGCCGGACGTCATCGCGTTCTCGGTGCTGGGATGGAACTACCGGGACTTCGGCGCACTCGCGGAAACCTTCAAGCAACTCAACCCCGACGGCTGGGTCGTCTTCGGCGGCACGCACGTGGCGAACCAGGGAGCGCGGACGTTCCGCATGCACCCCGATGTCGACGTCGTGGTGAACGGCGAAGGGGAAATGGTGTTCAAAGACCTGCTGAACGCCTACCTCGACGGAGCGTCACCCAGGAACCTACCGCTGATCACCGGAATCTCCTACCAGGACTCGAGCGGTGAGGTCGTCACCACGCCCCCCAGGGACCGCATCGACGACCTCGACGTGATCCCGTCCCCGTTCCTCACCGGCGCCATCGACCTCACCGACGACGACGGGCGGTTCAAGTACGACGTCGCACTGATGGAGACGAACCGCGGTTGCCCGTACAAGTGTTCGTTCTGCTATTGGGGAGGAGCCACCGGCCAGCGCATCCGCGCGTTCTCCCGGGAACGACTCCGGGCAGAGCTCGAACTCTTCGCCAAGCACAAGGTGCACACCATCGTGTTGTGCGACGCCAACTTCGGCATCCTGCCGATCGACGCGGAGTTCGTCGACGACATGATCGAGGTCCGGGACCAGTACGGCTATCCGCGCGCACTGGAGACCTCGTGGGCGAAGAACAAGTCCAAGTTGTTCTTCGACATCGTCCGCCGCATGAAGGAAGCCGGTATGCGCAGCTCCTTCACGCTGGCGCTGCAAACCCTCAGCGAGGACGCGCTGAAGACGATGAACCGGCACAACATGAAGGTCAACGAATGGGAAGACCTCGCCCAGTGGCTCGACCAGGAAGGACTCGACTGCTACGCCGAACTGATCTGGGGAGCGCCCGGCGAGACGGTCGAGTCCTTCATGGAGGGGTACGACCGGCTGTCCCGCCACGTGTCGAGGATCGCCGTCTACCCGCTGCACCTGTTGCCCAACACCAGCTACGCCGAGAAGAAGGACGAGCACGGCATCGTCACGGTCCGCGGCGACAGGGACGACTTCGAGTACGTCCTCTCGCACGACACCATGACCTTGGAGGACAACCGGCTCGTCAAGCGGTTCCTCTTCTGGGCACGGGTGATGGCGGAGAACGCCGTGCTGCGCCACACGTGGGTGGGCCTGCGGGAACTCGCCGGCATCAAGCAGTCGGAGGTGATGCGCGACCTGGACGCGTGGATCGGCGCGACGGACGCCCCTGCGGCGGACCCGCTGCGCGCCGCGGTCCTGAGGGCCTCGACGGACGACCGGGCCTACGGTGACGCCGTCAAGTACCTGCTGGGCGACCCGAGCGCGAAGCGACTGCTGGAAAGGTGGTGGACGGAGTCCGTGCGCCCCTCGCTCGCCACCGAGCACGCCCGGGTGCTCGACGCGATCTTCCGCTACGACGTCCTGACCCAACCCGCTTACCACAGCACGGAAGCCGCGGAACCCGCCGAGCGGCTGCCGGTGGTCGAGCTGAACGGCACGGAGTACTTCGTGCGCGAGGATGTCGAGCTCGAGTACGACGTGCCGTCCATCATCGAGAAGGTCCGCCTCGGCTCCCGCGACCTGCCGGAGCCGGGACGCTGGAAGTCGGACCTCTACTACCGCGTGGGGGCGGAGGACTTCATCGGATCGACCAACCACGAGGAGATCGTCTACTTCATGGGCATGACACCGGCCGAGGTCCGCGCCGCCTCCGCTGCTCGCTGAGGCGCGCCGCGGACTCAGGTCACGGCGGTGCGGTTGGGTCCGCTGGAGGGCAGCTCGATCCCGTTACCCCGCCTTGACTTCTCCCACTTCCTCCCAGGTCGGCTCCGTGTCGACCACTACGGGCGCCGAACACCGATGCGCAACTCAGGTGGCCGGCGTCCTCCCGGCAACGGCCGTCATACCGCGACGATGCGGTTGATCAGCAGCAAGGCAGCTCGCGGCGGTGGCGACTCGACTCGCGGCCGAGGGCGCGGGGTTTCCGGACTGCGAGCCGGAACCCTTGCCCTGAGCACGGACAGGTGCTCGGCAGGCGCGGCCACCGCGCAGGCCTCCGGGATGCCTCATCCGGCAGGACGCGCGCCGATGACCGAGCAGACCGTGGCGTTGCGATAGCCGAGCCGGACCTGTTCGGGCAGGACACGAACCGTGAAGTCCGCGGGGAGCGGGGGGACCGAAAGCCCCGGAGCGTCCCCGTAGGGCTCGAAGCCGCAGCGGCGCAGCCGGTCGATCCAGGTAGCGGCCGCCTCGTGCCGTTCGTAACGCTGGTCGTCGGTGCGCGAACCGACGATGTTCATGACCTCGCGGGCGAAGAACGTCTTCATGTGGTCCTTCTCCTGCCGGGTGGCGGGCGCGGCCTCGATGGCGCGGAGGATGGTGCCGAAGAACCGCCATGAGTTGAAGAACCGCTGTGGGAAGGGCACCTCGTGGTGGTCGGTGTCGAACTCGTTCAGCACCACCCCGCACGGGTCCAGCATGCGCAACCGCTGGAAGAACTCGTCCCGGGCGTCGTGGCCGGGACTCGGGTCCTGCATGTGGTGGAGCGCCAAAGAAGCGTTGACCACCAACGGGACGTCGATGCGGGACAGGCTCATCCAGTCGTCGTCATCGAGGTCCTCGGCCACCTTCGCCACCGGGAGGAAGTCCAGATCGACACCGTGCTCGTCCGCCGCCTTCCGCAGAATGCGTTCGGCTGTGGCCAGGCTCTCGCGGTCGGGGTCGACACCGATGACCGTGCAGTGGCTCAACTCCGGGTTTCCGGCCGCGAGAGCGTGCAGCAGAGCGCTCTCCTGGTGGCCGTGCCCGATGCCGACCGACATCAGGGCGAAGTCGGCCGCGCCGCCCACCTGGTCGGCGAGCAGCTCGTTGACGACCCGGGTCGTGTCCATGAACGGCAGGTAGGTGGTGAGCAGGTAGTACAGATCGATCTGCGGCTGGTCGTAGGTCTGTGTGTACAGGTTGGTCTCCGAGGGGCTGCCGTGCTCCTCGACGCGGTTGACCAGTGCGGCGCGGTAGAGCTCGTACGCCGCGTCCTGCGGCCGCACCTCGGGCCCGATCAGCCTCCGCACCGCCTCGAGCGCGGGACGGGCCTGCGCGGGACGGCCGGCGTGGATGTGGGCGACGGCGTCGCACAGCAGGGCGAACTTCTCCATCGGGCAGCAGCCTCCTCGGGATGAACGGAACTTCTCGGTGTTGCGGAGCGCCGCCGGAGGCTGAGTGACCGGTCCGGCCGCACATCCAGTCCTTCGACGGGATCACTGTCATCACCTCGGCACCCGCGCTCGTGTGCCGGGGGTGGGCTGCGGGCGAGGTGCTCCGGCTGCCCGCCGCGCGTGGAGGTCCGCTGTCAGGTCGCGGGCTCGGACGTCTTCTTCGGCGCGTCCTCGTCGCCTTCCGCACCGGCCGCGAGGGCGGCTGGGGTCTCCAGTGCTCGTTTGAGGTCACCGAGGAAGGCCATCGCGTCGCGGCCGTTGACCACGCGGTGGTCGTAGACCAGACCCAGGTACGCGAACCGGCGGGCTTGTGGCCTGCCCCGCTCGTCGAGGACGAGCTGTTCGTCGATGCCGCCCAGGGAGAGCGCGCAGGTCTGGCCGGGGAAGACGATGGGGGTCGCGAAGACCACGCCGTCGGTGGTGTGCGGTGAGATCAGGATGTTGGCCCCGGTGAGCTCGTCGGCCCGGAAGGTGCCGCGGACAGCTTTGTCGCGGAATCCCGTTATGAGGTCGGCGATCCGGGTGACGCTCAGCGCGGCGGCGTTGTGCACGACCGGGGTGTAGAGGCCCTGTCCGGCGTCCACGGCCACCGCGACGTGTGCGCAGGGGGCGGGCCGGATGGTGCCGTCGTCGAGGAGCCGGGTGAACAGGCTCGGGTGCGCCGGGAGCTGCTCTGCCACCGACTTGATGAGGAGGCCGAGCAGGGAGACGACGCTGCCGGTGCGCCGGCGCAGCCGGCGGGCGAGGTCCTGCGCCTGGCCGACGTCGACCTTGGCGTAGGCGGCGGCGGCCGGGATGGTGCGCATCGACTCGGTGACCACGGCGCCCACCGTCCGCTGCTGCGCCGACAGGTGCCGGTCGGTGGGGGCACCGGCTTGCGCGGGGAGTGGCAGCAGCGCTTCGATGTCGGCTGCACGGATCAGGGTGCGGCCCAGTCCGCGCAGGTCGTCGTCTGTCAGGCCGTGCTGGTCCGCGAGGGCGCGCGCCGCCTTGGTGAGCGTCAGACCGGCATCGGATGCCGGCTCCGGCCGTGCGGTGGGCTCGACGGCCGGTGCCGAGAGGTGGGCATGGCGTTCGTCCGCCGAGGCGAAGAGGTGGGCGACGGTCTGGCCGGGGCTGCAGTCGGCGCCGCCTGCGACGAGGGTGTGCAGGATGCCGTCGGCGGTGCTGTCGATCTCTTCCTGCGCCTTGGAGGTTTCGACCACCACCAGCGGCTGCCCTTTCTCGACGCGTGCGCCGTGCTCGGCGAGCCATTCGACCAGGACGTAGCTGGCGTCGTTGGTGTTGAGGGTGGGCAGCTTGACGCTGATCACTGCGAAGCCTCCGTGAGAGCGCGGCGGAGTGCGGTCGCCTGGAGCAGGACGGTGTGCTCCAGGTGGGCGGCGGTGGGGATGACGCTCGGTTGGGCACTGAGCAGCAGTACGGGGCGCACCAGCCGTCGCCAAAGGTGTTCATGCAGCTGCCGGGCGAGCATTTCGCCCCAGGTTCCGCCTGCCGCGCTGTCCTCTGCGACACAGATGCGGCGGGCGCGGGACACCGTCTCGAGCAGCGGTTCGACGGTGAACGGGTAGAGCCGGGAGGGCACCAGCAGTTCGCAGGTGACCTCCTCCTCCACCAGGAGGGTGCGCATGGCGGCGACGGCTCGCTCGGTCAGGCCGCCGGGGGCCAGGATGATCCAGTCCGGGTCGCCGCAGTCCACGGGGAACACGCGCGCGGTCCGGCTCGGGTCGTCGAGCAGCTCGTACCGGAAGAGGTCGTCGACGACCCCGCCCCGGTGCATGGTGCGGGTGTAGAGCGTCTTGTCCTCGAACAGCATGCACGGCTGCTCGCGGGAGAGCACGGCGGTGAGGACGTCCGCGTTGTCGTGAAACGGCGACATCTCGTGCAGGCTGAGCGCCGGGATGCCGATGAAGTGCTTCTGCAGGCTCTGGCTGTGGGTCGGCCCGTAACCCCGGTTGCCGCCGGTGGGGCAGCGGACCACCATGCTCATCGGAACGGTGCGGCCGTACATCGACACGGACTTGCTGGCGAAGTTCAGGAGTTGGTCGAAGGCGAGGGCGGCGAAGTCGGAGAACATCATCTCCACGACCGGGTGGTTGCCGGTCAGGGCGAGGCCGGCGGCGACGCCCACGATGCCGCCCTCGCTGATCGGCGAGGAGATCACCCGGTCCGGGTGGCGGTCCGACAGGCCGCGGGTGGCCTTGAAGGCGCCGCCGTACGGGTCGGCGATGTCCTCGCCGATGACGTAGGCGTGGGAGTCGTTGTCGAGCAGCGTGTGCAGGGCCCGGTTGAGGTTGCCGATCACCCGCTCCGGCCTGGTCACAGGTGCTCCCAGCGGGACGCGGGGCGGGCCTGGACCTCGCGCACGACCTCGGCGATCGCCAGCCGCTGGCGCCGGTCCGCCACGGCGAACTGCTCCGGGTGCTGCTCCTCGTACCGGCGGTACCAGTCGTGCGCAGCCGCCCGCCGCATCGCCTCGGCGGGGCGGGAGTCGTCACCCTTGCTGTGCGGGCCCACGCGGTTCGTGCTGAACTCCACCACCCAGGGCTGGGGCCGGGTCCGGATGTCGGCGATCACGCCCGACAACTCGCGGCGCACCTCAGCGACGTCATGAGAGGTGACGTGGTGGTGCCGGATGCCGAAGGCCGCCGCGCGCGCCTGAATGGTGCCGGCCATCTGCAGTTCGGTCGGGGTGGACTGAGCGATCTTGTTGTTCTCGACCACGACCAGCAGGGGCAGCCGCCACAACTGGGCCATGTTGAGCGCCTCGTACACCGCGCCTTCGCCCCACGTGCCGTCGCCGATGTGCACCACCGCGATCCGTCCGGGCTCCGCCCGTCGCAGGTGCAGGGCGACACCCGCGGCCACCGGCAGGCTTTCGCCCTGCACGCCGGTGGACAGGTAGCGGTCGCGGTAGATGTGCTGGCTGCCGCCCACCCCGTGGCACACGGCGCCCTCGCGCCCCATGATCTCCGCCAGCAGGCCGTGCGGGTCGCGAAAGCGGGCCAGGTAGTGGCCGTGCCCGCGGTGGTTGCTGAAGACGTGGTCGTACTCGTCCAGCAGTGCGTAGAGCGCGACGGGGATGTACTCCTGCCCTAGGCAGGTGTGGGTGGTGCCGTGCAGCAGACCCTGCGAGAACAGCTCCAGCAAGGCCAGTTCGAAGTGGCGGATCATCAGCAGGGTGTCGAGGTCCTCGGCCGATAGCTCCGACAGGGGCTCCGCGCCCGTCCGGGGTGGGGGTGCCGTGGCCTCCGTCGCAGTGGTGCTACTGGCGATGAGCTGAGGTGCAGCGCCGGCCACGTCGTCTCCTCAGGGAATTCCGACCACCTGGGCTCACCAGGCGTGGTCACTTGCTTTAATTTCGGGAGCGAGGTCACGGGGACGCCCACTGCGGTTCAACGAAACCGCAGCATTCGCGATAAAGTGGAGCAACCTCGGTTGTGGCCCATTTCGGGATATGAGAGCGGGCCTTTCTCTTCGAAGTCTGGCACGTCGGCCTGTCCCCGCAGAAACCGTCATTCCAAGGCCTGGGACAGGTCGGTAGCCGCGGCAAGCCCTGTATCACATCCACGCCACGATGAAAAGATGACACCGTCTCCACAACGCGCCGACAGGTGTACCCGAAAGATGCTTCTCAGGCTCAGAATCTCGTGTTGGCGTCCACGTGCCGACCTCTCGGAGAGTCGAGATGAGCGTTTCCCGCCCGAGAACGACGTGGATTTCCCGCTCAGGCTCCGACGGAGCTGATCTCCGGCACCGATCGCCGCCGCTGCCCGAACCGCCAGGATCATCGGCCCGAAGGTGACGCGGCGTGGGAGAACACTTCACCGCCGATCAGCGGCGTGCTGTGATGCACGCCGTCGGCGGCGCCGGCGTTCCCTTCCAGCCGAGCAGTCGGGATCCACCACGCCCATCAGCGAGCAGCGCACCCGGCCTCCACTCGGCAACCTCGCCAGGACCCTGCGGATCACCGTTCGCCGCGTCGACGCGGAGCTCCGCCTCGCGACCGATCCCCGGGCTGCCGCGGCGGCTCCCCCGTCGAGCACCGAACTCCTCAGGCAGGTGGAGCCGCCTCCGGTGTCCGCCCGGCTGTTCGCCGTCGTCACCGCGGCGGCAGCGGGAGGTTCTTCGCACAACGCCATGCCGGTGTCGGTGATGTCGGCGTTGTGGTGGGCCGGTGCGGACACGCGCACGAGCGGAGCGGCTGTCCGGTTGCCGTTGTGCTACCTGCGTTCTCCTGACATCGCGGAGGACCTCCGCCGGGGTCCTCGAAGAGACGGCGGTCGATCTCGGTCCGAGGTCGGGCGCTCACAGCAACGCCTACGCGCGCGAGGCGTTCATGGCGGCGCGGACATGCGCGTCTTCGGACTGGTCGCGGTGGCGCGACTTCGGGAGGCTGTACGGGTTGCCGGCTGATCAGGCCGCCGCGAACTCCGCCGGCGACGAGCGAACACCACCGCTGTTGCTCGCCGACGCCTGCAAGGTCGCGAGCACGCACGTCAGGCACCACATGATTCGACTCGGCGAGGAGGCCGGCCGGAACGCCGCCGCCAGGACGGTGCTCCGGGACCTCTCCAGCACCCCTGGCGCCGTGCAGCTGTACGACCGCGAGATCCACGCGGTGAGCACCCTGACGGGTCTGTGCGAGCCGAACCCGTGCCGCTTGTTCCTGCGTTCCCGGCTGGACGGACTGCTGCGACGCTCGCTCGTGCGTCCGCGCGAAATGGTGGGTTCGCCCGCCCCGCAACGCCCGGTTGCACCTTGGTTTCCAGCGCGGTACCCGTACCAGCCGTCAACTCCACCCGAGAATTCCTGCCCGTTCGCTTCGGCGAGTTTCCCGATCGGACACTGGCAATGACGCCGTCGACCGGTTCTTCACCAATCCGTTCCGCCAGGCTAAATGAGGCTCGTATTCGCGACGATCCGTGATGCACAGTGTCGAAGCGCTGCTTCGACCGCCCTGGGAGGTCCGCTGTGTTCGCCGGTCACCACAGCGCCTTCGCCGAGCGGGGTGCCGCGTCCTTCTGCGCCGCGGGCGTACTCTCACGTCTTTTCGTCGGAATCCACCCGCTCGGCTTGCTCCTTGTGCTGGCCCTGCCCACCGGACAGTTCGGGGAAGCCGCGCTGGTGAACGGCTGCTGGACGATCGGGAACGCGTTGGGCAAATCCCGCCGCCGGGATGATCGCCGCAAGCCTCCGGCCTGATCACCGGGTGGTCGCGCAGGACGCGCTCGGCGAACCGCCTGTCGGCCTGGAAGGGCTCGTCGTTCTGGTGGGGGCGTGACGGCTCCTCGGCAGCCTGCGCACCCGGGGAGCCGGGGTGCGCAGGCACATCACCGGACACGGCGCGCATGCGGTGGGACGACTTCCTACGAGCGTCAGGGCGCCGCGCCGGCCACCGCGGTGTCGAGGTCGGCGGATGCCATGCGCTCCAGGGTCTTCCCCGCGTCGATCGTCAAAGCGATCTCGGTGCTGAGCGGCACCACGTCGCGACGGCGCTGAGAGCGCGGTGCACCGCGGTCGGCGCGGAGTGCGGTGACCGCTGTGGCGATGTCGTCCGCGAGCCGGCGGGCGAGGACGTCGGAGAGGTCGTTGCGGCAGACGATCCTCGCGACGGTGACGTCGGCTTGGCCGGACGGGAGTGCGTAGGTCGGCACGAGCCAGCCGCGCTGGCGGAGGCGGTCGGCGAGATCGGTGACGCTGAATCCGGCGTGGTCGTGGGTCGTGAACGCGACCACGGGCAGGTGGTCCGCGGAGGAGATCACCCGCAACTCGGGGAACTGGCCGAGATGGGCGGCCAGTGACCGGGCGAGGTCGCGGCAGCGTTGCATGACAGCCCGGTAGCCCTCCGCGCCCAGGCGGAGGAACTGGTAGTACTGCGCGACGACCGGCGCGACGGGCCGGGTGAACGAGAGGGTTTGGGTGGACATGCGGCCACCGGTGTAGTCGGTCGAGAACCCGAGTTCGGCGGGTACCACGCTCGGGTCGCGCCACACGATCCACCCCAGCCCCGGAGCGACGAGGCCGTACTTGTGCCCGGAGGTGTTGATCGAGCTCACCCTGGGCAGCCGGAAGTCCCAGACCAGTGCGGGGTCGAGGAACGGCGCCACCATCCCGCCGGAGGCCGCGTCGACGTGCACCGGTACGTCGACGCCGTCGCGGGCGTACCGCCGGTCCAGCGCGGCGCACACCTGCTGCACCGGTTCGTAGAAGCCGTCGTAGGTGGTGCCGAGCACGGTCACCACGCCGATGGTGTCGCTGTCGCACATCTCGGCCGCGGTCTGCGGGTCGATGCCGGAACCGCCTTCCCGCACCGGGATCTGCCTCGCCTCGACGTCCCAGTAAGCGCAGAACTTGGCCCAGCAGACGTGCACGGCGGTGCTCATGACCAGGTTGGGCCGCCCGCCGGAGCCGCTGGTGCGGGAGCGCCACAGCATCAGCATCGCCAGGCCGGCGAGCATGCACGCCTCGCTGGAACCACCGGTCGACGTGCCGACCGCGCTGTCCGGGTCGGGGGCGTGCCACAGGTCGGCGAGCGCCGCGACGCACCGCTGCGCCAAGTCGGCCGTGTGCAACGGCTGCACGCCGTCGACGGTGTTGTTGTAGAGGAAATCAGCCATCAGCCGTTCGGCTTCCGGTTCCATCCCGGTGGTGATGAACGTCGCCAGGTTCAGCTGCGGTCGCACGTCCGGGCGCAGCTCGTCCTGCACCGCCCGGTACGCAGCGCCCGCCGCCGTCGACTCCTGCGGCAGCCGCCAGCCCGTGGAATTCCCCTGCTGCTCAAACATCACACACCCCACATGAAGATCGAAGGAACATCAGCCGGCCGCCTTCTCGAAGCCCTTCGGCAGCGGCACGGGAACGGTCGGGGAAAGCAGGTTCTCGGCGCGCAGGTCGGACCAGACGCGGGCGGGCACCTCGCCGGCGGCCATCGCGACGTTCTCGCTGACCTCCGCCGCCGACCGGGCACCGACCACGACCGCCCGCACCGCCGGGTGCCCGAACGGGAAGTGCAGCGCCGCCCGCGGAAGCGGCACGCCGTGCCGCCGGCAGATCCCGGCGATCCTGCGGGCGCGCTCGACCAGCGCGGCCGGTGCCGTCGTGTAGTCGTGCGTGGCGTCGGCCGGGACGTCGTGGCGGGCCAGCAGCCCGGAGTTGAAGACACCGGCCGCCACGACGGAGACGTCCCGTTCCGCGCACAGCGAGAGGAAGTCCGCGGTCGCGGCGTGCTCCAGCACCGTGTACCGGCCGGCCAGCATGACGTGGTCCAGGGGATGCCCCAGCACGAACCGCTCCGCCACCTCCCACCGGTTCACGCCCACGCCGATCCCGCGGATCACGCCCTGGGCCCTCAGCTCCGCCAAGGCCGGCAACGCCTCGCGCAGGACCTGCTCACCGTGGTCGTCCGGGTCGTGGACGTAGACGAGGTCGACCCGGTCCAGGCCGAGCCGGGTCAGCGATGCCTCCAGCGAGCGGCGCACCCCGTCCGCGCTGAAGTCCCACACCCGCCGGTGGGTCGCGGGCACGGCGAAGCCCTCCGCCAAGTCGTCGCCTCCGCCGCCGCAGGGTTCCAGCAGCCTGCCGACCTTGGTCGAGATGACGAACTCCGACCGGGGCCGGTCCGCGAGCGCCGCGCCGAGCCGCCGTTCCGACAGGCCGAGGCCGTAGTGCGGAGCGGTGTCGAAGTACCGCACGCCGGCCTGCCACGCGGCGTCGACGGTGGCACGGGCGTCCACATCGGACACCGGGCGGTACAGGTTCCCCAGCGCGGACCCGCCGAGGCCGAGGCCGTCGATCACGGCAGCTCCCACACGAACTTCGCGTCCGAACGGCCCGAGTCGTAGTCGAGCGGGGCGTCGAGGAACTCGTCCATCCTCTTCTGCCACGGGACGTCCGCCGGGTGCCCGTGCATCTGTTCCATCATGGCCGCGTAGTCGTCCACCTCGACGACGTGGAACAGGTCGAGACCGCTGCGCCAGATCCGCCACGACCGCACCCCCGCCGCGCGCAGCGCCGCGTCGAGGTCGTCGGGAATCCGGGCGTGCGCGGCCTCGTAAGCGGCTTCCTTGCCCGGCTTGAGCCTGGTGTGCAGGGCGACTGTCTCCATCGTGCCGGTGCCTTCCGATCGGGTTGCTGGGGACGCGGTTCAGGGTGCGGGGGTGGACGCGGCGGCGCGTTCGGCGCACTTGCGTTCCACCAGCGGTTTGAGGAACGCGAGCCCGGTCCGCGCGTCGTGGTCGGGGTCGATCCCGCGGCGGTGGAACCCCGTCTCGGCCGTGAGGTAGCCGTCGAAACCCGTGTCGAGCAGGGCGTCGACCAGGCCCTCCCAGTCCTCGTCCCCGAGACCGGCGGGCAACCGCGTCTGCGTTCCCCTGGTGTCAGCGATGTGGATCTCGTGCAGGTCCGCGCCCATCAGGTGGACCTGGTCGGTGAGCGACTCCCGCCGGTAGCGGACGTGGCTGCAGTCGAACATCACCTTCACGTTCGGCCGAGCGATGTCCTCCATCAGCTCCATGGCGTCCTCGCCGCTCTCGCACAGGTTCGAGTTCTCCGCGAGCGGTTCGACCACCACCGTGAGGCCGTACTGCGCCGCGTCGTCGGCGACCCGGGCCAGGCATTCGCGCGACCACGCCCAGGCTTGCCGCCGCCGGGTGCCGAACACGACCCAGCCGGGCAGGTAGACCACCGCTCCGGCGCCCCACTCCGCGCACAGTTCGTTGATCGCCCGGTAGTGCTCCACGGTCGCTTCGCGTTCCTCGGCCGAGGGAGAGCTCGGGTTGTAGCCGGGTCCCCCGGTGGGTGCCGGGCCGATGCCCGAGACCTCGATGCCGTGGTCGTCGAGCAGGCTGCGCACCTCGCGCCGCCTGGCGGGGCTCAGGTACGGCGGATAGGCGTGCGGTGCGGCGGCCCCGATCTCGATGCCGTCGAAGCCGATCCGCGCCAGCCGCTTGACGGTCTCGTCCAACGTGTACGCGGGGACCCAGCTGCCGAAGCTGGAGTAGGACCAGGTGTGGTAGCCGAACTTGATCGCCATGAGCTTCCGCCTCTCGAGGGGTCAGCGTTCGAAGAGCTCTCGGAGGTGCCCTCCGAGGAAGACGCCGTCCGGGTCCCAGGCCCCGCGCAGCTCCTGGAACCGGTCCCACCCCGGGTAGCGCGCGGCCAGCTCCCGGCCCGTCCTGAAGTGGACCTTGGCCCAGTGCGGGCGGCCGTCGAAGTCCCACAGCACCGAGTCCACGGCACGAAGCGGTGCGACCCACCCCTCGGGGTCCCGCGCCGACACGGGGTGCGTCACTCCGATGTGGCAGGTGAGGGCCTGCCTGCTCGGGCTGAGCCAGGCGGTGTCCGCAGCGGTGAAGCGGACGTCCACCGGTGCGCAGACGCGCAACCCTCCTCGGCGCACTTCTCGGACCAGGGCGCGGATGGCGTCGGCCGCCCGGTCGAACGAGACGCTGTACTCGGTGCCCTGCACGGGCGGTGGGAGGTGGTGCAGGAGTGCGTCGTCGCACCGCATGACCTGCGCACCGCCCCGGCCGGCGGCCACGGCGGCCGCGTGGTGCGCGGCGCCCGCCACCCGCGCAGGCCAGGAGTTGTTGCACAGCGCCGAAAGCAGCGCGCCGGGCGGTCCCGGTGGCGGGGTCGGGGCCTCGTCCGTCGGCGCGGCTTCCCAGACGATCGCCTGGGAAGTGTGCGGGTACCACCAGAAGCCGCCGAAGTGGACCCCGCGGAACTCGTCGAGGTTCGCCAGCACCTCCGCCAGCGGCCTGCGCAGGACGACCTTGCGCAGCCGGTGGCCGGGCACGACGGCGAAGGTCAGGTCCAGGACCACGCCGAGGCATCCCAGGTGCGTGCGGACGCCGTCGAGCTCCGGGTCGTCCCGCGTGATCGTGCGCACCCGGCCGTCCGCGGTGAGGATGCGCGCCGCCACCACGTGGCTGGAGAGCGTGCCGTGCCGGGGACTGCTCCCGTGGGTGGCCGTGGCCACGACGCCGGCGACGGTCTGCTCGTCGATCGCGCTCTGGTTCGGCAGCGCGAAGCCCGCCGCGGCGAGCTCCCGGTTCAGCTCGCGCATCGTCGTGCCCGCCCTCACCGTGACCGTCATCGCCGCCGGGTCGACGGCGACGACGCCGCGGTGGTGGCGCAGGTCGACCAGCGTCCGGCCGGTCGGTGCGACGAGGTTCGCGTAGGAGTGCCCCGATCCCACAACGCCGATGCCGCGTGCGCGTGCGGTGTCGTCGAGCACGATGTCGCGCAGCTGGTCCACGGTGCCGGGAGCGAGGAGGCGGTCCGCGATGCCGCGGACCGCCCCGCTCCAGTTGGACCACGCCGTGCGCCGGCGTTCCCCGGTGGTGATCTCCGGTCCTGGTGTCGACCGCGGTGCGTCGGCCATCTCTACCTCGTGGTCAGCCGCTCGGCGAACTCGTCCGTCGTCATCCGCTCCGCCTGCCGCGACTCGAAGTACCACTCGGTGAGCCGCTTGAGGCCGGTGTGGAACGGCACCTCGGGTGTCCAGCCGAGCCGCTCGAACGCCGTGGCCGCGGACGCGACCCGGTTGTAGGGGCCGGTCGGCTTGTCCGGCAGCGGCTTGATCTCCGTGTCGGACTGGCCGGTGAACCCGAGGATCATCCTGGCCGCTTCCTTGACCTGGATCGGCTCCTCGGTGCCGAGGTTGATCGCGCTGCCGTCGTGGACGCGCTCTCCGGCGAGGACCAGACCGCGCACGATGTCCGTGACGTAGGTCCAGTTGCGGATCTGCGTCCCGTCGCCCCAGACCTCGAAGGGCTTCTGCCGGATGAACGCCCGGCCCACCATGGCGGTCAGGGCGTGGCTCTCCGGGCAGCGCTCGCCGTAGACCGTGAACAGGCGGCACGACACCGACGGGAACCCGAGCTCGCTGTGGAGCGCGGCGAGCCGCTGCTCCGTCATCAGCTTGGCCCAGCCGTAGATCCCGTCCGCGTGGAAGGGCGGACCCACCTGGGGTTCGGTGAGCCGCACCTCCTCGTTCACGTCGGCCTGGAGGTCGACCGGGTAGACGCAGCCGGAGGAGGCGAAGACGAAGTTCTCCACTCCCGCGTCGACCGCCGCCTGCGAGACCACGCCGTCCAGGACGAAGTTGCGCGAGCACGCGGCCTGGTGCAGCTCGATGAACCCCCGTCCCCCGTGGATCGCGGCGAGGTGGAAGACGACGTCGATGCCGCGCATCACCTCGGCGGCGAGCCGCGGGTCGCAGAGGTCGCCCTCCACGAACTCCCAGGAGGACTCCGGAACGGCGCTGAGGTTCTCCAGGCGTCCCGAGCTGAGGTCGTCGGCCACGCGCACCCTGGCACCGGCACCGACGAGGTGTTCCACCAGGTGCGATCCGATGAACGAGCAGCCACCGGTGACCAGCACTCGTTTACCGCGCCAGAATTCCTGCTGGGGCATGAGGGGTTCCATTCGTGAGATCGGGCTGTCGTGCATTTCTTCGCAGCTGCCGATGAAGTTCTCGACCGGCATCCGCCCGTCGGATGAGGGGAGTGTGTGACAGCCCGTCGTCGATCAGCCAGAACCCGTACCAGCGCTCGGGATGGAATGCAGGCCGTGCCTCGTGGAACGCGGCTCATCCCACCGAACGGGACAAGAGGTGGTCCGGCGCGGAACAGGTCCATACCTTCTGGCGGAACGCGATCACCGGAAGGCGGAAGACGATGCCTGGACCGCTCAACCCCGTGCAGTCGGACGCACTGCCCACCGCACCCGCGCTCGACTGGAGTGACGGTCGAGGCGCGGGCGGACACGCCTGGGTACCGGAGGAGCTGTACCGCGAGATCCTGGAACGGATGCCCGTCGTCTGCGTCGACACGCTCGTCGTCCGGGCCGGCGAGGCGTTGCTCACCCGGCGCACCCAGGAACCCCAGGCGGGTTCCCTGTGGTTGCAGGGCGGCCGCATGCGCAAGGGCGAGCAGCTCGCCGAGGCCGCGGTGCGCACGGCAGGGCAGGAGTCCGGGCTGAGCTTGACCCTGTGCGGTGTGCTGGGGACCTTCTCCACCGTCTTCGAGGCGTCCGCACACGGCGACTCCCCCACCCACACCGTCAACGTCACCTTCCTCGCCCACGTCGAGGACGATGCCCGGCCGCGGGTCGACACCACGCACGACGACTTCGACTGGTGGCCGCTGACGGAGCCCACCGGGAACGCCTACCTCGACCAGCTCTTCGTGCTGGCGGTGAAGCAACTGGGCGTCGCCGGGCGGAGTTGAATTCACTCATATCGCGCTCCGGTGAATGCGCGAGATGTTCCAGGACCGACCATGGGAGATTTCGCCGGCCGACCCAACGGTTGGAACGGGAACTTTCTGCTCTGTCACGACGTCATCAGCTTCGATCCGCTCCTCCGCCCGTTGACGGGCGCGTCGAAATGGAGTCCTCGGTGTTCGCGGTGCATGTCGTTCCTGATGATCTCGGCCGGTTCGCTGGATCGAGCAACGGGTTCGGTGCGGAGGTGGCGCAGGGCGCGCTCACCGTCCTCCACGCGGTGGCGGGCTCCTCCTCGACGTCACCTCGCTGCTGTTCCGGGCGCTCTGCCTCGACGGGCGCCATGAGGACGCGCGTGAAGCGTTGAGCGAGTCCATAGCCAGGACGTGCGCTTCGGCGCCGGAGTTCTCCGCCCAGCTGCGCCTCGCGCTCCGCGTCACCGGCCGCGCTGGTGGCGGAGGACCCGAGCAACCGGGGCGAAGACCTGACGACGTCCCGCGAGGCCGCGCTGGCCGCGTTGTCCGCAGGCGCGGTGTCGTTCATGCGGGACCCGCAGCGGATGATCGTCGCCATCAACTCGCTGATCAGGACCAACGAACTCGAACTGGCCCTGCGGTACTCCAGCGAGGCAAGCCTGGTCGCCGCGGACTCCTCGAACGACGAGGTCGCCCGGAAGTCGTCCGTGTCCCGGCGGGCCGTCGAGTTCCACCTCACCCGCGTCTACCGCAAGTTCGGGATCCAGCGGCGCACGCAGCTGGCGGCGATGCTCTACACGACCGGCAGCGGCAGGTGGGGAACGGCTTGCGTCACGCCGGGCCCGCTACGAGGTGCGCCGCGATGCTCCGCAGCTCCGCGCAGGTCTCCTCGAACTCCCGCTCCGGCCGCGAGGACGCCACGACCGCGGCGCCCGCGCGCAACCACCGCTGGCCCTTCCTCTCGTACACCGCGTGCAGGACCAGGCCGGCGTCCAGGAAGCCGTCGTCCGACGCGAACAGCACGGCACCCGAGTAGACGCCCCGCGGCGAGGATTCCGACCGGGAGGTGAACTCACACGCTGCTTCCCTCGGCGCACCCGAGACCGTCATGCCGGGGAACAGCGACTCCAAGGCGTCCCAGGAGGTCTTGCCCTCGGCCAGCCGACCGCACAGCCGCGAAGCCAGGTCGTCGACACCTCCCCGGGCCATGACCGCCATCAGTTCTTCCACCACCACCGAACCCGGTTCGCAGACCTCGTTCAAGCCGGCGAACGCGTGCTCGACGGCGATCGCGTGCTCGTCCGCCTCGTCCGGGTCCGGCACCAGCTCGTTCGCACGTTCGAGCGCACGGTTCCCCAGCCGCAGTCGTGTCGACACCTTGCCGTCCGGCGCGGCCTCGAGCACCGTCTGCGTGCAGAAGCCCGTCGCCGTCAGGCCTCCGATCGACAGCAGGAACGACCGCTCCGGTGCGGTGGCCGCGCGTCCGGCCAGGTACGTCTCGACGAAGTCGACGGGCTCGTCCACGGGCACGCTGCGGGACAGGGTCACCCTGTGCAGTCCGGTCGACCGGATCTCCTCCACCGCCTCCAGCACCGCGTCGCGGTACCGGACGCTGCCCGCGTCCAGGTCCACCTGCACGATCGCGCGCCCCGAAGCGGGCATGTCCTCGACCGGTGCCGTGCGCAGGTGTTCGAGCAGTGCGCCGAGCCGCGGGTCGCCGCCCCGCACGACACTTGCCCTTCCGCTCTCGATGCGCACCTCCACCTCGGGCGCCACGAGGTGCACGACCTCCGAGTCGCCGGCGAGGTCCGAGCGGTCGTTCAGGACGTGCACGGCTTCGAACGCGATCCAGCCGCACACCGTCCACTCGCGCAAGGACAACCGCTCCAGCGCCGCACGTGCCGCGCGCACGGGCCCGCCCACGACCGGCCACGACTCCTCCACCGAGTCACGCCGGACCCGCACGCGGGTCGCGTTCACCACGATCTCCACGCGCACGCCCCAGGCGACCGTCCAGACGTCACCGTGCTCGTAGACGAAGTACGTGTCGAAGAACCCGGTGCGGATCAGCGCGGCGGCGAGCTCGGCGGACGACCTCGGGGAGGGTTGCGTGAGAACGGCCATTACCAGCTCCTCGGATGTCGCGGCGGAATCGCGACTTCGGCGATCGGTCTTCCAGTTCTCACCGGACCACCGTCTTTCACAGCTCCACGGTGATCCCTCGTCCCGCCAAAGCTGAAATTGGCCCCAAACGAACTTATTCACCGCGAATCCACCCGGTCAACCAGCCGTACCAACCGATGGGACCTCCCGGACGTCCGCCGCGAAGCATCCTCAGAGGACCGCAGGTTCACTCTTTCGCGTGCGGCTTTGTGGAACTTCGTTGCTACACAACGCGACGCTCTCAATACGGCGTGCTGGAACCCGCAGGCGAAAGAAGAAAACCGTGATCACCAACCAGAACACCGCCTTGGACACCCCCGCGACCGTGCCGCCCGCGCGAGACCCACACCCCTCGCGACGTACCGCTGCCACGAAGGTGTTGTCCGTGCTCCAGGCTTTCGGCTCGTGCGACGGCGCGGCGTCGCTCACCCGCCACGCCGACCTCCCGAAGTCCACGGTCCACGGCATGGTCGGCTTCCCGCGGGCCGAGGAACTCGTCGAAATGATCGACAACAGGTTCTTCCTCACCACCAAGATCATCGAGTTGTCGACCGCCGTTCCCCTGGAGATCTCCGACCACACCCGCGAACGACTGCTGCCGGTCCTCGCGGACCTCTACGAGTCCACTCGCGACGCCGTCCAGCTGTCCGTCCTGTGCGGCACCACGGCTCGCGTCGTCGAACGCCTGCACTGCACCGCGCCGGGAAGGTTCTCCTGGCGGGCATCCCCGGTCTACTCCCCGTTCTGTGCGCCCA
>NZ_JAJCXE010000056.1:0-120180 GCF_021056325.1 Lentzea sp. CC55 | reverse complement strand
GGCGGTACCGGTAGTCCGGGAACCCGGCCGGCGCCGCGGCGGCGGGGACGGCCGTGCCCGCGGCACCTGCCAGCAGGGCCGCGCTGCCCAGCAGAAGACGGCGACGGTTCACTGTCATGGGAACGCTCCTCGACCTGAAAGTCTGTTGTGGACTGACGATTGCCGGTGAACGGCGCGTCGCCAGCCGGTGAAATGACCGTACGCCCGCGACTTCGAGGCCACAGCCGACGCATACCACGCCGTGGGACGAGAACGTGATCAGTTCGAGGAACACCGCTAGCTTCGCCTCGGATGCTCCACCGCTCATCGGTCAGCCGCAGACCGAGGAGTTCTCACAGGCACCCGCACACCGGGATGCGTGTACTCGCAGATCGAGAGGATCGACCACATGACCGCGACCGCAGGTCCTCACGAGCACCCGCTCCTCACCTCGAGCCGTTGTCTGCAGACGATGCGCGGCCTGCTGCGGGAGGACCTGTTCGATCCGCGGCTGCGGGACGACCTGCCCCTGCGCGACTACATGGACCTGACCATCGACCGGATGAAGGCGATCTTCCGGGAAGGCTTGGTGCACAACGACATGTGGATGGGCCGGCCGGGCGAGCACGCGTTCCGGTCCATGTGCGACGTGATGGGCCTGACGGGAGCTTTCGACTTCGCGCTCACCTCGACCATCACCGACCACCTGATCGCCGGGAGCGCGCTGTTCAACCACGGCTCTCCCGAGCAGGTCGCCCGTCACCACGACGAGATCACGCAGATGCGGCAGGTCTACGCCTTCTGCTGCACGGAGATCGGGGGCGGCACCAACCTGCGGGAGATCCGCACGACGGTGGCCTGGGACCGTGCGGAGCAGTGCTTCACGCTCGACACCCCCACGGACGCCGCGTGCAAGTTCTGGATCGGGAACATCAAGCACGCCGCGACCGTCGGCATGGTCCTGGCCCGCCTCGTGATCGACGGCGAGGACGTCGGCCACCACTGGTTCCGCGTCCCGCTCCGCGACGAGGAGAACGGTCCTGTTCTGCCGGGCATCACGATCCTCTCCTGCGACCCCAAGGGAGGCATCCAGGCCAACCAGGTCGGAGGTGCCCGCTTCACCGGGGTCCGGCTCACCCGCGAGGCGTTGATGGGACGGTACTCGCGCATCGACGAGAACGGCCGTTTCTCCAGCACGCTGCCCGACGCAGGCACCCGTTTCGTGAAGTCGATCGAGACCTTCGTGCAGGAACGCATCTTCCCGCTCAGCGCCGGGGCGCGGGCCGCCGAGCTCGCGGCCCACCTCACCTGGCGGTTCGCCGGTCACCGCGAGACCCGCGGCGAGCCCCGGCGCAGGACACTCCTCGACGAGCCGCTGTTCCGCGACCGGCTGTACCAGGTGCAGCTGCGCTCCCTTGCGCTGCGATTGCTGGAACGCGCCGTCGTCAGGGGTGTCGAACGCGACTGGCACACCGATCCCGGTCGCAAGAACATGCACGTCCTCACCGCGACGGGGAAGTGCGGTTCCTGGCTGGCCCTGGAGGTCCTGGCCGCGTGCCGGGAGATGTGCGGCTCGCAGGGTTTCCACGGCCACAACCAGATCGTCACCCTGCGGACCGACTTCGAGGTCAACGTGACCTTCGCGGGCGACAACTCCGTGATGGCCTACCAGGTGGCGCGCAGCGCCCTGGGTTCCGACCGGTTCGCCTCCTGCCCGCCGGCAACGTTGCCCGAGCGGGTCGAGAAGGCGCTGACGGAGACGTGGCGCAGCCGCGAGAACGGATCGTTCACGCACGCCGAGGCCGTCGTGCTCGTCCACGCCCGCATGCTCGACCTCGTCCTGACCGAGCACGACGCCGAACCGCTGGTGCCGCAACAGGTCATGGACGACCTCGTGGCCGACTTCGCCACTCACCGGCTGCGCGAGCCGCACCTGCCCGTGTCGCCCGACAGGGAGAAGATCGACCTCCTGGCCGAGCTGCTCGCACCCCTGCCGGAGCTCGTCACCGCCCCCATGGTCGACGACCGCTACCTGACCGAGTTCACCTCCTCGGCGCGGGCCCTGGGCGTACACCTCCCGGCACAGGGCAGGTGAACCGCCGTGGCGATGCGCGTTCATGAGGAGACGCGCGCGGTGGGCGGTCTGCGGTTCCGCCTGCGACGCGCCGGAGAGGGTCCGCTGGTCCTCCTGCTGCACGGCTGGCCGCAGACCGGTCACGCCTGGCGCCACGTCCTTCCCGCTCTGGCGCGGGACCACGAGGTGGTCGCGCCGGACCTGCGCGGGTACGGGGCGTCCAGCCGGCCCCGAGACGGGTACGACAAGCGGACCATGGCGGCCGACATGAGCGGGCTCATGCGCGAGCTGGGACACGAGCAGGCCGTCGTGGTCGGTCACGACCGGGGAGCGCGCGTCGCCCACCGGTGGGGACTGGACCGGCCGCACGAGATCAGCCGCCTGGTGCTGCTCAGCGTCGTACCGACGCGGGAGATGTGGCGGCACATGGACGCACGCGTCGGGACCGCGTACTGGCACTGGCTGTTCCACCTCGTTCCCGACCTCCCCGAGTTCCTCACCGAGGGCAGGGGCGGGGAGTACGTGCGGTTCATGCTGGCGGCCGGGGCGTTCCGGCACGAGGCGTTCACCGAGGCGGACCTGCGGCACTACGCGGAGACCTACGCCCAGCCAGGGGCGCTTCGCGCGAGCTTCGACGACTACCGCGCCGCCCGCCACGAGGACCTCGAAGCCGACGACGCCGACGCGGAAGCGGGTCGGCGCCTGACGATGCCCGTGCAGCTGGCCTGGGGCGCCCGGGGACTCGTGGGCACGCTGCCCGTGCTCGACCTGTGGCGGGACTACGCCACCGGGGTCGAGGGGGCGCAGATCGACTCCTGCGGGCACTTCCCCGCCGAGGAGCAACCCGACGTCCTGGTTGCGCGGATCCGGGCGTTCCTCGCCGACGAACAAGCTGTGGAGGAAGAATGAGGGCGCTGGTCGTCACCGAGGAGCGCGGGCTGTGCCTCGTCGAGGTCCAGGACCGCGAGCCGGCACCCGGCTGGGTGCGGGTGGACGTGGCGTTCTGCGCCATCTGCGGTTCCGACCTGCACCTGCGGGCCATGCCGCACGTCGTCCCGGCCGGGGCCGTGCTCGGACACGAGATCTCGGGCCACGTCGCCGCACCGGGCGGGCAACGGCTGGCTGCGGGGCAGGCCGTGGTGGTCTGGCCGAAGGCGGGCTGCGGCGACTGCGACGACTGCCGGGCGGGCGACAACCACCTGTGCGCGGTGCAGCCCTGGCAGCGCAGCTCCCTCGGCCTGGGCACCCGCCCCGGAGGCTACGCCGAGAGCATCGTGGTCCCCGAGCACACGGTCTACCCGGTACCGGACGGTGTTCCGCTGGAACACGCCGCGCTGACGGAACCGCTGTCCTGCGCGGTCCACGCGGCCGACCGCTCCGGAGTGTCCGAAGAGGACACCGTCACGATCCTCGGCGGCGGCACGGTCGGCTTCCTGCTGGCACACGTGCTGCGGCGGCGGGGAGTCGAAGGCCTGCGGGTGGTGGAACCGAACGCCGTCCGGCGCGCACGCCTGGCGGCGACCGGGATCACCGCGGTGGACGTCGACGAACGAACCGAGGACGCGGACGTGGTGTTCGAGTGCGTGGGTTCGGTGACCGCGCTCGCGGAGTCGGCTCGGCGCGTGCGCACACGGGGAACGATCGTCGCACTCGGGGTGAACGAGCGGCCCACCGAACTGGACTCGGTCGCCCTCATCACCAAGGAGATCCGGATCGTGGGCAGCTTCGCCCAGAACAGGGGCGCGTTCGAGGCGGCCCTGCACCTTCTCGCGAACGACAGCGTCCCGGTCGAGCAGATCATCACCGACATCGTCCCGCTGGACGGCGGGCCGGTGACAGCGATGATGGACGCCCTCACCGGGCGGCCAGGAGACCACCAGGTGGTCATGATCGCTCCCGGCCGGTGATGTGCCTGACCTCCGTGCGCGAGGAACACGGTCCCGGTCAAGCCGATCTGGCCGACCACCTGCGTTCAGTTGCCGCCACGGGCGGCATTCTCGACTTGAGGACTGCTCGGCCGCACTCGACGCAAGTGGTGATCATGCGTGGCAGGTGCCCGGAACGGCGTGGTGCCCACGCACATCTCACGAGCTCGGCCACGCGAATTGCACGTTGGAGGAGGTCCGAGCGACGTGACCACTCCGCGGCCGAGTCGGGGCAGCGCGACCTCGCACGCCGGCGTCCTGGGCTCTCGTCCACGACGGCCGGGCGGCCGGACATGTCGTCGAAGCAGCACTCGTACCCATCTCGAACACGACCGGCTCACGTGAAGTCGCTGATCACCTCACCGTCGTGGCACCTTCCGGAAAGGAGCGACCCACCGGCACGACCTCGACAGCGAGCTTGGTGTAGCCGCGGGTGACCGCACGAGCCTGCCTCTCGGGCCTACCCGCCTCCGTGATGGCGTCCACGCGCGCCGCCAGTAGCCGGAACGCGATCTCGCTCGTCACGAGCGCCAGTTCGGCACCGGCGCACCGGTGCGCGCCCAGGCCGAACGACAGGACGTCCCGCACCGCGGGTTCCGGCGTGTCGAAGCGGTCCGCCACGAACACGTCCGGATCGGCGAACCTAGCGGGATCACGGCCGAGCGCACCGAAGCTCACCAGCACCACGCTGTCGCGGGGAAGCGGCACTCCGGCGAGCTCGGTGTCCTCCGCCGCGACCCTCACGCCGTACTGGATCGGAGGGTCGTACCTCAGCGTCTCCTGGACGAAGGACCGCAGCAACGCGTCGTCCTCCCTCAGACGCGGCAACAGGTCGTTGCGCGCCGCGAGGCGGCGTACACCGGTGCCCAGCAGCGATCCGGTGGTCACGGTGCCCGCGCCGAGCAGGAACACCAGGTTGCTCATCAGGTCGCCGGCGCTGAGCCGGCCGTGGCCCGCGAGCGTGCGGACGAGTGGGGTTTCCCCGCCGACCGTGGCGTCCAAGTGCTCCACGAGTCGCGTCGCCGCCTCGTCCGCCACCGCGAGCGCCTTGTCCGGCGGGTGCAGCTCGTTGCGTTCCAGGAAGCTGTTGACCCACCCTGCCAACATCTCCTCGTCGTGCCGCGGCAAGCCGAGCAACTCGCCCATGACCCCGTTGGGAATCGTCGTGAACGTTCGCGCTGCGTCCACCACCGCACGGGCAGCGCCGAACGGTGCCGTGCCGGCTTCGGCGTGCCGGGTGATCATCGGTCGCATCCGCGCCACCTCGTCGGGACCGAAGAAGCGCGCGAGCAGCCGCCGGGCCGGCTGGTTGTCGGGCGCGTTGCGGAAGAGCAGGCTGCGGTAGAGCAGATCGGTCGACGGGAACGTGTGCCACGCCGGCCACAGCCGGTCGGCGCAGTGGCGGTCGGGAACCGGGAACAGCCTGGGGTTCACCAGGACGTCCACGCATTCTTGGTAACCGGTGACGAGCAGGCGCTCACGGGTGATCGGCAGGACGGGCCAGCGCTCGACCAGGTGCCGGTAGTACGGGTAGGGGTCGACGCGTCCCGCAGGCGACAGCAGGCCCAGCAACAGGTCGTGCGGTCCCGTCACGTCACACCGTCCCGTCCGCTCAGCACGAGCCCGGTCAGCGTCACGAGCACAGTGCCGCCATCGGTGGTGGCCACGCCGTTGGCGACGCCTGCCTCATGGGCCACGTGCAGGTGGACGCTCTCCGCCTGGTCGGCCAGCGCGAGGTCGTTGTGACGGGTGTGCAGACGCACCTCCGTGATCGAGAGCGGTGTCGCGTACCGGTGCGGAACGCCGGTGGCACAGGCGGTCTGCAACAGCGCGTCTATCAGCAGCCACGGAAGCCGGTGCGAGGAGAAGAACTCGCGGGCGGTCAGCGACGGCTCCCACCGGGCCGAGGTGGTGTCGCCGACGAGGTGGCAGTCGCGGACCTGGTCGAACAGTCCTGACATGGACATCGTCGCGGGTGCGCGGCGGACGCTCGGCCGAGGTGGCTGGAGGCGGGTGGTCACGTCGTCGCCGAGCGGAACCGCCAGCTCGACGTGGGTGACGCGGCGGTCGCCGTTCCCGGCCTCGAGCTGCGACTGGACGGCGACGCGGACCACGCCGCCGTCCGGGCTCGAAGGCATGAACGACGCCGCGACGGTGTACTCGGCCAGCTGCGGGTCGACGGCGACCGGAGCGCCGAACCTGATGTCCTGGAACCTGTCCACGAGACCGTGCCCGGCGAGGTGGTCGGTGGCGTGCGCGGCCAGTTCCAGCACGAGGGCGCCCGGCACGAGCGCTCGCGACTGGCGGACGTGTCCCCGCAGGTGGTCGTGCCGGGAGAGGTCCAACGGCCAGACGGTGTCGTCCTGACGGGTGTGCGGTGGGCTGCTCAGGTAGGGAAGCCGGATGCCGTCGTCGACCAGGCCGGGGAAACGCGTCCTCACCAGCCGCCGCTCCGCCTCGCCCAGCAGGACCGGCGAAGGGTGCCGCCCGATGCGGTCCGGCGCGACCAGGCTCGCGAACAGCCGCTGCCCTTCCGCGTCACCGAGGAGGCCGAGCTGCCCGGTCTTCGCCGTGTAGTCGGTGAACCCGGTGCGCGGACCGATCCCGGACTCGCCCCACAGGCTCCACCCGATCGCGCACTCGGCGTGCGAGCCGCGGCCCTGCTCGTAGCGGGCGGCGGCGTTGAGCACGTCGTTGGCGGGTCCGTAGTCGATCTCACCGGGCAGGCCGAACGCTCCGGCGACGGAGCTGAAGGTGCACCACGCCGATGGCGCGGGGTCGCGGAAGGCCGCCTTGAGGTTGTGGTGACCCGCGATCTTGGTGTCGCGCACCCGGCGGAACGTCGCGAGGTCTTTGGACCGCAGACGACGGGCGCCGCCGATTCCCGCTCCGTTCACGAGGAGGTCGATGCGCGACGAGTCCGCCGCGACCGTCGCCGCCGCACGCCGGACAGCGGCCGGATCGGTGACGTCGCACCCGAGGTAGCGCACCCGGTCCGCGCCGATCCGCTCGCGCAGGGCCTCGATGGTCGTGAGCGATTCGCGCGCCTGGCGGGCCCGGTCGTAGGTCGCCCGCAGCGCTGCGATGTGGACGCCCGGGTCCTCGAGACGTTTCGCCCGCACGTAGTCGGCACCGCTGAGGTCACCGATCTCCGCGGACAGGGCAGTCATGGCCTCCGGTTCGGTGCTGCCGAGCAACCACAGCATCGATGGCGGAGGGCTCATGCCTTCGAGACATCGCGCGGTGATGCCCCGCGCACCTCCGGCAGCGACCACGACGGGACCCGCGGCACCCGAGTGTCCGACGGCCGCGGCGAGTTCGCCGAACGGGACGAGCCGTTCCTCCCACCGGCCCACCGGGGCCGACGCCGTGCGGTAGTAGGCGACGGGCAGGCCTTTGGCGCAGCCGGACTCCACGCGGAGCTGGGCCACCGCGGCGGAGAAGCCGGCATCGGTGACCAGGGCGTGCACGTGTGTCTCCGGCAGCTCCCACACGACGGACTTCGCCAGGCCGGTCAGCAGTGCGCAGTGCGGGTGCGGCGCTCCCCCGTCCAGGCGGTCCAGCACCAGGATCGCCACCGACGAGTCGTCGTGAGCGGAGCCGGCCAGCCTTTTCAACGCGACGAACACCGTCTCCTGAAGAGCGACCAGGCCCTGCCGGGGCGAGGCGGGCCACTCGGCGTCGCGCAGCGACGTGATCACGCGCAGGTGACCGCCGACCGGCCCCGCCGCGGCGAGGAGGCCTGTCACCGTTTCCTCGTCCGAGGTGGCCATCGTCTCCGGTACGAGCACGACCGTGACGTCGTTCCCGGCGGTGGCGCGTACCCGGTCCGCGATTTCCGCGTCGTCGGTGAGCACGAGCGCGCCGGGCGGCAGCGGCTCGCGCTCGGGGACCCGGGGCGTCGCGGGGCGTGCCACCAGCCTCAGCGCGTACGGCTGAACCACCCCTCCTGCCACGACGGCGGACGTCATGACGGCGGGAGCACGTGGACGGCGGGACCGGACTCGGCCGAGAACCACTGCGGGAACTCTCCCCGCACGACGCACCGCACGACGTCGAACACGCCGTCCGCGGCCCGGTAGCGACCGCTTTCGCGGCGCGACGGCTCCGGCGCCGGGCCGAGGTCGGTCCGGACTCGCGCGAGCACCTCCCAGCCACGGGCCGTGGCGATCTCCCGGCGGGTGAGCGCGACCGCGACCGCGCCTTCGGCGACGTCCTCCTCCCCGATGCCGAGCGAGCGTGCCGCGTCCTGCGGCGCGGAAGCGTTCCACGCCATGACCAAGGCGAGGTCGACGTCGCCGCGACGCAGGTAGCTCCCCGCTGTGTGCAGCGCGGCGAGCCCGGAGGTCTCACCGGTGTCGACCATCATCGTGGGACCGCGCAGGTTCCTCCGGTTGCTGACCCAGCCGAGAGCGGTGGACGACATGCGTCCGACCAGGCTGTACGGGCTGATGGGCGCGACTCGTCCGCGAAGCTCGGCCAGGTAGGCCGCGGCGGCCGCCTTCTCCTCGCCTTCCAGCGTTTCCACGAACCCGTCGCCCAGGCACAGCACGGTGGACTCGACGGCCGACGTGCTGAGGCCGTACTGGGCGCCGAACACGCCGGTGCGTTCCTCGACCCCCTCCCAGAGGGGCGCACCGCCGGCGAGCCTGCTCGCCAGCTCGGCGGTGAGCAGCTGGCTCATGTCCAGCGCGGCCGCGACCTTGGGCGTGATCAGCGTGTCCGGGAACGGCGGAAGCGGGTAGGGGGACTCGAAACGGGTGTCGTCGGCCGGCTCGTCACCTCGGGCCAGCCGGGCCGCGACCTCGTCGTCCGACGGCTTGCCCGGCAGCAACGCGCTCCACCGCACCAGCACCAGTTCGTCACCGAGGTCGGGCAGGGCGGACCTCACGCCGGCCACCTCTCCGCGCGGCGAGCGGAGCAGCTGGTACCCGTTGATGCCGCCGAGCCCGCAGGCGAACACCCCGACGTACGAGGAGTTTTCGTCCGGCAGCCGCGTCGGTGCCGAGGGCACCCGCAGGGACAACGAGCGGGCGTACTCCGGCAACTCCACGTGGTTCGGCTGCCGCGGCACCGTCGACCGGTGCAGGCCGGTCGCGGCCTGGATGAGCGAGACGACACCGCAGGCCATGCCGGTGTGACCGAGATACCCCTTGTTCCCCGTCACCCACGGTTCGCCGCCGGGGTGCGCGGCCGCGATCGACCGCAGCTCCGTCGCGTCACCCGCCAGGGTCGCCGTCCCGTGTCCGATCACCCACGAGACCTCGGCGCCGGTCACCCCGTTGACCGACCTCGCCCGGGTCATCGCGCGGGTCTGCCCCTCCTGGCTCGGCGCGAAGATGGCCTTGCTCTTGCCGTCCGAGGCGGCACCGAACCCGGCGAGCACGGCCAGCACGTCGTCACCGTCCCGCAGCGCGTCGCTCCACCGCTTGAGCACCACCACACCGGCGCCCTCGGAGAACACCGTGCCGTCCGCGTCCACGTCGAAGGCGCGCAGCTGCCCGGAGCGCGACAGCGTTCCCATTTCGGCGAAGTACACCTGCCGCAGTGGCCCGTGCGAGCTCACTCCCCCGCAGAACGCGACGTCCACCGCGCCGTCCAGCAGGTGCCGGACGCCGAGGTCCACCGAGTACAGGGCGGACGGGCAGATGTTGTTCGACACGAGCGTTCTCGTGTCCGGCGGGAGCAGTCCGCGGGCGGCACGCGCGACCTGGCTGTGCGGGAAGAACTCGGTGTGTCCACGGCCCACGCAGGCGTCCGACTCGGCGAACCCGCGCCGGATCGCCTCGTACCGCCGGGCACGCCCGTTCTCCGGCAACCGCGCGGCGACCTGTGCCGCGAGCGTGTCCGCGGCGAGCGCCAGGTCCATCTCGTAGCTCGTGTCGGTCGAGGCCGAGACGAACAGACCGGTGCGGCCGGCGGGGGCGGACGTGGTGGCGAGGCACTGCCGCAGCGCATGGCGCAGCCACCCCACCTGGAGGTCACCTGACCCGTCGGCCGTCAGGTCCGGCACCTCCCCGTACCTGAGGTCGTAGGGCAGACCGGTTTCGCTGTGCTTCAGCGTGGAGGCCAACCCGGTCCCGCTGAAGCGGCCGGAACGGCCGAACAGGATCGGGCCGTCCTGTGCCCGCCGCCACAACTCTTCGACGTTCTCGCACCCCGGCGTCACGACACCGGCCGCGACGAGGCAGACCCGGTCGGTGTGCACGGTTCAGGCCTGTCCCGCCGCGCCCGCGTCCCTGACCATCCCGGCGACCGAGCGGACGGTGATCGTCGCGGGCGACTCGGCACGGCCGAGGTCGACCGACCACCGCTCGGCCGCCTTCACCAGCACCAGGCGGTGCTGCAGGGAGTCGAGTCCGAACTCCGCCTCGAGGTCGACGTCCGGAGTCACCATCTCCTCCGGGATCTCCAGCGCGGCGGCGTAGTTCTCGCGCAGGTAGCCGATCATGTCGTCGTTCGAGTCGGTCATGGCGTGCTCCTCGTGACTGGTGAGGTGGGCGGTGATCTGACGGATCCCGGCTTCGGCCGAACGTTTCCTGAACGGCGCGAACACGCGCGCCCGGTCACCGAGCGCCGCGGTGACCAGCCGTGTCGACGTGTCCTTCAAACCGCATTCGACGAACTGGCCGACCCCGGCCGACCACAACCCGGCGACGGCGCCGTGGAAGTCCAGTGGCCGCACCATCTGGAGCGCGGCGAGCAGGACCAGATCGTCCTCCGGCTCGAGAGCCCTGGCGAGCACCGGGGACCAGACAGCGGTGCGCAGCGGCGCGGCCTGGATGCCTCGCACGGACTGGAGGTAGCGCTCGAACGCGGGCTTGAGAGCGGGGTGGTGCTGGGCGTACGGCCCCGCGCGCAACGGAGTCACGGTGACGCCTCGGGCGACGGCGAGGTCTCCGAGTCGCATCATCTGGTCAGCGGGACCGGACAGAACCACCTGTGCGGGGCTGTTCACCGCCGCGACCGAAACGCCTTCCGCCTGTTCGGCGAACGCCTTTCCCTCCTGTGGCGACACCATGAACGCCGCAGTCGCGGCATCGTCATCCGCGTGGGCCGCGAGCGCGACGGCGCGTTCGCACAGCAGGATCGCGCCGTCCTCGACGGCAAGACCGTCCGCGGCCACCAATGCAGTGATCTCGCCGAGGCTGTGCCCGAGCAGAACGTCCGGACGAACTTCGAACTCGTTCAAGAGGACCTGGTAGCAGGCCAGTTGCGCGTGGTAGGTCTGCAGTTCGAGCAACGGGCTCCACGAGGCGAGATCGGGTCCGGTCAAGACGGACGGCCAGCCGTAGTCCGAACTGACGGCGTCGATCCGCCTCGCGATCCCTGCTGCGATGCCGCGACCGACCGGGTAGTAGGCGAACGGATCGGCGAAAACGGCTCCCGCACCGGAGAAGCAGAAAGCTGTCCGCCAGCCTGCGGAGGTGGGCATCTTCCTCCTCGGGTCGGATACCGGACAGCCGGTAATCGGTCGTGCGCACCGGCATGGTAGGAACACGCTCACACCGCGGCCAAGGCACCGTCTCGTACGTTGGGACCACTGCGGACGGAACCCGCGGCTGTCATCACACTTCGCCTTCATTGGAGGCTGTGGCGGTGGCACGGCGCTTGGACACCGCGCAGGCGCCGTGAGCGTGCTCGCGTGTCCCGTGCATCAGGTCGTCGCGGGCTTTCCGCACCGACCCGGGGTCCCGGCCGGTGATGACGACCGCCGCTCCGGCGCGGCACATCTCCTCCGCGAAGACGCGACCGAACCCGCGGCTCCGCCCGTGGCCAGAACCCCCTGCCTCATCGCGTTCCTCCGGCACCGACGTCGTTCAACTGGTGCACCAGCGCCTTGCCCATGGCGGAACGCGGAATCCGGTCGACCGCGGTGATCGACCGGATCTTCTCGCAGGGCTCTCACCGCGCAGGCTCAGCCCCGCCGCGCAGGAGGTGTTCCGCAGGCTCGCTCTCATCCCAGGAGCCCACTTCAGCGAGGAACTCGCGGCCATCGTCGCGGGCGTCCCCTCGGAGGAGGTCCAGGCACCGCTGGACGAACTGATCGAGGCGTCGGTGCTCACCGTGACCGCGGCACGGATGCGGCTGCAGTTCCACGACCTCGTCTGGTTGTTCGCCCGGGAACGCCTGGCGGCGGAGGAACCGGAGAACGTCCGGGCACAGCTGCAGGACGCCCTCCTCACCCACGTGCTGCGGAAGACCACCGCCGCCGGGAAGCTGTTCCTCACCACGGTGACCGGCGTGTCTGAGGGCAGCCCGTTCGCGTCCCAGGCCGAGGCGGAGGCGTGGCTGGAGCAGGAGGCGACCAGCTGGCTCCCGGTGCTCCGCCGGGCGACGGAGGCCCGCCGGTACCGCGAGGTGGTCGACTGCACCTGGCCTTTGTACAACTACGCGCACGGGCGATACGCGGGGTACCACTGGACTGATGTGTTCGAACTCGGTGTGCACGCTGCGAGGGGGTTGGGAGACCGAACGGCGGAGGTCGACCTGCCCACCCAGTACGGGGCAGCCTTCCAATGGGGCGAAGGTCTTGCGCTCGCCTCCGGGATCAGCGTCAGGGCGTTGCGCGAGCTGGAACGCGCGGTGACGTTGTCGAAATGGGTCGAGCAGGACCGGATCGATCGCGGCGGGATCTCGAGGGCGTTCTCGCGCTCGGTCATGCGCAAGCGGCGGAAGTCCGGGAGACGGCGAGGTGGCCGAAGCGAACGGCCTAGCGCTGCTTCCGCTGCTCTCGGGCAGTTCCGTTCTCGGCGAAGCCGTGAGCAACGGCCTCATCAGGCGGCCGGACACCGATCAAGACGCCCGCACCCGCAACGCCCTGCTCATCGGACACAGCCGCGTCCCGTGGACTTCGCCACCAATCCCACGAATTCGGCCGCATCACCGAAGACGCTCTCGGCATCACACATTTCAAACATGGCCAGCTCACTGAACTGATTGAGCTCACCTCAATGCTGATCCAATCGGGTCGAAGACGAGGAAACCCGGTCGCTGCGAGCGACAAATCCGCCTGAATCCGGCGTCGTTGGTCCACTCAGGTGAACATGTCCACACGATCCAGAATTTCTTGACCCTCAATGGATGGCCTCCTAGTGTTCGAAGCATGCGAGTGTCGGGGGGCGCGCGAAGCGTGAGCGCGGTAATTCACATTTTCGACCTCTGTGAACGGGCTGGTTGTCCGTCCCAGGTCATTCCGAGCTGATCTCGGCGCGCGGCCGGGCGGACGAAATTCCGCCGCGGCGACGACCGCGGCGCGCGGTCTGTTCGTGCGACGTCGTGGAGCGCTCGTCGTACGTGGCCGTGCGCGTCCGTGCGGCGCCCGAGTCCCGAGCACGCCCACTCGTCAGTGGACCTTGTGCAGGTGGACCCCTGCAGCCACATGTAGACGCGTGCAGAACACGCACGCCATCTGGAGGAGCAATGACAGCGGTACATCCGGACGCACCGTGCTGGTCGCGGCGGCCTGCGGAGGCCAGTTCGCTGGAGCGCTACTTCCCCCGCCGAGGTGAGGCCGACGTCGAACTGCCGCTGCCGGAGCGGCACGACCCGGTGGTGGTGGCCTCGCTGATCGGCGCGGACGCGATGGCGCGCGGGCGCAGCGTGATGTGCGTGACCAGCGACGACCAGGTGGACCACGTCCTGGAGCGGCTCGCCGTGCTGCCCGGTCCCGAGGCGGTGGACCTGCACCGGGGTGACAACCCGCTGCGGGACCTGGTGGCCCACCACACCGGGCAGGCGCTGGGGGTGTCCGGTTTCTCCAGCTACTTCGGCCCCAACCCGGGGATCGACCCGGCGGACGTGGTCGTGCTGGACGCGGACCGCATGAACGACACCGTGATCGGCGCACTGTTCGCGGTCCGGGTGGACCGCCGCACGCACCCCTCCGTCCACCGGCGGCTGCGCGAGCTCATCGGCGACGTGCACGCCCCGCAGGTGCTCGAACCCGCGCGCTGGAAAACGCTTGCCGCACGCGTCTGCGCGATGCTCACCCCGGTGTTCTGCGGCGAGGACACGCGGTTCGCCTGGCTGCGGTTGCAGCCGTTCCTCCCCGAGTGCCGCGTCGTGGTGGGCGTGGACGACATCGTGATCAGCCCTCCCGGCAAGCTGCTGCACGCGCTGCCCGGCTACCGGCACGCCAGACAGCGTGTGCACCTGCGCGTGGTGCCCACCCCGGCGGCCGAAGCGGGCGGCGAACCGGACGTGTCCGGTCTGTCTCCCAGCATCAGGTACGCGGTCGACTACCTGCGCACCTGCTTCACCGACCCGGACCTCACGCTGAACCGGGTGGCCAGCGTGGCCTACATGAGCCGCTACCACTTCTCCCGCAGCTTCCACGAGCAGACCGGGCACCGCTTCATCGACTTCGTCACCTCGCTGCGGATGGACGAGGCGCGGCTGCTGCTGCGCGAGTCGTCGACCTCCATCACCGAGGTCGCCCGCGCCGTCGGCTACCGCGAGCTGAGCCACTTCCAGCGCATGTTCAAAAAGCGCTTCGGCATGTCCGCCTCCGCCTACCGCACCGCCGCCGGGAACTAGACGGGCGGCTCCCCACCGGGAGCCGCCCCCGGGCCACCTCAGTCGCAGCACTGCTCCCGAGCCCACTCCGGGCGGTGCCAGTAGTGCTCCGGCCGCACCGCGGCCGAGGCGAACGGCGGGGCCGTGGTCACCGCGCCACCCGGCGCGGCCGCGGTCGCCGCGCCGGCGAAGGGTGCCAGCAGGCCGGGCACCGTGTGCCGCACCCCGCCCACGAACACCTCGCGCACGGCGGCCGCCGCGCGGATGTCGGTCAGCGGGTCGCCCTCGACGGCGATCAGGTCGGCGAGGTGCCCCGGCGCCACCGCACCGAGCGTGCCGGCGTAGCCGAGGGCCTTCGCGGCGTTGCCGGTGGCGGTGATCAGCGCCTCTCTCGGGGTGAACCCGTACTTGACCAGGGCCCGCAGGTTCTGGTGCGCGCTGATGCCGATGTCGTCCAGCGGCGCGTCCGTGCCCGAGACCACCAGACCGCCCGCCCTGTGCACGCGCAGCAGCGCGTCGGCCATGCCCGCGGTGATCCGCTGGTACAGCGGGGCGTACGGGCCCGCCGCGCCGTCGGCCTTGGCGACGAGCCGGGCGTACTCCCAGTCGGGGTACAGCGTCCTGGTCCGCTCGTCGAGCACCAGCGAACGGTCCTCGGCGAGCAGTTCGGAGGCGAAGATCATCGTGGTGGAGACCCACATCCCGCTCGCGACGAGCACCGCGACGGCTTCCTCCGACAACCGGTACCCGTTGTGGCTGAGCGTGCGGGAGTAGCCGAGGCGGTGCCCGCCACCGGGGTGCTCCATGCCGTCCAGGCCGCTGTGCGCCGCCGGGTAGAGGTAGTGCGAGGCGACCGGGATGCCCTCGGCGTGCGCCCGCTGCACGGCTTGGCGTTCGAACGGCACGGGCAGCCGCATGTAGAGCTTGACCATGTCGTAGTCCAGGGCGGCGGCGCGGTCTAGTTCCCGGTCCAGCGCCTTCGCGGACATCACGGTGCGCACGAAGTTGTACGAGGCGCGCGTGCCGTCGAGGGCCTCGCCCGAGCCGAGGTAGCGGGGACCGACGCGGGTGCCCGCCTCCACCGCCTCCCGGTTCTCCACCATCTGGTAGGCGGGGTCGCCGGGAGACCGGCTGGTGGTGACGCCGTAGGACAGCCACAACCTGCCCTGCCGGTCACCCCACTGCCGCCCGCGCATGTGCCAGTGGTTGTGCGTGTCGATCAGGCCGGGCAGCACCGTCAGCCCGGACAGGTCGACCACCTGGGCGCCGCTCGTGCCCTGGCTGCCCGTGGGGACGATCGCCGCCACCCGGTCGCAGTCGAGCACGATGTCGACATCGCGCCGCAGCGCGCTCGCGGTGCCGTCCCACACCGCCCCGGCGCGCAGCACCACCTTGCCCTGCGCCCTGGCGGGCTGGTACCGCAGATCGGCCCGCAGGGTGCGGGTGGTGCCGCCGCGGGTGAGCCGCAGGGCGCCGTTGTTCAGGTGCAGCAGCGTGCGGCCGTCCGAGGTCGCCGCGACGGAGTCGGTCACCTCGTCGGTCAACCGCACCGGCGCTCCGGTGATGGTGCCCGCCGCGTCGGCGGGCACTCGCCAGGCGAGGCTCTCGGCCACGAGGACGAACCCGTCCCGCGTCCACACCGGACCGTCGTCGCCGCGGGTGGAGATCGAGCGCTCCGGGGCGATGGCCTGGTAGCGCAGCACTCCGGTGGACAGGTCGACGGTGAGGATCTGGTTGTGGCCGGTCGCGGTGCGCCGGGAGTAGGGCACCAGGGCGGCCACCGCGAGCTTGCCGCCGTCAGGCGACCAGGCGGGCCTGCCCGGCTGGTAGAGGGCGGGCAGCACCTGGCGCGTGGTCCGGGCCGCGAGGTCGAGCACCCAGGTCGCGCCGGACTCGTCCTGGTAGGCGACCTTGGTGCCGTCCGGGGAGATCCGGGGCAGGAACTGGCCGTTCGGCGCGTCGGTGAGCCGCTCGGACCGGCCGGAGCCCAGGTCGAGCCGCCACAGGTTGATCGTTCCGGCGCGATCGCTCGCGTAGACGAGCGATCGGCCGTCCGGTGCGAAGTCCGGGTCGGTGGCGACGTAACCGTCGTCGACGACCTTGCGGGCGGTGCCGCCGACCGGCAGCAACCACAGGGCGTTGAGCGCCCTGAAGGCGACCTGCGTGCCGTCGGCGGACAGCACCGGGCCGACGATTCCCTTGGCCTGCCTGGCTTCGGTGGCCCGCAGGTCGCGCGGGGCGCGCCGGTACGGGGCGGCGGCCAAGGCCAGCTCGGCGGTGAACGGGACGTCGACGGCGGCGCCGTCCAGCGCGCGCCTGCGCACCTTCCCGCTCGCGCTGTAGAGGAACTCGCGGGCCGACACCCACGCCACCGGCAGCGGGGCGAGGTCTTCGCCGGTGACCACGGTCCGATCGCCGACGACCAGGTCGGTGGCGGCGCCGTCGATGCGGACGTAGGTGAGGCCGGCACCGTCCGGGGTGAAGCCGGGCGCGGCGAGGACCACCTCACCCGCGACCGGCCGGGTGCGCGCACCGGAGGCCAGGTCCAGCACCTCGATGGCGGTGTCGCCGACGAGGTAGGCGAGCTTGGTGCCGTCCGGCGACCACGCGGGACTGGTGTGCACCTCGTCGGTCTCCGTGACGGCGGTCAGCGTGCCAGAGGCGGTGTTCAGCACGTAGATCCGGCTGACGTGGTCGCGGTCGGAGGAGAAGGCGACCTTGGTGCCGTCCGGGCTGAAACGGGGCTCGGTGTCGTACCCGGGCCCGGAGGTCAGCCGGGTCAGCGCGCCGTCGCCGACGTTGACCGTCCAGGCGTCGAAGGCACCGTCGCGGAAGGACTGGAACAGGATCCTGCGGCCGTCGGGGGCGAACTGCGGGCGCGAGGCGTCGTGCTCCAGCGGCGTGACCAGCCTGGCCGCGCCGCCCGCCACGGGCAGCACCCAGATGCCGCCCGAGACGTCGATCGCGAGCGTGCGCCCGTCCGGGGAGACCGCGACACCGAGGTTGGCGCTGTCCGAGACGGTCACCACGCGGCTACTCGAGCCGCCGTCCGGCCGCGCCGACGCCGGGACCGGCCCGGTCGCCAGCCACAGCGCGCTCGCGGCCGCTCCGCCCAGGCGCAGCGCTCCGCGTCGAGAGATCTCCATGTGCGTCCTACGCCTTCCGCGCCGTGGTGTACCTGGGCAGGTCGTTGTGGTCGGTGTGGTCGGCGATGTCCTCGAACACACCGAGGTCGTCGAGCAGGGACATCACCGCCGGGGCCTGCTCGTCGTCGTGTTCGATGGCCACGCCGCCACCGGGGCGCAGCAACCGCGCCGCCGCCGAGGTGACCGCGCGGATGACGACGAGGCCGTCGTGCCCGGAGAACATCGCCGGGTGCGGCTGGTGCTGCTGCCACTCCGGTGGGAGGACCCGGCCGTCGACCACGAACGGCGGGTTGGCCAGCAGCAGGTCCACCCCGCTGTCGAGCTCGGCGAACAGGTCGGGAGCGGTGACATCACCCTCGTGCAGCGTGATCGGGGTGTCCCCGGCCTCGGCTCTGGTTGCCGCGTTGCGCCTGGCCCAGACCAGCGCCTCCGGGGACAGCTCGACCGCGTGCACCCTGGCGTCCGGGCGTGCGTGCGCCACGGCGAGCGCGATGGCCCCCGATCCCGAGCACAGGTCGACCACCACGGGGTCGGCCACCTGCCGGATCGCCGCCAGCCCCCACGCCAGCAGCGGCTCGGTGTGCCTGCGCGGGACGAAGACGCCGGGTCCCACCTCGACCTCGATGCCGCCGAGCCGCGCGCGGCCGGTGAGGTACTCCAGCGGTACCCGCCCCACCCGCCTCGCCACCAGGTCCCGCACCCGTTCGGCGGTGGTGGCGTCGAGCCGCGTGTCGCCGAGCAGCTCCCCGGCCGGACGACCGAGCGCGTGCGCGGCGAGGGCCTCGGCGTCCGCGCGCGGGGCCGAGACATCCGCGTCGGCCAGCGCCTTCTCGGCGTCGTCGAGCAGCTCTGCCAGTGTCGGCGACTCGGTCATGCGTATCGGGTCCCTTCCAGGATCTTCGCCGCGGTCTCCAGGTCGGCGCGCTCGTGCAGGGCCGAGAGCGCGAAGCGGACGAGACCGGTGCCCTTGGCGACGGTGGGGAAGAAGGCGGGCAGGATCAGCACGCCCGCGTCCTTGAGCGCGGCCGTGGTGGCGAACGCCTGCTCCTCGGTGGCGAAGTGCGCCCCGCGCACCGGCGACCGCAGTCCGGCGTTGACCAGCCGGCCCCCGGTCAGCTCGTCGAAGTCGGCCGCGTTGTGCCACAGCCGCTCCTGCAGCCGCGCGACTTCGCCGTCGACGTGCAGCCGTGCGGCGGCCACGTTCGCGGCGAGCAGCGGGAGCATGATCGAGTGGCCGAACACCAGCGGGTTGGCGAACTTGCGCAGCACGCGCACGTCGGCCTCGCCCGGCACGAGGGCGAACCCGCCGGAACCACCGAACGCCTTGGACAGCGAGCCCGCGATCACGACGTTGTCCGGCAGCCGGTCGCCGAAGGTGTCGAAGGCGTACCCGGCGCCCAGCGGGCCCGCGATGGAGATGCCGTGCGCGTCGTCGACGTAGAGGTGCCCGCCGTACGGCCGCAGCGCCTCCAGCACGCCGGCCACGTCGATCAGCCCGCCCATGGAGCCGACGCCGTCGACCAGCGCGATCGGGGTGCGGCCGGTGGCCGCGACCTCCCGCAGCGCGGTCTCCATCGAGCCGGGCTCCTCCAGGTCGAACCGGCGGGCGGGTCCGATCTGGCCGAGCAGTCCGCGCAGGATCTGCATGGACGAGTGCGCGGTCTTCTCCACCAGGAACGCCGCGCCCGCGGGAGCGATCGGGTAGCTCGGCAGCGCGCCGCTGCCCAGCAGCGGCAGCACCCCGAGGTGCACGGTGCCCACCGAGGTGAACGCGACCGCCCGGTTGCCCCGGTAGACCTGCCCGAGCAGGTCCTCCAGCTCGGGCAGGTAGTGCGGCCGCATCCGGTTGCGGGAGGAGGAGAAGTGCACGCCGAACCGGTGCAGCGCGTCCTCGGCGGCCCCGATCAGCGCCGGGTGCTCCTCCAGGCCGAGGTAGGAGCAGGAGACGAACTCCAGCGCCTCCCCGCCCTCGGCGAGCCACACCCGCTTGCCGCGGCGGGCGGTGATGGTGTGCCCGGTCAGGCCCTGCTCGAAGGCTCGGTCCAGGGCGTCCGAGGTCCGGCTGATCCTCGACTCGACCCAGTTCGCGGTCTGGGTCGCCGATTGCTGGGTCATGCTTCCTCGCTTGGCGGTAGATCCCCGCTGGGGGGTGGATCGGAAGAGCTGGGCGCAGTGGTCGGCGTGCGGGGACAGCTCCGGGCCGAAGTAGTCGCGAAGCCGGGCGAGCGCGGCCCCGAAACCCGCCTCGTCGCCCCGGTCGACGAGATCGGCCACCTGGCGCAGGCCGTCGGCCAGCGCTGATCGGGTGGCCCGCCCGCGCGGGTTGGCGGACTGGACGTCCCAGTAGACCTCCGGTGTGCCCGCCGCGATCCTGGCCAGCAGTGCCAGCAGGGTGCGGTGCGGCGGCGTGGCCAGCGGCGCCACCTCGCCGACCCCCTCGGTGAGCTCGGCGAGCGCGAGGCCGAAGCCCAGCACGGCGGCGTGGGTGAGCACCTGGGTGGCGCCCGCGAGCCGGTCGTGGTCGGCGGCGGACAGCCGCACCACGTGGGCACCCCACTCTCCCACCAGCGCCAGCAGCTCGGTGGCCTTCGGTCCGTCGTGGACCACGACGGCGGCGACCGACTCACCCGCGAACCCCAGTGACGGGGCGAACATCGGGTTCAGGCTCACCGCCTCCACCTCGCGCAACCCGGCCAGCACCGGTGCGACCGCGCTCTTGACCGACAGCGTGTCGGCGACCAGCGCGCCGGGCCGCACGTGCTCGGCCAGCACCGGCAGCGCGGCGAGCGCGACCCGTTCCGGCACTGCGAGCAGCACCAGGTCGGCCGCGCCGATCTCGGTGCGCAGGGCGGCGTCCGGGGCTGTGGCGTCACCGCTGCCGGTCGCCGGGTCGGCGACCACCACCTCGGCCCCCGCTTCCCGCAACGCCCGCGCGAACAGTCCGCCCACCGCGCCCGAGCCGCCGAGCACGACGCAGCGGCGCAGCGACCGGACGCCGCTCACAGCGCGCCGCCGACGGCGGGCCGCAGCGCCGTCTCCGCCACGGCGGTCAGCACGGCGCGGGACTTCACAACGGTCTCCTCGAACTCCGCGACGGGGTCCGACATGGCCACCACCGCGCCGCCGACCCCGAAGCTCAGCCGCTCGCCGTCCACGACCAGCGTGCGGATCACGATGCTCAGGTCGGCGGCGCCGGAGAGGGAGAACCAGCCGATCGCACCCGAGTACACCCCGCGCGGCCCTTGTTCGAGCCGGTCGATGATCTCCATCGTGCGCACCTTCGGCGCGCCGGTCATGGAACCGCCGGGGAACGCGGCGCGCACGCAGCTCACCGCCGTCTCCCCCGCCCTCAGCGTGCCCCGGATGGTGGAGACGAGCTGGTGCACGGGGGCATAGGTCTCCACGTCGAAGAGCACGGGCACGTGCACCGAGCCGATCTCGCACACCCGGTTCAGGTCGTTGCGCACCAGGTCGACGATCATCAGGTTCTCCGCGCGGTCCTTCTCGTGCGCGGACAGGTCGAGCCGCAGCAGCTCGTCGTCCTGCGGTGTCGCGCCGCGCGGGCGGGTGCCCTTGATCGGCTTGGACTCCGCGACGCCCGCCGCGTCGATGGACAGGAACCGCTCCGGGGACGCGCTGAGCACCGCCAGGTCACCGAAGTCGAGGAAGGCGCCGTAGGGCACCGGGCTGATCCGCCGCAGCGCCTCGTAGGTGCGCCGCGGGTCGATCCGCTCGTCGACCTCGACCGCGTTGGTCAGGCAGATCTCGTACGACTCGCCGTGCCGGATCTCCTGCAGGCAGGTCGCCACGCGGTCGAGGTAGGCGGCCCTGTCGTGCCTGGGCCGCACGGTGTCCAGCCGCACCATGTCGGTGCCCGCCTCGGCGTCGAGCGCCTCCACCACCGAGTTCCCGCCACCGGCCGCCGGCAGCGCGCACAGGCGCGTCGCTGTCTCGTCGAGCCAGGTCAGGGCGGCGGCCTCGGTCTCGGCGGTGGCGAGCGCGAGCAGGTACGAGCGGTGGTCGGCGTGGTCGATCGCGAGCATCCGGTCGGCGAACAGCAGGGCCGCGTCCGGGGTCGGCGACCGGTGCGCGGCGGAGCCGGAGGTCTCCGCCTTCAGCTCGTAGCCGAGGTAGCCGACGTACCCGAGGTCGAACTCGAACGGCAGACCGGGCGGTGTCGGCACGGCCCGGCGCTTGACCTGCTCGTCCAGGTAGCCGAAGAAGTCCTGGCCGACGTGCTGCTCGCTGCCGTCGGCCCGGCGCACCCGCACGGTCCGCTCGTCGACCCGGTAGGTCAGCGTCTCCGCGTGCGGGCCGCGGTCGTCGCCGAGGAAGGAGAACCGGGACTGGCCGGGCCGGACGTCGCTGGTGTCCAGCCAGAAGCTGTGCTCCGCACCCGCGAAGAGCTCGCGGTGCGCCGCGGCGGCATCGGGCTCGCGGTCGATCTCCCGCATGTGCACGCGCCACGCGGCGCGCTCCGGCGCCACCGCCGGCGCCGGGCCGGCCGAGCCCCACGACAGCGCCAGGTCGCGGAAGTTGGCGAGCAGCTGCCTGCCGTACTCGCTGCTGATCGACTCGGGGTGGAACTGCACGCCCCACAGCGGCTCGCTGCGGTGCCGCAGTCCCATCAGGATGCCGTCCTCGGTCCACGCCAACGCCTCCAGCTCGTCGGAGAGCCGGGTGACGGTCAGCGAGTGGTAGCGCACCACGGAGATCGGCGACGGCAGACCGGCGAACACGTCGGTGCCGGTGTGGTAGACCAGCGAGCTGCGGCCGTGCATCGGCTCGGGAGCCAGGTCGACGGTGCCGCCCAGCAGGTGCGCGATGCCCTGGTGGCCGAGGCAGACGCCGAGCACCGGCAGGCCGGACTCCTTGATGGCCTGCGCGCTGATGCCGACGTCGCGGCCCCGGTCGGGCCGCCCCGGCCCCGGGGAGACCACCACCGCGTCGAAGTCGTCGGCCACCCCGGCGGGCATCGCCTCGTCGTTGCGCACCACCACCGGCGCCCGGCCGGTCACCTCGCCCAGCAACTGGTGCAGGTTGTAGGTGAACGAGTCGTAGTTGTCGATCAGCAGCGTCCGCATCGCGGCCCGTCCTCCAGTTCCTCCGCCGTGGCTCACGGTGTCGTTCGCGCGCCGATGACCTCGTCCTCGACCCGGCAGGTCTCGCCGATGACCAGGTCGTAGAGCGACCGCAGGAACGCCTGGTCGATGCCGTGGCTCGCGCCGTAGCGCGCGGCGCGCTCCTGCACGACGCCGATGCGGTGCGGCTGCATCATCGGCACGTCGAACTCGCGCTTGTGCTCGGCGATGCGCACGCACAACCGGATGCGGTCGCGCAGCGCGTCGAGCAGGCGCAGGTCGATGCCGTCGAGCTCGGCCCGCAGTGCTTCCAGCCGGGCGTCGGGATCGGACATGTCTCGCTCCTCCTGGGTCATCCGGCACTCGGGTGGGTGTAGAGCACGGGGACCTTGCCCCGGTCGGTGCGCGCGAACAGCTCGGCGGGCACCCGCTCGACGCTGAAGCCGAGGCACTGCGCGCTGGTGAGCACCGCGCGCAACTGCTGGGCGTCGCTGAGGCAATCCACCACCGCCTGGGTCGTGATCCACTCGGGGGTGCGGCTCGAGAGCAGCAGGCGCAGCCGGTGGCCGTGCGGCTCGGGCAGCACCTGGAGCTGGCAGTCGGCGGGCTCGGTGATGCCGAGCCTGCCGAGCTGGCCGAGCAGCAGGTCGGACGAGACCACCTCGGTGTCGATGTTGAGCGAGGTCGCCGTGCGGCCGTGCAGGGTCAGCAGCCGCGCGGCGCTGCCGCACGTGCACGGGCTGGTGCGGAACGCGCCGACATCGCCGATGCGGTAACGGAACAGCGCCATCCCGGTGTCGCTGAGCGCGGTGATGACCACCTCGCCGGTGGCGCCGTCGGGCAGTGGCTCCCCCGTCCGCTCGTCGACGACCTCCACCACCACCGCGTCCTCGTGCACGTGGTGCGTAGCGCCGGACAGCTGCTCGCACTGGTAGCCGATCGGGCCGGTCTCGGAGGTCGAGTAGGCGAGCGAGCGGACGGTGAGCCGGGGCGCGGCCTCCGCGATCGCCGCGCGGCGCGCCTCGCCGAGCAGTTCGCCGATGTAGAAGAAGTACCGCAGGGAGGCGATCAGCTTCGGTGAGGACCCGGTCAGCACCTCGACCCCGTAGCCGGGGTTGGCCGCCAGCGCGTCCACGGCGTGCTCGGCCACGACCGCCGCTGTCTCGGCCGGGCTGGTCTGGCTCGCGAGCGGGTAGGAGCGGGCGTTCGCGAGGCGGATCACGTCCTGGGTGAACAGGAACGCGCCACCGCTGAGTTCGGCCGGGTAGAAGCAGTTGGCGACCCGCCTGGCGGGCGCGGACCGGGTCGCGGCGAGCAGACCCCGCGCGCCCAGCGTGCCGACCTGGTGGTTGAACTCCCAGGAGTGGTACATCATCTTGGGCTTGCTCGCGGTGCCGCTGGAACGCAGGACCATGCCGGGGCCGTCGCCGCCGAGCTGGAACTCCGGCGAGTGCGGCGGGCTGCCGTCGGCGAGTTCGCGGCTGCTGAGCAGCGGGAGCCGCCGCAGGTCGGCGGTGGTCATGCCGGGCGCGAGGTCCGGCCAGCGGCGGCGCACCGCCGGGGTGGCGAGCGCCGCGTCGACCATCGCGGTGAAGTTGAGCTCCCGCAACCGGTCCAGCTCTGCGCGGTCGACCACGTCCTGGTCGCCGGCGAGCCGGATCCGCGACGCCCGGTGGCTTCCTGGGGTGCCGGCCGCGTTCATGGGCGTGCTCCTCTTGGCGCTGCGGTGATCGGGTTTCCCAGATATACCGCGCACTTCCGGCGCCGGGACCGGTTCTGGCGGTGCCCGGCAACAAACGCGGCGTGCTCCGGTGCGACAGGGCACAACCGCAACAAATCCCTCGCGGCGGCGGGTGTGGGTGAGCACGATCGGGACGAGCACACGGACCCGAAAGGCGCACCCCATGTCTGCGATGGCCCTGTCCGCCAGAACCCTGCTGTCCCCGGACGGTCGCGCGGCCCTCGCGGCGGACCAGGACCTGGGTGGCGGGAACGTGCTGCGGTCGGCGCTGGCCGTCGCCGCGCACCCGGACCTGCCCTTCATCAGCTCCGGCAGGCCGATCGCCACGCCTCGGGGGCAGTGGCGGAGCGAGTTCAGCCTGCTCGACCTCGACGAGCTCGCGCAGAGCTGGTCGGTGCACTACCTGGAACTCGGGGTGCGGCCGCGGGACCGGGTGCTGGTGTACCTGGAGGACTCCTTCGCCTACTCGGTGCACTTCCACGCCCTGGCGCAGATCGGTGCGATCGGGGTGCTGGTCAACAGCAAGGCGCCCAGGGCATCGGCGCTGCACCTGTGCCGGCGCACCACTCCGGTCGGGCTGTACACCACCCGAACGCGACTGGCCGCGCTCGGTCCCGAGTTGTCTGAAGTGGACAGTCTGCGGTGGACGCTCACCGCGGAGGACCTGCCCGCCCCACCGCCGGCACGGCTGCCCGATTCCGCCCGGTTCCGGCACGCGCCGGAGGACCCGGTGTCGGTACTGCACTCGTCCGGCACCACGGGCTTCCCGAAGCCGGTGATCCAGACGCACCACTCCAGCATCGCCGGCCCGAGGTTCAGGCTCACCGACTTCGTCGACGGGCCGGAGGCGGTGATGATGGCCGCGCAGCCGCAGTCGCACCTGGGTTCGGTGATGTACGCCAACTACGCGATCCTGGCGGGCACCCCGCTGGTCCCGCTCTACGACCCGACCGGCGCCGAGCTGGCGGGCGCGATCGCCGAGTACCGGCCCACCACGGTGATGGCGTTCGCGCACGCCTTCGCCGAACTGGCCGAGGTCGAGGTCGCCGACGGCGCGCTCGACTCGGTGGACGGCTGGGTCACCATGGGCGACGCCATCCACGAGGCGCACCTGCGGGCGATCCTCGCCAAGCGCAACCCGGAGCTGCCCCCGGCGGTGTTCTACGACCGCTTCGGCGCGACCGAGCTGGGCTGGGGAATCATGGTGCAGCCCCGGTCCCTGGCCTCTCAGCGCAACGACCGCTGCGTCGGCCGCCCCGACGCGGTCGCCGAGGTGGCGGTGCTGCGGCCCGACGGCACCCGCGCCGAGCCCGGCGAGATCGGGTTGTTCGGGGCGAAGGGCCCCACCATCACCGCGGGCTACTGGAACGACTCCGACGCCACCTACCGCAGCAGGCTCGGCGGCTGGTGGCTCTCGGGAGACCTCGCCTACCAGGACGCCGACGGCGACTTCTACCAGGTCGACCGGGCGGTGGACGCGATCGAGACCGAGCACGGCACCGCGCATTCGGTGCGGCTGGAGGAGTTCCTGCTCAGCGAGGTGCCGGTGATCTCCGACTGCACCGTCGTCGCCGGGCGCCACCGGGGCCGGACGGTGCCGGTGGCCGTGGTCGCCACCGCCGACGCGGGCCTGACCCCGGACACGCTGCTGGACACCGCGAACGGGGCGCTGCGCTCGGCGGGTTTGCTGGAGCTGGCTGTGCTGGAGCTGGCCACGGACGAGGGCGACATCCCGCAGGGCGTGACCGGCAAGGTGCTCAAGCGGCAGCTGCGGGACAAGTACGCCGCCCTGGAGGAACTGCTGGCCGCGGGCTCGACCTCGAAGCTCGCCACGACCCTCTCGGAGGCGTGATCGTGTACTCGCCGTTGCGGCCCGCCGACCCCCGTTCGACCGCACCGGTGGAGCGGGTCGTCAACTGGGTCTACAACCCGGACGACTTCAACCCCAGCCACCTCGACAAGATCATCGCGGACATCACCGACAGGTGGAACGCCCAGGCAGCCCGGCACGGGTTCGGCTTCCGGTTCATCCCGGCGAGCGAACTCACGCCGACCTGCGTCGACCGGCCCCGGCTGTGGCGCGGCGGGGTGGACCTGCTGGAGACCCGGCAGTGCTACATCGTCGACGACATCGGCAACGACCAGCAGGCGGTGTCCTACCTGCACGGGATCTCCCGGATCATCGACGCCAGCGACTCGCTGGTGCTCAACCACGCCATGGCCGCGCCGGAATGGCTCGAGCGCGACAAGCTCGCGATGATCGGGCGGGCGGCGCAGCTGGGCCTGGCCGTGCCGAAGACGGTCGCCCTGCCGTTCCGCAGGCACGCCCGCGAAGGTCTGGCGGTGGTGCGCCGCGAGATCGGCGACGGCCCCTACATCCTCAAGGCCCGCGAGTCCGGCACCGGGTTCGGCGTGCTCAAGGTCGACACCTTCGAACAGTTGCGGTCCGCGGTGGACATCGCGGCGCAGACCGGCAAGGGCTACCTGGTGCAGGAGTTCCTGCCCAACACCGGCGACCTGAGGGTCGCGGTGGTGGAGGGCGAGGTGGTCACCGGGATGCTGCGCGAGCAGGTCGCCGGCCGGTACCTGTCCAACATCGCCCAAGGCGGGGAGGCCACCCCCGACACCGATCTCTCCGGCGTGCTCGACGACTGCCTGCGCGTGGTCGGGGCGCTGGGCGCCGACTACCTGTGCGTGGACTTCCTCATCACCGAGCGCGGTCCGGTGTTCGGTGAGTGGTGCACGGTGATGGCCAACTTCTCCCAGTTCCCCGAGCCCGCGCGGACGGACCTGGCGGACGCCTTCTTCCGGTGGGCGGGCCGGTTGCTCGACCAGCGCAGCCGGGGCTGAGCGGGATGCCCCGCTCAGCCCCGCGCGGCCTGCTCGGCTTGCTCGGCCGCCATCCACTCGGTGGCGAGCATCGCGTACACGGCGAGGTCGACGCGCTCGCCCTTGAGCATCTCGCCCTGCACGAAGAACGCCTCCCGGCGCATGCCGAGGCGCTCCATAAGCCGCTGGGAGCTGTGGTTTTCGCCGTTGCACAGCCCGATCACGCGGTGGAAGCCGTGTTCTTCGAAGGCCAGGCGCAACACCTCGCGCCCCGCCTCGGTGGCGTAGCCCCGGCCGGCGTGCTCGGGGTTCATCACGAACCCGATCTCGGCCCGGCCCAGCTCGGCGCTGATCCACTCCAGGTTGAAGTCACCGATCAGCTTGCCGGTCTCGCGCAGCACCACCGCGATCGCCAGGTTGTCGCCCTCGGCGCGCAGCTCCGTCTGGCCCACCCTGGTGGCGAGCGCGGCTTGGACCTCCTCGCGCGAGCGGGCGTGCCACAACACGTACCGCGCGACGTCGGGGCGGCGCTGGATGTCGTGCAGGTCGTCGAGATCGGACTCGGTGAACGAACGGAGCAGAAGTCGTTCCGTCACAACGGGTCGCATGGCTGGAGTAGCTCCGAATCGTTGGCTCACTTGGGAAATCACGGCGCGCGGTGGTCCCGGGCGCTGCCGTGGCGCTGCGATGCTAGCAGTCCCCGGCGAAGCGGTGCGGCCGCGCGGGCGGGGTGTGGCCGATGAGCAGGACCCCGCTGGTCGCGCTGATCGGCGCGGGCGCGATCGCCACGGTCGGCTCGACGATGACGCTGATCGCCGTGCCGTGGTTCGTGCTGCAGACCACCGGCAGCGGCCTCACCACGGGTGTGGTCGCCGCCGCGGAGACGCTCGGGTTGGTGCTGTCGGTCGTCCTGGCCGGACCGCTGATCGACCGCTACGGCGCCCGGCGCGCGAGCATCGCCGCCGACCTGTTCACCTGCGTCGCGGTGGCGGCGATCCCGCTGGTGCACCACGCGATCGGGGTGCCGTTGTGGCTGCTCGTGGTGCTGGCGTTCGGGGTCGGTGCCGGACGTGCACCGTCCCGCAGCGCGAAGCAGGTGCTCATGCCCGCCGTGCTGGCCGTCACCGGCACCAAGGTGTCCCGGGGCACCGGCGCGGAAGAGGCGGCGCAACGGGTCGGCGACCTGCTCGGCGCGGTGCTCGGCGGTCTGCTCATCGCGGCGACCAGTCCCACCGCGGTGTTGCTGGCCGATGGCGGAGCGCTGCTGGTCGCGGCCCTGTTGGTGGCGTTGTTCGTGCGCGTGCCCAGGACGCGGGGCAGCGGCGGCACCAGCTACCTCCAAGAACTGCGGGAGGCGTTGGCGTACCTGCGCCGCGATCGGCTGCTGGTGGTGCTCGGCGCGAGCAACGCGAGCGCCAACGCGCTGACCACCGGCCTGCTCTCGGTGCTGCTGCCGGCCTTCGGTGTGCTGGTGTGGCACGACAGCACGCTCGTCGGCGTGATCATCGGTGCGGCCAGCGGCGCGAGCGTGCTCGGCACCGCCTGCTACGCCCTCTGGGGATCCGGGGCGCACCGCTGGCGCACCTTCGCGTTCTGCGGCCTGGTCTCCGGGCCACCGGTGTACCTGGTGGTGGCGCTCGACCCGGCGCCGGTGGTGCTGGTCGGGCTGCTGGCACTCGGCATGCTAGCCAACGGCGCGATCAACCCGGTGATCGCGGCGGTCAAGTACGACCGCGTGCCGGAACCGTTGCGCGGCAGGGTTTTCAGCGCCCTGCACGCCGTCGGCAGCGCGGCGATGCCGATCGGCTCGTTGGCGGCGGGGGTGCTGCTCGACGGCATCGGCCCGCACGGCGCGGCATACGCGTTCAGCGGGTTGTGCCTGCTGGCCGCACTGTGCCCGTTCGTTTTCCCCGTGTGGCGGCAGATGGACGACGTGCCGGCCGCGCAGGGCGTCGATGCGCCGGGCTGACCGCACGTGCCGTCCGCAAGAACCGCTGTGTCCGTGCGCAACAAAGCCGGTTCGGTGCGTCCGCGTGATGCCTAGTGTGAAAGGGAAAGGGGGATCCGCGCTGTCGCCTCCGGCGCGGACCGCTTGCTGCGCAGGGAGATCACGTGTACCTGAGTTCGCCTGATCCGGCCTCGGAGCGGGTGGCGAGCACCGGCCCGTCACCGGGGGTCGTCACCGCCGTGCCGCGCTGGCCCGCTCCCGGCCCCGCCGTCCCGGTCGACTGCCACCGGGAGGTTCCGGCGCCGCTGCGGCACCGGCTCGGCGCGACGGCCGACGCCCTGGGCACGACCGTCGACGCGCTGCTGCTGGCCGCGCACCTGGCCGTGCTGCGGGCGATCACCGCCGAACCGGCCCCCGTCACCGGACTCGTCACCGGTGCGGCCGTCCGCGCGGTCTCGGCGCAGGTCGCCGGCAGGCGCTGGACCGAACTGGTGAGCGGCGCCACCGAGGTGCGCGGCGCGCCCGGTGGCCAGGCACTCGGAGGCGCACCACGCGGGGAGCAGCAGGTCGAGGCCGTGCTCGACCTGTCGCCGGAGGGTGCGCGCCACGAGGCCGTGCTCGGAGTGCGTTTCTTCGCGGGCGCTCTCACCGTGACCTCGCGCTCCGACCTGCTCTCCGCCGACGCGGTGGCCAGGATCGCCGGGTACCACCTGGCCGCCGTACGGCTGCTGTGCGCTGACCCGGACGCCGTCCACCGCGTCGAGGACCTGCTGGACGCGGCGGAGATCCGCCACCAGCTCGACGAGCTGTCGGGACCGCGCGTCCCCCTCGGTGACCGGATGACCGCTCAGCTCATCGCCGAGCAGGCCGCGCGCGAGCCGGACGAGGTCGCTGTCTCGCACCGCGACCGGAGCTGGACCCACGGGGAACTGGACGCGCGGTCGGCCGAGGTGGCCGCCGCCCTGCTGGAGCGCGGGCCGGCGGTCGGCGAGATCGTCGCCGTCGTCACCGATCGCGGCCTCGGCTGGGCCGCCGCCGTGCTCGGCGTGCTGCGTGCGGGCGGCGCCTACCTCCCCGTCGACCCGGAGGCGCCGGCGGGGCGGATCGCCTCCGTGCTCGACCGGGCCGGGTGCCGGGTGGTGCTGACCGGGCAGGGGGTCGAGCCCGGCGCGTGGGCGGCAGGGCGCGCGGTGCTGCCGATCGACGGGCTCCTCGGCACCGGCGCCCACGCCGACCCGGTCCCCGTCTCCCCCGGTTCCCTGGCCTACGTCTACTTCACCTCCGGCTCGACGGGGACGCCCAAGGGGGTGATGTGCGAGCACGGCGGCCTGCTCAACCACCTGCTCGCCAAGATCGCCGACATGGAGCTCGCGGCGGGCGAGGTAGTGGCCCAGACCGCCGCGCAGAGCTTCGACATCTCGCTGTGGCAGCTGCTGGCGCCGCTGCTGTGCGGGGGCAGTTCGCGGATCGTGGACGCGGAGGTGCTGCTCGACGCCGACGCCTTGGTCGAGGAGCTGACCACCGGGCGCGTGCGGGTCGCCCAGCTGGTGCCGTCCTACTTCGAGGTGCTGCTGGACCGGCTGGAGAGAGGGCCGGGCGGGTTGGGTGCCGTGCGGGCGCTGTCGGTGACCGGCGAGGTGCTGCGCCCGGACCTGGCGCGCCGGTGGTTCGCCTGCTGCCCCGGCACCACGCTGGTCAACGCCTACGGCGCCACCGAACTGTCCGACGACACCACTCACGCCGTGTTGCGGCACGCGGACGAGCAGGTGACCCTCGGACGTCCGGTGCGCAACGTGGAGGTCTCCGTCCTGGACGACACGAAGTCGTTGCTGCCGCTCGGTGCGCCGGGCGAGATCGCCTTCTCCGGTGTCTGCGTGGGTCGCGGGTACCTCGACGACGAGGAGCAGACCGCGCGGGCCTTCGTCCCCGACCCGCACCGGCCGGGCAGGCGGCTCTACCGCACCGGGGACATCGGCCGCTGGCTGCCCGGCGGGCGGCTGGAGTTCCTGGGCCGCCGCGACGAGCAGATCCGGGTGCGCGGTGTCCGGGTCGAGATCGGCGAGATCGAGCACCGGCTGGCCGGCATCGACGGGGTCACCTCGGGCGCGGTCGTGGTCGACAGCGGCGCGGGGCGCGAGCCCATCCTGGTGGCGTTCTTCACCGGGTCCGGCGCGCTCGACGGTGGAGCGGTGCGCGGGCGGCTGTCCGAGCAACTGCCCGACCAGCTGGTGCCCACCTACGTGCACCGCCTGGACCGGCTGCCGCTCACCGCGAACGGCAAGATCGACAAGGTGGTCCTGGCGACCGTCGCGGCGACGCTCGGGCACGCCGACGGGCCGTACGCGGCGCCCGTCACACCGACCGAACGCGCGCTCGCCACGGCCTGGGCCGAGGTGCTGCACGTGCCGCTGGAGCGGATCGGGCACGCCGACCACTTCTTCCGGCTCGGCGGCACCTCGCTGTCGGTGGTGCGGTTGCTGCTGCGGCTCGACGGGCTGGTGTCGCTGCGCCAGGTGCTCGCGCACCCGGTGCTCTCCGAGCTGGCGGCGGTGATCGACGAGCAGCGCCCGACGCCCGCGCCGCCACTGCTGCACCAACTGTCCGATGTGGACCACGAACCGGTCGCGACGCTCGTCTGCTTCCCGCACGAGGGCGGCAACTCGGTCAACTTCCACGAGCTGGCCCGCGAGCTGCGCGAGCACGGGGTGCGGGTGCTCGCGGTCGAGTTGCCGGGGCACGACCTCGACGCGGAACCGGGGCAGCTGGCCGAGGTGCCCGCCATCGCCGAGGCGGTGCGGGCGGAACTGCGGGCCCACCTCGGGGCCGACGCCCCGCTGCTGCTGTGGGGCCACAGCAGCGGCGCCGCGCCCGCGCTGGCCCTCGCCCGTCTCCTCGACCGCGACGGCGAGCCCGCGCGGCGGGTGTTCCTCGGCGCGGTCCGGCCCGCCACCGACTCGGAGCTGCGCGCGGAGGACGTGCGGGTGGCCGCCCTGGACGAGCGCGACCTGGTCACCGCGATGCTGGAGGACAGCGGCTACATCGAGGTCGACGGCGGCAGTCCGCGCCGTGCCCGCGTCGTCGGCGCCGCCTACCGCCACGACGTGCGCGCCGCCAACCGGTTCTTCCGCGACGTGCTCCGCGACCCCGGGGCACACCGGGTGGCGGCACCGGTCGACATCGTCGTGGCGGCCGACGACCCGCACACCGCCGGGGCGCGGGAGCGCCTCCCCGCCTGGGCCGGCCTCAGCGACGTGCTGACCCTGCGGGAGCTGCCGGAGGGCGGCCACTACTTCCCGAGCAGCCGGGCCGCCGAGGTCGCCCGGATCGTGCTGGGGGCCTGTCCACGCCCGACGAGCCCGAGGAGCCTGGTGTGAGCACCGACCACGTGGAGCTGACCGGCCGGATCTCGGCGGGGCCCGACGACCTGCTGCGCACCGAGGTCCTCGAACCGCAGTTGCGCTTCGAACTCGCCACCCTGCTGCCGCAGTACGTGCGGCTGGAGAAGGTCCTGCTCGTCGAGTACGCGCGAATGGGCCTGCTGACCGGCGCGCAGGTCGGCGACATCGACATCGCGCTCGACGCGGCGACACCGGAGGCGGTGGGACGCGTCGCCGGGGCCGCCATGAGCGATCTGGCGTTCGGCCTGGAGCGGTTCGTGACCACGCGTCTGCCCGGCGTCCCGCCCGCCTGGCACGTCGACCGCAGCCGCAACGACCTCCAGGCGTCCGCGCAACTGCTGCACGGCCGCGCCCGCCTGCTGGACACCGCAGACCTCCTGGTCGAGCTGGGGCGGGCGGCGAGCAGGCTCGCCGCCCGCACCGCGCACCTGGTGATGCCGGCGTACACCCACTCCCAGGCCGCCCAGCTCGTCAGCCCCGCGTTCTACTTCTCGGCGCTCACCGAGCAACTGCTGCACACGCTGTCGCGGCTCGAACCGGTGTACCGCACCGCGAACACCTGCCCGATGGGCGCGGGCGCGATGGCCGGTCAGGAGTTGGCCTGGGACCGCGACCGCATGGCACGGCTGCTCGGGTGCGACAGCGCCCAGCGGCACGCGTTGCGCGCGGTGTCCCAAAGGGACTGGGCGCTGGAGGCGTGCGCGGAGTTCTCCATGCTGGGCGTGGCGCTGAGCCGCTTCGTCACCGACCTGATGACCTGGGGTGGCACGGGCTACGGCTTCATCGACCTGCCGGACGACTGGTCCGGCATCTCCTCGGCGATGCCGCAGAAGAAGAACTTCCCCGTGCTGGAGCGGATCCGGGGCCGCACCGCGCACCTGCACGCCGCCTACCACGGCATCGCCACCGCGCAGCGCGCCACGTCCTACAGCAACTCCGTCGAGGTGTCCAAGGAGGCGAGCGCGCAGGTGCCCGCCGCGTTCGACCACCTCGCCTCGATCGCGCGGCTGCTCACCGGCGTGCTCGACCGGCTCTCGTTCGCCGAGGATCGCCTCGCGGCGGCGTGCGCGGCGGAGTACTTCGGCGGCTTCACCCTCGCCAACCAGCTGACCTTGCGCGCGGACGTGCCGTGGCGCACCGCCCAGGTCGTCGCCGGGCGGTACGTCGTCGCCGCCGTCGGCGCGGGGCGAGCGCCCACCGATCCCGATCCAGCGCTGCTGGAGGACGCCCTGGCCGATCACGGGTACCGCACGCCGCACTCGGCCGCGATCCTGCGCGAGTCCATGGACGTCACCACCGCGCTCGCGGCCAAGCGCACCGCCGGGTCCACGGGGCCGGGGCCGGTGCGCGACCTGCTCGCCGCGCAGGACGCCGAACTCGACCGGCTGGCGGCGGACTGGGCCGCGCGCCGCGCCTGCGTCGCGGACGCCGACACCGCGCTCGCGGCCGCACTCGCCGAGGCGCGGCAGGACAGGCGGGTGCGGTCGTGACCGGGACGGTGGGCAGTCTCGCCGGTCCCCGACCGCTCTACCGGGGCGTCACCGGCGTCGGCACCGCTTTCGGGGTGTTCGGCGAACTGCTGCAGGGCGTGCTGCCCGAGCAGGACGGCGACTTCCTGGTCACGCTGCCGATCGCGCGCTGGTCCGTGGCGACTTTCCGGGGCAGCGCCGAGGCGGGCGAGCTGACCGTGTGGCCCCCGCACAAGACCAAGGCGCTGCGGCTGGCCGGGATGGTCCTGCGGGACGCGGGCCGCCCGGTCGCGGGCGAGATCCGGATCGACAGCGGCCTGCCGGAGGGCAAGGGCATGGCCAGCTCCTCCGCGGACCTGGTGGCCACCGCCCGCGCCGTGGCCACCGCCTTCGGGATCGACCTGCCGCCCCGGCGTCTCGAGACCTACCTGGCGGGCATCGAACCCACCGACGGCGTGCTCTACCCGGGGGTGGTCGCCTTCTACCACCGCAGGGTGGCGCTGCACTCGGTGCTCGGCTCGCTGCCGGCGATGACCGTCGTCGGGGTGGACGAGGGCGGGCAGGTCGACACCGTCGAGTTCAACCGCATCCCCAAGCCGTTCACCCTCGCCGACCGGCGCGAGTACGCCGGGCTGCTGGCGCGGATGACCGACGCGGTGGGCCGCGGGGACCTCGCCGAGGTGGGCCGGGTGGCCACCCGCAGCGCGCTGATGAACCAGGTGCTGCGCCCCAAGGCGCTGCTGGAGCGGGTGCTCGAGGTGTGCCGCGAGGTCGGCGGGCTGGGCGTGGTCGCCGCGCACAGCGGGACCAGCCTCGGGGTGCTGCTGGACCCGGCGGTTCCGGGCTACCCGGAGCAGGTCGCGGCGGCGGCGGGCGCGTGTTCGTCCATCGCGGGCAACGTCGCGGTGTACCGGTGTTTGAGTTTCGACGGACTGGAGCGGCGCTGATGCTGAACGAGAGCCTGATCGACGCGATCGGCGGGACCCCGCTGGTGCGACTGCGGACCGGTTCCGAGCGCGGCGTGCTCGTCCACGCCAAGCTGGAGATGCAGAACCTGTTCGCGATGAAGGACCGGGTCGCCAAGAACATCATCACCCGCGCTCGCAGGTCCGGCGAACTGGCCGAGGGCGCGCCGATCGTGGAGAGCTCCTCCGGCACGATGGCGCTGGGGGTCGCGCTGGTCGGCACCCTGCTGGGCCACCCGGTGCACATCGTCACCGACCCGCGCATCGACAAGATCACCATGGCCAAGCTGACCGGTCTCGGGTGCTCCGTGCACGTGGTGTCCGAGATGGACGGCAACGGCTGGCAGGGCGCTCGACTGTCCAAACTGGACGAGCTGATGACCACGCTGCCCGGCGCGTTCTGGCCGAGGCAGTACTCCAACCCGGAGAACCCCGCCGCCTACCGCGCACTGGCCGACGAGCTGGTCGCCGAACTGGGCGAGGTCGACGTGCTCGTCGGCGCGGTCGGCAGCGGCGGCTCGCTCTGCGGCACCTCGCGGGCGCTGCGCGAACGCCTGCCCGGCCTGCGGGTGATCGGTGTGGACTGCGTCGGCAGCGTCCTGTTCGGACAGCAGGACTGGCCGCAGCGGCTCCAGAGCGGGCTGGGCAACAGCCTGCACCCGCCGAACCTCGACCACGAGGTCATCGACGAGGTGCACTGGCTCAACGACCGCGAGGCGTTCGAGGCGACCAGAGCGCTGACCAGGGAGGAAAAGCTCTTCGGCGGCAACACCTCCGGCTCGGTGTACCGGGTGCTCACCTGGCTCGCCGCCACCGCGCCGCCCGGCACCCGCGTCGTCGGCATCCTCCCCGACCGGGGCGACAGGTACTCCGACACCGTGCACGACGAGGCGTACTGGGCCGAGCGCGGTCTGCCCGACCTGCCGCTCGCAACCACCCCGCGCCGGGTCGCGGCGGGCGTCCAGGTGTCCAGCTGGTCCTACCGGGTCAACGACAGCGACCGGCCGCCGCTGTTCGTCTTCGTCGAGGCGAACACCACGGGCACGGGCATGCGGGCCCTCGGCGTCGCCCGCGAACTCGGCTACCGGGCGGTGCTGGTGACCAACCAGCCGGAGCGCTACCACGGGCTGGCCGACACCGGTGCCACCGTCGTCACCTGCGACACCAACGACGAGGACGCGCTGGCGCTCGCCGTCGCCAGGGTCTCGGGCAGGGACCCGGTGGCCGCCGTGACCACGACCAGCGAGTTCTACCTCGCCACGGCGGCCCGGCTCGCGGCCCGGCTCGGCCTGCCCGCCGCCGACGCCGACGCCGTCGAGCGCTGCCGGGACAAAGCCGCGCTGCGGAGCGCGCTCGCCGACGCGGGGGTGCGGCAACCCCGCTTCGCCGTGGTCACCGAGGCCACGACGACCGGCGACGCCGTCGCCGTCGCCGGACTGCCGTGCGTGGTGAAACCGGTCGGCGACTCGGGGTCGACGAACGTGCTGCGGTGCGCGACCACGGCGGAGGCGACAGCGCAGGCCGCCACGATCCTCGCCGTCACCGCGAACGCCCGGGGCCAGGCCACCCGGCGGGCCGCGCTGGTCGAGCAGTACCTGGACCAGCCGGAGTACAGCGTCGAGATGTTCGGCACCGGCAAGGAGCAGCGGCTGCTCGGCATCGTCGAGAAGACCGTCACCCCCGGCCCGCACTTCGTCGAGACGCGGCACGTCCTGCCCGCCGCGCTGCCCGCCCCGGTGGCCGAGGAGGTGGCATCGACGGTGCGCGCCGCGCTCGCCGCGGTCGCACTCGAAGCGGGTCCCAGCCACACCGAGGTCAAGATCGGCCCGGACGGCGCGTCCGTGGTCGAGATCAACCCGAGGCTGGCGGGCGGCATGATCCCCGAGCTGTTCCGGCTGACCACCGGAGTCGACCTGCTCGACGCGCAGGTCCGCGCGGCGGCCGGCGCGGAGGTCGAGCTGCCGGAGTCGGTCGACGGCCACGCGGGCATCCAGTTCCTGCTGCCGCCGGAGGCGGGCGTGCTCGACGAGGTGACCGGCGTGGCACTGGTCGAGGCACTGCCCGGCGTACGAGCGGTGACGATCACCGTCCAGCCGGGGCAGCAGGTGGCGCCGCCCGTCGACTTCCGGGGCAGGGCCGGGTACGTGATCGCCACCGCGCCCACCCGCGCCGAGCTGGTCGAGACCCTGGATCGAGCCGCCGCGCTGATCGGTTTCCGGCTGCACCAACCACAGGCGCGCCCGGTGTCGGCCTACCCGCTGGTCGACCGCGCCGCGCGGGAGACCCGCTCCACCGTCGAGGTCGGCGGGGTCGCCATCGGACCGGACACCTTCACGCTCGTCGCCGGCCCCTGCGCGGTCGAGTCCCCGGAGCAGACGATCGAGGCGGCGAGGCTGGCCAAGGCGGCCGGCGCGGTGCTGCTGCGGGGCGGCGCGTACAAGCCGCGCAGCTCCCCCTACGGCTTCCGGGGCCTGCGGGCCGACGGGCTGCGCATCCTCGCGGAAGTACGCGCGGAGACCGGGATGCCGGTGGTCACCGAGGTGGTCGACAGCCGCGACGTGGAGCTGGTCGCCGACTGGGCCGACATGCTCCAGGTCGGCACCAGGAACATGCAGAACTTCGGCTTGCTCGAAGCAGTGGGCGACAGCGGGAAACCGGTGCTGCTCAAGCGCGGCATGAGCGCGACCGTCGAGGAGTGGCTGTTGGCCGCCGAGTACATCGCGTTGCGCGGCAACAGTGACATCGTGCTGTGCGAGCGCGGCATCCGCACCTTCGAACCCTCGGTCCGCAACACCCTGGACCTGTCGGCGGTGCTCCTCGCGCAGGCCCGCTCGCACCTGCCGGTCGTGGTGGACCCCTCGCACGCCGCCGGACGGCGTGAGCTGGTGCGACCGCTGGCCCGCGCCGCCGTGGCGGCGGGCGCGGACGGCGTGATGATCGACGTCCACCCGGACCCGGCGTCGGCGCTGTGCGACGGCCCGCAGGCACTCACCTCATCCGACCTGTCCGGCCTGGCCGGGCAACTCGAGGACTGGGCCGCGCTGGCCGGCCGCCTGCCCCGGCAGCTGCTCGACCCGGAGCGCGGGGCGGTGCGGTGATTCAGCTCTGCGTGGAGGCGCGGGCCTCCACGGCGTCTCCGTCGTGGAGCGCCTGTGCGTCGAGGCCGGGGAGCCGGTCACGCTGCACCCGGTCGGCGACGGCGGCGGGCTGACCGAGCCAAGGCGCACAGGGCAATCCTCGACCACATCAGGGACTGGTAACCCCACCCGCCGCGGGCATCTCACACAACCGGCGACGGCACAGCGGAGGTACGCGGCGTACCTCCGCTGTGCGTTCGTTCGGGGCTTTCGCCCACGTCCGCTCCCACAGCCGCCGCTCTGTGCAGGAACGCCCCGGACGAGCTGTGTCTGAGGACACTGCAGAACTCCTGGGGGTAGAGGACGAACCCTGTCCTACCGGGTCGCGAGAGTAGACCCGCACACGGCACCAGGCCGTTGTTATCAAAGGAAAAGCGGACATGAATGTGGTCAGTGCGTTGGGTTCGGTCAAGTGGATCGCCGTGCTCCTCGCCGTTGTCGCGTACACCGTTCTGGGCGGTGTCTGGTTCGCCGGCTTGTTCGCCAAGCCGTACGCCACGGCCCTCGGCAGGGAGAGCACCCCGAAGCCGACCCAGCCGGCGTTGTTCTTCGGCGGTCCAGCCGTCGCAACGTTGTTCGTCGTGACGACCACGGCGGCGCTGATGTCCGCGCTGGGCATCGAGACCGTCGTCGACGCGGTCGTGTTCGCGCTGGTGGTCGGGATCGGTTACCTGGCCGCGAACACCGTCATCATCGCCATCAACCCGAACATGCCGCGACCGCTGTCCTACAGCCTGATCTCCGGTGCCTACCACCTCGTCGGCATCGTGATCACCGCGCTGATCCTGGTGGCGTTCTGATCAGGTAAGAAGCCGCTGCGGAGTCGTTGTGCCGTCTGGTGAAAGACTTGATCAGCGTCGCGGTCGGCGCGGACTACGTCCACCCGCTCGAAGTGTCGGCACCCTTGCCGCATTCCCTCAGGGCGTCACGGCCGACTCTCGGCGGTGACCATCCGGATGAGCGTGCCGACCAGCTCGTCGGCACTGGTACGCCACTCGTCCGCGCCGAGGTGCCCGCTGTGCTCCCACCCTGCGATGCCGTGCGCGCCGGTCAGCAGCAACGCGCGGTATGGCTTGCGGATGCGCGGGCGCCACTTGGCGAGCAGCTCCATGACCTCAACCCGACGACCACCCACCACCCCGGGTGGTCGTCGGTCTTCCGCGCGGGCGCTACGAGGTCGGGGGTCCTACCGGGACACGTCGATCGCCGAGGTGGTTCACCAGCTGCACAGCAGGAGAAGTGCCGTTGGTGACCATGGTGGTCGTGACGGTGATCTGGATCAGGCCTGGCTGCGCGTGGTGGAATGAACCGTTGGCGCACTGGGTGTTCACCAGCTGGTAGTCGTCTGTTGTGGACTGTGCCGTCACCGACACGTTGCCCGCCTCCAGCACCGCCACGTCCATGTGCCCGTGGAAGGTCGCGACCGGGGTGGACGTCGACACCGCAGGGTTGAAGACGTTGAAGCCGACATCGGTGTTCATGGTCTCGTTGGTGGTGCCGTAGGTGATGCTCGACCACGCCGCCAACGGCCGGGTCGCCGCACCGGCGACGAAGCTCGTCTGGTTCCAGGTGCACGCCGTCACCGACAGGTCGTCGGGGGTCTGGTTCCAGATCGTCGTGTACAGCGTGTTGGCGTCGCAGTCCTGGTAGTGCGTGTACAGGCTCCACCCGTTCTGGTTGCCGAACACGTCCTGCGGCAGCGCGCCGTTGTTCCAGATGTCGGCCAGCGCCGCCTCGCTGGGGCAGTCGCCGGAAGAGGCGCCCGAGGCGAGCAGGTTCACGTCGTAGGCCCCGCCGGGCAGGGCGACGCTGTACTGCGCGCCCTGCGGGCCGTTGACCGGGCCCTGCGACTGCGGGTATTGCGCCCACAGCTGGTTGCCGTACCGCGACGGGATCAGCGCCTGCATGATCGCGAGCGAGTAGCCGGGCGTGGCCGCTTCCACCAGTTGCCCGGTCAGCTCGGCCGACCAGTTCAGCTCGCCGTCGGCGATGCCCGACTGGAAGGCCTGCATCTGGGCCCAGCTCTGCAGGACCGAGTTCTCCGTGGACCCGGCCGCCGCCAGGATGCCGGTGTAGGCCTCGCTCAGCGCGCCCCACAGGTCGGCGAACGCGCCCTCGAACGTCGCCAGGGGGTTCTTCGTGGTCGTCTCGTAGACGTTGTAGGCCGTGCTCATCAGGTTCGCCACCACCGAAGCCACCGGCCCCAGCGCCGACAGCGCGGTGTAGACGGTGCCCTCGACCAGGGCGAGGACCGTGGCGCCGGTGTGCGACTGGGACCCGAGGCCCACGTCCGCGCCCAGTTCGTCCAGCAACGCCTCGCTGTCGATGAAGAACGAGTTGATGAACCCGGTCAGCTCGCCGAACAGGCGCTGGATGTCGTCGGCCAGGCTGAGCTGCTGCTGCAGCGAGGTGACCACCGCGTTCCAGTCGGTGGCCGACACCCCCGTCGGGCACGTGGCCGAGGAGCCGATGAACAGCGACAGCGTGAGCGGGCTGATGGTGAGGTCGCTGTAGGACTGCTCGACGGTCATCGTGCGCGGCAGCAGGTCGGCTTGCTGGAGCTGCTCGTTGATCGAGTCGTAGGCGTTGCCCTGGCCGCCGGTGTAGGCGGGGAACTGCCCGGCCGGCAGCCCGAGGATGCCCTGCACCGGGTAGGTGGGCCACAGTGCCCAGGTCTGCGCGGGCGACCCGGTGTAGGTGTCCACCACCACGGGTGTGCCCGCCGCCGTCGACCCGCCTTGAACGGTGAGCGCGAGCGTCCCGTTGCCCAGCGAGCTCATGAACGCGCCGTCGGTCAGGGTGAAGACTTCGTTGTTCTCACCGTTCGCACGCCAGGCGATGACCTGGGTGCCCGGCGTGGTCAGACTCGCGGTGACGTTCGCGCACAGGCCGTTCAGCCGGTTGACCAGGAGGTTGCCGTTGACGCACCACAGCTGGTTGGGCCGTGGACCTTGCGGCGCCGGCGTGGAGGTCCGCGGGTTGAGCACCAGCGGTGTCAACGGCTGGCCATCGGCACCGGCCAGGTCCAGGACGAACTTCGTGCCGGTCGGCTCGGACAGGTCGCTCACCACGAACGAGTGCCAGTTCTGCATGACTGCCCACTTCCCACGGCTGGATTACGCGACCGATGGCAACACGTCCGCCCCGAACCCGCCAGGAGGGTCACCCGGAGGTGTGTCACCTTGAATTGCCACACCTGGCACGCGCGGTGATCCTCATCGCGACGGCTCAGCCCGCCCTGCCGGGCGGTTCCGCGCGAAGAGGCTGCCTGTCCCACCTCCGGCACATGACCGGATCGCTCAGCCGGTGAGCGACTTCCTGATGATCGGGCGGCTCGCCGGGGTGGCGTGCACCCGGTCCTGATCGCGCGTGCCGGCGTACCGGACGGCCAGCCGGCGGCCGTCCGGGCAGTCGAGCGCGGTGACGAACGACTCCGCTCGCCGGCTCCTCCCCACCGGTCCCGCCCGGCGGCGAGGAGCTTCGCGGCACCGCTGCACGGGCGCCGGCACCAGCTCCGCCAGCGCCCGGGAACCGCGTCGATCCGCACATCCTCTGTCCCGCAACGCGAAGACGCCGTGCCCACCGGCCGGCGCGACGAGGACCGGCAGGGTGGACTCGCGGCCGAACGCGATCCAGCCGAAGCACTCGGACTCCGGAAAGCGGGCATTCGCAACGACTCCAGCGTCGGGAGACCCGGCGTTCTCGACTACAGAAGGCCTGGTTCGCACGCCACAACGGTTCGGACCTCACCCTTGGGAGTGGAGTGGAAGTGGGATCTCCCCACAGTCGATTCGCCGGCAGCTCACACTCTCACCACCATCCCCCGCGACTCGGGAAAGCTCCCGCTGAAAACGCAAAGTCCACCGCGAATGGAAACCGGCGCACGCATCGCGCCGCTCGGGTGAGCAACCTTCTCGTTCCACAGCTCGATCTCGCTCGCGGGTGACCACCGCGCACGCTGACGATCAGTCCCGGAGGAAGGCGGCCACCGCCGCGCGGAAGTCGGGGCTGCCGCCGACGATCGCGTGATCGCCGGCGACGAGCACGAGGCGGGCGTCCGGGATCGCGTCGGCGAGCACTTCGGGCCGGGCCGCGAGCGGGTCCCGGTCGCCTGCGATGACGAGCGTCCGCGCGGTGATGCGCGCGAGCTCGACTCCTCCGGTGTGCACCGCCCGTGCCTGCGCGGCCAGGGACGGGAGGTCCGCGCCCACCGCCTGCGCGAAGGTGCGCATGCCGGCGACCTCCGGCGGGAGGGAGCCGGGGTCGTCGACGAGCAGTGCCTCCGCGAGCACGTCGTTGGGCAGCACCCGCGTGTCCACCCCGCCGAGCTCGACGACCCCGGCGCCGACACCGCCGACGACCAGCTTGCGCACCTTCGGTTCCTCCGCCGCGACGAGCAACGAGATGATGGACCCCATCGAGTAGCCGACAAGATCTACCTCGTGTGAGTCGAGAAGATCGATCACCGCGCGCAGGTCCCGTGCCATGCGCGGTTCACCGTAGCGGCGGGGATCCGGGGACTTCTGCGACTGGCCGTGGCCGCGGGCGTCGACTCCGACGACCGTGCGGCCCACCGCGGTCAGTGCCGTCACGGTGCCACTGCCGGCCCAGTCCACCATCGTGTTCGCCGTGAACCCGTGCTGCAGGACGACCGGAACGGGATGTGCCCGGACGCCGGAATCCGGCTCCCAGCGGTGGTACGCGATCTCCGTTCCGTCGTCCACGACGAGCACGGCCGTCCGCGGTTGTGGGGCCGCGGCGAGGGCGGGCACGGGATCAGTCATCGAGGACCTCGAAGGACATACCCGTGACAGTAAGGGAACGCCGGGCTTCTTCCCACAGGTCTCCGCGACTTCGCCGCCGGACGACTGGCCGCGCGGGTAGGTGCGCGGGCCTGCCGAACCGATCGAGGAACAACCGCCGGACGTTCTCGGTGCCGGCGGCCGTCTCGATCCCGTAGCCCGTGGGAGTGCACAACAACTCCGCTCGTTCTCCGCGCACGGAGCGACGCGGCCGGCGAACCGCTCGCGTTGACAACGGGCGGGCTGCCCGGGCCTGCCGACGAGCGTTGCGACGAACACCGCGATCGGCGCCGCTACAGGGCGTTTGCGGTGGACATAGCGGTGGGACCGGCTCAGAAGACGCCGAACGGCCTGTCGCCGAGGTCGTCGACAGGCCGTTCGCAACGCGGGGTGAGCGTCAGTACCGCGGCTGTTTGAGCAACGAGTCCCGCCCGGCGATCTCGGGCTGGTACACCTGCTCGTCCCAAGCCTCGGCCGGCACCGGCTGCAGCGCGATCGAGACGACGTCGTCCGGACATCCGAAGGCCTCGGTGATGGCCGAGGTCAGCGCGGCCGACAACGCGGCCGACCGCTCCGGGGAGAGCGTGGCGGGGAAGTGCTTGACGGTCACGTGCGGCATCGAGGGCCTCCTTGGACGGAACGGATGTGTTCGACGAGCGTGTCGACGAGCGGAGGGCGGAGCATCCCGTAGTGGTCCGCCGGCACGTCCACGAAGGACACCGAGGCGCGCACCGCCGGGCGCTCGATGAACGACGGCTGGTCGCCCACAGCGCGGAACACGGTCACGGGGGCCTCGATCGCGCGCATCGCCAGGTCGCGGTCGGTGTGGTCGAAGCGGTACGTCTGGTGCACCACGCGCGCGATCCTGCGGACCAGTTGCGGGTCCAGGTCCAGGCGTGAGCTGACGAACGCGGTGAACGTGGCCTCGTCCCGTGTCGCGCGCAGGCACTCTTCCAGCAGGTCGCCGGAGACGGCGCCCGCGAAGACCGAGAACAGGATCGTGACGTAGCCGCGGCTGCGCCAGCTCGGTGTCCGGTCGGTGCCGCCGGCCCCCGGGTTGCCCGGCGCGATCAGGAAGAGCTGTTCCACGCGCTCTCCGTCCCGCTCGAGTTGGCGGGTGGCCTCGAAGGCGACACGCGCGCCGAACGAGTAGCCCCACAGCGTGTACGGGCCCTGGGGTTGTCTGCGGCGCATCAACTCCAGGTCGCGGGCGGCCATCTCGGCGATCGACGGGTACGCGGTCTCGCCGGCGTTCACACCGTGGGCCTGCACGCCGTAGAACGGGCGGCCTGCTCGCGCGGCCAGCTGCCGCAGGTTCATCGGGTAGCCGCCGAGGCCAGGCCAGCAGTACACGGGTTCGAGGCTGCCCGCGGCGGAAAGCCTGATGAGCCTGGACGTCGTGTCCGCGGTGCCACCCTCCACCACCTTCGCCAGGGCCTCGACGGTCGGTGCGTCGAACAGCACCTGCAGTGGCAGGGTCAGGCCGAAGTCCCGGTTGATGCGGTTCACGAGGCCCACCGCCAGCAACGAGTTGCCGCCCGCGGCGAAGAAGTCGGTCCGCACCGAGACCGTCTCGACCTTCATGAGCTTGCCCCACATCTCACCGATGCGGCGTTCGGACTCGGTGCGCGGTTCGACCACCGGCTGGTCGGAGAAGTCGGCGGCGGCGAGGTCCGACCCGGCCAGGGAGCGCGTGTCGATCTTGCCGTTCGCGGTGTGCGGCAGGCGGTCGAGCACGATCACCTTGTTCGGCATCATGTAGTCCGGCAGGAACGAACGCAGGTCGTCTCGGATCAGCTCGGTCGGCCCCTTCATGTGCACCGCGTCCTCCTTCATGCCCCGGTGGCGGATCTGCTCCTCGCTGACCTTGCCGCCGATGAAGAAGTACGACGGGCCCACCGGCAGTCCCCGCTCGGCCAGCAACGCCGTGAGCCGGCGGTGCGAGGGCAGGTCGTGACCGCTCTTCGAGCTGTAGCCGGAGGACATGAGTCCCAGGCCGCGCACCGCCTGGTAGCGGTGCAGCACCCGGCCGAGCTCCAGGTAGGAGAGCCAGTCCTGGCCGGTGCGGCTGACCAGCGCGACGCCGAACGCGGCGCGTTCGTAGGCCTGCTGGTTGATGGCGATGACGTGCCTGCGTTCGATCACGCCGTCCGCGACTCGCTCGAAACCGCCGCCCTCGAACCGGTAGAGGCCTGCCGGCAGACCGGGGACGCGGTCGCCGTGCGCCTGCACGTACACGTCCACGGGTTCCTCGGCCGGTTCCGGGTGCGCGGGCACGAAGTCGAACGCGCCCAGGTAGTAGTCCTCGGGGGCGCATTCGAGGTGCGCCATGACCTCGGGTGCGTGCCCGGCGGCGCGGACGGTCAGCCCGTGCTCCGGCAGGATCTGCTCGAACAGGCCGACCATGTGCCCCGCCTCGATCTCCAGGACCTCGACGATGTTGGTGCGGTACACCGGTTCGACGGCTCGCCGCCTGCCGACGAAGTGCACGCGGGCGCGCTGGTGCGGACCGGCGGCCTTCGGCTGGATGAGGTACAACCGGTGCTCGACCGGGTGGTAGTAGTAGAACCCCGCCTCCAGGCCGAACAGGCCGTCGACCTCCAGGTACAGCTGGGTGGCGTAGAGCGAGCCCGGCGAGGCGTACCCGTACTTGGGCAGCAGCCGCTTGACGCTGTGGAACTGCCCGAAGTACCGCATGATGCGGCCGAACTCCTGCTGCCCCACCGACGCCGGGTCACGGGAGGTGGTGGCGGTCGTCCGCGTCCGCAGCAGCTTCAAGACGTCGTCGCTGGAGACGGTGCCGCCCTCGTAGAAGCGGTAGGTCTTGCGGGCGAACACCGTGCGGCGCTGCAACGCCGTCGGCTCGCGGCCGGGCAGGTCCAGCACCGGCTTGCCGCTCAGCTCGCCGGATTCCCGGCACCCCAGGTTGGACAGCTGCGCGCGCAGCTGCACCCGGCCTTCCTTGGACTGGTGGTGGGCGCCGTGGCTGCCCTGGTCCATCAGGGCGGCCTCCTTGGGGTTCAGCTCGACGAACGCCACGAGGTTCTGGAACCCGGTGCGCGGGTCGTCGCGCACCACCACGGCCGCGTGCTTGATCCACTCGTGCGTCTCCAGCGCCAGGCGCACCTCGTCGAGCTCGACCCGGAACCCCCGCAGTTTCACCTGGTTGTCCGTGCGGCCGACGAACACCGCTGTGCCGTCGGGGTTCCAGTACGCCAGGTCGCCGGTGCGGTACAACCGGGGCGAACCGAAGTCGGCGTGGAACGGGTTGTCCACGAACCGGTCCGCGGTCAGGTCCGGCTTGCCGAGGTAGCCGCGCGCGAGCTGCCGCCCGCCGATGTACAGCTCGCCGATCTCGCCGACGGCGACCGGTCGTCGATCGCCGTCCAGGACGTAGTACTGCGTGTTGTGCACCGGTGTGCCGATCGGCACGGTCGGCGGCCCGTCCGCGACCACGGCCGGGTCCACCCGGTGCGAGGACGAGTTGATCGTGCACTCGGTGGGTCCGTAGAGGTTGACCAGCTCGCGGTCGGGCAGCTCGGCGAAGAACCGCTGGGCGAGCGAACGGGAGAGCGCCTCACCGCCGCAGAAGACCTGCTGGAGCGTCGTGCACTCGGTGATCCGCTCTGTGTCCACGATGGCCTGCAGCAGTGTCGGTACGCACTGCAGCGTCGTCACGCCGTGCGCCTTGATGGTGTCCACGAGCGCGTCGGGGTCGCGGTACACGCCGGGCGCGCCCATGACCACGGTGCTGCCGCAGGCGGACGCCAGGATCTCCCACTGGGCCGCGTCGAAGCTCATCGGTGTCTTCTGCAGCACGACACGGCGGTGGTCGATGCCGTGCGTCTCGGCGAGCCAGCACATCTGGTTCACGATCGCCCGGTGCTCGATCATCGCTCCCTTGGGCTTGCCCGTGCTGCCGGACGTGTAGATCACGTAGGCGAGATCTCCCGGCGAGGGCGGCACCGGCGGGCCCGCGGGGGTGCCGATGTCGTCGAGCACGACGACGGTGGTCTGCGGCGGCACCATGCGGCGCAGCTTCCCGGCGAGCTCCCGCTGCGTGAGGACGAGGTCGCCGCCGAAGTCCTCGACCATGTACCGGAGGCGGTCCTCCGGGTACTCCGGCGCGAGCGGGAGATAGGCGCCGCCCGCGTGCAGCACTCCCCACGCGCCCACGATGAGATCGGACGACGGGTGCACGAAGAGTCCGACGCAGTCGTCTTGGCGCACCCCCAGGTTCCTCAGGTGGACGCCCACGGCCGTGGCCCGTGCCGAGAGCTCCGTGAACGTCAGCCGCTCGTCGCCGTGCACCACCGCGATGTCCTGGCCGCGCCGGCGCACCTGCTCGTCGAGCAGGTCCACCAGCGTCCGGTCCGGCACGTCCCGCAGGGTCCGGTTGAACTCCCGCGTGTGCGCATCGGCGTCCAGCAAGGCGCGTTTCACGTCGACCCCCTTCGTTGCAGCGGCCCTTCTCCCTGTCAGGTTCAGAAAGAACGCTGTCGAAGCGCTATCGGTCCGGTAAGGACGGCGGAGAAGCGAGAACGCCCGGCGGGTGAACCCACCGGGCGTTCTCAGTCCACAAAGGATTTTCAGGCCGGTTGCGGCACCGGGACCGCGATGCGCACCGCCTCCTGCGGCAGCCTGGGTTCCAGGCGCACCAAGGCCAGCGCGGACGCGGTCACGCCCGCGGCCAGCACGAGCCACATGCCCGTCGCCGAGAACGTCATCAGCCACGTCAGCACCGCCGGTGCCAGGGCGGTCGGGATCGCCCAGGAGAACTGGTACACCGACAGATGACGCCCACGCGTCTCGGTCGGTGCCGCGGAGGACACCAGCGCCGAGGCGGTCGCCCCGTGCATCAGCTCCCCCAGCGTGAACAACGCCGTGGCGGCGAACGCGCCCACGAGCAGCACGGCGGTCGACGACGACACCACCCCGAGCGCGGCGAACACGACGAACGACACGCCGATCACCACCGCACCCGCCGCCGTGGTCCTGGTGCGCTGGTACCGCACCAGGTACCGGGTGACCGGGATCTGCAGCAACGCGATCCCGATGGTGTTCACCGCGTACAACGTGCCCACGAGACTGGTCGGCGCACCGAGCTGCGTGGTGATGTACACCGGCAGCGCCACCGCCAGCACCATGTACCCGAAGGCGACCGGTACGTTCAGCGCGGTCAGAACCATGAACGGCCGGTTCGCCAGCACCGTCCGGTACCCGCCGCGCGCCGGGGTTCTCACCCGGGGCGCCGCCGGCCGGTACCGGATGGAACCGACGATCACCGCCGCCAGCACGAACGCGAGGCCCGTGCCGAGCACGATCGCCTGGTACGCCGCGTCACTGCCGAGCGTCAGCGCGCCGGCCGCGACCAGACCACCCGCACCGAGTCCCGCGTTGCGCAGACTCCGTTGTGCGGCGAGCAGCTTGTCCCGTTCCGCGCCTTGGGCGATGTCGGCCACCAGCGACTGGATCGACGGGGAGAACGATCCGTCGCCCACCGCCACCAGGGCTACGGCGAGGAACATGCCGGACGCCGAGTCCACGAACGGGTAGAGCCCGAACCCGAAAGCCCGCACCAGGTACCCGCCGACGACCACGGCCCGTGCACCGAACCGGTCGACGAGCACCCCGGCGATCGGGTTGCCCACCAACGCGAACAGCGCGCCCGCTGTCATCAGCACGCCGACCCGTTCGATCGGCAACCCGGTGACGTGGTGGAAGTACAGCAGGGACAACGGCAGGTACATGCCCGCACCGGTCGCGTCGACGACCATCCCGGTCAGGTACCGGGTACGCCAGCCGTTCATCGCCGGTCCTTCCTCCGCTGTTCGGGAATCCGCGCGGCGGGCCGCTCGACGCGGGCGCCGCTCGGGTTGGCGGCGACGAGCACCAGGTCGACGGATGTGAGGACGTCCATCTCCGGCAGGGTGTGCTTCTTCACGACGATCCCTCCTGGACTATGCGTGTCTGGGTCTCGAACCTGGCCCCGAGCGCGCGCAGGCGGGACTCCGCCTCCGCCCGGTCGGCGCCGGTGGCCACGGCGGCGAGCAGGAAGTCCGCGGACCCCGCTGCCGGTGGGATGACGTCGCCGACGGCCGCGTAGCGCCAGAACCGCGCCAACCAGGGTTCGACGACCGTCGACGGCAGCGCCTCCACGAGACCCGGCCGCTTCATCATCAGCACCTGCCCGGACATCCGGGCGGGGACGGGCGGAGGACCGCCGGCGAGGGTGTCGGCGAGCAGCGGCAGGGACAGGCCCAGCTGCGCACGCGTCACGTACTCGCCGTGGTTGATGCCGAAGATCGCGGCACCGACCTCGCGGATCTTGGCCCCACCGGTCCTGGCCGCGATCTCGCACACCACGAGCCGGTCGTCGGGCGTGTGGAACACCTCGGCGTGGAAGGCGTGCTCGAGGTGCCGGTCCGACGTCCGCAACGCGGTGACGGCTCGCCCGGTCAGCTCCAGCAGCCGCGCCGACAACGGGTCCGCCACGTCGAGCGTCAGGTCGACGCGCGCACCCGGATCGGAGCCGAACGACGAGAGCGAGTACTGGTACTGCGACGCCCACTGCAGCACGACGCGCCCGCCGACGACCAGGCCGTCGACGTGGCACATCCGGCCCGGCACGAAGGCCTCCACGAGCGCCGGACCGCGGAGCTCCAGCGGCTCCGGGCCGTGCAGCACGCGCAGGCCGATCGAGTTGAACCCGGCGACGTCCTTGACGACGACCGGGAACCCGTTCTCCCCGGCGAACTCCCACACCTGCGCCGCGCTCGAGACCACGGCGTGGCGTGCGACCTCGATCCCGGCGGCGGCGAGCATCCGCTTCATGACCGACTTGTCCCGGTACGGCACGGTGTCCGCGGTCCACGCGCCCGTGAGACCCAGGTTCTCCCGCACCCGCGCCGCGACCAGCAGATCGGCCTCGTGGTGCGCGACGACGTGCGTCACCTCGAACTTCACGGCCAGCGTCAGCGCCTGGTCGAACACGAACTCCTCGTCGTGGAAGTCCGCCACGACCTCGAGGTGGGTCAGCCCCAGGTGATCGGCGGGAACCTCCTCCCCGGCACCGGTGATGCGGTCACGAGCGGCGAGGACGACGACGTCGTCGTCGTACCCGGACAGCCAGTGGCGGTACGGGAACGGTTCGAACGGGTTGCGGTGGATGATCAGCACGCTCATGCCGGCACCGCCTCGGCGATCTCGGCGGCACCCGCGCGCACGACGGTGCCGTCCTCGGTCTCGACCTGGATGTCGATCACCGACTCGATCAGCCTGGCGCCGTTCGCGACGGCGTCGTCGGCGTCGAGACCGGTGACCGCGACCAGCCCGAGCCGGTCCCAGTTGTCCCGCAGTGCGCGGACCTCGTCGCCGGGCTTGGCGCTCACCCGGACCACCAGGGCCACGGGTGCGGCGGCAGCGGCCTCGACACCCGAGACCGACAGGACGCGGCCGGGCGTTCCGACGACGAACCGGGTGCTCGCGCCCGCGCGGGCCACGGGCCGTTCCGGGAGTTCCGGGACGAGACCGAACGGCCAGCCGACCGAGTACGTGATCAGGTCGATCCCGTAGGCGCCCTCGACCAGGTCCGTGATGGCGTCACCGGCGACCCGGTTGTGGCTCTCGATCACCGCCACCCCGCGCGAGCCGACCCGGACCTCGGTGTGCGCGACACCGTCGCGCAGCCCCATGGTGGTCAGGAACCGCGGCACCTCCGCCCGGATCAGTTCCTCGTCGGCCGCGCTCATCCGCGCCGGCACGACGTGCCCGACCTCCGCGAAGGACCGGGGCTCGACCCACTTCTCCGTCACCGCGACCACGACGTGGCGCCCGTTGAAGCTGAACGTCTCGACGCTGTACTCCTCGCCGTCGATGTACCGCTCCATCAGGAACTCGCCCAGCAGGAACAGCGTCGAGACGCGGTCGGTGCGAGTCCCGCGAAGACGGGTCACGTGCTCCCACGCGCGCTCGAGCTCGTCCGGCCCGTCGACCTTCAGCACCCCGATCCCGGCGGTCGCGTCCGTCGGTTTGACGATGAACGGGAAGCCGTGGCGCGCCGCGTAGGCGTCGAGGTCACCGCGCTCGGCCAACGACGCCGCCGGCACCGCCGCGGGGTCGTGCAGCGCCAGATGTGCCCGCATGGCGAGCTTGTCGCGGAACAGCCGGGTGACCGCGAGACCGGTGCCGCCCAGACCGAACCTGTCGTTGATCCGCCCGGCGTTGTCGAGACCCGGTTCGGTCAGTGACAACGCGACGTCGAAGCCGTGGACGTCCCACAGCTCCTCGGCCACCGGCTCGACCGCGGACCAGCTCGTGAAGTCGACGATCCGGACGGCGTCGGCGGACGCCTCCTGGATCGCCGAGATCTTGGTCGGGTGCTGCAGGAGCAGCACCGTGACGCCGAGCTCCTTCGCTTTGACGACCGTGTCGTCCGTACCTCCGACCAGCAGCAGTGTGCTCATCGGTCAGCTCCCCTCGTGATGCCGGCCGACGTCAGCACGCTCAGGTAGCGCTCACCGGTGTCGGGCAGGATGGTGACGATCGTCTTGCCTTCGTTCTCCGGCCTCTCGGCGACGCGCAGCGCCCCGAAAGCGGCGGCACCGGACGAGATCCCGGCGAGCACGCCGGCCTGCCGGGCCAGCCACAGCGCGGTGTTCGCGGCCTCCTGGTCGGTGACCGTCAGCACGTCGTCGATCAGCGCGATGTCCGTCGTGGCGGCCACGAACCCGCCGTTGAGGCCGGGGATGGCATGGCTGCCCGCGTACCCCCGCGACAGCAGCGGGGACCCTTCCGGTTCCACGCCGACGGCCTGCACCAGCGGGTTGCGGGACTTGAGGTAGGCCGCGGTGCCGCAGAGCGTGCCTCCCGTGCCGATGCCGGCGACGAGGACGTCGACGGTGCCCGCGGTGTCGGCCCAGATCTCCGGCCCGGTGGACTCGAAGTGCGCGGCCGGGTTGTCGGGGTTGGCGTGCTGCTGCGGGAACCACGAGCCGGGCGTCGCCTCGTGCAGTTCCCTGGCCCGGTCGATGCAGCCCTGGTAGCGGAGCTCGGCCGGAGTCAGCACCACCCGCGCGCCCAGTGCCTCGAGCAGTCCGATGCGCTCGCGGGTGGCGTTGTCGGGCAGCACGATGACGCACCGGTAGCCGCGTGCGGCGCTCAACGCGGCCAGCGCGATGCCGGTGTTGCCGGACGTCGCCTCGATGACGGTGCCGGAACCGGGGGTGAGCAGGCCGTCGCGTTCGGCGCCGCGCAGCATCCACAGCGCCGCCCGGTCCTTGACGCTGGAGCCGGGGTTGGCCGACTCCAGCTTGGCGAGCACCGTCGCGTTCGCGGTGGGCAGCCGCAGCAGCGGTGTGTTGCCGACCAGCTCGTCGATCGACTCGGCTACCCGCGGGGTGCCCAGGGTCGTGGTCATGACGCCGCCCTCCGGAGGGTGTGGCCGGTGGACACCGCCGCCGTCGGCGCGAGCGCCGCGGCACGGCCGGGCACGTCGGCGACGACGAGAGCGCAGGCCCCGATGACGGCGTCGTCGCCGACGCTGATCGGGCCGAGCACGGTGGCACCCGTGCCGAGAACGACGTTCCTGCCGATCACGGGATGCCTGCGTTCGCCGGACGGGCGCAGGTTGTCGCGCCACCAGCCGACCGCGCCGAGCGTCACCTGGTGGTAGATCGTGACGTCGTCGCCGACGACGGCCGTCTCCCCGATGACGACGGCCGTGCCGTGGTCGATGAACACCCTGCGGCCGAGCCTCGCGCCGGGATGGATCTCCACCCCGGTCGTGGCACGCACGAGCAGCATCAGCGCGCGTGCGGTCCGCCGAAGTCCGCGGTTGTGCAGGAGATGCGCGACGCGATGGGCCCACATCGCGGGCAGCGCAGGGTGCAGCAGTCCTTCCACGTGGCCGCGGATCGATGGATCCCGTTCGACCACGGTGTCCCAGTCTTCACCGCACAGGCGCAGCAGTCCGAGCTCGGTGCCCGGCGCCGGCGCGGCTGTGGTGACCCGCTCCATCTGAGGGCCTCCTCCCATCCGTCGGTTGTCAGCAACCTCAGGGTGGGCGGAGGCCCTTTGGGTCGGCTTTCGGCGACGGACCGCCGGCCGATAGCGGATCGATAGAGCTAAACCGCCTGTTCAGACGGCACTGGACGGCTGCGGCGTGCCCAGGCGACCGCCGGACCGGTCGCCAGCGCGGCAGCCAGGAAGAGGCCGCCGAGCACCAGCCAGCCCACGGCACCGCCGTCGATCACCAGCGCGGTCAGCGCCAGCGGGCCGAGCGTCCTCGCGACCGCGATGCCGCTGCCGAAGAACCCCTGGTACTGCCCCTGCTTGCCCTCCACCGCGAGACCGAAGCTGATCTCCCAGTAGCCCGAGGCCAGCATCATCTCGCCGGCGACCTGCAGCACGGCGCCCGCCGCCAGCACCACCGCCGCGACCCAGGCCGCCTGGTTCCCCGACGAGAACGCGAACACCACGCACGCGGCGAGGAGGAACAACCCCGACAAGCGCACGATCCGGACCGCGCCGGCCAAGTCGTGCACCCGGTTCGCCACCGAGACCTGGAACAGCACCACCGCCACCGTGTTGATCACCATCAGCACGGACACCATCCAGCGCGGCGCCCCGGTGTGCCCGACCACCCACAGCGGCAGCACGACGCTCAACAACGGCATGTACAGCATCAGCACGGAATTGAGCGCCGTCAGCACCGCATAGGGGCGATCCCGCAGCACGACGAGCACCGGCTCGCCTTTCCCTGCCTTGGCGACCCCCGGAACCCGGGGCAGACGCCTCAGCACGAGTGCCGCGGCCAGGAATGTGGCGGCGTCCAGCGCGAACGCGATCAGATAGGCGGCCTCGGTGTCGAACTGCAGTGCAACGCCACCGATCACGGCGCCGATGGCGATGCCGGCGTTCGCCGTCGACTGCATGTAGGCGCGTGCCTTCGTCCGTCCGGCCGCGTCGACCACTCCCGCGAGAAGGGCTTGCCTGGCCGCGACCAACCCGCATTGGCAAATCGTGTAGACGCACGCGACAACGAGGAACGCGGGGAAGGACCGCACCAGCGCGAATGCCGCGACCGCAATCGCCGTGGCCGCCGCGAGCGCCACCGCCACGCCACGTGGACCACGCCGATCCGCCAAGTGCCCGAGCGGGACGCTCGCCAGCGTTCCCAGGGTCCACCCCAGGGTGAGACCCAGGCCCACCTGTGTGGGCGTCAAGCCGACTATTCGGGTGAAATACAGGACCGAACAAACATAATAGGCACCATCACCAATCGCATTGGTCAGCTGTGCAACGGCCAGACCTTGGGACGGCCCCGCCGGAGGGAGCAATTTTCTAAACATCGAGCTCCTTCTTCCTCGTCACGTGACATCATCACTCGGGAACCACCGCACCGTGGGCAGGTCGTCATCATCGGCTCACGGGGCAACGCATATCCGGTTCTTTCAGAACAGAAGAGACAAATCGGACTGCACTGGTGGGCAGTTGAGGGGCGGACTGGTCATGCTGAGACTTCTGGGACCAGTGGAACTGGTCGTGGACCAGCGTTCGCTCGATCTGGGCGGGCCTCGCCAGCGGGTGGTGCTGACGATGCTCGGGCTCAACGCCAACCGCGTGGTGCCGGTCGACCAGCTCATCGACGCGGTGTGGAACAGCTCCCCTCCCTCCACCGCGAAGGGCCAGATCCAGATCTGCATCTCGGCCCTGCGCAAGGTGTTCACCGACGCCGGCCTCCCCGAGGCGATCCGCACCAGGCCGCCCGGTTACACCCTGGAGATCCCCGACGACGCCCTCGACAGCACCCGGTTCGCCGCGCTCGTCGCGCGCGCCCGCGAGGAGAGCGACGCCGGCTCCGGCGAGATCGCGGCCGCCACGCTGCGCTCCGCGCTGGCGCTGTGGCGGGGTTCCGCGCTGTCCGGCGTCGCCAGCGACCTGGTCCAGCGTGCCGCGGTGCCGCTGGACGACCAGCGCCTCGCGGCCGTGGAGGAACGCATCCGGCTCGACCTCCTGCTGGGCAGGCACGAGGAGATCTGCGGGGAACTGCGGACCCTCGTGGACGACAACCCGTTGCGCGAACGGCTGCACGGCTTTCTCATGCTCGCCCTCTACCGCGCGGGCAGGCAGGCCGACGCGCTCGAGGTGGGCCGCGCCGCCCGCACCGTGCTGATCGAGGAGATCGGCATCGAGCCCGGCCAGGAGCTGCAGGACCTGGAACAGGCCATCCTCAACCGCTCCCCCTCCCTCAACGCTCCCCCGGCGCGTCAGAAGGCCCCGGCCGGCCAGGCCGCACCGCCCGCGACCGAGGCCCCGGCGACCATCCCGCGCCAGCTGCCCGCGAGCATCACGGACTTCACCGGGCGCGACGACCTGATCGAGGTGCTGCGCGCGGGCCTCGCGGCCGAGTCCGAAGAAGAGCGTTACGCCGTGCCCATCATGGCCATCTCCGGCAAGGGCGGGGTCGGCAAGTCCAGCATCGCGGTGCGGGTCGCGCACGAGGTCGCCGACCGGTTCCCCGACGGCCAGCTCTACGCCGACCTGCGCGTGCAGAGCCCGGACGACCGCACCGGAAAGCTGCTCGCCCGGTTCCTGCGATCGCTGGGGGTACCCGGCACGGCGGTGCCCGACGACATCGGCGAGCGGGAGGAGCTCTTCCGCAGCAAGGTGTCCGGCAAGCGGCTGCTGCTCGTGCTGGACGACGTCACCAGCGAGAACCAGGTGCTGCCGTTGCTGCCGGGCAGCGCGTCCTGCGCGGTGATCACCACGAGCCGGGCGCGGCTGTCCGGGCTGCCGGGCGCCCAGTGGGTCGACGTGGACGTCTTCGACGTCGACCAGTCCGCGGACCTGCTCGCGCGGATCATCGGCCAGGAACGGGTGAACGCCGAACCGGAGGCCGCGGTCGAGCTGATCACGTTCTGCGGCGGTCTGCCCCTGGCGTTGCGCATCGCGGGGGCCCGGCTCGCGTCGCGGCCGCACCTGCGCATCGACGGACTGGTCCGCAGGCTGCGCGACGAGGCGCGGCGGCTCGACGAGTTCCAGCACCACGGGCTGGAGCTGCGGTCCAACATCGGCCTGACCTACAAGGGCCTCGCCCCGGACGCCCAGCGGTTGTTCCAGCTGTTCTCGCTCATCCGCGCGCCCGAGTTCCCCGCGTGGACGGCGGCCGCGTTGCTGGACATGGACATCTACGACGCCGAGGACATCCTCGAAAGCCTCGTGGACGCGCAGCTCGTCGACACCGTCGAGTACGCCGACGCGACGGCCACGCGCTACCGGTTCCACGACCTGATCCAGGTCTACGCCAGGGAGAAGCTCACCGAGTCGACCACGCAGGAGGAACGCACCGAGGCCCTCGCCCGGCTGCTGGGCGCGTGGCTCTCGCTCGCCGAGGAGGCGCACCGGCGCGAGTACGGCGGCGATTACACGATCATGCACGGCGACGCTCCCCGCTGGGCGGACGCCACCTGGTCGAACATGGGCCTGACCGCGAACCCGATCGACTGGATGGAGAGCGAGCGAAGATCGCTCGTCGCCGCCGTCCGCCAAGCGGCCGGCGCGGGGTTGGACGAGTTGTGCTGGGACCTCGCGCTGACGTCGGTGACGTTGTTCGAGTCCAAGGGCTACTTCGACGACTGGCTGGAATGCGCGAGAACCGCCGAGACCGTCGCCAGGGTCGCCGGCAACGACGTCGGCGTCGCGGCGATGCGGTACTCGCTCGGCACGCTGCACATGTTCCAAACCCGGCTGCAGGAGGCCGCGCAGTGCTTCGGCGAGGCGCTGGAGGGGTTCCGGGCGGCGGGTCACGAGCACGGCCAGGCACTGGTGCTGCGCAACGACGCCCACGTCGACGGACTGCGTGGCGACATCGGCTCGATGCTCGTCAAGTACGGCGCGGCACTGGTGACCATGCGCGCCTCCGGTGACCGCATCGGCGAGGCGCACATCCTGCGCAGCCTGGCGAAGCACCACCTGGAAGAAGGCGACACGACCACCGCGCGGGGACTGCTCGACGACGCGGTGCGCATCACCCGCGAGGTCAACTGCCTGCGCGCCGAGGCCCAGGTGGAGCACCGCGTGGCGGAGCTGCACGTGGTGACCGGCCAGATCGACCAGGCGCGCAAGTCGTTGCACCGCGTCCTGCAGATCGTGCGCGACACCGGCGACCGCATCGGCGAGACCTACGCCCTCTACAGCCTGGGTGTGGTGCGGCACAAGGAAGGCCGCCTCGACAACGCCGAGACGACCCTGGTGCACGCCCTGGACCTGTCCCGCAAGATGGGCGAACGGCTGATCGAGGCGAAGACGCTGTACTCCCTGGGGCAGATCGCATTGGCCCGCGGCGGTGGCGCGGCGGGCACCACGCATCTCGAACGCGCGCGGCAGCTGTTCGAGGACCTGGGTTCGGCGCTCTGGCAGGCGAAGACCCTCCTCGCGCTGTCCGAGGCCTCCGAGACCGGCGACGACGCGCTGGCGGCCGTGCTGCGCGCGGCCGAGCTGCTCACGCCGCTCACTTCCAAGGAATCCGCCCAGCTGCTGGCCGAGGTGGAAATGACCCGCGCCGCGCTCTCGTCCTCCGTTTAGGAACGCGGCCCGGAGCGTTGTGCGCGACGTTCCGGGCCCGTTGGGTGCGAAATAGTGAATTCTCTTCATTTCTTGCCTGGTCACTAGTGCGTGTCTTCGACGCAGACCAGGAGGTCGGCGCTCCAGTGCGTGTCCTCGGGGCAGTCGTTCGGTCCCTGAACGGTGACGCCGGTGTTCTTCCCGTGCGTGTCGGCGGAGGCGGTGCCGCTCGCGATTCCGAGGACGGCGATCGTCGCGATGATGGCGGAGACCAGCGTCGAGGCGGCGGACTTGCGGCTGGCGAACATTTCTACCTCCGGGTTGTTCGGGGGTGTTCCCCCTGGCTGACACCAGTTCAGCCACCGGCTCCCTCGATCCTCGTTCCGTCCGCCATCGAGGTGCCTTAAACCGGCCGATAGAACCTTGAAAGTCGATCGACAGCCCGCCCCTGCAACGTTCGTCCCGTCGAGTTCAACGAACACGGGAGGGACCGGCGATGAACGCCACGACACTCCGCCTCAGCAACGACGACCTCCGACGTGTGGTCGAGGACGGCGACGCGGTCCAGGCGGTGGCGACGGCGTTGATCGCACGTTCAGCGGGCCGCGAGGACCTCACCGGCCTCGCAGCCGATGGTGCGACCGTCCGCGACGACGGTGAGACCGCGATCTACGAGACCGCGCAGGACAGGCAGCTGTGCGTGATGTCCGCCGCCGGCCTGCGTGAGTACCGGCTCGCGGTGCTCACCGCGCTGGCGACCCGTCACCTGGTGGTGCCCGGAGTCGTGACCGCCTCGGTCATCGGCTCGGGGTTCGCGCTGGAACTGCAGCTCACGATCCTGCGCACCCACGTCCCCAACGTCAGCCACGTAGCTGTGGCGACGACGGGGAACCAGCCGCCCGACAGGGCGGTGCTCGACCGGCTCGACCGCGACGGCATCGGGTTCTCCCTGGTGGAGACCCCCGCCGACGCGATGTTCGGCGCCAACCTCGTCGTGCTGGCCGGGGTCACCCGGCTCGACGCGCTGCGGCTGGCGAAAGGCGCGGTCCTCGTCAACACCACCGGTGCCGACCTGCCCGTCTCCCTGCTCGACGGCGTGCACGCGGTCTTCGTCGACGACCAGGAAGGGCTCGCCGGCAGCGGTCGGACGTTCGCCGGAACCCACCGGGCGGCGCGCAGGGGCGGTCGTGGACACAGGTCCCCGTCCGTCGTCGCCGACCTCGGCCGGGTGCTGGCGGGCGAACACCCCGGTCGCACGGACCACGACCACGTCCTGCTCGTCGAGCTGATCGGCGGCGGGACGGAGCTCGACCCCGTCCTCGCGGGCCGCATCCACCAAGCCGCCGCCGCGGCCGGACTTGGAACCTTCGCCGACCACTGATTCCACCCGAGAAATGTCCGTTCGCGGCGAGCAGCCGATACCCAAGGAGCCGACCATGTCCGTGTCCCAGAGCCACTGCGAGTTGCGCATCGTTCCTTCCTGCACCTCGACTGCGCGATCCGGTTCGCGCAGCTGCGACCAGTGCCGCCAGGCCCTGCGCGACGAGCTGCGGGCGCTGCCCGGACTGCACGAACAGTGCGCCCAGTCGCTCACGCCGGGTCGCCGGCCCGAGGTCGTGCAGATCAGGAACTCACGCGTGCCCGGTGGGTTGAGCCTCAACCTGACCGCTGTCTCGGTGCGCACGAGCATCCTCGGCGTGCTGGCCTCGTGGTCGTCGATGGTCATCGAGGAGACCGGCACCGTGAAGCCGCCCTCACGCCGGGTGCACGTGCTGTCGACGTTCCTGTACCGCAACCTCGACTGGATCCTCAACCACGAGGTGGCGCAGGACTTCGCCGAGGAGATCACCGACCTGGCCGACGCGGCGCGTGCCGTGCTGGACCCGTCGATGAGTGAGCGCCTCGACCTCGGCCCCTGCGGCGAGACGGGCTGCGGCATGACCGTCTACGCGGCGATCGGCTCCGGCGCCGACGCGGGAGCGCACGCCGCCTCCTGCGGCGCCGGCCACCACATCTCGGCCGGCCAGTGGCTGCTGCTCGAGGAGTCCGACGACGTCCAGCAGCACTCCGCGCAGGGGACCGTGGCATGAAACAGCGGACGCGCGGGCGAACCGTGCCGACCGAGCTCGCGGCGCTCGCCGCCGGAGTGCCGGCCGCCACCATCCGCAAATGGGCCAGCCGGGGAAGGCTCACCCGGTACGGCAGCAGGAACAAAGCCGAGTACAGCCTCGACGAACTGCGCGAGGTTCTGCGCGAGAACGCGGCGAGAATTGCAGTCTGAAACACGGCCACGAACAGGGTCCTTCCACACGGGAGGGCCCCTGTTCGCATGTCCGAAAAATGCGGGTAAAACTCCACAGGGATTTTGTCGGACAAAGGGTTGACCGCTCACCGCCGAAGTGTCACGCTGTTCTCGGGGCACCGCTTTGCCCGCTCGGCGGGCAGACACCGGAACCGACCCCGATTCCTTTCCTCCCACGCGACTGGATGCGCGTTGCGGAGATGACTGCATTTACTTGATTCTTTGTCTGGAGCGCCGCCATGTCCGAACCGTCGTTACCGAGAGCATTCATCCTGGCCGGTTCCTTGCTGGCCGTCTGCCGCGCGCCGCGTTATCTCGCGGAACTGCGCGAGCGCGGACTGCGGGTACTGCTGATCACCTCGGCGAACTGGCGAGCCGAGGCGGAGCGGGTGGCCGGGGACGCCGGCCACCCGCTCGCGGGCGTCGAGGACATCGCGTTCGTGGACGGTGGCGTGCGCCACGAGGGATCGCTCATCGCGGGCCCGATCGCCGCGGCGCTCGCCTGGCGACGCCGGTACGACGTCGTCGGCGCCTACGCGGTCGGCGAGACCATGGTGGAACCGGTGGGCCTGATCGCCGACGCGCTCGGCGTACCGGGGCCAGGCCTGCGCGCCAGCCGCGTGTGCCGCAGCAAGTACCTGCAGCGCTGGTACCTGCCGGAGTTCAGCCCCCGGATGGCCTTCGCCGGGGACGACCTGTCCGGCGTGCGGTTCCCCGCGGTGGTCAAGCCGTCGGGCCGGCACTCCAGCTCCGGTGTCGTCACCGTGACGGACGCCGAGTCGCTGCGCGCCGAGCTCGCCGCGTACGGCGACCAGGAGACGGTGCTCGTCGAGGAGAAGGTCGCCGGCCAGGAGTACTCGGTGGAAAGCCTGGTGCAGCACGGGAAGGCCATCTTCGCCTCGGTGACCCGCAAGGACACCAACGACCACGACGGCAGGCACTTCGTGGAGCTCGGGCACACCGTGCCGAGCGACCACGCGGCCGTCACGGAGCTCCTGCTGGACGCCAACCAGGCGGTCCTCGACCGGCTGGACGTGCGCGACGGGATCACGCACGCCGAGTGGCGGGTCACCGCGCACGGGCGCCCGGTCCTGATGGAGATCGCGGCCCGCCCGCCGGGTGACGGCCTGTGCTCGCTCTACGAGCTCGCCACCGGTCGTCCGCTGGAGACCGAGGTGCTGCGCATCGCGCTCGGCGAGCACGCCGACTACCCGGCGCCGCGGCGCCACACCCGGCAGGTCTACGTCGAGCACCCCGAGGGCGTGCTCGACGACGTCGTCGCGGACTGGCCGGGAGCGCGGGTCGAGTGGGTCGGTGAGGCCGGTGTCTGGGAGCAGCCCGAACCGCTGCCGGCGGACGCACCCGCCACGCTCCACGCCGTGCACGTGCACGCCGAGCGCGGCGCCGTGCTGGGCCCGATCACCTGTTCCGAGGACCGCTCCGTCACGTTCCTCGTCGACGCGCCCACCGCGGCCGGCCTCGACGAGATCACCGAACGCGTCCGGCGCGCCATCGACATCCGCACGACACCGAAGGGGGCGTCGGCATGAGCAACCTGCTGATGGTCATGCCGTACCGCGCCTACCTGGCGAAGGCCAGGGCCGAGGGTTTCCGCGTCGGTGCCGTCTGGGACCCGAAGGTGGCGATCGAGATCTTCGGCGGGCTCGCCGACCGGTACCTCGAGGACGTGCGGGCGCAGGCCGACGCGTTCTGGGAGGCCGACTTCGCCGACCCCGCGGGGTACGAGCAGGTGCTGCGCGAGGCGGCACGGGAGTTCGGCGCGGACCTGATCTGCCACGTCGGGCAGGAGGAGAGCATGGGCCTGGCCGTCCGGGTCGCCGAGGACCTCGGTCTCGCGGCGAACTCGGCGGAGTCCGTGCACCGCCTCAACGACAAGGTCGCGCTGCGCCGGCTGCTGGACGAGCACGGCCTCTCCCCCGTCCGGCACGCCGACGCGGCGGACTGGCGGTCGGCCGCCCCGCTGCTCGCGGGCTTCGAGCTGCCGGTCGTGGTGAAGCCCACGCAGCTGTCCGGCAGCCGCGGGGTGGTGCTGGTGCGCGACCTGGCCGAGTTCGAGGCCTGGGGCGCCGCGTTGGACGAGACCGGCTACACCGGTCCCGTGCTGGTCGAGGAGTACCTCACCGGCCAGGAGTACAGCGTGGAGACGATCAGCGTGCGGGGCAGGCACCACGTGATCGGCGTGACGCACAAGAGGCTCGGCGCGCCGCCGCTGTTCGTGGAGGCCGGGCACGCCCATCCCGCACCGGAGGCCGATGACGCCATCGGCGCCACGGTGGTGGCGATGCTCGACGCCGCCGGGTACCGCACGGGCCCGGCGCACACCGAGCTGCGCGTGACCCCGGCCGGACCGCGGATCATCGAGTCGCAGGCCCGGCTGGGCGGCGACCGGATCCCGCGCCTGGTGGAGCTCGCCACCGGCATCGACCTGGAGCGCGCGGTGTTCGCCGCGCTGGCCGGACGTGACCCGGCGCCGCGTGCGCGGCGGGACGTGGCGTGGATCCACTACTTCGCGCTGCCGCCGGGCGTGCTGCGCTCGGTGAGCGGCCTCGACGAGATCAGGGCGCTGCCCTTCGTCGACGAGCTGTCCTTCCCGTTCGAGCCCGGTGCGCGGGTGCCGTTCACGGTGGACTGGCGTTCGCGCCACGGTTTCGTGGTCGTGTCTGCCGCCTCGCACGAGGAGGCGGCACGCCGGGCCACGAACGTGGAGGCGCTCCTGCGGGTGACCGTCGACGATCTCGCGGAGGTGTCGCCATGAACGTCAGAACGCTGCACCCGAGCCTGCGCGTGCGCATCGGCGTCGGGTTCGTGAACCGGCTCGTGGACTCGATGATCACGTCGTTCATGGCGGTGCACCTGGCACTGGCGTGGGGCGTGGCAGCCGCCGGCCTGCTGCTGATCGTCGTGGTGGCGCTCGGCGTGGCCGGGATGCTCTTCGGCGGTCACGTCGCGGACCTGCACGGCAGACGGCGCACACTGCTCGCCGCCGAGGCGGGCGCCGCGGTCACGTTCGGCGTGATGGCGCTGGCCGACTCGCCGGTGCTGTCGAGCGCGCTGCTGGTATACCTGGCGTACGTGGCGAACAAGTTCGCCGCCAGCGTCGCCCTGCCCGCCAACGACGCGATGATCGTGGACCTGACCTCGCCGGAGACGCGCAAGGGCGTGTACACGATCAACTTCTGGGCGACCAACCTGGCGCTCGCCATCGGCGCGCTCGCCGGCGCCGCGCTCTACTCGCGGTTCGCGGTGGTGCTCGCGGTGGCGGCGGGGGCGACGCTGGCGGTGCTGGTCACGACGTACTTCCTCATCGCCGAGTCCAAACCGGACAGCGAGGTGCCGCGCGCACGCCCGCAAGGGGTCCGCGCGCTGCTGCGGGAGTTCGGGGACGGCTACCGGCTGGTGCTGCGCGACCGGCTGTTCCTGCGGCTCATGGTCGCCGGGACGCTCACGCTCGCCGTCGAGTTCCAGCTGGTGAACCACATCGCGGTCCGCCTGGCCACGGACTTCCCGACGCAGCAGCTGCTGTCGTTCGCGCCCGCCGTGGACGGGGTCGGGATGATCGGCCTGCTGAGGGCCGAGAACACGATCCTGGTCGTGGCGCTGGCGTTGTTCTCCACCGTGCTGTTCCGCGGGGTGTCCGACCGGGCCGGCCTGTACCTCGGCACGGCGTTGTTCGTCGGCGGGTACGCGGTGATGGCGGTGAGCGCGTCCGGCTGGGTGCTGATGGCGGCCGGTCTGGTGTTCACCGTCGGCGAGCTGATGAGCGTGCCGGTCAGGCAGGCGATGCTCGCCAACCTGGTGCCGGACCACAGCCGCACCCGCTACATGGCCGTCTACAACCTCAACATCCGGGTCGCGCAGGGACTTGCCGCCGGCTGCGTCACGCTCGGCGCCCTCGTGCCGGCCTGGGGCATGGCCGCGCTGTACGTCGCGCTCGGCGCGGTGATCGTGTGGCAGTACAGGTTCGTCCTGGCCGGAAGGCCGGTCGCCGAGCAGGTGGGGGTGCCGTCGTGATCCGTCCCGTCGTCGAGTCGCTGCCGACGTTCAAGCCGGGGCCACCGGTCGTCTCGCCTGCGGGCGAGACGTTCCTGTTGGCCGCCAACGAGTCCGCGGACGGCCCACTGCCCTCGGTCACGGCCGCGATCTCCCGCGCGGCCGCGGACGCGCACCGCTACCCCGACTACACCTCGGCCGAGCTGGTCGGCGAGCTCGCCTCGTCGCTGGGGGTCGCCCCCGGTCAGGTCGCGGTCGGCTGCGGGTCGTGCGGCGTGATCGCGAACCTGCTGTCCGCGGTGGAGGAACCCGGCGGCGAGGTCGTGTTCCCGTGGCGGTCGTTCGAGGCCTATCCCACGATGACCAAGCTCGCCGGCATGAACCCGGTGCCCGTGCCGCTGCTCGACGAACGGCACGACCTGCCCGCGATGGCGGCCGCGGTGACGCCGCGGACCCGCGCGGTGATCGTGTGCAACCCCAACAACCCCACGGGGACCAGCGTGCGCCGGGCGGAGCTGGAGTCCTTCCTGGACTCCCTCCCCCCGGACGTGCCGGTGCTGCTGGACGAGGCGTACTTCGAGTACGTCCGGGACGGGGAGTCACCGGACGGTCTGACGCTGCTGGCCGGACGGCCGTCGCTGGCCGTGGTGCGCACGTTCTCCAAGGCGCACGGCCTGGCCGGCCTGCGCGTCGGGTACCTCGTCGCGGACGAACGGCTCGCCGGTGCGGCGCGCACGGCGAGCCTGTCGTTCGGCGTGAACCGGATCGCGCAAGCCGCCGCCGTGGCGTCCCTGCGGGCAGGCGACGAGCTCACCGCCCGCGTCGAGGCCACGGTGAAGGAACTGGCCCGCGTCCGGGCCGCTTTGCTCGACCAGGGCCGGACCGTGCCCGAGTCCGAGGCCAACTTCGTGTGGCTTCCCCTCGGTGAGGAGTCGGTCGCGTTCGCCGCCACCTGTGCGGCGGCCGGGGTGGCCGTGAGGGCCTTCCCCGGCGAAGGCGTCCGGGTGTCCATCGGCGACACCAGGGCCAACGACGCCTTCCTCGCGGCGGCGGAGCACCACTCACGCTGCCACTAGGGCTGTCGCGACACACTGAGAGGAGGAGTCCGTGATGGATCCCTCGGAGAGATTCAGCATTCGCAGCCGGGGCCTGCGCGCCTCGGAGATCCGGGCGCTGTTCGCCGTGGCGGCGCGCCCCGGCGTGGTGTCACTGGCAGGCGGCATGCCGGCCGCGGACGCGCTGCCCAGCCAGGTGCTGGCGCGCATCCTCGGTGAGGTCGCCGCCGAGCCCGGCGCGCTGCAGTACGCCACCGGGCAGGGCGCTCCCGGCCTGCGCGAGATGATCTGCGGCGTGATGGCGGAGGAAGGCATCGCCGCACACCCGGACGACGTCGTCGTCACCACCGGCGCGCAGCAGGCGCTCGACCTGGTCACCGCCGTGCTGGCCGATCCAGGAGACGTCGTGCTCACGGAGTCGCCCGCCTACGTCGGCGCGCTGGCCACGTTCTCCGCGCACGGGGTGCAGGTCCGGCACGTCCCCGACGACGGCGCGGGCCTCAGCGGTTCCGCCATCGCCGAGGCGGTGGACGGGGCGCGCAGGTCCGGCCGGCGGGTGGCGTTCCTCTACACGGTGCCGAACTTCGGGAACCCCTCCGGCGTCACGCTCAGCGCGGCGCGGCGGGCCGAGGTGCTCGCCACGTGCGACCGGATCGGGCTGCAGGTGGTGGAGGACAACCCGTACGGGTTGCTGCGCCTGGAGGGCGAGCCACTGGCCGCGTTGCGCGCCGCGCACCCCGGCGTGGTGTACCTCGGGTCGTTCTCGAAGATCCTGGCGCCGGGGCTGCGGGTCGGCTGGGCACTCGCCCCCGCGGAGGTCACCGCCAAGGTGGTGCTGGCCGCGGAGGCCGCGATGCTCTGCCACTCGGGGCTCGCCCAGGTCGCCGTCGCCCGGTACCTGGCGGACGAGCCGTGGATCGACCACGTCAAGGCGTTGCGCGAGCTCTACTGGGAACGCCGGCAGACCATGGTCGCGGCGCTCTCGGCACTGATGCCGCGCGGCACCCGGTGGCAGGTCCCGGAGGGCGGCTTCTTCCTCTGGCTCGCGCTGCCGGACGGCGTGCGGGCCAAGGCGATGCTGCCGCGGGCGATCCAGGAAGGGGTGGCATATGTCCCCGGAACGGGTTTTTTCGCCGACGGCAGCGGTGACGACCACCTCCGGGTGTCGTATTCCTATCCAGAACCGGATGCCATCACGATCGGCGTGCGCAGGCTCGCCCGCGTCGTGAAGGAAGCCGCCGAACCGCAACCGAACCGGAGAACACCCCCATGACGGCCCAGAAACCGCGCGTCGACTTCTACTTCGACCCGGCCTGCCCGTTCGCCTGGATCACGTCCCGCTGGATCCTCGAGGTGGAACAGCACCGCGACATCGACCTCTCCTTCCAGGTGATGAGCCTGTCGGTGCTCAACGAGCACAAGGAGGTCGAGCCCTGGTACCGCGAGTTCTGCGACCGCGCCCGGGGCCCGGTGCGGGTCGCGATCGCCGCCGCCGGCAAGTACGGCGACCAGGTCCTGCGCGAGCTCTACACCGAGCTCGGCACGCGGATCCACAACGGCGGCAACAAGGACTACCCGTCCGTCATCGCGGAGGCGCTGGCCGCGCTCGACCTGGACCCGTCCCTCGCCGAGGCCGCCGGCTCCGACGAGTACGACGAGAGGCTGCGGGCCTCGCACCACCGCGGCATGGACCCGGTCGGCGAGGAGGTGGGCACGCCGACGATCCACATCGACGGCGTGGCCTTCTTCGGTCCGGTCTTCCTGTCGATCCCGCGCGGCGAGCAGGCCGCCCGGTTGTTCGACGCGGCGGTCGAACTGGCCGCGTACCCCCGGTTCTTCGAGCTGAAGCGGACCCGCACGGGCGAGTTCGACTTCAGCTAGCTCCCCCCACCGGCGAGGCCCCTGGCGAGACACGGCCAGGGGCCTCGCCGCGTACCCACAGACCCCGCACCTCCCGCTGGCGCCGCCCTCGGACGCACGAGCCACGCCGCACACCACCAGACCCCACACCTCCCGCCGACGAGGCCTCCGGACGCACGAGCCGGAGGCCTCGTCGCACACCCAGTCGGCGGCCCCCCGGACGTAACGAGCCAGGGGCGCCGCACACCCCTTGCTCCATCCCGCCGACGAGGCCTCCGGACGCACGAGCCGGGGGCCTCGTCGCACGTCCGGAGGATCCGACATGACCGCTCCGACCACCGTCCCCGTCACGAACGACGCCCTGGAAGCCCTGCGCGCCAAGCTCGACGCGATCGACGTCGTGCTGCTCGACACGCTGCGCCGGCGCATCGAGGTGTGCGTGGACATCGCGGTGCACAAGCGCGAACACGACGTGCCGATGATGCAGCCGCACCGGATAGGCATCGTCCAGCGGCGGGCGGCCGACTACGGCCTCGAGCACGGCGTCGACCTGGACTTCCTGCGCACCCTCTACGACCTGATCATCGCTGAGACCTGCCGCGTGGAGGACGAGGTCATCGGCGCCTGAGCCACCGCGAGAGCTGCGAAAGGGCGGCCCCACCATGCGCACGCTTCTGATCGACAACTACGACTCCTTCACCTACAACCTCTTCCAGCTGCTCGGCGAGGTCAACGGCGTGGCGCCCACCGTGGTCCGCAACGACGTCGACTGGTCTTCGATCGACGTGGGCGAGTTCGACGCGGTCGTCATCTCCCCCGGTCCCGGCAGCCCGGACGTCGACACCGACTTCGGGGTGAGCGCCAAGGCGATCCTGGAGAGCGGACTGCCCGTGCTCGGCGTCTGCCTCGGCCACCAGGGCATCTGCCACCTCTTCGGCGGCACGGTCGGGCTGGCGCCGGCGCCGGTGCACGGGCGGGTGTTCCCGGTGGAGCACACCGGCGTGGACGTCTTCGCCGGGCTGCCCTCGCCGTACAACGTGGTGCGCTACCACTCGCTGGCCGCGACCTCGCTGCCCGACTGCCTGGAGCCGATCGCCTGGACCGACGGCATCGTCATGGGCGTCCGGCACCGCAGCCTGCCGATCTGGGGCGTGCAGTTCCACCCTGAGTCCATCAGCAGCGAGTACGGCCGCGAGCTCCTCGCCAACTTCCGCGACCTCGCCCTGTCCCGCAGCCGCGGTTACCAGGTGCACGTGCGCAAGGTGGCGGCGCTGCCGGACACGGAAGCGTTGTTCCGCAAGCTCTTCGCCGGCGGCAGCCGGCCGTTCTGGCTGGACAGCAGCTCCGTGGTCGACGGCCTGTCGCGGTTCTCGTACATGGGTGACGCCTCCGGGCCGCTCGCCGAGTACCTGAGCTACCGGATCTCGGAGAACACGGTCACCGTCGAGAAGAACGGCACCACCACCGAGGTCGAGTCGCCCTTCTTCGCCTACCTCGACGAGCAGCTCGCCCAGCGCGTCATCCCGACACCGGAGGGCGTGCCGTTCGACTTCAACCTCGGCTACGTCGGCTACCTCGGCTACGAGCTCAAGGCCGAGTCCGGTGCGCACGCGGTGAACCAGGCGGAGGAACCGGACGCGGCGATGGTGTTCGCCGACCGGCTCATCGCGGTCGACCACGTCGCGGGCGAGACGTACCTGCTCGCGCTGAGCCTCGACGGCGTGGACGCCGACGCCCTGGCCTGGCTCTCGGTCATGGGCGACCAGGTCGCCGCCACGACGAGGGCCGGGGAGAACGCCGCGCGGACGACGCAGTGGTCCGACATGAACTCGCCGGCGGCGCGCAAGATCGCCGTGCTGCGGCACGACCACGACGCGTACCTCAAGCGCATCAACGAGTGCTTCCACGAGATCGACCACGGCGAGTCGTACGAGGTCTGCCTCACCAACGAGGTGAGCATGGACGTGCGGATCGACCCGCTGACCACCTACACGCACCTGCGCGGCATCAGTCCGGTGCCGTACGGCGCTTTCCTCGACTTCCCCGGTGTCTCGGTGATGAGCGCCTCACCGGAGCGGTTCCTGTCGATCGGTGTGGACCGCGTCGCCGAGGCCAAGCCGATCAAGGGCACCCGGCCGCGCGGCGCCACACCGGAGGAGGACGAGGCCCTCAAGGCCGACCTGTTCTCCAACGAGAAGGACCAGGCCGAGAACCTCATGATCGTCGACCTGATCCGCAACGACCTCAACGTCGTGTCGGAGATCGGCTCGGTGCACGTGCCGAAGCTGTTCGACGTGGAGACCTACGCGCCGGTCCACCAGCTGGTGTCGACGATCCGCGGCACGCTGCGCGCAGACCAGTCGTCGGTGGCCTGCGTGCGGGCGGCGTTCCCCGGCGGCTCGATGACCGGTGCGCCGAAGCTGCGCACGATGGAGATCATCGACCGGCTGGAGGAGGGCCCGCGCGGCGTCTACTCCGGCGCGATCGGCTGGTTCGGCCTCAGCGGCGCGGTGGACCTCAACATCGTCATCCGCACGCTCGTGGCGACCGCGTCCGGTGTCCGCTTCGGCGTCGGTGGCGCGATCATCGCGCTGTCGGACGCCGAGGAGGAGTTCGCCGAGACCGCGGTGAAGTCCCGCGCCATGGTGACCGCGGTCGTCGACACCGCCCTCGAAACCGCGATCGGGGACGTGGCATGACGCCCCGCTGCGTCGTCGCCGGCGGGGACGGCGCGGTGGGCACGTTGTTCGTCGAACTGCTGACGGCCTCGGGCGCCGAGGTGCACGTCGCGGACAGCGCGTCCGGAGCCGACATCACCGCTCCGGACGCGCTGCTCGCGGCCGAGCTCGCCATGGCCGACGTCGTGGTGCTCGCGGTGCCGGAACCCGTGGCGCTGCGAGCACTCGGACCGGTCGCGGCGGTGCTCTCGCCCGGCTCGCTGGTCGTCGACACGCTGTCGGTCAAGAGCCGCTATGCCTCAGCGGCGACTGTCGTCCGGTCCGATGTGGAGCTTCTCGGGCTCAACCCGATGTTCGCCCCCTCACTGGGTTTCCCCGGCCGTCCGGTGGCCGCCGTGGAGCTCGCCGGCGGCCCGCGCACCGAGGAGCTGCTCGACCTGCTGACCGGCGCGGGTGCCCGTGTCGTCCGTGTGACAGCCGACCGGCACGACCGGCTGGCTGCCGCGACTCAGGCGCTCACGCACGCCGCCGTCCTGTCGTTCGGCGCGGCACTGGCCGAGCTCGACGTCACCGCGGACGAGCTCGCCGCGCTCGCCCCACCCCCGCACGCGACCCTGCTGGCACTGCTGGCGCGGATCGCGGGCGGTACCCCCGACGTCTACTGGGACGTCCAGTCGGCGAACCCGTTCGCCGAAACCGCCCGCGACGCTCTGCGCGCGGGCACGGCCACCCTTGCCGCCGCGGTCGGCGCGGGAGAGGCCGAGTTCACCGATCTTCTGTCGACTCTGCGTTCCGTGCTGGGCGATCGACTGCCCGGGTACGGCGCCCTCTGCGCCCGGATGTTCCAGGGGCAGAACGAAGCCGGCCAGAGCGAAACACCTGTCAGCACCGCGAGAGGGGAATCTTCATGACCACGTTCGCACCCACCGTCCTCAACGTCGAACAGCGCGCCGCCGTCGCCGCGGACCCCACGATCGGCGGCGGCAACCTGCTCGCCTCCGCCATCGCCGCGAGCCCGGCTCCGGACCAGCCGTTCCTCCGCACCCTGAAGCCGCTGCTGAACACCAGGGGCGAGCCCCAGAACGAGTTCAGCCTGCTGCAACTGGACGAGCTCGTGCAGAGCTGGGCGGTCTGGTACCACGACGAGAAGGGCGTCCGCCCACGCGACCGCGTGGTCGTGTGGATCGAGGACACCTTCGCCTACCACGTCCACTTCTACGCACTGGCCCAGATCGGCGCCATCGCGGTGCTGATCAACACCAAGGCGTCCCAGGAGATCGCCGAGTCGCTGACCGGCCAGACGACCCCGGTCGGCATCTTCGCCGGACAGTCCAGGATGGACGTGTTGGCGGACTTCGCGGCGACCTTGCCGTCCGTCCGGTGGACCCAGGTGGCGGAGGAGCAGCCCTTCCCGCCACAGGCCGAGCTGACGACGGAGATGAAGTTCCGCCACCACGACGAGGACCCGGTCACGATCCTGCACTCGTCGGGCACCACCGGCCTGCCCAAGCCGACCATCCACACCCACGGCTCCATCGTCGCGGGCCCGAAGTTCCGGCTGGTCGACTTCAAGGAACAGCCGGGCTCGATGACCATGACCAGCCTCCCGCAGTCGCACCTGGGCTGCATCGCCTACACCGTGTACGCGGTGCTGTCGGGCTCGCAGACCACCGCGGGCTTCGACCGTCCCGGCGAGGAGATGGCCGGGGCGGTGGCCGAGTTCAAGCCGACCACGGTCATGTCTTTCGCCCACGCCTACTCCGAGATCCCCGCGCTGGACCTGGCGCCGGGAGCACTGGACTCGGTCAACGTGTGGGTGTCCATCGGTGACGCGGTGCACGAGGCGCACATCAAGGACATCCTCGGCCGGCGCAGTCCGGACCTGCCGCAGTCGGCGTTCTTCGACCGGCTCGGCACGACGGAGCTCGGCTGGGGTGTGCTGCTCAAGGTCCGCACGCTCGACACCGAGCGCAACGACCGGTGCGCGGGCAAGCCGGTCGGGGTCGCCGAGGTGACGATCCTGCGCCCCGACGGCACCTACGCCGACGACAACGAGGTCGGCCTGCTCGCGGCCAAGGGGCCGGCCATCACGCCGGGCTACTGGGACAACCACGGCCTCAACTACGGCAGCCGCCTGTCGGGCTACTGGCTCACCGGCGACAACGGCTACCGCGACTCCAACGGCGACCACTTCCTGGTGGACCGGACGGTCGACGCGCTGGTCACCCCCGAGCGCACCGGTTACTCGGTGTTCATGGAGGAGATCCTGCTCGCCGACGTGCCCGACGTCGTGGACTGCGCGGTCGTCGCGGGCCGGGCCGGCGGGGACGTCGTCCCGGTCGCGGTGGTCGTGCCGCAGCCGGGCACCGATCCGAACCCGGACAAGATGCTGCGGCTCGCCAACGAGGAACTCGCCCGCGCGGGCCACCTCACGCTCGGCGCGCTCGAGCTGGCGCGCACCGACGAGGACTTCCCCGTCGGCGTCACCGGCAAGGTGCTCAAGCGGAACCTCCGCGAGAAGTTCGCCGACCTGCCCACCTACACCACGTCCGCCGACCCCCGGTCGTTCGCCGCGGTGACGGCCTGACCGGTCGGTCCCACCCCTGCTCGTGCCCCGCGGTGGTCCGTTGCCGCGGGGCACGAGTGTCCACACCGCAATTCCTTCCACACCAGACTTTCTTCCGCGCCCAGGAGGTTCACCGTGTCCAGTCAGTCGATCCTGTCCTTCGCCCCCGGCACCCCGGCTTCCCGCCTCAACGAGTGGCTGCAGTTCTTCGACACCAACGGCACCACCGCCGTCCAGCAGTTCCTGGGTGACGCACCGGTGATCCTCGCCCACGGTCCGGGTGTCGAAACCAGGGCACCCGCGTCGTTCACCGCACCGGTGGCGAAGGTCGCGGTGACCGGCGACTTCCGGCTGGGCCGCAGGGAGCTGCGCCCTCAGGGAACGATCGTGCGCATCGGTGACGCGGCCGTCGGCGACGGTTCGCTCAACGTGTTCGCCGGTCCCTGCGCGGTGGAGAACGAGCAGCAGCTGCTCGCCTGCGCCGACGTCGCGGCCAACTACGGGTCGGTCGGCCTGCGCGGCGGCGCGTTCAAGCCCCGCACGTCGCCGTACTCCTTCCAGGGCCTCAAGTGGGCCGGCCTGGAGCTGCTCGCCGGAGCCCGCCAGCACACCGGCCTGCCGATCCTCACCGAGGTGCTCGACCCCCGCCACGTCGAACGGGTCGCGGAGATCGCCGACGGCCTGCAGATCGGCGCGCGCAACATGCAGAACTTCGAGCTGCTGACCGAGGTCGGCAAGTCCGGCCGGCCGGTGGTGCTCAAACGCGGCTTCGGCTGCACCGTCGACGAGACGCTGGCGGCCGCGGAGTACGTGCTGGCGCAGGGCAACGACCAGGTCATCCTGTGCGAGCGCGGCATCAGGACGTTCGAGCACGCCACCCGGTTCACGCTCGACATCTCGGCGGTGGCGCTGATGAAGCAGCGTTCGCACCTGCCGGTGATGGTCGACCCGAGCCACTCCGTCGGCATCCCGGCACTCGTCGAGCCCGTCTCGATGGCCGCGGCCGCTGCCGGCGCGGACGCCCTGCTGATCGACGTGCACGTCGCTCCGGAGCAGGCGCTGTGCGACGGCAAGCAGGCGCTGCTGCCGTCCGACTTCGGCGCTCTCATGGGCAAGCTCGAGCTCCTCGCGATGGGTCTCGGCCGCAAGATGGCGGGCGTCATGCGCCCCGTGCTGGCCGACGTCGAGCGCTGATCTCCCCTTTCCCGACCTTTTCCGACCGACTCCCCCACCGCGAGGGGCCGAGTGTGGTCGTGCCCACTGGAGGACACCGTGACGCACATCTGCATCATCGGCGCGGGGCCACGCGGGTTGTCGGTGCTGGAGCGCCTGCACTCGACGGCCGCGGCGCAGAACCCACCCCAGTCGATCACCGTCCACGTCGTGGACCCGAACCTGCACAGCGGTAGCGCGGTGTGGCGCGTCGACCAGTCACGAGAGCTGCTGATGAACACGGTCGCAGCCCAGATCACCATGTTCGCCGACGAGACCGTCACCTGCGCGGGGCCGATCGTGCCGGGACCGAGCCTGCACGAGTGGGCGCGGTTCGCCGAACACCTCGGCAAGGAGGACCTGCTGCCGGACTGGGTGCGCGCCGAATGCCGCGACCTCGGTGCGGACTCCTACCCCACCCGCGCGCTGTACGGCCACTACCTGCGGTGGGTGCTGCGGCACCTGCTGCGGACCGCCTCGGCCAACCTGACCATCACCCTGCACACCGCGACCGCCGTCAACCTGACCGACGCCGAGGACGGGACGCAGGTCGTCGATCTCGGCGACGGCACCGTCCTCGACGGACTCGACTCGGTGGTCCTCACCCAGGGCCACCTGCCGACGATGATGTCCGAGATGGAGCTCGAGCTCGCCGAGCACGCGGCCCGCAACGGGCTGAACTACGTCGCTCCCGGCAACCCCGCGAACGCCGACCTGTCGTTCGTCCAGCCCGGCGACGAGATCGCGCTGCGCGGCATGGGCCTCAACTTCTTCGACCACATGGCCCTGCTGACCACAGGACGCGGCGGCCGGTTCGCCCGCTCCGACGACGGATCGCTCACCTACCACCCGTCCGGCGCGGAACCGGTGCTGATCGCGGGCTCCCGCCGCGGCGTCCCGTACACCGCCCGCGGCGAGAACCAGAAGGGAGCCTTCGGCCGCCACGAACCGCTCTTCCTGACCCCGTGGGTGATCCGCACGCTGCGCCGGCGCGCCGAGCGGGGCCGTCCCGCCGACTTCCGCACGGAGATCTGGCCGCTGATCGACCGCGAGGTCCGTTCGGTGTACTACACGGCACTGGTCGCCCAGCGCTCGTGCTCCTGCGAGGCGGAGGTGTTCTCCCGGCGGTACCGAGCGGTGTGCGAGGAGGAGTTCGCGAACACCCCCATCGGAGAACCGTTCGACCAGCCGAGGTCCGACGCGGAGAACATGCTCCTCGACCGCTTCGGCATCGCGGAGGCCGACCGCTGGGACTGGAACGCCATCTCCAAGCCGTACGGCGACCAGGAGTTCGAAGACGCCGGCTCGTACCGCGCGTGGCTCGTGTCGTACCTGAAGGACGATGTGCGGGAAGCGTTGCGCGGCAACGTGCAAAGCCCCGTCAAGTCCGCTTTGGACGCCATGCGCGACCTGCGCAACGAGATCCGCCAGATCGTCGACCACTCCGGGATCAGCGGCGACTCGTACCGCGACGACCTGCAGAAGTGGTACACGCCGTTCAACGCCTTCGTGTCCATCGGCCCGCCAGTGCGGCGGATCGAGGAGATGATCGCGCTGATCGAGGCCGGCGTGCTGCGCGTGATGGGACCGGGCATGGAGGTCCGCCCGGCTCCCGACGGGGCCTCGTTCCTGGTGAGCTCGGCCCGGGTGCCGGGAGAGCCGGTCCAGGTGACCACGCTGATCGAGGCGCGGCTCCCGGAGCCGGACATCCGCACCACCACGGACCCGTTGCTGGGCGGACTGCTCGCCCGCGGCGAGTGCGTGCTGCACCGCATCCCCCTCTCCGGCGGCGGCCACTACGAGACGGGCGGCCTCGCCGTGGGCCCGCGCCCGTACCCCGTGCTCGGCCCCGGACGGGTGCCGCACCCGCGCCGGTTCGCCTTCGGCGTTCCCACCGAGACGGTGCACTGGGTGACGGCGGCGGGCATCCGTCCCGGCGTCAACTCGGTGATCCTCGCCGACGCGGACGCGGTCGCCCAGGCGTGCGTCGCGGCGACCGTGGCCGTGCCGCGGTCGTCGCTCATCGCCGGCTTCTGAGCCGGCCGGTCCCGATCCCGCGGGACGCCGCACCTCCCCTGGCGGCGTCCCGCTCCCTCCCACCCGCTCCCCCACCAGCCTTCTCCGACCCCCTTCCACCCAGGAGTCCGTCATGCCCGACAGCGCTTCCCGTGACAGCGCTTCCCTCGACAGCGGGCTCCTCGCCCCCGTGCGCGCGGGCGTCGTGGCCGCGTCGCTGACCGACGACGCCGCGTGGTTGCGCGCCATGCTCGACGCCGAGGCCGCCCTGGTGCGCGCCCAGGCGACACTCGGCGTGGCACCGCGCCACGCGGCCGACGTCATCACGGAGGTCGCCGGCACCGCGGAGTTCGACCTCGTCGCCCTGGCCAGGGCGGCCCGCGGTGCCGCGAACCCCGTGGTGGCCGTGGTGGGCGCACTCGGCGCGGCCGTGGCGGAGGTCGACCCCGCAGCCGCGCAGTACGTGCACCGCGGCTCGACGAGCCAGGACGTCCTGGACACCGCCGCCATGCTCGTCGTGGCGCGCACCAGCACCGAGATCCTGGAAGACCTCCGGCGGGTCGAGACCGCCGCGCTGCGGCTCGCCGCGGCACACCGCGACACGCTCATGGCCGGCCGCACCCTCGGCGCGCACGCCGTCCCCGTGACGTTCGGCCTCAAGGCCGCGGGCTGGGCGACGGCCGTGCACGACGCCGCGAAGCGGTTGAGCAGACTGACGTTGCCGATCCAGCTCGGCGGCGCGGCGGGCACTCTCGCCGGCTACCTGGAGAGCGCGAAGGCCGAGTCCGGCGGCGAGGTCGCCGAGGACTACGCGCGGCTGCTCGGTGAGGAGTTCGCCAAGCAGACGGGACTGTCGGCACCACTGCTCCCCTGGCACACCAACAGGATTCCCATCGCCGAGACCGGCTTCGCCGCGGCACTCGTCACCGGTGTGCTCGGCAAGATCGCCGTGGACGTGCAGGTGTTGTCGCGCACCGAGATCAGCGAGGTCGCCGAACCCTTCGCGGAAGGCCGCGGAGTCTCGTCCGCCATGCCGCACAAGCGAAACCCGGCACTGGCCACCCTCATCCGCGCGGCCGCCACCCAGACACCGGGCCTCATCGCGACCCTGGCGTCCTGCCTGCCCGCGGAGGACGAGCGCCCCGCCGGCGCCTGGCACGCCGAGTGGCACCCGCTGCGCGAGCTGCTCCGGCTCACCGCGGGCGCCGCCGAAACCGCCGTGGAGCTGGTCGAAGGCCTGACCGTGGACACCGAGCGGATGCGCGACAACCTCGACCTGACGCACGGCCTGATCGTCTCGGAGCGCCTGTCCGCCACCCTGGTGCCGCGCCTCGGCCGCACCGAGGCGGTCACGGCGATCCGCGCCGCGTCCCTCACCGCCCACCACACGAGGACGCCGTTGCACGACGTCCTCGCCGCGGACCCCGCGGTGACCGCGCACCTGACCGCGACGGAGCTCGCCGACCTGACCCGGCCCAGTGGCTACCTGGGCGCGGCGCGCAGCCTGGTCGACGACACCCTGGCCGCTCTGGCCTGGCCCCGCACAGACACCGAATGAGGCGATGACGGTGAACCAGAAAGCGACTACGTTCCGGGGCCTGCACGACGACGGCCTGCTGATCCTGCCCAACGCGTGGGACGCGGCCAGTGCCGCGCTCGTCGAGCGGGCGGGGGCGAAGGCGATCGCGACGACCAGCGCCGGTGTGGCCTGGTCACTCGGCCGCCGCGACGGTCAGGGACTCAGCCGCGCGGAGGCGGTCGGTGCCGTCGCCAGGATCGCGGCGGCGGTCGGCGTGCCGGTCACCGCCGACGTCGAAGGCGGCTACGACGACCTGGCCGCCACCGTCAGCGAGGTGATCGGTGCCGGCGCGGTCGGCGTCAACGTCGAGGACTCGAAGGACGACGGCACCCTGTTCGGCATCTCCGAACAGGGTGAGCGCCTGGCCGGGGTTCGTGCCGCGGCGGCCTCGGCAGGGCTACCGGAACTGCTGGTCAACGCGCGGATCGACGTCTACCTGCTCGGCATCGGGGCGCCGGGGGGACGGCTCGACGAGGTGCTGGCCCGTGCCGCCGCGTACGCGGACGCCGGCGCGGACTGCCTCTACGTCATCGGGCTCAGCGACCTCGACGCGATCAGCCACATCGCCGAGGCGTCCGCACTGCCGCTCAACGTGCTGGCCTTCCCCGGCGCACCGGCCGCGGCCGAGTTCGCGGCGGCGGGCGTGCGCCGGCTCAGCGTCGGCCCGCTCGTCGCCCAGGCCGCGTACGCCGTCGCCGAACGTGCCGCCGCGGAACTCCTGGCCACAGGCACCTGCGAGGAGCTGGAAGGGGGTGTCGACTACGGCACGCTGAACGCCCTTTTCTGAAGGCGGCAGACCCGCCTCCCCCGCTATCGACCCGCTATCGACCCACCCTGCACAGACCGACAGAGCGCCGATCGAGGACCGATGGAGCCGGTGGCTGAACTGGTGTCAGCCAGGGGGAACGCCCCCGAAAACACCGGAGGTAAAGATGTTCGCCAGCCGCAAGTCCGCCGCCTCGACCCTGATCTCGCTCATCATCGCCACGCTCGCCATCCTCGGAATCGCGAGCGGCACGGCCTCTGCGGCTGACACGCACTGGAACACCCCGGCGACCACCACCGAGGGCCCCGGCGACTGCCCGGAGGACACCCACTGGAGCACCGACCTCCTGGTCTGCGTCGAGGACACCCACTGGTGAACCTGCACCACCGCGAACCCCCTGACGAACCCCCGTCCTGAAGCCTCAGGACGGGGGTTTTTCGTGTTCCACGGCCCTTGGCCGAACAGCCGGAACGGCCGGGAAGCGTCTGCTTCCCGGCCGTTCCGGATCGGCGAGGTCAGCCGACCGGCTGCTCCTTCGGCATCATCAGCGCGGAGGCGACCGCGGGCACCGCGCCCACGACGAGCATCACCACCGGCCACGACGACACCGACAGCACGATCGGGATGATCAGCGGGGTGACGAACGCGCCGCCGAACACCATCGTGTTCTCCAGGCCGAGCGCGGTACCCGACCGCTCGGCGCCCGCCATCGTGGCGATCTCGGCGTAGTGCACGCCGTGCCAGCCGCAGGCGAGGAAGCCGGCGGTGACGAAGAGCGCGATCACCAGCCACGTCGGCGCGAACGAGTAGCCCGCCACCCCGACGAATGCGACGGCGATCGCCCAGCTGTACCCGCGCACGAGGGTCCTGCGGTACCGGCCTCCCCGGTTGTCGGTCCACCGGCCGCTCCACACCCGCGAGGCGGCGGCGAGGACCTGGACCACCACGAGCGCCACCACGACGCCTTCGATCGGCAGGCCGATCTCCGAGGTGAGGAACACCGTGCCGAAGGTGAGGACGGTGAACTGCGGGAGGTCGAGCAGGAACGCGGTGATCGCGACGCGCCAGATGTCCCAGCGCCGCAAGGGGCTGATGGTCGTCGTCGCCGCGATGCCGCCGGACGCCTTGGTGCGCGCGATGGGCGGCTCGTCCAGCCACAGCACGACGGCGACGGTCGCCGCGAGCATGAACACCGTCAGGAACGCGAACACCCACCGGAAGCCGGCGCCCAGGGCGAGCGAGGGCAGGATGGCGGCACCGAGCGCGCCGCCCAGCGGCACGGCGGCGACCCTCAGGCTGATGGCGAAGCCCCGCTTGTTGGCCGGGAACCAGCCCATGACCGCGCGGCCGGACGCTCCGTTGACACAGCCGCCGAGCGCACCGGACAGGAACAACACCGCGGCCAGTGCCCACGCCGCGGGAGCCGCGCCACCGCCGGGAACCAGGAACGCGGTGACGTAGGCGAGGGTGGCGGTCGTGCCGCCGAGGCCGACGATCAGCACGGTGCGCTCACCGATGCGGTCCGAGAGGATCCCCCAGAACACGTCGGTGACGAAGATGCCCGCCGTCACGGCCGCGAGCACGAGCCCCAGCTGGGACAGGGAGTAGCCGTAGGCGGCGGCGAGGATGGAACCCGAGGTCGGGATGCCCTGGAACGCGGCGCTGAACGCCGCCTGGGCGAAGATCCCGATGCCGAGGATGCCCCAGCGGTAGCGGGGCGAGTGCCTCTTTCCGGTGCGCCCGATGACGATGTCGTCGGTCCGCGGGGGCTGGGTGGTCTGTGGTCGGTCCTGCGTCTGCTGGGACATCGGAGGTTCTCCTGGGTCGTTGCACGGGGTCGCCGGTCGTGAGGACACGGGCGTGGTGCGGTGGGGCCGGAGCCCGGCCCCACCGCGAAGGGGACCTACTCGGCCGCGGCGCTCGCGGCGACGGTGGCGCTCACCTCGTCGTCGGTGAGCCGGCGGGTGCCCTTCTCCCGCACCACGAGCGCGTAGCACCCGGTCGGAGACGACACCTGGTGCACGCTCTCCGGCTTCTCGATGAACATCGTCCCCGCCGGGTAGCGGTCGCCGTTGTCGTTGTGCAGCTCGCCTTCGAGGATGAGCAGCAGCTCGAACCCGAGGTGCTCGTGCAGGTCGCCGTGCGAACCGGGCTTGAAGTGGGCGATGTAGGCCTCGGCACCGGTCGGACCGGTCTCCGCCGCGGTGTAGAGCCATTCCACGTCCACCTCGTTGCGCCCGGGCTGGACGTACTCCTCCCACTTGATCTGGCCGTTGTGCAGGCCGCCGGCGAAGAGGGACGAGTAGATCTTGATGTCACGCATGGCAGTTCTCTCCTGGGTGTCGTGGTGCGGGGGTGGTAAGACTGGTGTCTCTCAGCCGATTCCGGGAGCCGCGGGCAGCGCGGTCTCCAGCAGTTCGTCGGCCAGGTACTCGGTCGTGCCGGGGAACTCGGTCCCCGCGGCCCGCTCGACGTCGCGGGCCCGCAGCTTGTTCCGGCGGATCTTGCCGGAGGTGGTCTTCGGCAGCGTCGTGAACTCCAGGCGGCGAACCCACTGGTGGGGAGCCAGGTTCGCGCTGGCGTGGCTGAGGATCCGCCGCGCGGTGCCGGCGTCGGGCAGTTCGCCCGCCGCGAGTGCGACGTAGGCCTTCGGCACCACCAGACCCACCGGGTCGGGAGCGGGCACCACCGCGGCCTCCGCCACGGCGTCGTGCTCGAGGAGCACGCTCTCCAGCTCGAACGGGGAGATCCGGTGGTCGTAGGACTTGAACATGTCGTCCGTGCGTCCCAGGTAGTGCAGGTAGCCGTCTTCGTCGCGGTGGGCGATGTCACCGGTGTGGTAGTAACCGCCGGCGAACGTCTTGGCGTTCTTCTCGTCGTCGTCGACGTAGCCGGGCATCACGCCCAGCGGCCGCGGCGTGAGGCTGACGCAGACCTCGCCGTCGTCGCCCGCCGCGCCCGTGGCCGGGTCGACGAGCACGATGTCGTAGCCGGGCAACGGTTTTCCCATCGATCCCAGCCGGACGGGCAGTGTGGGACTGTTGCCGATCTGCGCCGTCGTCTCGGTCTGCCCGTACCCGTCCCTCACGGTCACGCCCCAGGCAGCGCGGACCCGTTCGACCACCTCGGGGTTGAGCGGCTCACCGACGCTTCCCGCCTCCCGCAACGACACCTGCCAGTGCCGCAGGTCCTCCTGGATGAGCATCCGCCACACGGTCGGCGGTGCGCAGAACGTCGTCACGCCGTGCCGGACCATGCGGTCCAGCAGGTCCTTGCCGTTGGGGGTGGTCACGCTCAGCACCGAGGCCTCGGCGTTGAGGGGCACGAAGAACGAGCTCCACGCGTGCTTCGCCCAGCCCGGCGCGGAGACGTTCAGGTGGACGTCTCCCGGGCGGACACCGTTCCAGTACATGCCGGACAGGTGCCCCACCGGATAGCTCACGTGGGTGTGCCGCACCAGCTTCGGGCGCGAGGTCGTGCCCGAGGTGAAGTACAGGAACAACGTCTCGTCGGCCCGTGTGGGCGCGTCGGGGGTGAAGCCGGCGGGAGCCGACCGCAGGTCGTCGAGGGCGAGCCAGCCGGGCACCCGGCCCGCGCAGATCCTCGTCACGTGGCCGGGCAACCACTCGAAGCCCTCGGTCAGCTCGGGCGTCGTGAGCACGTGCCGCACGTCGGCCCGTTCGACGCGGTCGACCAGGTCGGCGCCGGACACGGTGGTGAAGGTCGGGACGACGACCGCGCCCAGCTTCATCGCGGCCAGCTGCGCCTCCCAGACGGCGAGCTGGTTGTCGAGCATCATGAGCAGTCGGTCGCCACGCCGCACACCGGCGGCGCGCAGGCCGTTGGCGAGACGGTCGGACCGTTCCGAGAGCTCCGCGTAGGAGACCTTCTCCTCGGTCCGGCCGCCCACGACGTGCAGCGCCGTGCGGTCGTTCCCGCTCGCCACGGCGTCGAACCAGTCGAGCGCCCAGTTGAACTCGTCGAACTCCGGCCACCTGAACTCGGCGTGGGCCCGGTCGTGGTCGTCGCGGAGCTCCAGCAGCAGATCCCGCGCGGCGCGGAACTTCTCAGTGGCTGTTCTCGGTGACATGACAGGTCTTTCCCCTCAGATCGCGGCGGCCGGGTGCGTGGCGGTGGACGCCTTCGGCGTCCGGACGGCGGGGCGGTGGCGCAGCACGTCCTCGGCGATGCCGTCCGCGTCGGTGTGGAAACCGGTCATCGGTCCGGGCCTGCCGGTGCCGATCTGCGTGAACCACCGCGTGTTCTCGGTGGGCACGCCCAGCGCGTACAGGTCGGGGTCGGGGTTGCCGAGCACGTCGATGACGTGGAACGGGCTCCTGGTGACCGCGACGCTGCCGGCGCGGAACCGCACACCGCTCGACAGGTCGGCGTTGACCATCTCCGTGATCAGCCCGTCGGACACCAGACCCGCGATGAGCGCGTCGGTGTTGGACGACAGCGTCGACCGCGGGATGCGCGCGTCGATCAGCGTGGAGACCTCGCGCCGCGATCCGGTGACGCAGGAGGACTCCAGCACGAAGGCGCCGCTCGAGTGGTCCGCCCTGACGGACGTCCCCGGGCCCACCACCGTCAGCAGCCCGGCGCGGATCACGGCGGCCGCCTGGTCCACCCGGATCCAGGGCGGGCCGGCGGACACCATGGTGTTGATGGGGTTGAACCACGTCACGAACTCGCGGTGCGACTCGGGCCGCAGCCCGGCGAAGTCGACGGCCTGCCGCACCATCCCGCGGGTGTCGCGCAGGATGTCCAGCGACGCCTTGAGCGGGTTGTCGACGTTGCCCTCGCGGGCCTCGGCGACGTCCTGCCGCAGCAGCTCCAGCAGCTCGTCGTGGAAGGCGTCCGGGCTGTCGAACTCCCTGTCGACGAACGGCCGCGCGATCTGCTCGAGGTCCAGCGGCGGCACGTCCCCGAGGTCCCACGCCGCCAGCAGCTCCTCGCGGTCGTCGGACGCCAGGTGACCGGCCGCGAACCACTGCGCCGCCTCGTCCCCGTGCCTGCGCCGGACGTGCGCGGTGTAGTAGACGTGCTCGACCTCCAGGCGCAGCAACGACAACACGTCCCGCACGAAGTCGAGCTGCGCGGAGCCGGTGATCCGCTGGGCACCGCGCCGGGCCCGCACGATCGCCGCCCCGGTCACGAACTTGGCCTGGTAGCGGTAGGTCGGGGCCTTCTGGTTGCGGCCGCGCGCCAGCATCACCAGCCCGCTGCGAGAACCCGCGACCAGGTGGGGCTCGCGTCCGCTGGGCAGGTACTCGGTCTGCCCGTCGCGCTCGACGAACCTGCCGCCCCGCCCGATCGTCAGCTCCGCGAGGACGTCGAAGAACGTCAGCCCGAGGCCGATCACGCCGACCTGCTCCCCCGGAGCGATCACGCCCAGCGGCATGTCGGCCGCGGAGTCGCCGCGCAGGTACGTCAGGCCGGACCGGTGCCGGGCGAACGTGAGGAGCTCCTTCTCCCCGTCCTCCGGCCTGACCCGCGGGTGCCCGGTGGTCAGCACCACCTTGTCGGCGCTCACCACCGTGCCACCGGACCCGGTCACCGTCGTCAGCCCGAACTCACGGGTGAGCGACACGGCCTTCTCCGCCACGTGCCGGACCGTCACGCCGTCCGGCGCGTTGGCGACGATCGCCTCGAACGCCATCCGGAGGTACTCGCCGTACACGGCCCGCGGACCGTAGTCGTCGGGTCCGACACCGGACCAGCGCGGATGGGTCGAGAGCCAGTCCGAGAACGAAGGCCCGGACCCCGCCCTGGCAGGGCCACCGTCGGGCCCGGCGGAGAACACGCTCACCTCACCGGCGGCGGTGTTCATCAGGAAGCACACCGACTGCGAGGTCCTCCAGATCCGCCCCGCACCCGCCTCGTCGGGGTCGAACAGGTGCACGCGCACCTCTCCGTCCCTGGGCGTGTCCGCCAAACGCGCGACCAGCCGCTCCAGCACGGAGAGTCCTCGCGGACCCGCGCCGACGATCACCACGTCCAGGTCGGCTCGCGGAATGAAGTCAGTCATGGCTTTCCTTTCCAGGGGCCGACGTGTCCGCTCGAGGTTCGCGGCAGTCGGCCCTATCGACACGGCTCCGGCCCTGACCACGCAGGAGCAGGTGACGAGGCGTCCCCGTTCCTCTTCCCCCGTGTCTGTCGGGCTTTCTGTTGCCACGATGGGCATTCCGGCTGTCGACCCGCTATCGATCAGGTATGGGTCCCCGGTTCACGGCCTTTCGGAGCACAGGACTTCATCCTGTTGACGACCTGCTCGCCGCGGATGGCGGGCGAACAGGCCTGCGGCTTCGGCTTCGGGGGGTGCGGTGGCCGATGGTGATGGCGGCAGCCCGACCGGCTGGTCGAAGTCGAGCAGCCGGCGGCTCGGCGCCGAACACGTCTCCGGTTGGGTGATGTGAGCTTCCACGATGTCGCCGTTGTCGTTGTGCGCCAACAGCAGACGGCTGTGCGCGACGGCGACCTGGCGATTCCGTGGACGTTGCACCCCGGCCTCGGGCATGAACAGCACCGCCCGGCGGGGAGGAGGTCTACCTCGGCGTGCCGGTGGTGATGTGCGAGGACGCGTCAGGCAAGGCCCTCGGGGCGTCCACCCGAGTCAGCACCGAAACCGACGGGAAGAGAACCGTGGAACCCGGCAGCCCCGGGTCGTGCGGCAACCGCACCGACCACCCGCGAAGGTACAGCCACACCCGGTCCGGTCAGTGGAGTCGAACGCACCTGGGATTGACGGAAGCTGTTTCCGGGTACCGAAGACCCGTGGAAGCCGACGCATCCAAGGACTTCGACAGCCGGTCGCCCTTCACCTGGAGAGCTGCGACAACGACGGCGATGGCCCTCATAGCGGTGATAACAGGCATCAGCATCGTCATCTCCAGCGGTGAGGGGATCGGGTGGTTGTTCCTGGCGCTCGGACTGGTCGGTGCTTTGATCGCCGCCTTGATCTTCCGTCTCGCCCGGAAGCACCGCCATGTGCAGAACGGGGCCAACAGGCTCTGAACGTGACTCGACCGGCGATCTTGATCCGCTCAGGTGGCCGGGGTCTGCGTGCTGCCGTTTCCGGTCGATCTGTCCGACCGGCCGGCTGCCGTCCTCGTTCCGGGTGATCGCCTCTCCCCACGCCCCACCGCCCGCTGCGCAGGCCGGGGAAAGACCACCCGCTGAACGGGATTCCTCGCCCACCTCACCGAAACCTGCTCACCCGAAAGCACCAACGTGATCACGGTCGAGCCTGCTGCCCGCCGGGTACCACGTCGACGGTGGGGACATCTCTCTGATCCATCTGTCCCCGGACCGAGGTGAGCGCTCAGCACTTCGGAAGCAGACGACGCGGCCGGATCCGGTCGCTCCGAACGCACGCTCATGCCGGTGAGCGGATGGTCGAACGAAAGCGAGCCATCGCGCTGTCGTGGACGCGGTACCCATCAGGTGCGTGCCCGCCGGAGCCAGTAGGCCCCGAGGTACCGGGAACGGGTTCGAGCCGCGGCTGCTCCGCTCGCCGTGGCCGTACCGTGTGGGTGCAGTCGTCTTCGGCGACCAGGTTGCCGGAGCTCAAGAGCGGCGTGGTGCTGAACGCATCGACCTACATGCAACGGCGTCACGGTGACGCCGCGAGAGGTGGCGAGGTCTTCGAGCCGCTTGAGTTGGTCGGCGCGACCCGGCAGGGCCACCCGTGTCGTTCGCACGGCAGGACCACTCCCCTCTCGGCCATCAGGCCGCCTGTGGCCACCATGACGGTGACCTCACCGGGGCTGTGCCCGAGCAGCACATCCGGGCGAACGTCGAAAGCTGTCCGGAAGAATTCGCACTGCGCAGTGATCGATTCATGGTTGTGACCACTCACACCGGGGGTCGGGCAGGTTCCTGCGGAAAACCACAGTGCGAGCTGACAGTGACTCATGTTGCGGGTAGCTGATGGATGAGGGGAAGCCCTGATCGCGGAGCTGCCACAGGACGAGGATCCACTTGCCGCTGCGGACCCGGCGTTCAGGACCGACTACCCCACGGCCACCGCGCACCGCGGCGACCGGAGTGCTGTCCGCGTTGCAATCTTCGGCGACTGCAACGACCCAGTGAATGCTTCGATTCTTGCGGGCCGAAGCTCTTGCCGACATGGCCGACAACCGGTTCTTCCTCACCTCGAGGTCGCTGGAGCCGGCCAGTCTCCGTCCCGCCGGCCCTGCCGGACCAGGTGTTGCGGCAACGTGGAGCGCGTGCGCGACAGGCGATCCAGCGACGTCGCCGCCAGGTTCCGGACTCCTATGCCGCTGCACTGCCGAGTGGCACGACTCACGGCTCGCACACCTGCGATCATCACGTTCCGGGAGCGCCTGATTTCTGGGCTTGCGGAGGTACGGGGTGCCTTCGACCGCGGTGAGTGGTCCTGTCGCATCACCGGCGTGGCTGCAGGATGGATCTCGCCGGAAGCCATCTCGGTGATCGGAGCGCCGGACGCCTGATGCCTGACGCCGTGACCCCGCACGTCAGCCGCGCCGCCGAGATCGCCTCGCGCGAGCCCTGCTCCGGTACACCGTTGGCCGCACACTCCCGGCTCGTTGGCGCAACGCCGCCCAAGCCGGCCAGGCATCGCAGATGCACCGAGAACTCCGCTTCAACGGCAGAATGTTCCGGGATGAGGCGCGGACAACTTCCTGCGGGGATCGTTCGGCTTCGCCGCCCCGCAGGTCCGCAGAACTGGGCGGTACCACCGGCGGGGACGGTGATCCCAGGTGAGCGCGGCTTTCTCGGACTCTGCCCGTGAACTGACTTCACCGTCCACATCAGACCAATGGCACCACTCCCCCTCCCTGATGAGCAAATGTGCTCGAACGCAGAGCACGCCCAGATCATCGGCCTCAGCGGACCGGCGCCTTCCCGGCCAGGTGCTGAATGCGAGCCGGTCAAGACGAACCCCGAACTCGTCCGGAGGAATCACGAACGCCGGCTGACGTCGCGGATGCGGAAATGTGGTCGCGCTCCCACAAAGAGCGCAGAAGCCGCACAAGATCTGATTGAACCAGGAAAACCCGTGGTGTTACCGCAATCCTGGCTGTGGCAACGCACACACGAGCGTTCGCGGACGTTACGGAAATCCGCAGTAAAGCCCGACCACATCGGCCATATCGTCGATACGACCGATGGACTGGGAGGGTGCCTTGATCGACGAACCACCTTGCGTCGAAGAACCGCCCGCCGCCGTGAAGGCGGTGCCGAAGCCCGAAGATCTCAGGGCCTCACGGCGCACCGCGGCGACAAAGGTGTTGTCGGTCGTGCAGTCCTCCGATGGCTGCCGAGGTCGGCGGTCCACCGGACGGCCGGGTTCCTGCGAACCGCAGAGCCTCGTCGAGATGGCCTGCCCCCGCCTGCGGGGCGAGGTTGCCGCCGGTGCTCGCCGACCTGCACGAGGCGGCTCAAGAAACTGCGCAACTGCCGGTGCGCTGAGGCACTGTGGCACGCGTGCACGGCAGGCGGTCCGTGGTTCCGCGGTCCCCTTCCGCCGCTCTGCACTGCCGCGGGGCCGCACGCAGGTGCGGAATCGCCTCCTGCCGCGGTGAGTGGTCTCGCGGCGGCACCGGTCTGGGCACCGGGGCAGGTCGTGACGGCCTCGCGTGAGCCGTGCTCCGCGGCGCCACCGGCCGCGAACTCCGAACTCGTCGGCTGAGCGGTGCACCCGCTCGGCCGAGTACGCCGATTCATCAGGAAGTTCCCTCTCGAAGGTGAGGTCGTTGCAGGGTGAGGCACGAACGATCGGCACGGTCATGCGGGGTCCACCGGTCCGCGGGGGTGATCGCGGAGCCGCTGCCGAAGCTCGAGACCGCCGCCGGACGGCCGTTGCGCAGGGCACTGGCCTTGATGGAGGTGCTGGCCAGGGCTGACGGGCCGATGTCGCTGTCCGACCTGGCCCGCCGCACCGGGGAACCCAAGTCGTCGGTGCACCGCATCCTCGGGGTGCTGACCGACCTGAACCTCGCGGCCCAGGCCGACGGCGGTTTCGTGGTCGGGGGCTACCTCTCCGACATGACCCGGCACAGCGACCACGGCAGAGCCGAGCAGCTCCGGCGGGCTCTCACTCCGTTGCTGATGGACCTCCAGGACCGCACCCGCGGAGTCGTCCTCATGGGGGTCCTCGACGGAACGCACGTCCGCTACGTCGAGCAGCTCTACCGCGGTGAGCTCAGCGACTACGTGCAGAGCCAGCCGCTCCTGCAACCCGCGTCCGCGACCGCGACCGGGCACGCGCTCCTCGCGTTCCGGACGGACCTGCTGGACCGCGTCGACGAGTTCGCCGCCTGCACGGGGACGTCACCCACGCGGCTGCTGGTCGATCTCCAATCCGTGCGCAAACGCGGAATCGCGGTCGTCACCAAGAACTCCGCCCACGGCGGTGCTGCCGTGGCCATGCCCGTCCGCATCGGCGACGACCGCCCCTTCATCAGCCTGGGGGTCGCCTACCCCGGCCGGATCGACCTCCCGCGCACGACCCTTGCCCTGCGGCGGGCGGTGGCGACGGCCGGAGCCATCGCCACCGCCCAGTCCTGCGGACCGGTCGAGCAACGACCGGCGGGATGAGCGCTCACGCCGCACCGGGCGCCGCCGCACCGTCGAGTTCCCGTGCCGACCGCACCAGGTTCGTCAGCACCGCCTTCCCGCCGCATTCCAGGTAAACGCGGTGGCCCTGCGCGTTCAGCGACTTCAGCGCGTCGCGGAAACCGACCGGGCGCACCAGGTGGCTCGCGAGCACCTCGCGGACGTCCGCCGGCCGCCGCACCTCGCGTCCGAGCACCGGTGAGTGGACGGGAACCTCCGGCGCACGGCAGTCGATCGTGTCCACGACGGCGGAGAACCGCGCCGCCGCGTCGGCGAGCAACGCGTTGTGGAACGGGTAGGGCACCTGCAGCCAGGTCACCTCCACCCCCGCGTCGGCGGCACACCCGGCGAGCCGCCGCAGGGGTTCCGCGAGACCGGACACGACGACCTGGTCCTCCCCGTTGTCGACGGCGAGCACGGTGTGGTCGTCGTCCAGCCCCGCGAGCAGCCGGTCGGCGGTTCGGCGATCAGCGCGCAACGCCACCATGCCGCCCTGCCGCAGCCCGCTGGAGCGCAGTGCCTCGTCGCGCTCGACGATCAGCCGGACACCGGTCTCTGGCGACAGGCATCCGGCGGCCACGAGAGCCGCGAACTCCCCCAGGCTGTGGCCCACCAGGACCGCCGGGGAGAGTCCCCAGCTCCGGGTGTAGATCTCGTGCAGGCAGAGCTCGGTGGCGAAGATCGCCAGGTGCAGCCTGCCGGGATCGTCGTCGACGAGACTGCGCAGGGTCGGGGCCGCGCGGTCGGTGAGCAGCTCGGCGACGTCGGGGCCGCCTGCCGCGCGGGACGCCGCGGTGATCCGCTCCAGGACGGACGGCAGGCCCGCGAAGTCGTCGGTGAACTCCTGCAAGCCTCCCGGCAGGTAGCCACCGTGGCCCGGGAACAACAAGACCGGGTTGGCGGGTGCTCGGTTCATGAGGTCGTCCTCTGGTCTCCGGCTCGTCGGCGGTGGTGGTCCGGGGATCCCCGGCGGCCGGGTCCCGCACCGGACCCGGCCCACCTCTAGTTGCCCAGCAGTGCCCGGAGGTCGTCATCAGGCGTCAGGTAGCGGCCCGACAACGAATCCGCGGCTCCGGAGGCGAGGGTGAGCAGCAGCCGCACCGCCTGCTCCGGCGCGGAGAACCGGCCGTGCTCACGCTGCTCGCTCAACCAGTCGCGCACCTCGTCGCCCCACGTGTCCCCGGTCGGTCCCCGGTCCAGGTGCTGCTTCGTCAGCCCGAGGTCCACGAGGCCGGGGTGGAAGCTGAAGACCGAGACCCCGGTGCCGTGCAGCTCGGGATCCAGGTTGTCGGCCACCTTGATCAGGGCCGCCTTCGACACCGAGTAGGACGACAGGTTCGGCCAGCGGTGCCGGCCCGCGGAGCTGACGACGTTGATGATGCGGCCGGCGCCACGGGACACCATGCCGGGCAGCACCGCACGGCAGACCTTCAACGTGCCGCGCACGTTGACCTCCATGGCCCGCCACCACTCGCCCTCGTCGGTCTCCCACATCGGCCCCATCGGGCCGGAGACACCGGCGTTGTTGACGAGCACGTCGACCTTGCCGAACGTGTCGACCGCGCGCTGCACCGCGGCGGACATCCGTTCGGCGTCCATGACGTCCGCGACCTCGTGCCGCACCTGGCCACCCAGCGCCCTGACGTGCTCCGCGACACCGGCCAGCGCCGTGCCGTCGCGGCCGGTCAGGACGAGGTTCGCGCCGGCTTCGGCCAGGGTCTCGGCGAACAGGCGGCCCAGTCCGCCGGTCGCCCCGGTGAGCAGGACGGTGGTTCCCGCCAGCGACACCGGAGCGGAGGTGGCGGGGGCCGCGGACGCCTCGAGCCGCTGGCGCAGGTGCTTGGCGAGCGCCTGCGGCGACGGGTGGTCGAAGATGGCCGTGACCGGCAGGGACAGGCCGGACTCCCGCTCGATCCAGTTGCGCAGTCCCAGCGCGCTGAGCGAGGTGAGCCCGATCTCGAACAGGGCCACGTCCGGCGAGATGTCCTCGACCGCACAGCCGAGCAGGTCCGCGGCGGTCGCCGTGATCGCGTCGGCGAGCTCGTCCGCGCCGAGACCGGTCAGCCGGGGCGTCGCGGTGCCCGGGGCGGTGCGGACCCGCAGCGGCGGGTCGGCGTCCACAGTGGACAGCACCGGTTCCGGTGGCACGGAGGCGTCCGCGGCGGTGAGGACGACCGGACGGGCGACCAGCTCGTCCGCGGTCAGCACGGGAGCGCCGGTGCCGTCCCAGGCGGTCAGGGACACCGAGTCCTCGCCGGTGGCCGTCATCCGCACCCGCAGCGCCGTGGCACCCGCGGTGTGCACCTCGACACCGCTCCACGAGAACGGCACCCGCACACCGGCGGAATCCGGGAGCAGGAAGCCGAGCGCCAACGGGTGCAGAGCCGCGTCGAGCAGCGCGGGGTGCACCAGGTGCTCCCCCGCCCCCAGCGGCGAACGCACCTCCAGGAACAGCTCGTCATCCCGGCGCCACAACGCTTCGAGACCGCGGAAGGCAGGTCCGCACGACAGACCGCGCCCGGCGAGCAGGTCGTGCAGGCCCGAGACCGGGACGGGCACGGCGCCGGCCGGAGGCCAGGCACCGGCGAGCGGTGCGGGGGCCGCGCTCGCCCCGGTCACCGTGGCACGGGCGTTCTGGGTCCACGGCGACTTCTCCGAGGACCGCGAGTGCACCGCAACGGCACGGTCGCCGTTTTCGTCCGGTGTGGACAGTTGCAGCTGCACCTCGGCCGGAGCGGTGATCGGGGCGGTGAACACCACGTCGGCGACGCGCGCCGCAGGGTCGGTCCGCAGCACCAGGTCGAGCAGCGCGGTGCCGGGAACCACCACCTCGCCGCCGACGCGGTGGTCGTTCAACCAGCTCTGGCGCTCCACCGACACGTGGCCGGTGTGCAGGCTGCCGCCCGTCGCGAGGTCGACGGAGGACGTGAGGAGGGCGGAGGCGCCGGCCGCCGCACCGCCGTCGATCCAGTAGCGGCGTCGCTGGAACGCGTAGGTCGGCAGCGGCACCGTGGTTCCGGTTCCGGCGAACGCGGCCGCGAGGTCGACCTCGGCGCCGTCGACGAACAGCGCGGCCAGAGCAGCGCACAGCCGCGCCCGCCGCGCAGTCGCCGGACCGAGCTCCACCCGGTTGGCCGACGCGTCCGGCTCGGCCGCCGCGCTCCAGCCCGAGGCACTGGCGAGGTCCCGCACCAGCGGGGACGAAAGCCCCCGGTAGCCCACGGATTCGCTGGTCCGGGCGAACTCCGCCGCGGACACCGCCATGGCGGTGACCAGGCGAGCGGCGTCCGGCAGCGCCAGCAGCCCGGCGACGTGGGCGGCGGCGATCTCGCCCACACCCCCGCCCCACAGCCGGTCGGGCCGCACCCCCCACGAACGCAGGAGCCGGAACTGCGCCACCTCGAAGGCGAACAGCGCGGGCAGGGCGAACCTGATCTCCCGCGCCTGTTCGGGCTCCTCCAGGACGACCGGACGCAGAGGCCGGTCGAGGAGCGCGTCGAACGCCTGGCACGCGGTGTCGAACGCCTCGGCGAACACGGGATGCGCGTCGTGCAGCTCGCGCCCGAGCTCCAGGTCCGGGCCGTGTCCGGGGAACACGACCTCGACCGGTGCCGACCCTGTCACCCCCGTCCGGACGCCGGGCGCGGTCTCTCCCGCCGCCAGCGCGCTCAGGCCCGCGAGCGGGTCTTCTCCCGCCACGAGTGCCCGGTGCCGGAACGGCGTCCGCCCGGTGAGCGACACGGCGACATCGCCGGGATGCAGGCCGGGGTGTGCGCTGAGGTGGTCGCGCAGGCGGGCGGCCTGGAGACGCAGGGCCTCCGCGGTGCGCCCGGACAGCACGAACGGTGTCGCGACGCGCTCGACCGGTGGCCGCTCACCCTCGGCCTCGGGCGCCTCCTCCAGCACGACGTGGGCGTTCGCACCACTGATCGCGAACGCGGACACACCGGCCCGGCGCGGTTCGGCTCCGCGCTGCCAGGGCTTCGCCTCGGTGAGGAGATCCAGCTGACTGGTGGACCAGTCGAGGTGGGAGGTGGGGCGGCTGATGTGGAGGCTGCGCGGCAGCACGCCGTGGCGCAGGGACTGCACCATCTTGATCACGCCGGCCACCCCGGCCGCGGCCTGGGTGTGGCCGAGGTTGGACTTCACCGAGCCCAGCAGGACCGGCCGGTCCCGGTGGGAACCGAAGACCGCGTCGAGCGCCTGGACCTCGATGGAGTCGCCCAGTTGGGTGCCGGGGCTGTGCGCCTCCACGGCGTCGATCTGGTCGCCGGTCAGCCCGGCGTCCTCCAGCGCCGCGCGGATGACCCGCTGCTGGGCGGGGCCGCTCGGGGCGGTCAGGCCGCTGCTGGCACCGTCGGAGTTCATGGCGGTGCCCCGCACGACCGCGAGCACGGGGTGGCCGTTGGCCTGGGCGTCGGAGAGGCGTTCGAGCAGGAGCATGCCCGCGCCCTCGCCCCACGCCATGCCGTCCGCGTCGTCGGAGAACGGCTTGCAGCGGCCGTCGGGCGCCAGCGCCCGCAGGCGGCTGAACTCGGTGAACGAGCCCGGTGTCGCCATCACCGTGACGCCGCCCGCCAGCGCCATCGTGCACTCGCCGGACCGCAGCGCCCTGGCGGCCAGGTGCAGTGTGACCAGTGACGACGAGCAGGCGGTGTCGACCGTGGAGGTGGGGCCCTCCAGCCCGAGGACGTAGGAGACGCGACCGGAGGCGATGCTCCCCGCGATGCCGATGGTGAGCTGCCCCTCGACGTCCGGGGGCGCGAGGTGCGACGGCGGCCCGTAGTCGTGGTACATCACGCCGGCGTAGACGCCGACCTGCTTGCCGCGCAACGAGCGGGGGTCGAGGCCGCTGCTCTCCACGGCCTCCCAGGAGGTCTCCAGCAGCAGCCGCTGCTGGGGGTCCATCGCCAGGGCCTCCTTCGGCGAGATGCCGAAGAACGGCGCGTCGAAGTCGGCGACACCGTCGAGGAACCCGCCCCGGCGCGCGTAGCTGCTCCCCGACTTCGCGGGATCCGCGTCGTACAACGCCTCCAGGTCCCAGCCGCGGTCGTCCGGGAACTCGCTCGTGACATCGCGCTCCTGCACGAGCACCTGCCACAGGTCCTCGGGCGAGCGGACGCCGCCGGGGAAGCGGCACGCCATGCCGACGACGGCGATCGGTTCGCTCGCGCGGTCCTTGACCGCGCGCAGCTCCTCACGCGTCTGGTGGAGGTCGACGGCCAGTTTCTTGACCGCGGACCTGAGTTTGTCGTCGTTGCTCATGAGGACACCCCGAACTCGCGGTCGATGAGGGCGAGCAGCTCGTCGTCGGAGGACGAGTCGATCTCGTCGGCGAGGGAGCTCGCGGCGGGCGCGGCCGCGGCGGGCGCGGTCTGCTCGTCCGCGCACAGGAGGCCGACCAGGTGCTCGGCCAGCGCCCTGGGCGTCGAGTGGTCGAACAGCGCGGTCGCGGGCAGCTTCAGCTTCGCCGCGCTGTTGAGCCGGTTGCGCAGCTCCAGGGCGGTGAGCGAGTCGAAGCCGCTCTCCATGAAGCCGCGGTCCGGTTCCACCGAGCCCGGCGACGCGTGGCCGAGCACGGCGCCGACGTGTTCACGCACCACCGCCACCACGAGGTCCACGCGGTCCTCCGGCGGTGCCGAGGCCAGGCGTCCCGCCAGGGTCGGACCTTCCGCCGCCACCACCCTTCCCGCGGGTGCCCGCTTCACGCGGACGAAGCCGCGCAGCACCGGGGAGGCCGTGCCGTCCTGGGGCACGGAGAGCCGGGCCGGCACGAGGAGCGCGGGGCCGGAGCCGGCCGCGTCGTCGAACAACCGCAGCCCCTCGTCACCGGAGATCGGGACGACGCCCAGCCGCAGCAGGCGGTTGCGGTCGACCTCGCTCAGCCGGGCGGCCATGCCGCCGTCCTGCTCGGTGCCGGCCCACGGACCCCACGCGAGCGAGGTGGCGGGCAGTCCTTGCGCACGGCGGTGGTGGGCCACCGCGTCGAGGAACGTGTTCGCGGCCGCGTACGCCGCCTGTCCCGGCATGCCGAGCAGTCCGGAGGCCGAAGAGAACAGCACGAACGAGCGCAGGTCGTGCTCCTTCGTCAGCTCGTGCAGGTGCCAGGCCGCGTCCGCCTTGGGACGCAGCACCGCGTCGACGCGCTCGTTCGTCAGGTCGCTGACCACACCGTCGTCGACGACGCCGGCGGCGTGCACGACAGCGGTGAGCGGGTGCTCCGCCGGGATCGCGGCCAGCGCCGCGGCGAGCGCCTCGCGGTCGGCCGCGTCGCAGGCGGCGGCGGTGACCGTCGCACCGGCCTTCGCCAGCCGGGTCCTGAGCTCGGCGAACCCGTCGGCGGCCTCGCCACGCCTGCTGAGCAGCAGCAGGTGCCGGGCGCCGTGGCGCTCGACGAGGTGGCGGGCCAGCAGGCGGCCCAGGCCACCGGAACCGCCGGTGATGAGGACGGTGCCGTCGGGGTCGAGCAGCGTCCCGTCCGCGGCGGAGGTGCGGGCGGGCGTCAGCCGGGGCACGAGAACGCGGCCGGCGCGCAGCGCGAGCTGGGGTTCCCCGGTCGCCAGCGCGGCGGGCAGGCTCCGGTGGAACTCCTCGTCGGGAGCGTCGACCAGGACGAACCGGCCGGGGTTCTCCGACTGCGCGGACCTGACCATGCCCCACACCGCGGCCGCGGCGGGGTCGGCCGGATCGTCGTCCGAGCCGATGACCACGGCACCGGTGGTGTGGAACACGACCGGGCCGTCGGCGTTCTGCACCGTGCGGAGCGCGAGGTCGAGCACCTCACGGGTCCGCGTCACGGGATCGGTGCCCGTGGCGGACAGCCGCACCACGGGCGGCACCTCACCCGCGGGCGCCTGCCCCACCGGCACGGGCTGCCAGTCGAGCTCCTGCAGCATCCCGCCGCTGGTCGAGGTCGAGGCGCGCAGCTGTTCGGACGAGACGGGCCGCAGGGTGATGGAGTCGACCGTCGCGACGGGGTTGCCCTCCACGTCGGTGATGTCGATGGCCATCGTGTCGACGCCCTGCTGGGTCAGCCGCACGCGCACCGAGCTGACACCGGTGGTGTGCAGCGTGACACCGGACCAGGCGTAGGGAACGCGCACCTGGTGCTCGGTGCCGGGCTCGGAGCCGACGGCGGCGAGCTGCAGCGTGGCGTCGAGCAGTGCCGGGTGGACGCCGTAGGTGTCGAGGTCGGCCTCGGCGTGCAGGGAGACCTCGGCGTAGCGGGTCGAGCCGTCCTTCCACCCGGCCCGGATGCCGGTGAAGTAGGGCCCGTACCCGAGCCCGGCGTCGGCCAGCCGCTCGTAGAACGGGGCGATCGGGATGACCTCGGCCCCGGTCGGCGGCCACTGCTCGACGGGCCTCGGGGTGGCGCCGTCGCGGGCGATGGCCCCGGTGGCGTGGTGGATCCACTCGTGTGCGGCCTCGTCGGTGAAGCGCGAGTGGACCGTGAAGGCGCGCAGGCCGGTGTCGTCGGCGGGGTCGACGACGAGCCGCAGCTGGCGGACCCGTCCCGGCTCGCCGGAGACGAACACGTGGTGGTTGATCTCGTCGATGCGGCCGCAGCCGAGCCGGCGTGCGGCCCACAGCGTCATGTCGACGAACGTGGTGCCCGGCAGGATCGGCTTGCCGTGCACGCAGTGGTCCGGCAGCCAGGCCGGCGTGTCGAGCGACAGGACGCCGGTGAAGACCGTCGTCCCGTCCGGCAGCTCGACCACGCTGCGGATCAGCGGGTGGTCGGACGAGTCCTGGCCGAGGCCGGACGCGGAACCGGGCCGCGCCTGGCCCGACGGCCAGAAGCGCTGGTGCTGGAACGGGTAGACCGGCAGGCCGGGAACAGCGGCCGGGCGTTCCCGGAAGAGGCGCTCCCACGCCACGTCGTGCCCGCGCCGGTACATCACCGCGAGGGCGCCGACCACGCCGGCGTCCTCCGCCTGCCCGGCCTTCACCGCGCCGATCACCGTGCCGTCAGCGGTCTGGGCGGCCAGGGGCGTCAGCACCGTGCTCGGGCCGATTTCCAGGATCGTCGTGACCCCGTTGTCCACCAACGAACGAACGCCTTCGTGGAACCGCACGGCGCCACGCGCGTGGTCGACCCAGTAGCGCGGGTTCGCCAGGTCCTCGGCCGTGACGGGACGACCGGTCACGTTGGAGACGAGCGGGATGATCGGGGCGGAGTGCTCGATCGAGCGCACCACGTCCTCGAACTCGGCGAGGATCGGGTCCATCAACGGCGAGTGGAAGGCGTGGCTGACCTTGAGCCGGGTGGTCCGGCGGCCCTCGGCCCGCCACTTCTCCTCCAGGCCCGCCACGGCCTGCTCGTCCCCGGACAGCACGACGGAGCGCTCGCCGTTGACGGCCGCGACGGAGACCCGGTCCCGCAGCCCGGACAGGTCGATCTCGTTCTCGGCCGCCTGCACGGCGAGCATCGCGCCGCCTTCGGGCAACGACTGCATGAGCCGGGCCCGTGCGGAGACGAGCCGGCACGCGTCCGTCAGCGACAGCACACCCGCCACGTGGGCGGCGGTGATCTCGCCGATCGAGTGGCCCAGGACGTGGGAGGGGACCACGCCGAAGTCCTCGAACAGCCGGTACAGCGCGGTCTCGAACGCGAAGAGGGCGGGCTGGGTGTACCCCGTCCGGTTCAGCAGGTCCGGGTCGTCACCGAACATCACGGACTTGACGTCCACGTCGAGCTGACCGCAGACGTCGTCCAGCGCCTTGGTGAAGACGGGGAACCTCTCGTAGAGGCGGGCTCCCATGCCGAGCCGCTGCGCGCCCTGTCCGGAGAAGAGGAACGCCAGGGCGCCGTCGCGGCCGCTCGGCTCGACCTGCGCGAGCTCCTCGAGCAGCTCCTCCCGGTTCGAGGCCGTCACGCCGGCGCGGCGGGTGAACCGCGTGCGGGTCGTGGCCAGGGCCGCGGCCAGGCCGGTCAGGTCCGCCTCGGGGTGCCCGGCGACGAACGCGCGGAGCTGTTCGGCCTGCGCGCGCACCGCGTCGTCGGTCTTCGCGGAGAACACGAAGGGCGTGGCGGGAAAGGACGTCGAGGCCGCGGGCCCGGCTGCCTGCTCGGGTGCTTCCTCGATGATCAGGTGGGCGTTCGTCCCGCTGATGCCGAACGACGACACCCCTGCCCGGCGGGGCCGCCCGGTGCGCGGCCAGGCCACGTTCTCGGTGAGCAGCGCGACGCCCGACCAGTCCACGTCGGGCGTGGGCCGGTCGACGTGCAGCGTCCGCGGCAGCTCGCCGTGGCGCAGCGCCTGCACCATCTTGATCACGCCGCCGACGCCGGCCGCCGTCTGGGAGTGACCGATGTTGGACTTGAGCGATCCCAGCCACAGCGGGTGCTCGCGTCCCCGGCCGTAGGTGGCCGCGAGGGCACGTGCCTCGATCGGGTCGCCCAGCGTGGTGCCGGTGCCGTGTGCCTCCACGACGTCCACGTCCGACGTCGTGAGCCTGGCGTTCGCGCAGGCCTGCTTGATGACGGCTTCCTGGGCGGGACCGCTGGGCGCGGTCAGCCCGTTGCTGGCGCCGTCGGAGTTGATCGCCGAGCCGCGGATGACCGCGTGCACGGGGTGGCCGTGGGCGATCGCGTCGCTCAGCCGCTCCAGCACGACGATCCCGGCGCCCTCGCTCCACCCGGTGCCGTCGGCTCCGGCGGCGAAGGACTTGCACCGCCCGTCGGGGGCGAGTCCGCGCTGCCGGCTGAACTCCACGAAGGTGCCGGGCGTGGCGATCACGGTGGCACCGCCCGCGACGGCGAGCCCGCACTCACCGCCGCGCAGGGCGTTCACGGCCTCGTGGATGGCGACCAGCGACGAGGAGCACGCGGTGTCGATGGTCATCGCCGGTCCGCGCAGACCCAGGGTGTAGGAGATGCGGCCGGACGCGACGCTGGTGGCGTTGCCGGTGAGCAGGTAGCCCTCGGTCTCCCGCACCCCGCGCAGCAGCGACTCGTAGTCGTTGTGCACGGCACCGACGAACACGCCGGTGGACGTGCCGCGCAGCTCGCCGGGCACCAGTCCGGCGCGTTCGAGCGCCTCCCAGCTGACCTCGAGCAGGAGTCGCTGCTGCGGGTCCATGCCGAGGGCTTCGCGGGGACTGATGCCGAAGAAGTCCGCGTCGAACCCCGCGGCGTCGTCCAGGAAACCACCCCGGCGAGTGCTGGTCGTGCCGGGCGTCTCACCCCCGGGGTCGTAGCCGACGTCCCAGCCGCGGTCGGCGGGGAACTCCCCGACCGCGTCGACGCCTTCGCGCACGAGCTCCCACAGGCCGTCCGGGGTCGACACCCCACCGGGGTAGCGGCAGGCCATGCCGATGATCGCGACCGGTTCGTGGTTGCGGTTCTCCGCGGCCGTCAGCTTTTCGCGCGCCTGCTGGAGGTTCGCCGTGGCGCGCTTGAGGTAGTCGCGAAGCTTGCTCTCGTCGGTCATCGGGAGTCACCCTTTTCGGTTCGGACGGTGGCGGGCCGGCCCGGCAGCTCGGTGCTCGCACCGAAGGCCTGCCGTCGCGGGGTGACGTCGGGGTCGCGGTTCACGGGGGAATTTCTCCGGCTTCGGGTGCTCGGTGCGGTGATCACCGCCCTGACGCGTTCCACCCGGCCGTGCCGCGAAGGCGCGCACCGGTACGACGTCCTGACGGGCCCCGCCGCGAAGGACGCCGGGGAAGCGCATTCCACGGCGAGTGGCAGGGGTGTGCCGACGTCAAGCTAGGAGTTCCCGCGACGCCTCCCAAAACAGCCGTTCCGTTTTTCGGTACGCGCGGCACCCGGCTCGACGCGGGAACGGCCACGGGTCCCGAAATTCGGAACGGTCGTTGGCCGCCGCGCCCGGCCGTCGTCTTACATCGGGCGACACTCCCCGCCCAGCGAGATTGACGAGGGCCCATTGATGAAGGCCGCCCAGAGCCACCCGCGCGGCGCGATCGCCGTCGTCGGCATGGCGTGCCGCGTACCCGGTGCGCGAGACCTCGACGAGTTCTGGCGGCTGTTGCGCAGCGGTGAGGACGCCATCTCGACCGTGCCGCCGGAGCGCTGGGACGCCACGCTCGAGCCTCGGGACGCCGCGGCCCGTTTCGGTGGTTTCGTGGACGACGTCGCGGGCTTCGACGCCGAGTTCTTCGGCGTCTCACCGCGCGAGGCCGCCGCGATGGACCCGCAGCAGCGTCTCGTCCTCGAGCTCTCGTGGACCGCCCTGGAGAACGCCGGCATCGTGCCCGCGACGCTGGCGGGCCGCAACGTCGGTGTCTTCGTCGGCGCCCTGCGCGACGACTACGCCGTGCTCAGCCACGTGCACGAAGACTCCATCTCGCCCACCACCATGACGGGCACCCAACGGGCCGTCATCGCGAACCGCGTCTCCTACTTCCTCGGCCTGCGCGGTCCCAGCCTCACGGTCGACACCGCGCAGTCCTCCTCGCTGGTCGCGGTGCACCTGGCGGCGACCAGCCTGCGCGCCGGCGAGTCCGACCTGGCGGTCGTCGCGGGCGTGAACCTGAACCTGCTGCGCGCCGCCGCGGTGACCGCTTCGCGGTTCGGCGGCCTGTCCGAGGACGGCCGGTGCTTCACCTTCGACGAGCGGGCCAACGGTTTCGTCCGCGGTGAAGGCGCCGGTGTGGTGGTGCTCAAGCCGCTGGACAAGGCGATCGCGGACGGCGACCCGGTGCACTGCGTGCTCCTGGGCACCGCGGTCAACAACGACGGGGCGACCGAGGGCCTCACGGTGCCCAGTGCCGAAGCGCAGGCGGACGTCGTGCGCGCGGCCTGCGCCGACGCCGGGGTGGCGCCGTGCGACGTCCAGTACGTCGAGCTGCACGGCTCCGGCACCAAGGTCGGCGATCCGCTGGAGGCAGCGGCGCTCGGAGCGGCCCGCGCGGGCGCGGGCACGCTGGCGGTGGGGTCGGTCAAGACCAACATCGGCCACCTCGAATCCGCGGGCGGCATCCTCGGCCTGATCAAGACGGCGCTGAGCCTCGGCCACGCGGAGATCCCGCCCAGCCTCCACCACGACCGCCCCAACCCGGACATCGCTCTGGACGAGCTGGGCCTGCGCGTCGTCACGGCGGCGGAGCCCTGGCCCGTGGCGGAGCGGGGGCGGCTGGCCGGGGTCAGCTCGTTCGGCATGGGCGGCACGAACTGCCACGTCGTGCTCGGGGCCGCGCCGGCGACCACCGAGGCCGGGTCCGGCACCACGGCGGAGCCGGGTGGCGCCGTGCCGCTGCTGCTGTCGGGGCGGACGGAGCAGGCGCTGCGGGACCAGGCCGACCGGCTGCTGTCCCACCTCGCCGCGGCACCGGAGGCCGGCGTCGCCGAGGTCGCCCGGGCCGCGGCGCTCACCCGCACGTCGTTCCGGCACCGTGCCGTCGTGGTGGCCGCCGACCGCGACGAGCTGGTGCCGTCGTTGCGCGCGCTGGCCGACGGGCTGCCGGACCAGCGGGTCGTCCAGGGCCGGGTCCGCACGCCCGGCCGGACGGTGTTCGTCTTCCCCGGTCAGGGGTCGCAGTGGGCCGGCATGGCCGCGGCGCTGCTGGAGTCCTCGCCGGTCTTCCGCGCCAGGGTCGACGACTGCGCACGGGCGCTGGCACCGTTCACCGACTGGTCGTTGCACGACGCGTTGACCACCGGCGAGGGGCTGGACCGCGTCGACGTCGTCCAGCCGGCCCTGTTCGCCGTCATGGTGTCCCTGGCGGCGGTGTGGGAGTCGCTCGGCGTGCGCCCGGACGTGGTGGTGGGCCACTCGCAGGGCGAGATCGCCGCTGCCTGCGTGGCGGGAGCGCTCACCCTCGACGACGCGGCGAAGATCGTCGCGCTCCGGTCCCGTGCGCTCACGGTGCTCGCGGGCACCGGCACGATGGCCGTGGTGTCGCTGCCCGAGGCAGAGGTCCGGGCCCGGCTGACCGCCTTCCCCGGCCTCGAGGTCGCGGCGCTCAACAGCCCGACCTCCACCGTGGTGTGCGGCCCGGAGCACGACGTGAACGGGTTCGTGGCGGCGTGCCAGGCGGAGGACCTCCGCGCACGCCGGATCGCCGTCGACTACGCGTCGCACTGCTCGGCGGTGGAGGCGGTGCGCGAGCAGTTGCTGCACGACCTGCGGGACGTGGCTCCGTGCGAACCCGGGATCGCCTTCCACTCCACGGTCACCGGCGAGGGGCTCGGCTCGCGCCGGGTCGACGCCACCTACTGGTTCGACAACCTGCGCCGTCCCGTCCTGTTCGCCCCGGCCGTCACGGCCCTGCTCGACGAGGGGTGCTCGGTCTTCGTCGAGATCAGCCCGCACCCGGTCCTCACCGGTGCGGTGGGCGAGATCGCGGAGGCGGCGGGCACCGGGCTCGTCGTCTCCGAGACGCTGCGCCGCGACGACGGCGACTGGTCACGGGTGCTCGGCTCCGCCGCGACGCTGCACACCGCCGGGGTCGCCGTGGACTGGCAGCGGGCCCTCCCCGAGTCCACCGGCGGACGGTTGCGGCTGCCGGCCTACCCGTTCCAGCGCAAGGCCCACTGGCTCCCGCTCTCGTCCGCTCCGTCCGCGCTGCCCGTCGCCGCACACCGGGACGTCCCGCCGCCGGAGCCCGCCACCGACGAGCCGGTGGTGGACGTCCGCCAGCTGCTCAGGCTGGTCCGGGCGCACACCGCGATCGTCCTGGGCCACGCCGACGCGGCCTCGGTGGAGCCGGACCTCACCTTCAAGGAGATGGGGCTGGACTCGCGCATGGCCGTCGAGCTCCGCGGCCGCCTCAACGACGCCACCGGCGCCGGGCTGCCCACCGGCGCGGTGTACGACCACCCGACCCCGGCCCGCCTGGCCGAGGCCGTGCACGCGCGCCTCGGCGGCGAACAGACCCCCGCTGCGGCGCCGTCAACGGGGACGGCGGCCGAGGAGGACGACCCGATCGCCGTTGTCGCGATGGCGTGCCGGTTGCCCGGCGCCGACTCGCCGGACGAGCTCTGGCGGATCCTCTCCGACGGCTCCGACGAGACCGGCGGTCTTCCGCTCGACCGCGGCTGGGACCTCGACCACCCGGTGCGCATCGCCACCGCGCGCGGAGGTTTCCTCGACGGCGCGGCGGAGTTCGACGCGGACCTGTTCGGGGTCTCGCCCCGTGAGGCCGCCGCGATGGACCCGCAGCAGCGTCTGCTGCTGGAGCTCGCGTGGGAGTCGTTCGAACGCGCGGGCATCGACGCCACGGCGCTGCGCGGCAGCCGGACCGGGGTGTTCGCCGGCGTGATGGCGCAGGACTACGGGCCCCGCATGCACGCACCGTCCGAGGAGCTGACCGGTCACCTGCTGACCGGCGGGGCCACCAGCGTCGCCTCCGGTCGCATCGCGTACACGTTCGGGCTGCGCGGCCCGGCCATCACCCTCGACACCGCCTGTTCCTCCTCCCTGGTGGCCGTCCACATGGCCGCACGGTCGCTGCGGGCGGGCGAGTGCACCCTGGCGCTCGCCGGCGGGGCGACGGTCATGGCCACCCCGGGCTTGTTCGTGGAGTTCGAGAAACAGGGCGGTCTCGCACCGGACGGCCGCTGCAAGCCGTTCTCGGCCGCGGCCGACGGCACCGCCTGGGGCGAAGGCGCCGGGCTGGTCCTGCTGGAGCGGCTGTCGGACGCCCGGCGCAACGGGCACCCGGTGCTCGCGGTCGTCCGGGGCAGCGCGGTCAACTCCGACGGCGCCAGCAACGGTCTCACCGCGCCGAGCGGTCTCGCGCAGGCCGAGGTCATCCGCGACGCGCTGGCCGCGGCGGCCCTCACCGAGAGCGACGTCGACGCCGTCGAGGCGCACGGCACGGGCACGGTGCTGGGAGACCCCATCGAAGCCCAGGCACTGCTGGACACCTACGGCCGCGCGCGTTCCGCGGAACGACCTGTGTGGCTCGGATCGCTCAAGTCCAACATCGGGCACGCGCAGGCCGCGGCCGGTGTGGCCGGGCTGATCAAGATGGTGCTCGCGCTTCGCCACGGCCTGCTCCCCCGCACGCTGCACGCGCAGCAACCGACGCCCCACGTGGACTGGTCGCCCGCCGCGCTGCGGCTGCTGACCGAGGCCGTGGCGTGGCCCGCGGGCCGGTCCCCGCGCCGTGCGGCGGTGTCGGCGTTCGGCATCAGCGGCACCAACGCCCACGTCATCGTCGAGGAGGCTCCCGCCGCGGACGCCCCGGTGCCGGAGCCCGGCGGAACCGCGCTGGTCGCGTGGCCGTTGTCCGCCGCTACCCCGGCGGCCCTGCAGGCCGGGGCCAGGCAGCTGCACGAGTTCGCGGACGGCCTTGGCGATCTGTCCGAGGCCGCGGTCGGTGCGGCCCTCGGCCGGCGGCGGAGCGCGTTGCGGGAACGTGCTGTCGTTCTGGCCGAGGACCGGGCGGCGCTCCTGCCCGCCGTGGCGGCGCTGGGCGCCGGCGACCCGGCGGAGGACGTGGTGCGCGGCCACGCGACCGGCGGCGGCACGGCGTTCCTGTTCCCCGGCCAGGGCTGCCAGCGCGCCGGCATGGGAGTCGAGCTCGCGGCGGCCTTCCCGGTGTTCGCCGAAGCCCTGCGGGAGGCCTTCGCCCACCTCGACCCGGAGCTGCCCCGGATCATCGCGGAGGACCAGGACCGCCTGAACCGGACCGAGCACGCCCAGCCGGCCCTGTTCGCGATCGGGGTGGCGCTGTACCGGTTGCTGCGCGACTGGGGCCTGACGCCCGGCTTCGTGGCGGGTCACTCGATCGGCGAGATCGCCGCCGCGCACGTCGCGGGTGTGCTGTCGCTGCCGGACGCGTGCCGCCTGGTGACCGCGCGGGGTCGCTTGATGCAGGCACTTCCGGCCGGTGGCGTGATGGTCGCGGTGCGGGCCGCGGAGGAGGACGTCGTTCCCCTGCTCGCCGGCGAAGTGGCCATCGCGGCGGTCAACGGCCCCCGGTCGCTGGTGCTCTCCGGTGCGGAAGACGCGGTTGTCGCGGTCGCGCGGCGGTTCGGTCCGGTCAAGCGCCTGGCGGTGAGCCACGCGTTCCACTCGCCGCTGATGGAGCCGATGCTCGCCGAGTTCCGGCGGGTGGCCGAAGGGCTCACGTACCTCCCGGCGCGGATTCAGGTGGTGTCGACCGTGACCGGTCGCCTCGCCGCGGGAGACGACCTGCGCTCGGCGGACTACTGGGTCCGGCACGCCGCGAACGCCGTGCGGTTCCACGACGCCGTCACGACCCTGGCCGACGAGGGCACGCGCACCTTCCTGGAGCTCGGTCCCGACGGAGTTCTCAGCGCACTGGCCGCGGCCGGTCTGGAGTCGGCGGACGACTGCCTGTTCGCTCCCCTGCTGCGTCGAGGCCGGGAGGAGGCCCGGGCGGCGGTGACCGCAGTCGCTTCCGCCCACGTCCGCGGTGCCGAGGTGGACTGGACGCGGGTGAACGGTCTCGAACTGGCTCCGATGGTCGATCTGCCGACGTATCCCTTCCAGCACAAGCACTACTGGGCGAACGCCGTGCGGGAGAGCCGGGACGCCGCCGAGCTGGACACGCGCGCCTGGCGTTACCGGGTGGCCTGGCAACAGGCCCCGGCCCGATCCGCGGCGCGCCCGGCGGGCACCTGGCTGGTGCTGGCGGACGCGCGTCACGACCAGGCGTGGACGCGAGCGGTGGCCTCCGGGTTGATCGACTGCGGTGCGCACGTCAAACACGTGCTGCTCGAGGAGGACGGCCTCGACGGCCTTCCGGCGCGACTCGGTGGGATCGGCCCCGTCACCGGGGTCGTCTCGCTGCTCGGACTGGCCGATCGTCCGGTCTCGGGTGTCTCCGCAGGGCTCCGCTCGACGTTCGCCCTGCTCCGCGCGGCCGGCACGCTGGGAGCCCCGGTCTGGCTGCTCACCGAGCACGCGGCCGGGACCTCGGCGGGCGACCCCGTGCGCAACCCGCGGCAAGCGCAGGTGTGGGGCGTCGGCCAGGTGGCGGCTCTCGAGCAGCCGGAGTCCTGGGGCGGTCTCGTCGACCTGCCCGCCGACCCCACCGCGGACGCGGTCGACTCCCTGCTCGCGGTGCTGGCGGATCCGGCCGGTGAGGACCAGTTCGCCGTGCGCGCCGAGGGCGTGCTGGTACGACGGGTCGTTCCGGTCCGGCACGAGCGGGCGAAGCACTCCCGCCGCTGGCGTCCCGAGGGCACCGTGCTCGTCACGGGCGGCACCGGCGCGCTCGGCGCGCACCTGTCCCGCTGGCTGGTCGCCGAAGGCGCCGAGCACGTCGTGCTGGCCAGCAGGCGGGGTGCGGCAGCCGTGCCGTCCGGCGGCCTCGCGCACCAGGACGACCGGGTGACCGCCGCGTCCTGCGACGTCTCGGACGAAGCGCAGGTCAAGAACCTGATCGCGGAGCTCGCGGCGCAGGGACGGCCGGTGCGCACGGTGGTGCACGCGGCAGGGGTGAACGTCACCCGCCCGCTGGCCGAGACCTCGGAGGCCGACCTGACCGCGGTGCTCGCGGCCAAGGTCGTGGGGGCACAGGTGCTCGGCGACCTGCTGGTCGCGGGCCAGGTGGACGAGCTCGTCCTGTTCTCCTCGGCCGCCGGTGTCTGGGGCGGCAAGGGACAGAGCGCGTACGCCGCGGCCAACGCGGGCTTGGACGCGCTCGCCGGGAACCTGCGCGCCCGGGGCCACCGCGCGACCTCGATCGCCTGGGGCATGTGGGCCGGCGAGGGCATGGGTGCCGACGACGCGCTCGCCACCAGGCTCGCCCGGTCCGGGATGCGCGCCCTGCGACCCGAACCGGCACTGCGGGCACTCCACGAGGCGCTCACCGCGGACGAGCCGGCGCTGACCATCGCCGACATCGACCGCCAGCGGTTCGCGTCGCTGTTCTCCTCCGAGAGGGAACGCCACCTCCTGGACGAGTTCCTGGACGCCCCCGCCGTCGACACCACGACGCAAGGCGGCACCAAGCTGGCCGACCAGCTCGCCGCCCTGCCGGCGGACAGGCGCCACGGTCACCTGCTCGACCTCGTGAAGGGCGTGGCGGCGGCCGTCCGCGGCGAGGACGACGCCGCCCTCATCCCGCCGGACCAGGCGCTGAGGGACCTCGGCTTCGACTCGCTCATGTCGGTCGAGCTGCGGAACAGGCTGGCCACCGCGACCGGCCTGACGCTGGCGAGGACGCTGGTGTTCGAGCACCCCACCGTCGAGGCGCTCGCCCGTCACCTCGGTGAGGAGCTGCGCGGCGAGGACGAGGACGTCCTGGCGGTCCTGGGCAAGCTCGAGGCCGCGGTGGCCGCGAACCCGGACCACCTGCCCGACGTGGTCACGCGTCTGCAGGGGCTGCTCACCCGGCTGGGTGGCCACACCCCCGCGCCCGGCGGGGGGCTCGACATCGCCACCGACGACGAGCTCTTCGAGCTCATCGACGGCGAGCTGTCGTTCGAGACCCCCGTGAACGGCCTGGCGTCCGAGGAAGAACACGGCAGCTCCTGATCGGCGGTTCCGGTAGCGAGAACGTTCGACGCCGGCCCGGTCACCCTGTGGGGTGGCCGGGCCGGAGGCCGCACGGCGCCGATTCGCTCTCAACGGCAGCCAGGGAGGCGTTCCAGAAGTCGGCGTAGCGGCCGCCACAGCACAACAGCTCGTCGTGGCAGCCTTCTTCCACTATCCGACCGCCATCGAGAAGAGGGATGCGATCGGCGCGTCGGACCGCCCGCATCCGGCGCGCAAGTCTTGAACCGCACCGGCCACAGTTCCCGAGCACCCGCCGCGGCTTCGAACGGATGCGGACGGAGGTCACCTGCGAACGACAGCGGGCCATCTACCTGTGGTCACCGTCCGGAGAAGCCATTCCAGCGGCCCGTAGCGGTGGCTGCGAAGCCACAGCGCGCTGAGCACGAGCTGGATCGCGTAGATGCCGAGGACGACCCCGACGACCGCGACGTAGGACAGCCGGCCCACCAAGCCGAACCCGTACGCGGTGAAGACGACGCCCAACATGACCGATTGCAGGATGTAGTTCGACAGCGCGACGCGGCCCGCCGGGGCGAACACCTCGGCGACCCGTGTGTCGAACAGGCGCAGCAGCGCGGCGACATAGGCACCGGTGAGCAGTGGCGCGGTGAGGATGCTGACGCCCATCGCGAGGGTTTCGAGGCCGCTTCCCGGGCGGTTCACCACGACGTAGGCGTAGAAGGCGGCTCCGGTGAGTCCGATCGGCGCGCCGACGCGCAGCAGCCACGACCACAGTGCCCGGTACCGCCACGGTTCGGCGAGCACCTGCCGCTTGCCTGCCGCGAACCCGAGCAGGAACATCGCCATTGCGCTGGGGGCCTGCACGAACACGACGAGTTGGAGCGTTTCGGGCAGCCGCCGCAGGTGTTCGGCGACCACCGTCTCGGGAGTCCCCTGGTAGGCGGCCACCGTTTCGGCGACCCGTGCGGACACCGCGGTGGCGTCGATCGGGGTGTGGGTGAACACGTCGAGGACTCCCAACAGTGTCCACAACACGCCACTGACGCAAAGCAGGCTCACCGCCAGCCACACCGCGCGCTGGGGAGAGATGCCGCGCAGCATCAGCAGTACGAGGCCGAGCACTGCGTAGGTGGTGAGGATGTCGCCGTGGAACAGCAGCACGGCGTGCGCGGAGCCGATCGCCATGAGCCCGGCGTGCCGTCGCAGCATCCGCGGCCAGAACGCGGCGCCCGCGCGGGCCGCGGAGTCCATCTGCAACGTGAAGCTGTACCCGAACAGGAACGAGAACAGCAGGTAGAACTTGGTCTCGAAGAACATCGAGACGATCCACTGGATGACCGGATCGCGTGCCGGGTCGGCGATCCCGGAGACGTAGTAGCCGGTCGCGAACGCCCACACGTTCACAGCCAGGATGCCGAACAGGGCGAACCCGCGCAGCGCGTCCAACCGCACGAGGCGGGAGTTGGTCGTCACGACGTACCTTTCATAGATCGATCAGTCGGTCTAATATTGATGGCGGTGATCCTCCCCCGTCAACCTCCTGGTTGAATCGAGCCATGCGCACCGTCGACCCAGCCAAGCGCCAGGCGAAGCGACTCCAGATCCTGGAGGCCGCGGCGCGGTGCTTCGCGCGAGCTGGGTTCGGTCAGACCCGCACCGCCGACATCTGTGCCGAGGCGGGCATGAGCCCCGGCAACCTGTTCTACTACTTCGGCAGCAAGCAGGAGATCTTCGCCGCGGTCGTCGAACAGGACGGTGTCGACACGTCGGCACTGTTCGCCGACCTGTCCACCGCCGAGCCCTGGGACGCGCTGACGAGGTTCTTCGACCTGGTGATCGACCTGGCTTCGGACACGGAGTACGCCCGCCTCGTCCTCGAGATCTCCGCTCAGGCCCACCGCGACGAACAGATCGCGGCATTGGTCGCGACCAACGACCGGTCGGTGCGGTCCGGTCTGGCCGACCTCGTCGAGCGAGCCACCGAGGCGGGCCGGATCGACCCCGGACTGGACCCGGTGACGACCGCCACCTGGCTCGCCACCCTGGTGGACGGCTTGTTCAACCGCGTCGCGGTGGACGCGAGCTTCGCACCGGAGCGCGAACGCGAAACACTACGACTGGTTCTCAGCCGGCTTCTGCGCCCTGCGACCCGAGCCGAATCCTGACGTTCCAGTGGTGTGGCGCCCGGTACGGCCGGCGCCGGTTCATTTCGGATGACCGCCGGACGCGCAGCCGCCAGAATCTGCCGCATGCTGAATCCGCCGCAGATCCGCAGCCGCCTGGGTGAGAGTGCCGCTGCGGCCTGGCAGGGCGACCGGTTCGTCCTGGACGAGACCGCGTCCTGGCTCACCTCGGTGACCGCACGCGAGTTGCTGCGGATCGACCACGATGCTCGCCGGTTCCGCTACGAGGTGCCGGCGTTGGGAGAGCCGGAGAAGTGGACGAGCGAGGTTCTGGCGAGTCCGGTGCCTGTCGTCGCGGTGCTGGCCGGCATGCACCCGAACGGATACGTGCGTGAGCGCGCCGTTCGGTCGCTGGTCACCTCCCCCGCTGCGTTGAGCGATCGCGCGCTGGCAGTCCGGGTCAGCGACCACGTCAAGGCGATCCGCGAAGTGGCTGTGCGTGAGGTGCTGCGACGACGGACGTTGGACAACGCCGACCGCGTGGTGCCGCTGCTGCATCGCATCGAGCAGCGCGGCCGGGGCTTCGAGGTCCTGGACCTGTACCTGCGCGCATTGGTCAGCGAGCACGGTGAGGCGAACGTGTGGGCCCGCTTGCGGAGTTCCGCGGACCACGACCTCCGGCGCGCCGCCTTCCGGCACAGCTTCGACTCCGGACTGCTCGGGCTGCCGGACGCGATCGCGCTGCTGCCCGGCGAGAGGGACCAGGTCGTCCGGCAGCGGCTCATCGGCATCATCGCCGGCTCGGCGGCTCCCGACACCATCTCCAGGGTGTTGCTGCGAGACCGGGCCGCCGAGAGCCGCACCCTGGCCTTGGTGAAGCTGACGGCCGCGCAGCTCGACCCGGCCGACGTGGAGCGGCTTCTGCTCGACTCCTCTGTGCTCACCCGCGTGTGGGCTCGTCGTCGCTGGCAGGAGATGGGACGCGATCCAGTCGCCGTCTACGCCACGTCCGCGCGTTCCACCGCCACGCCGGTCGTGCGCGCTCGCGCCTACATCGGCCTCGCCGAGACCGGCACCGCCATCGAACGCCGGGAGGTCGTCGCTCTCGTCCGCGGCACGGAGCTTCCGCTGCGGAAAGCCGGCCTGTCGTTGCTGCGGAGCCGTGCCACCGCGGAGGACATCCCGTTGTTGCTCCAGTCGGTGGCCGGCGACCACTCACGAGTGGCTCGCCTGGCCGGCGAGGTCCTCGTCGACAACCCTCGCTTGTGGACAGTCACCGAACTGGCCCCGCTCAAGGCGGCCGAGGACCCGGAACTCCGCCGCCGGGCCTGGTGGATCCACCGCCGCCGCGGCGGCTGGGAGGCGGTCATCGCTGATCTCGAGCTCCTCCACGACTCCGACCCGCGGCTGGCCGGCTTGGGCCGGCAGCGCGAGCTGCCGATGTACTCGCGGCCGACCGCCACGCAGCAGCGGCGCATCACGGACCTGCTTTCCACCGCTCCCCTCGATCGCCGTCAACGTCGCTTCATCGCGTTCGCTGCCGGACTTCCCGACTTGGCTGAGCGGCTGAGCTGAACAGACGTCCGTGTTGGCGTGCTGTGCGCAGATCCTGCGCCGTCAAGACGACGAGTGGCCGGCTCGATGGAACTGAGTGCGAACCCCCGACGATCGGCAGGGGTGATCGTGGTCGATCGGCGGATCCGGCGACGACCTCCTGATCCATAGCGTTCTGGCACATGAGGACCCTCGTGGCCGGGCTGGTGCTGGCCTCCTTCCCCGGCCCCGCTCCGGCATCGATCGACACCTATCTGGACCAAGCGCTCGACGCGACCGGGCTGCCCGGCGTCTCGGTCGTCGTCACCCGCGGCGGCGAGATCGTGCACGCCACCGGTGCCGGGCACGACGCGCACGGCGATGCCGTCACCGCGAACACGCCGATGCGGGTCGCATCGGTCAGCAAGTCGTTCACCGCCGCCGCGGTGATGACGCTCGTCGAGGACGGCCGCGTCGGGCTGGACGACGAGGTGCACGACCACCTCCCCCAGCTCCCGCCGCGCATCACGGTGCGCCGCCTGCTGAACCAGACCTCCGGCATCTCCGACGCGTCCGTCGACATCGGACAGCTGACCGGGGCGCGGACGCTCGCCGAGTACGTCGACCTCCTGCGACCCGTCGACGCAGCAGAGCCGGGCACGCGATTCGCCTACAGCAACGTCAACTACAACGTCGCCGCCCGGCTGGTCGAGGTGGTTTCCGGTCAATCCTATGAGGACTACCTGCGCCAGAACGTGTTCGAGCCGCTCGGCATGCACGACAGCCGGGCGGGCGGCGACGCGCCGAACGGCTTCAACTCGCTCTACGGCGTCTGGCTCGACCGGCCCGAACTGGGCGACGGCCCGGCGGTCGGCGGGTCGGGCACGGTGATCACCACCGCGCACGACATGGGCCGCTGGCTCGTCGCGCAGAACGGCCACGGCCCGTTCGCCACCGAGTCGCTCGCGACCATGCACGAGCCGTCTGACGTGCACGACTACGGCATGGGCTGGCAGCCCGACGACAACGGCATGCTCGTGCACAGCGGCAACCTGTGGACCTACAACGCGATCCAGGCCATCGACCCCGAGTCCGGTCACGGCTACGCCGTGATGACCAACGGCGCCGGCCTCGTCGATGACACCGGCACGATCCTCGCCGGCCTGATCGCGCTGAGTCGCGGTGAGACACCGGCGAGGCCCGGCAGCTCACGGCAGCTCGTCGAGTGGGTGCTCGCCGCGATCGGGCTGCTGGCCGTCGCGCTCGGTGTGCTCGGGGTGGTGCGGGCACGGCGCTGGGCGCGACGCCAGAGCCCTCGTCACCCGTGGCTGACGGTCGCGCGGCTCGTGGTCGTGGCGCTGCCGGCGGTGCTGTTCGCGCTCTACCCGCAGGTCGTGTCGTTCGTCAGCTCGGGCCGGACGGTGCTGTGGGCGCAGCTCTGGTACTTCGCGCTGCCCCTCACGGTCACGCTCGGCGCCGCCGCGCTGGCCGGGATCGCGGTGCTCACCGCACGCGTCGTGCGGCTAGTGTCGGTCCGGTGAGTCTCGGGGTCCTCGCGGTTCTCGGCCTGGCCGGCGGGCTGAACACGGAGGGCGGCCTGCCGGTCTGGCTGGTGTGCGCCTGGCTGGTGCTGGCGGCGCTCGCGTACCTGCACGGCAGGCACGTCAACGCGCGCTTCGGCTGGCACGTCCTCACCGGGGTCGCGATCGCGGGCACAGCGGTCGTTGCTCTCCTGAAGCCCACCGAGGTGATGACGGCGCTGGTCGTCCTGCTGATCACGGTCGTGCTGCCGTGGCTCGCCGGGCGGTACCGGCGGCAACAGGCACTGCTGATCGAGGCCGAGCAGGAGCGGGTGCGGCAGCTGGAGCGCGAGCAGGAGCACGTCGCCGAGCGGGCGCGGCTGCAGGAGCGGGGCCGGCTCGCGGCGGAGCTGCACGACTCGCTCGGACACGACCTCGCACTGATCGCGCTGCGCGCGGGCGCGCTCGAGCTGTCACCGGGTCTGACCAGTGAGCACGCTCGCACGGCGAGTGCGGTGCGGGCGTCGGCGGTGGCGGCGACGGACCGGCTGCGGCAGGCGATAGCGATGGTGCGGGAACGCGACGACGTGCCACCGGTCGCAGACCTGGTGGCGAACGCGCGGCACGCGGGCATGTCCGTGACGGTCGACGGGCTCGCCGAGCTGCCGGACGTGCTGGACCAGGCCGTGCGCAGGGTCGCGCGGGAAGCGCTGACGAACGCGGCCCGCCACGCGCCGGGCGAGCCGGTGACGATGGTGGTGACGGTCGCGCAGCGGCTGGTGACGGTGGAGGTCAGGAATCCGTTGACAGGTCCGGTCGGCAGGGGCAGCGGTCTCGCGGGGCTGGCGGAGCGGCTGCGGCTGCTGGGCGGCGAGTTGGCGGTGACGGCAGAGGACGGGCTGTTCACCCTGGTCGCACGGATGCCGCTGACGTGATCAGAGTGCTGCTGGCCGACGACGAGGCCATGATCAGGGCGGGGCTGGCAGCGGTGCTGGCGACGGATCCGGAGATCACCGTGGTGGCGGAGGCGGACGACGGGCGCGCGGCCGTGGAGCTGACGCACGCGCACCGGCCGGACGTCGTGCTGATGGACATCCGCATGCCGCGCCTCGACGGCCTCGCCGCGGCCCGCGAGCTGCGCGACGTCGCCCCGGTGGTGATGCTGACGACGTTCGACGAGGACGAGTACGTGGCGCGGGCCCTGGAGGACGGCGCGAGCGGCTTCCTGCTCAAGGCAGCGGACCCGCGGGAGCTGCTGATCGCGGTGAGAGCGGTTGCCGACGGTGCCGCGTACCTGTCACCACGGGTCGCCCGCCGCGTCCTCGCCGGCCTGCGGTCGGGACTGACGCGACCGGCGGCGGCGAAGCGCAAGGTGGGGGCGCTGACCCCGCGCGAGCGCGACGTGCTGGCCCTGGTCGGGCGCGGTCTGTCGAACCAGGAGATCGCGGCACGCCTGCGCCTCGCGGAGGGCACGGTGAAGGCGCACCTCTCCGCGATCCTGCGCGGGCTGGGCGTGCAGAACCGCGTACAGGCGGCCATCACCGCATACGAGGCCGGCATGACGGAATGACCCGCTCCGGCTCCGCGACCACCGCGTCAGCCACCGCACAACATGATCCACCGAGGTTCCCCGGTTGCTCGGAGACTTCCGAACATGGTCCGGCAGGACCAGGAGGCAGTCGTCCGCGACAGCACGTGAAGCTCGTTGCGGCGGGTCCCGCGGTCGAGCGCGGTTCACCTCCTACCGGGAGATGGAGATCGCGAACTTCGCGGTTCCCAGGGCACCGGCGGTCGCGAAGAACAACGGGGCGGCATGCTCGGTGGCCAAGGCGGTGTGGACGCCGCCCAGGTCCAGGACGCTGCTTTCGGGCCATCCCAGGTCACCGAGCAAGGCTGTGACCACGGTCTTGGCTGCGCTGTCGTCGCCACTGACGAAAACGGTGGCTTGGGGCAGTGACGCCAGTGGGTCGACCATGATGGTGAAGTTCATCGTGTTGAGCGTCTTCACGACACGGGCCCGCGGGAAACGCGCCTGCACCTGCTGGGCCACGCTGTCGCCGGGGTAGGCCATCGTCATCTGCGGCGTGAGAGCCGCCGAGGGGTCGAGCACGATTCTCCCGGCCAGCACGTCATCCCCGACGGCTTCCAAGGCGCCGAGCACGGCCGTGCCCGGGATGGCGGTGACGACGACTTCACCGGACGCGACAGCCTCGCGCGGGCTCAGGGTTCCTGCTTCACCTGCGCGCGTCCGTGAGCCGTAGACCACGTGGTGACCGGCGGACGCCAGTCGTGTCCCCAGTGCGGAGCCGACCTTGCCCGTGCCGAGGATCGCGATTCTCATGGGTTCTTCCTGCAGAGGTTCGGGTGATCGACCTGTGGGGTGCGGTGCCGAGCGACGAGCAGCCGCACGTCGCGGGCTACTTGGTTTCGACCTTCGCCACAGGCGTCTCCCGGGTTTGCAGGGCCTTCACGGCGATGTCCCAGGACGTGTCGCCGGGGAGCAACCGGGAACGCAGGTAGGCCCACACCAGCGCTCGCAGCGCGGCCACTCGTCCGGGGTTCTCGTCGGAGGTCTCTGCGGCGTCGTAGCCGGAGATCCCGCCGAACAGGTGTCCCGCGCCCAGGAAGGTCAGCAGTGTCTTGTTCCCGCCGGGGCTGTGGGTGTAGGCGTCCCAGCGGTAGCTGAGCCGGGAGGAGAAGTGGGGGTTCAGGTCCTCGTCGCCGGCGATGACGAGCGCGGTGCCGGTCATCTGCCCGAAGTCGATGTGCTTCATCATCGGGTACCGCTCGGCGGCCCACGGCGAGAAGTGCTCGTCGGCGATGCCCGGTGCTCCGATCATGACGCCGGCCTTGACGCGGGGATCGGAGAGGTCCTTCTCCCGGAGGTCGTTCGGGTCACCCACCCGCGAGCCCAGCAGCAGCGAGACCGTGTGGCCACCGGCCGAGTGCCCGACCGCGGCCACCTTCTCGGTGTCGACACGGCCCGGCAGCCCTGGAACCGCGGCGAGCACCTCCTCCAGGTGGTCGAGGACGGTGTGCATGTCGACGGCGCGGTCACGCCAGAACAGCGGCGCGTCGGGCAGGTCCTGGTCGCGCAGCCCGAGCGCTGTGGAGTCCAGGTGCGTCGGCTGGACGACGACGAACCCGTGAGCGGCCCAGAAATCCGCGACGGGGCCGTAGCCGCGCAGCGAGGAGATGAAGTTGGCCATGCCGTGCCCGTGCGAGAGCAGCACCACCGGCAGGTCGGTCCCGGTCACGGGCGCCGAGATCTTGATCTCCAGCGGCACGGGCCTGTCCGGCACCTCGAGCGATACGGGGCTGTAGCTGAGGATGGGGGTGGGGTCGCTGACCGGGAAGCCGGCGGCGTCCGCGTAGGACGTGCTCATGGGTGTTCCTCTCAGACCGTTCGTCGATGAACCCGTTGCTTCACGGACTCGTGGGTGATCGACTCGACCGCCCGGCAAAAGATTGCCATGGACGGCAAGTTTGCACAAGAGTGCATTTTAGCGACGGGGTGCATGTATGCTGAGGCCTGCGCAGACGGCGATCGACGGAGTGCGGGAGCGTGGGACGGTGACCAGTGACGGTCCAGGACTTCGAGAACGGTCGAAAGCACGACGACGGCGCCTGATCCTGCACACGGCCCTGCGCCTGTTCACCGAACACGGGTACGAACGGACCACGATCGCCGACATCGCCGAGGCGGCCGAAGTCGCGCCGCGGACCGTGACGGGCTACTTCCCGTCGAAGCTCGACTTCATCACCGAATGGCCGGCGGCCATCGAGCGGCGGATCATCACGTTGCACCAGGAGGATCCCACCCTGGCGTTCATCGATCTGGTGGACAGGTGGTGGCACGACCTGCGCGACAACGTCGACCAGGAGGAAGCCGCGCTCACCCGCGCCATGGCCCTGGTCAACCCCGGCGTGGTCGCCATGGCGGAGGCCGAGGTCTCCCAGCGGACCCCGGGAACCGGCTTCCCCTTCGACGGAGCCGATCGCGACGACCTGTTCGGAGCCGCGGGCCGAGCCGCGATCAGGGGCATCACCCACGTGTTCCTCCGCGGCGTCGCCGAGGGCCGCATGACCGACGAACTCCACAACGACCTGCTGCACCTGATCCGCGTCATCGCCGACAGCACCGACGTCGGCCACGGCTCGCTCAAGCTGGACCCCTAGCGATCGAGTGGAACGAGTCGGCGTCTCGGCTCTGCCTCACCGGGCAGGACGTTCAAGATCGCGGCGGGCGCCCGGAGGGGACCACGCGGGGCCGCGCCCCGGTCGACCGGCGCAAGCTTGGTTCCCGGCACCACCTGATCACCGACGCCACCGGCGTTCTCGATGGTCGTGCTCGTCGGCGGGCATCGCAACGACGTCACCCAGTGGATCTCGCCGATCGACGCGGTCCCGCCGATCCACGGCGTGGCCGGCGACCCCAGCCGAGGGGATCGACGTGCGGCGCGCACCGGCGACAGGCCGCGGCCCGCGCGTGGATCGGCGCAGTTGCCGGAGAGCCCGCGACTACCGGAAACCTCGTGCGTTCACCTCAAAGTGTCCAACTCACCCTCGCATTCCCGTGGACGGGAGCGGACGGTGGCCTTTTCGACCGCCTTCGGCACCGCAAAGAGTGCAGTTCTGCAACTTTCACGGAAGAGGACGGAATCAGCGGAAGTACCGGCGGATCGTTGTTGATGTTCGACGATTCATGACTTCGGCATGGCGATTCACATTTCATGGCATTCACTCTTGCGAGCGTATTTGTACGCCGTTTCCGCAGGGCAACGAAATTTCGCGCTTTCATGTCCTCAGGTCTCCCGGTACTCATCTCATGCAGGAGGACAGGGAAATGGGTGGATCCAGATTCGCGATCACGGCGTCGGCCATCGCGCTGACGACCTCGGGGTTGCTCGTGGCCGCGGCAGGCGCGGCTCAAGCGGAATCGGGGTACGACAACATCAGCATGTACAAGCAGGAGAAGAGCCAGTGGTGCTGGGTCGCCTCCGGTCTGACGATCGCCAGGTACCACGGCGTCGGCAGCACGCAGACGGACTTCTGCAACCGGGCCCAGCCCTACTACGGCTGCAACAACCAGCCGGCCACGCTCGACGACATGGCCAGGGGCTGGAACAGCCTCGGCATGGCCCACCCCGGCTCGGGCCTGAACAGCGCGGCCTCGTTCAACCAGGTCTACACCGACGTCAAGGCCGCCCGTCCCGTCGGTGCGCGCATCGGGTGGACTTCGGGCGGGGGCCACATGAACGTCGTCTACGGCTTCGACACCTCGAAGAACACCATCGCGGTCGCTGACCCGTGGCCGGACACCGCCACCTACACGTGGTGGAACTACAACGACTACGTCAACAACAGCTCGTTCAAGTGGACCCACTCCCGGATCGGCATCTCCCGCTGAGGCAGGCATCATGCGTGAACCAAGAACGTCCGGACGGTGGGCAGCTTCCCGCCTTTCCCGCCTGACCGCTGTGCTGGCGCTGGGCGCATCCGCCCTGCTGTCCGCCACCGGTCCCGTCCACGCGGCCCCGGTCAACGACCCGCTCCCGGTGGACATCCCCGACTACCAGGCCGCTCTCGACGCTGTGAGGTCGACCGACGTCCGCAACGCCGTGTGCCGCTTCCTCAGCGTGCCGGTGCCCCAGGGCGGGTCCGACACGGTGCACACGATCCCGGACAAGGCCGATCCGTGCGAAGGCATGCCCGCCTTCACGATCAAGGATCCGCTGCCGGTCAGCGAGATCACGCCGGGCTTCGTCGCGGGCACGTCCCAGCCGATCGCCGCCGAGGCGGTCAAGTTGACCCGCCTGGTGTCCTCGCTGGACAGCACTGTCAACGACCGCCAGGTCACCGTCATGCTCGCCCCTACGCAGGGCGGCGGATGGCACCTGGCGGCGGTGCGCGAAGGTGACGACGACACCACCTACGCCGCCAAGGCCGGTGCGGGGACCCTGGTGTTCGCCGAGCCGCAGATCCGCGGCTGGTACCTGCTGAAGCTCATCACGGTGGAGCCGCTCAACGACCAGGCGCGGGAAGGACTGGGCGGCGGGTCGTCGATGTCGCTGAGCGACTACCAGAAGCTGGTCAAGGCCCGTTATGCCGACAAGCTGCCCGCATCGGAGTACGACACCAAGGGAATGTCGAGCGGCTACGGCAGCGCGAGCGGGGCGGAAGGCGCGTCGTCCACGGCGCCGTCCCTCGTCGGCGGTTCAAGCGCGGCGCTCGTGCTCGTGGCCGGCGCCTTCTTCCTCTTCCGCCGCCGACGCAACACCACCGGCTGAATCTTCCGCTTCGCCCCGGCACCCGGCATCCGGCCGGGGCCAGGGCGAAGCCGGGCGGCGGGTCAGCACGCGATCTGTTGCGATGCACCGCGTCTTGCAGCGCTGATCGGCATGGTGGGACGCGCATCCAGCGCGTGCGCATCTCGGGTTGCCGAGCCCGGAAGCGGGCACCACCGAAGTGCTCGAGGTCGAGGTGTGGGAGTGCACCCTCCGGCCATGGTGGCCTGACCTCGGAGGCCCGCCCTTCCGACAAGCCACATCCCGAACCTGCACCCGCGAGCCCACCACGGCTTGGACCCGTTTCAGCGATTCCGGAGCCGGGTGAGCTCGAGGCGAACGGGGTAGGTGCCGTCGTCGAAGGTTCCGGTGATCACCAGTCGATCGCCGGACTGCTCATAGACCCCGTTGGACAACAGGGGCTTGTCCTTGCGGAGCCACTGTTCCCACATCCGCAGCTCTCGCCGCGCGGGATCAACCTCGAAGTGGTGCTCGATCCACTGGTCACCGAAGCGGAAGACCACCAGGTGGGCTCGGTTGCGCTCGAAGTACAGGCGCTCAAGAGGTCGAGCAGTGCCGGCGGGTTGGTAGGTCCCGGCACGGACGTCCCAGGCACCGTCCAACGGCGTCGGCGCACGGTTGTTCTCATTGGCGATCCAGTAGGTGCCGGCGAACACAGCGACCAACACCGCGACTTGGATGACCACCCTCACGATGACCTCGCGCACACCTCGTGCGTCGGTGGAGCGCTGGTCGGTCCAGAGCACGCGCACGAGGTCAGCACGATGCCGGGCCACGACGAAACCCAGGCAGGCGGTGGTTGCCGCGGCCATCACGGTACCGCCGGCGTCGACGCCGTAGGTCAGATCGATCAGCGTGATCGTGGCGAGCACGCCCAGTCCGCCGCACGCGGCCATCAACGTGGTCTTGCGCCAGCACAGCAGTACTCCGAGAGTGATCTGGACCAGCGCGACCAGCGTGCCGAAAATCGACGAGAAGCCGAAGTAGTGCCAGGTCAGCCAAAAACCTGAGACATCACCCATCGGCTTGTCCAATTCGGACGACAGAACGGTGAACTGCGATCCGTTGAGCTTCGCGAACCCGTACAGGACGAGCACGAACGCAGCCCCGTATCGACAGAACGCGTACAACGTCCACCCCCACCGCATCGCTGCTTCTGACAACCGTGATCGCCGGACACCTGCCTGGAAGCAAAGCATCAGGTGCGAGCGTCTCATGCCCTCGGCAGCACCTCACCGCTTCTGCAAACACATTCGAACCGGCACGAGGTCGAGGTGCGGAGGCGCACCCTTCGACCATGGAGCAAGCTGTCGGGTGACAAGCCAGCGGCCTGCGTCCGCCAGCTCTGAGGTCTGCGTCTCTGAGTGATCGGACGTTAATCAATCAGGCTGACTGGTTTGCTCCACGGTGTATTTCGACGCCGACGATCTTCTGGCCCGAGTAAGTTCGATCGCGAAAGCATGACCTCCAAAAAGGGGTTCGACATGTTGAACGTCGACGACAAGAGCACCTCGGTTCGGACCACCGCACAGTTCAACTTCCTCGTTCCGCGGGCGCCGCTCATCCGTTTGTGGGCGTTGAAGACGCACTACGTCGAGGCGCCGTACATCACCGACTACGGCTCCACGGGAGGTTGTCTGGCGGTCAAGCCGAACGAAGAAGGCTCCTTCCCGTTCGAAACTGACCGTTACAACTCCGACGCTTGGACGACAGCGGAGGTCACCGACTTCGAGTTCCGGTTGCTGGGTACGAAGGACGCGCCGGTGAAGGCGTGGATCAACGTGTCGCTGGGCGAGGGCAAGCCTCCGAAGTACACCGTTTACGCGTATGACGACGGAAATTTCGCCGGCACCGTGTTCGGTCCCTACATCGCGCCCGGGATGAAGCCGAAAGCCTTCCCCGACGGCGGTGACAACTACTTCGCCGAGATGACGGACCTCGAAGGCCACTGGCTCTGGCTGTACCGGCTCTACGCGCCCGCGTCCTAGGTGTACTTGGTCATGAGGTTGGTGACTGAACGCGGCTGATGGGTGGGTGCCCGTCGAGTGCGTGGTGACCGCGTTCAGTGTTG
>NZ_JAJCXE010000055.1:33629-34121 GCF_021056325.1 Lentzea sp. CC55 | reverse complement strand
GAGATGGAGACGGCGAACCCGGTCGCGGCGAGCACCGGTCCGAGCAGCCACAGGTTCTCGTGCACGGTCAGTCCGGCGGCGCCGGCCGCCAAGGCCACGGCGCTGACGGCGAACCCGGCGACGGTCATCCGGCGGTTGCCGAACCGCTGCAACAACGGCCCGGCGACGACGCTGCCGATGATCGCCGAGACCATGACGAACATCAGCCGCAGTGCGGCGGGGATGGGGTGCAGCGCGAGTACGAGTTGGAGGTATTGGGCCAGCAGCAGGCCCAGGCCGACCAGCGAGGTCAGGACCAGCAGGACGCTGCCGACCGCGACGCTGAACGCGCGGTCGCGGAACAGCGTCACGTCCAGCAGCGGGACGGCGAGTTTCCGTTGCCGCCGGACGAACGCCGCGAGCAGCAGGCACCCGAGCAGCCCGGCGGCCGGGCCGAGCAGGTACATCGTGCCGCCGTGCGGGGTCTGCTTGATCGCGAAGGCGACGCCGATC
>NZ_JAJCXE010000055.1:0-33291 GCF_021056325.1 Lentzea sp. CC55 | reverse complement strand
CCGGCATGATCATCGCGCCGCCGACGCCGAGCACGGCCCGCGCGCCGATCAGCACCGCGACGTCCGGTGCCCACGCGCAGGCCAGGGATGCCAGCCCGAACGCCACGTAGCCGAGCACCAGGATCCGGCGCCGGCCGTAGCGGTCGCCCAGCGTGCCGAAGGCGAGCAGCAGGGGCGCCGCGACCAGCGAGTAGACCGCGATGATCCACAGCTGACTGGTCGCGGTGGGCCGCAGGTCCTCCGCCAACGCGGGCAAAGCCATGTGCAGCACCGTGGCGTCCACGGACACCAGCAGCAGACTGGCGCACAAGACCGCCAGCACGAGCCAGCGCCTACCCACCAGAACTTCGGAAGGTCGAATCATCACGATCACTTCGCCTTGAACGGGATTGCGGTACATGGTTCTGCTGCGGCCGTTCGCGGTTCGCGGCACCTCGTCCGGCTGCTGGAAGTCAGTGGCGCCAATGTCGCGGTGTCACACGCTCGAGCAGCATCGCGGAGGCCTGCTCGGCCCCGGCGGTGGTCATCAGGCCTTGCCGGCCATGGCTGTGTTCGAGGCGCCGCATGAGGGTGACAGCCAGCCGAGGCCCCATGCAGGCAAACGGAGTACCCAGAGCAATCGCTCCCCCATCGACGTTCACCGTGTCGGTGAACAGTCCGAGGTCGTCGATGCACGCCAGGAAATGGGCGGCGGAAATCTCGTCCAGTTCCACCGAGTCGAGCCGATCCACTGTCCACTCCGAACGCGACAGGACTTCCCGAGCGGCGGCCACCTGACCGATCTCGGCCGAACCAGCGTCGAGCTTCGCGTCGGCCATCGCCACGATCCGAGCACGCGGACGCAGATCACGCTGCGCGACATAGCGTCCGCTCAGGAGCACCACCGCGGCAGCACCGTTGTCCAGCGAACTCGCATTGCCCGTGGTGATCACACCGCCGGCCCCGCAGATCGGCTGCAGATCCCCCAGCGTCCTCATCGTGGTTGCCGCACGGAGACCCGCGTCGTGCTCTACCTCGCCGAAAGCAACGATCTCTCCGGCGAGGCGTTCCTTCTCCAGTGCGACCTTGGCGCGCTCATAGGACTTCCAGGCGTATTCGTCCAGAACTTCCCTCGTGAAGCCCCGTTGCTCCGCCAGACGTTCGGCGAGTTGCACGGCGGCCCGGAAGCGAGTCCGGGACTCGGTGGGAGGCTCGGCTTCCCCGGACAGGGGCCAGCGCCACAAGCGAGCTGCCGCCGGCACCTCGGGCCCATGAGCCGACAGCTCGACACCTGCTGCCACGACGACGTCGGCAACTCCGGAGGCGATCATCGACCGGGCTGCCGTGATGGCGTCCATGCCCGTGGTGGCACCTGTCGTGACTACTGAGTGCCCGGCCTTTTTCGACAATCCGGCGCGTTGTGCGGCTTTACCCGCGGCAGTGCGTGCCGCCGTTTCGGGGTGACCGGAGGAGGCGAGGACAAGCGCATCCACCTCGCCGGGATCGATCCCCGTCAGCTCGACCGCAGTGCGCACGACTTTCTCCGCGAGTTTCACGGCATGACGAGTCGATGCATCACGGTCGAACGGGCCGACCGCGGTTCGCACGCCGTCAGCGATGAAGACGTCGGTCATGCGCTGCTCCTTGGGCTCCTATGAGGGAGACCCGGACGTTGGTCGTCCGGGTTTCCAGGAGGTTACTATACCGTCCAGACGGTATAGTAAGCATGACATGTCCCGTTTCCCGAAGTCGGCCAACGACACGCCACCCGACGCGCCCCGGCGTGAAGCGCGTCCGGTATGAACAACAGGCGAGCGAACATAGGAGGGCGTCATGGCACGCAAGGCGGGTCGCACGCCGGAAGAGACAAGGCACGTACTGCTCGAAGCCGCAGCCGTGGTCTTCCGCGAGCGGGGGTTGTCCGCGAGCCTGGACGAGATCGCCAGGCGAGCCGGCGTGTCCAAGGGCGGACTGCTCTACCACTTCGCGGCCAAGGAAGACCTCGTGCGCGCACTGGCGCACGACGTGCTCGACGACCTGCGAGCGATGGTGTACGCCGAGATCGATCCCGAGGACTCGGCGCCGGGCGCGTTGGCCCGTGCGTACATCAGGACGTGCCTGGCGGTCACCCCGGACGACGAGACAGCGATCCGGGAGACAGTGCACCTGCTCGCACAGCTGACCGTCATGCCCGATGTGGTCGAGCTGATGCGCACCGATTCCCAGCGCTGGCACGACGACCTGCGTGCCGACGGCATGCCCGACCACGTGCGCACGCTCGTGATCAACGCTGTGGACGGCGCCAGCATGTCGCCGTTCTACGGCGGCGCACTCTCCGAAGACGACCTGGACACCCTCAAACGGCAGCTGCTGCGCTTCACCCTGCACAGCGAACTCTGGGAAGTCCTCTCCCCCGACACCGCAGCCGCCTCGCGCTGAGACCGGCGGGTCCACCACCGCAGTCTTGCGTCAGGATCCCGATGACCGAACGGGATCCTGACGCCCACCGCTTCCGCCCGGCCCCTGAGCGCCCCACGGGCGACGCCGCACTCCTCCACGCCACACCGCCGCTCACCACATCGTGCGACAACCACCACACCCGCTGAACTGTACCGTCCAGACGGTATAGTTCTAGAGGGAGCCGAGGGCGAACCCCGCGATCGCGGAACCGAATCACGACGTACGGAGCAAGATCATGAACAGTGTCGTCAGCCAGTCCACCGATGTCGTCATCGTCGGAGCCGGTCTTTCCGGCTTGACGGCAGCGGATGAGCTCACACGAGCGGGCTACGACGTCCTTGTGGTCGAGGGCCGCAAGCGCGTCGGCGGCCGTATCCACAAGATCGAGATCGCCGGCGTGCCCGTCGACGCCGGCGCGACCTGGGTGGCACCGCACCACTCAGCCGTCCGCGAACTCGTGAGCCGGCTGCACTGCGAACTCGTACCGCAGTTCCACGACGGGAAGGGCGTCATCTCCTTCGGAGGAAAGCGCAAGACCGAAAGCCTCACCGCTCTGTCCCCGTTGGTCTCACTCGACATCGCGCGCATCACGAGCGCGCTGCAGAAGATCGTGGACGGCTTCTCCTTCTCGGCGCCGTGGGAGCACCCCGACGCGGCGGAACTCGACTCCATGTCACTGGGCGAGTGGCTGACCTCCAAGCACGCCCTTGAAGGCACCCGGAAGTTCATGAACATGTTCAGCCTGGTGCAGTGGGGCGCACCGGTCGGTGACGTGTCGCTGTTCAACGCGCTGCGCTACATCAAAACCCTCGGCGGCATCGAGATCATGCTCAAGGTGGAGGGCGGCGACCAGCAGGACCGTGTGCTCGGCTCGGCCCACACCCTCGTCAGCAGGCTTGCCGACACGCTGGAGTCCCGCGTGATCACCGGCTCCCCCGTGGAGACCATCACCACCGTCGGCGATCGCGTCACGGTCACGACGAGCACGCACACGATCGACGCCCGGTTCGTCATCGTGACGGCGTCGCCGGTCCACCGCTCGACCATCGAGTTCACGCCTGCGCTTCCGGCGCAGCACCACGGCCTTGCCCGCAGCTGGCGGCTGGGCGCGCTCAGCAAGGCGTTCGTCGCTTACGACCGTCCGTTCTGGCGTGCCGAAGGCCTGTCCGGAGAAGGGGTGTCCGACGACGACACCGTCTTCCTCACCTTCGACGTCAGCCCCAGCGCCGACGGCCCCGGCATCATGATGGTGTTCTGCGACGCGCGCGGGTTCGACGGGTACGACGAGGACGAGCGTCGCCGTCGCGTCATGAAGCACCTCGTCCACCTGTTCGGGGAATCCGCTCGCCACGTCACCGAGTACACCGACTTCTCCTGGGGCACCGACACGTTCGCTCCCGGCGGACCGAACCCCGCGGTCGCGCCGAAAACGTGGACCTCGTACGGCAAGTTCCTCCGCGAGCCGGTCGGTCTCGTGCACTGGGCCGGCACCGAGACCGCCGAGGAGACCTCCGGCAGCATGAACGGCGCGGTCCTGTCGGGCCGGCGTGCGGCGGACGAGGTGGCTGCGCGGCTCGCCCGCTGACCGCGGCCGGTTTTCGCCGCCGGAGACGCGCTGGCCGCCCTGACTGGTTTCAGGGCGGCCAGACCTGCGTCCAGACCCGGTACGAGGTCCGGGCACGGTGACCGCACCGGCCACCGCCCAGTGGCGCCAGCTCTGGCGAACCCCAGGCAACGTGGGGCAGGAACGTCGCGATCGACGCCCGGAGCAGCTGCGGGTACAGCAGCCCGATGCCGCCGACTGTGACCGCCATGCCCGACGACTTCCACAGATGCCCCGCGGCTCCCGCGCCCGGGTGATGTCCTGGAACGCTCTTGCCCAGCTCCGCCCTGACCGCGCCGGCGGTGTGGATGATCCAGGACTTGATCCGGTGACGACTGCCACCGACTCCATCAAACGTCGGCTTGGTCACCAGACTTCGTCGTACCGGCCGTCCCGACCACCGCAGGCTCGGTTCCCTTACGGCGCGCGTTGCGGATGACCAAGCCGGCGACAGCGACAGCGGCAAGGACGAGTACGACCGTGCCGCCGCGCGACAGCACGGTTTCGAGGGTCCTGGCGGCAGCGCCCGCCGCGCTCCCCGCGGCGATGTGCAGAGCCGACCAGCAGGCGGCGCCGGCGAGGCTGGCCGGGATGAACCTGGACAGCGACAACCCGGACGTCCCCGCCACCGGCGGCACCAGCGTGCGCAGCACCGGGAGGAAGCGCGCGAAGAAGACCGCCCAGGCCCCGTGCCGCCTCAGGATCGCGGCAGCACGGTCCCATCCACGCGCACCGTGCCTGCGGATGATCTTCGTCTCGCGCAGGCGCGGGCCGAATCGCCGGCCGACGGTGCGACCGATGAGATCACCCGCGCTCGCGGCGACGGTCACCACCAGCCACATGACGACGAAGCGAGGAGTCGTGGTGGCGGTGGTGGCGGCCACCAGAAGCGCGCCTTCACCGGGGACGAGGAAGCCCAGGCCGAGGCTGCACTCGGCGAGGACCAGCAACCCGGTCACCGCGACGACGGCAGGGTGGGGCAGTGATTGGAGCCAGGTCAGAACTTCGGTCAGCACGGTCACGCCTCGTTGTCGGGTCGGTGGTGGATGCCTTCGACCGGCGACGACGTCGGCCGGCGGAGGGGTGGTTCGACGCGGGCACCCGCCGCGGTCGCGGGGGACTCCGGTTCCTCCGGGCGCCGGCGGGGTCGGACCAGCAAGCGGGCCAGCGGCGCCGAACCCAGCCCGTGCAGGACCGCGCTGCCCAGAACGCACAACACGGTGACGGACAGGATCGTGTCGGCCACCTCCCCCTCGGCCAGCCCGTTGACCGCCAGGAGCCCGAAGACGATCGACGTGGTGCCGCGCGGACCGAGTGCGCCGACCAGGAAGCGGTCCCGGCCGGACATGGGCGTCCCGGCCAACGAGAGCACGACCGGCACGATGCGCAAGACGGTCAGCGCGGCAACGCAGAAGACCACCTCCTGCCAGCTCACACCCTGAGCGAAGACGACGACCGCCGCCGCGCCCACGACGAACCACATGGCGTGGGTGAGCAAGCCGGTGGCGTCCTCGAGCAGCCGCAGGTCCTGGGCGAGGACGGGACGCCGATCGGGATCCTCGCGCGTGGCCGTGCGGATGAGGGGAATCGCCTTGGCCTGGAAGACGCGGCGGAAGACGGTTCCGCACACGAACGAGGCGACGAAGCCGTTGCCGTCGACGGCCACCGTGGCGGCATAGGTCAGCACCGGCACCGCGAGAACCGCGACCCTGCGCGACCGCTCGGTGCTCCACCCGGCACGTTGCGCGGAGAACAGCACCGTGGCGAGCACCGCTCCGAGCGCGGCGCCGACCAGCACCGCCTTCAGCGCGAACGGCAGCGCGGTGGCCAGTGCCTCCTGAGGAGTCCGTTCGGGGTACCGCGTCCCGCTCAGGATCAACGCGAACAAGAAGACCGGCGACACCAGTCCGTCGTTGTAGCCGCTCTCGACATTGAGGACGCTGCGCACTCTCGCGGGCAACACGGGGTCGCGGACCACCCGCTCGGCGGCGGCGAAGTCGCTGGGGATCACCACGCACGCCAGCAGAAGCAGTAGCGGCAGGGACAGCCCCGGCAGCAGCAGCGCCCCGGCGACCATCGCCGCCGCGATGCTCAACGGCATCGCCACCAGGAGCAACCGTCCCACGATGCCGGGATACCGGCCCCACAGCCGGCCTCCGCGCACCTCGGTGGCGTCGATGAACAGCAGCACCGCGAGGATGATCTCGGCGATGTGCTGAGCGACCTCGGTGTTGACCAGAGGCAGCAGGTCGACACCGCGTGAGGCCATGGCGGCGAGCGCTCCTGCCGCAATCATGACCACGGGTGCCGCAACGTTCCAGCGATCCAGCCGCGCGGACACCAGCGATCTGACCAGAACAGCCGCGGAGAGGGCGAGAAGAACCGGGATCATCATCGGACGCGCTGCTCGCCACTTCTCGCGGGCCGGCCGAGGTCCGTTCGCGGTCCCGCGCCACCACCCGGTGAACCGGCCGATTTCTGCCTGCTCGTGCGGAACAGGCGCCTGCCCACCTCGAAGACCCCTGCCGTGATCACACCCGTGAGCAGACCGGCGAGCAGGGTCGGTACCGGTTCGCCCTGGGTCAGCGGTGTCAGCACGGTGCCGATGAGCAGCATGTAGGCGCTCCACAACGCCGAGCTCGCCACCGAAGCCACGAGGAACACGTGGAGCGGCACCCGCAGCCGCCCGCAGGCGGCGCTGCTCACCAGCCTGCCACCAGGCACCAAGCGCACGCTGACGCACGTGAGGATCGGCCTGGCACGAATCGTCCTGCCGACCCACGCCACCCAGCCCTCGGACTCGGCCTCGGTCTCGCGCACAACGCGGCGAGAACCACGGCCCAACGCGAACACGGCGACATCCCCGAGCACCGAACCCACCAGAGCGGTCAGGAACAACACCGGCAAGCCCGGCACGTCTCTCCCCGTCACGACGCCGGCGACCGCCATGATCAACAGGGACTCGCTGGGAAGCATCGGGACCGGTCCGTCGATCGCGATGAGCAAGGCCAGCGCGGGCAGCAGCCAGGCGCTGTGCAGCGCGGCTTCGAACAGGCCGTTCATCACCCGCGCCGCCCGGTCCAACCGGCGCGGCTCGGCACAATTCCACAGGAACGGCCGCACGCCGAGTCAGGCGCGACCGGAACCGCCGATGCCGGTTCGCGTCGCGGGCGCGAGATTGGTGTCGGTAGCCTGGTCACACCAGAACTATACCGTCCAGACGGTATAGTTCTGGGTGTAAGCTCGCGCACAACGAGCACAGCACGATGCCCCACAGGGCTCGGTCTGACCAGGAAGCCTCGTCAACTCCGAAGATCTGGCAGCACCGCAACACCGTCGGAGTCCGCGTGCAGCACGTCGCCCGGCTTGAACTCGACGCCGCCGAACGTCACCGGGACGTCCACCTCCCCCGCACCGGTCTTGCCGCTCTTGCGCGGGATCGTGCCCAGGGCCAGCACACCGAGGTTCATGCCGCCGAGCGTGGCGCTGTCACGAACGGCTCCGTTCAGCACGAGGCCCGCCCAGCCGTTCTCGACCGCCGCGGTGGCGATCAGGTCACCGGTGAGTGCTGTGCGCAGCGAGCCTCCTCCGTCCACGACGAGCACTGCCCCGTCTCCAGGTGCACGCAGGAGGGTGCGCACGAGGTCGTTGTCCTCGAAGCAACGCACGGTGCGCACTGTGCCCGCGAACTCGGTGAGACCACCGAAGGAGCGGAATTGCAGGTCGCACACGCGCAACGCGTCGCCGTGCTCGTCGACCAGGTCGGCTGTGGCAACAGGAGTGATCATCGGCTGTCCTCGGTTCGATCCGCGGTGGGCACCGTCGTGGTTCGGTGGCCTCGCAGGAGAAGGTGGATGCGAGCGGTCTCCTCGAGTTCTTCCGCGGCGTCCGCTGCGGTGAGGAGGTCGGGTCCGGCGACGAGCGAGCCGTGGTTGGCCAGCAGAAGGGCGTGGTGGGTGCGGGCGGCTTGTTCGGCGATCGGTCCCAGCGCCGGATCGCCCGGTGCGTGGAAAGGCAGCAGCGGCAGGGTTCCCACGCGCATCGCGTAGTACGCCGTGAGGGGTGGGAGCACGTCGGCCGGGTCGACGTCGGCCAGGCACGAGACCGCGACGGCGTAGGTGGAGTGCAGGTGCACCACTGCACCGGCGTCGGGCCGAGCGCGGTAGACGGCGGCGTGCAGGAACGCTTCCTTGGTCGGCAGCGGGCCTTCCAGATGCCGTCCCTCGACATCGATCACCGACAGGTCGGCCTGGTCCAGGGCTCCCAGGCTCACACCGGTGGGGGTCACCAGGATTCCACCGTTCACGCGCACGCTGATGTTGCCCGTGCGTCCGTGGGTCAGGCGCCGGTCGAACAACGACCTGCCGAGTCCGACGAGCTGCGCGGCGCTCATCGGAGATCACCCTGGGCCGCACGGACCAGGAGGTCCGGGCGACCGAAGTTGCCTGACTTGAGCAGCAGGGCGACCGGGTCATCGCCCGAGGTCAAGCACCACGGCACGCCGCGGTCGGCCTCGCCACCGACCAGCACCTGGTCGACCCCCAGCGCGGCGGTGACCGCACCCGAGGTCTCCCCTCCGGCCACGACGACGCGTCGCGCGCCGAGCTTCACCGCGCGCTCGGCCAGCAGTCCGAGAGTGCGTTCCAGCACCCCTGACGTGTCAGGCCCCATGGCGGCACGGGCAGCGTCACGCTCTTCCACGTTCGCTGACGAGTAGAGCACCACCGGAACATCGCCGAAGTTCTCGTCCAGCCACGCGAGAGCCGTGCCGGCCAGGTCCGCCGGATCGGGGGTGGCGACCGGGTCCAGGCGGTGAGCCGGGAACCGCGCCAGGGCGTGGCCGAGTTGTCCGAGGGTGGCGGCGGAGCAGCTGCCCGCGAGGATCACGGCAGGCCCGCTCGGCAGCGTCGTCGCTTCGGCTGGTCGCGGAATGGACGTGGTTCGCGCTATCGCGCCCGCGAGTCCCGCGCCACCGGTGACGACCGGGAGGTGATCGGTCGCACGGGCTACCTGGATCAGATCGCCGTCCTCGGTCGCATCGACGACCACGTGCCGGATTCCTCGTGCTGCCAGGGAATCCAGGTGCGCGCGGATCGCACCGGCGCGCACCACGTCGAGCGGGAGCAGGCCGACCGGGTGGGGTGTCTGACGGGCGAGCACGCGGACGAGGTTGGAGTCGGTCATCGGGGTCAGCGGGTGGTGGCGCATCGGGGACTCCGAGAGCAACGCGCCGTCCACGAACAGATGGCCGAGGTAGGTGGTCCGTCCGTGTTCCGGCGAGGCGGGGCAGATCAGTGTCAGCGCGCCGTCGGCGAGCGCGTCGGTCACAGGTCCGATGTTGCCTTCGTCGGTGGAGTCGAACGTCGAGCAGTACTTGACGTACAGACGCCGCACGCCCACTTCCGCCAACCAGTCCCAGGCACGTGAGCTCTGGTCGACGGCTTCGGCAGCGGGAAGGGACCGCGTCTTGAGCGCCACCACGACGGCGTCGCAGTCGGGCGGCACGGTGCCGGGGGCCGGGATTCCGAACCTCAGCACCGTGCGCATGCCCGCGCGGCGCAGCGCGGCGGCGACGTCGCTGCCGCCGGTGTGGTCGTCGGCGATGACGCCCAGCACCGGGCTCATCGCTTCGCTCCCGCCAAAGCGGTGCCGACAGCCTGCGCGGCGAGGCGCGGAGGGCTGAGCACCGGCACGTCGGCCAGCGCTCGCACCTGCTCGGCGGCCGGCGCGAGCGAGAACTGCCCCAGCACCACCACATCGGAGAGGTGAGCGCTCGCCGAGGTGGCCAGCAACCGCGCGGCCAGGTCCACGTCGTTCTCGGCCAACGCCTCACGCACGCCTGCCACCGCAGTACCGTGCACCGATGTCCCGGGTCCGAGGTGCGCGCTCAGCCGGTCGACGGTGTCCCTCGTACCGGCTTCGGCCGGACCGAGCACGAGCACGGTGGCGGGTTCGAGCCGGGCGACCTCGTCGAACAGCGCGAGGTCCGAGGGCAGCACGGGAACCGGGTGGTTCCGAGCCGCCTCTTCAGCCACGGGTCCGTACATGGAGCAGGTCAGCAGCACGGCGTCAGCGCCGTGGTCGACGGCGTAGGCGATCAGCGTGCGCATCCGGGTTCGCAGTGCCGGGGTCAGGCCGCCTGCCTGCTCGGCGTCACCGATGAGGGTGTCGTCGAGCAGGTTCCACAACCGCGCTTGCGGAAGCGCGTCGGCGAACGCCTCGGCCGCGGGCCCGATCGGAGCCGGTGTGGCGTGCACGAGCGCGATGAGCGTCATGTCAGGCGCTCCCGATGGCGGCGACCACGGCCTGGGTGAACACCGTGGTGGAGGCGCTGCCACCGAGGTCGCGAGTGCTCGTCCCGCCGACGACGGTGGCGGTGACACCCTCCTCCACCCGCGAGGCGGCGTCCAGCAACCTGGGGTCGTCGTGCTTGCCCGCGAGCCACTGCAGCAGCATCGCGCCGGACTGGATCATCGCGATGGGGTTGGCGAGGTCCTGGCCGGCGATGTCGGGCGCGGAGCCGTGCGCGGCCTGTGCCATCGCGTGGGTGTCGGAGGAGTTGATCGACGGCGCGATGCCGAGCGAGCCGGCGATCTCGCCCGCGAGGTCGGACAGGATGTCGCCGAACATGTTCTCGGTGACGATCACGTCGAACTCGTCGGCGCGGCGCACGAGGTGCACGGTCATGGCGTCGATGTGGAAGTCGTTCACCGTGACGTCGGGGTACTGCGCGGCGACCTCGCGGCAGACGTCGCGGAACAGACCGGTGGTCAGCCGCAGCACGTTGGCCTTGTGGACGATCGTGACGCGCTTGTCGCGCTGCAGGGCCAGTTCGAACGCGGTGCGCGCGATCCGTTCGGTGGCGGCGCGGGTGATGATGCCCATCGCGACGGCCACGTCCGGGGTGGGCATGTACTCGCCGGTGCCCGCGAAGGTGTTTCGGTCGGCGTAGAAGCCCTCGGTGTTCTCCCGCACGATCACCAGGTCGGTGCCGGGCACGACCGCGTTGCCGCCGGGGAACGCCTTGGCGGGGCGGATGTTCGCGTACAGGCCGAAGTGCTTGCGGATGGTGCCGCTGGGGTTGAGCTGCGAGCGGAACGGCTGCGGGTAGGCGGCGCTGTCGTGCGGGCCGAGCAGCCAGCCGTCCAGGCCGGCGAGCGCGTCGAGGGTCTCCTGCGGCGTGTGGGCGCCGTGGCTCCCGATCGCACCCGCACCAAGGGGAAGCTCGGTCCACTCGAACGGCTCGACGCCCGCGGCGTGCAGTGCCGCGTCGAGGACCGCGACGGTGGCGGGCACGATCTCGGGGCCGATGCCGTCGCCGTGCAGGACGCCGAGGCGGTAGGGCTTGGTCATGGTGGATCTGCCTTTCAGCTCAGCGGGAGTGCTCGGCGTCGACCCGCGTGGTCAGGCCGGTCTCGACGATCGTGCGGGTGGCCTCGACGGAGGCGTAGGTCCAGAGGATGCGCATGGGCGCGGTGTCCGAGGCGTTGCGGAAGCGGTGTGGCACGCCCGCGTCGACATAGGTCGTGTCGAAGCGGGTGAGGTGGTGTTCCTCGCCGTCGATCTCGACGACCGCGTCGCCTTCGAGGATCACGACGCTCTCCGGGCAGTTGTGGGTGTGCAGCGGAATCCCCGCGCCACCTTCGAACAACGTCTGTCCGTTGAGGAACACCTGAGCGCCTCGCGCGCAGGTCACGAGGGGGATCGTGCTGGCGCCTCCACCGCGCGAGAACGTGGCGAGCTCGGCCGGGCGCAGCACCGAGGCGGGGAAGGAGTCGTTCATCGACCGGATCTCCAGGGTTCGAGATGGTGGCGCCACCGTAACCCGATGTTGGTATTTTGCCAATAAGTAATACCAACGATGTGGTCCGCGTCTCGATGCCGGCTTGTAGACTGCGCCCGAACGAACATCGCCACGAGGATGGACGCATGCCGCCGACTCCGCTCACCCGTCAGGTCGCCGCGCGCATCGTCGACTACATCCGCTCCGAGCAGGTGGCCACCGGCACCCGCCTGGTCGAACGCACCCTCGCCGACCAGCTGCGCGTCTCCCGGTCACCGGTGCGCAACGCCCTGCGCCTGCTCGCCGACTCGGGCGCGGTGGCCGAGGCCGACCGCGGCGGCTACACGGTTGTCTCCACCGACCACCTCGACCTCACCGAGGACGCGGAAGACGACGTCGACGACACCGTCTACCTGACGATCGCCGGCGACCGCCTCGACGGCGAACTGCCCGACAAGATCACCGAGAGCGCACTGGTCCGCCGGTACTCGCTCACCCCGGCCCAGCTGAACCGCGTCTTGCGCCGCGCGTCGTCCGAAGGCTGGATCGAGCGCCTTCCCGGCTACGGCTGGGAGTTCCGCCCGACCCTCACCTCGCAGCAGTCCTACGCGGACAGCTACCGCTTCCGGCTCACCATCGAGCCGGCGGCGATCCTGGAGCCGACGTTCGTGCTGGACCGTGCGGCCATCGAGCACGTCCGCGAGCAGCAGCAGAAGCTCGCCGACGGCTGGATCCACGAGCTCGACAACATCACGCTGTTCAACATCAACCACGTCTTCCACGAGACGATCGCGGAGTGCAGCCGCAACGAGTTCTTCATCGAGGCGCTGCGCCGGGTCGACCACCTGCGCCGCCTGGTCGAGTACCGCCGTTCCCTGCCCCGCGAGAGCGGGGTGATCCGGTGCCGCGAGCACGTCGAGATCGCGGACCTGCTGCTGGCAGACCGGCGTACCGAGGCCGCTGAACGAATGCGCGGGCACCTCAGCACGGTCACCGCCGAGAAGATCGGCCCCTAGCCGCCGCAGGCGGCTCCACCAGGCGAAACGTCTCTCAAGACGATCTACTTCTCCTACCGGCGCTTCGTTGCGACCAAGAATCTTGGTACTTCCTACTTGTAAAATACCGAGCAGCGCTTTACCGTCGCCTTCACCGTTTCCCGGACCCGACGGCCCGGTCGGCGCGGCACGAACCGCACTCGACCTCTCCGGCCGACGCACTCAATCCGCGCGAGTGGAGAAGCAAAGATGCTTGCCGTTCTCGGTTTTCTCACGCTGGGCACGTTCATGGTGCTCGTGCTGCGCAAGTACGCCACGGCGTTCGTCGCGATCATCACGGCGCCGGTGCTCTTCGCGATCCTCGCCGGACGAGGCGGTGATCTCGGAGACATGGCCATCAGCGGCATCAAGACCGTCGCGCCCACCGCGATCCTGCTGCTGTTCGCGATCCTCTACTTCGGCGTCATGATGGACGCCAAGCTCTTCGAGCCCGTCTCCCGCGCCATCATCCGACTGTCCAAAGGGGACCCGGTCCGGATCTGCGTGGGCACGGCGGTGCTGGCACTGCTGGTCGCCCTCGACGGCGACGGCACCACCAGCTACATGATCATCTGTTCGGCGTTCCTGCCGATCTACCGGCGGCTCGGCATCAACCCGCTCGTCATCGCGACGATCGCGACCATGGCCCTGGGCGCGGTCTCCGGCTCCACCCCGTGGGGTGGCGCCGCCACCCGCGCCATCAGCGTGATGCACCTCGACGCCACGGCCTACTTCGTGCCGTTCCTGCCGTCGCTCGCGCTGACCAGCGGCGTCATCATCATGATCGCCTACTTCCTCGGCCTGCGCCAGCGCCGCGACGTCGACCCGCTGGTGATCGCCGAGGTGGCCCAGGAGATCGCCGCGAGCCGCAACCGCGGCGGCAGTGGCGGTACGACGACGATCACCGGCGGATCCGACGGCGCCGACAGCGCCGACGAAACCGCGGCCGTCACGCCTCGCTGGAAGATGTGGTTCAACGCGGGCCTCACCGCTCTGCTGCTCGTCCTGCTCATCCTCGGTGTCGCCCCGCTCGTCACGTTGTTCATCGCCGGGTTCGTCATCGCCCTGCTCGTCAACCACCCCAAGCTCACCGACCAGAGCGACGTCATCAAGCGGCACGCCTCCAGCGCCGTACCCGTCGTCGTGCTGGCACTGGCAGCGGGGATCTTCACCGGCATCCTCACCGACACCGGCATGGTCGAGGCGATGGCGAAGTCGATGCTGGCGATCGTGCCCGACGGCATGGGCAACCTGATCCCGCTGTTCACCGCCGTCATCGGCCTGCCGCTGAGCTTCTTCATGTCCAACGACGCCTACTTCTTCGGCGTCCTCCCGGTCCTCGCCGAGTCCGCCGCCCAGTTCGGCATCCCCGCCGACGAGATCGCCCGCGCCGGCGTCATCGGCCAGATGCTGCACTCCGTCGGCCCCGCCTCCGCACCGCTGTGGGTGCTGCTCGGCCTCGTCAAACGAGACCTCGGCGACTTCCAGCGGTTCAGCCTGCTCCCGGTCACGCTCGCGTCGCTGGCCTGGATCGTCTTCGCCGTGGTCACCGGCGCCATCAGCATCGCCTGAGGAGAACCATGATCGCGCTCGCCGTGTCCCTGCGGGTGAAGCCCGGCCACCGGGAGCCCTTCCTGACCGCCGCAGCTCTCCAGGCCGAGTCGTCCTTCGCCGAACCGGGCTGCACCTACTTCGACGTGGCCGCGGACACCGCGGACGAACACCACTTCGTCCTCTACGAGCTCTACGCCGACCAAGCCGCGCTCGATGCCCACCGCGCCTCTCCTCACTTCGCCGCCTGGCGGGCCTCCGCCGCTGAGCACCTCGTGCCCGGCAGCCTGACCGTCACCACCGCCGAACGCCTGCTGCACCACGCCTGAGCCGGAGCACACCATGAACACGATCACCACGATCAACCCGGCCAGCGGCGCACCCCTGGCCGAATACCGGGCATTCACCGCAGCCGAAGTCGACGCCGCGATCGCCGCGACCCGTTCCGCGGCGGACACCTGGGCCGCCACTCCACTGCAGCGCCGGCTCGCCCGCCTACGCGTCCTGGCGGACGAGCTCCGCGCCTCCCGGGACCCACTGGCCGCGCTGATCACCGCCGAGATGGGCAAGCCGACCGCGGAGGCGCTGGGCGAGGTCGAGAAGTCCGCGACCACCGCCGAGTACTACGCGGCCAACGCCGAACGCATCCTCGCCGACGAACCCGTCGACATCGGCCCCGGCGCGCGGGCCCGGACCAGCTACGAACCGCTCGGTGTCGTCTTCGCCGTCATGCCGTGGAACTTCCCGCTGTGGCAGGTGATGCGCTTCGCCGTCCCCACCCTCGCCGCCGGCAACACCGTACTGCTCAAGCACTCCCCCAACGTCACCGGCAGCGCGCTCGCCATCCAGGACCTCCTGGCCCGCGCCGGGTTCCCGCACGGCGCGCTCAGCACTCTCGTCATCGCCGAACCCGACGTCCCCGCCACCAGTGAACGGATCATCGCCGACGACCGCATCGCCGCCGTCACCCTCACCGGCAGCAACCGGGCCGGAGCGGCGGTCGGCGCCGCGGCAGGACGCGCGGTCAAGAAGGCCGTGCTCGAACTCGGCGGCTCCGACCCGTTCGTCGTGCTCGACGACGCCGATGTCGACGCCGCCGCGGCCGCCGCCGTGCGCTCCCGCTTCACCAACGCCGGCCAGAGCTGCGTGTGCGCCAAGCGATTCCTGCTCCACAACGCCATCGCCGAGGAGTTCACCCGCAAGTTCGTCGACGGCGCACGGGCGCTGAAGGTCGGAGACCCGGCCCTCAGCGACATGGGCCCGTTGGCCCGTGCCGACCTGCGCGACCAACTCCACGTCCAAGTCGAGAAGTCCGTCGCCCAAGGCGCGACCTTGCTGCTGGGCGGCAGTCCGATCGACAGCCACGGCTACTTCTACGAGCCCACGGTCCTCTCCGGCACCGGCCCCGGCGTGGTCGCGTTCGACGAGGAGACCTTCGGCCCCGTCGCCGCGCTCGCCACCGCCGCGGACGACGACGCACTCGCCGACCTCGCCAACGCCACCGACTACGGCCTGGCAGCGAGCATCTGGACCGCGGACACCGATCGCGCGGAACGCCTGGCCCGGAAGATCACCACCGGCGCCGTGTTCGTCAACGCCGTGGTGGCCTCGGATCCCCGGCTGCCTTTCGGCGGCACCAAGCGCAGCGGACACGGCCGCGAGCTCGCCGCCGCGGGCCTGCGCGAGTTCACCGCGGTGCGCACCTGGTGGATCGCGGGATGACCGCACCACAGGATTGGCCCGGCGGGCCACCCCGGGTTCCCCGGCTGCTGCCCGCCGACCTGACCTCCGCACAGCGCGAGCTGTTCGAGCGCATCACCACCGGTCCGCGTGCGGGAGCCGTTGCGCTGACCGATGTGGACGGTGCCCTGGTCGGGCCGTTCGGACTCATGCTGCTCGCCCCGCACGCAGGAGGAGCGCTGGAAGGTGTCGGAGCCGCCTTGCGCACCGACACCGAGTTGACCCCACGCATGCGGGAGTTGGCCATCCTCACCACCGCGGCCCACCGACGCTGCGCCTTCGAATGGACCTCTCACACCGCACCCGCGCTGGCCGCCGGCCTGACCCGGGAACAGCTGGACGAGTTGATCACCGGTCAGGTTCCGCACGACCTCGACGACGCCGAACGTTGTGCGGTGCTCACGACCAGGAGCCTGTTGACCGATGGGTCCCTGGACGACAACGCCTACGAGCACGCCGCTCACGTCCTGGGCGTCACCGCGTTGGCGGTGCTCGTCTGGCTCGTCGGGTACTACGCCGCGCTCGCCACCGCACTGGCGGTGTTCCGCCCGATCATCGGAGCAGTCGTCCGTTGACCGGCGAGCCGGGGCGTCGCCTGCTCGTCCTGCTGCTCGTCCACTCGGTTCCCGCCCAGGTCATCGCGTTCGTCCTGCGGCCGGCCGTCACCTACCGGGCTTGCGAGGCCGCGCCATGTCCCTGCGCCTGACCGGCAACCGACTCGACCAGGTCGTGCTGACCGGCGCCATCGCCGTCAGCACCGGAGCCACCGGCGTCCTGTGCGCCACCACCGCCTGCCAGGCAACCCGGACGTGTGGGTGCCAGAACTAGACCGAGCAGCCTGACCTGCGCATGGACTTCACGGGTGGCCGGGCCGGAGCCGGTCGACCCAGCGGGTGAGCTGCTGTCAGGCTGGCAGACGCGATCCAGCAGGCCTGGCTGCGCGGCTGGGATGCCAACCCGGCCGAGAACACGGCACGCCGGCGAGGCGACGACCGACGATGACGCTGGAGCAGCAAATCGCCGATCGCGTCGCGGAACCGGGCTGGAGTCCCCGAGTTGACCGATGTACCCGGCCTCGGACCGCCCCGCCGGCGACGAGGGCAACTGCTTGCACCCCTCGCTCTGCCGGACAGCTACGGTGCCCTGGCTCCGATCCTCTACGCCCGCGCCGGGCCGGTCTGCGCTGCGCTCAACCGTTGACGAAGGGTTCCAGCGAATTCCTCGGCGCGTTCGAGCTGGGTGCGGAGCTCGTCGCAGCGCTGCTGTGCGGCATGTTCGAACGCGCGCAACGTGGTGATGAGTGACCTGTGTTCGCTGTCTTCGATCGGCTCGTCGCTGTCGAGGCGATCGGTGGCTGCCAGGAGCTCACGCATCTCGTCCAGGGTGAAGCCGAGCGGCTTCATGCGGCGGATGACCATGAGCCGGGCGATGTCGGCCTCGGTGTAGAGCCGGAACCCGCCCTGGCTTCGCGCCGAGGGCACCACCAGACCGACTTCGTCGTAGTGCCGGATGGTGCGCTGGGACAACTGGGTCCGGGCGACGACTTCGCCGATCTGCATGTGCTCGCCCGTCATGCGGTGTCCATTCCGGTCATTGCTGCGGTGTCACCACTCACACTCGGGCGACCTCCCACTGCCTCTACCTTAACGTAAGGGTAGAGTCTGGATCGGTGCTGAGCAGTCCGGTCAACGTCGACCGCGGTCCGGGCGGATCGCGAACCGGCACCGCCCCTCCGCCATCATCTCAGCCAGGAGCCGCCGCGTGTCTTCTTCCCCGCGTCACCGGCTTCCCGCGCCCCCGCCCTAGACCTCCGGTAGCAGCCGCACCAGCCGGCGCCACGGCCTCCGCCGCCGTCGTGCGCGGCATGAGCACGCTCGCCCTTCCTCCTGCACCCTGATCACCCCGCCCGCTCCCCCAGTGGAACCGGGCCTGAGCACGACAGGCACATCGCTGACCATGTCTTCGAACTCCACGTTCACCCTGCCGCGGCTGACGCGTCCCTCCTGGCTGTCGCCGAAGGTCTTGCGCACCGAGGTCCTCGCCGGGCTGGTGGTCGCGCTCGCGCTGATCCCCGAGGCGATCTCGTTCTCGATCATCGCCGGCGTCGATCCCAGCGTCGGGTTGTTCGCGTCGTTCACGATGGCGGTGGTGATCTCCATCGTCGGCGGCCGCCCGGCGATGATCTCGGCGGCGACCGGTGCGATCGCACTCGTCGTGGCCCCGCTGGCGCGCGAGCACGGGTTCGGCTACCTGATCGCCACGGTCATCCTCGGCGGGCTGATCCAGATCGTGCTCGGCTCGCTGGGCGTGGCGAGGCTGATGAGGTTCGTGCCCCGCAGCGTCATGGTGGGATTCGTCAACGCTTTGGCAATTCTGATCTTCCTCGCGCAGGTGCCGCAACTGGTCGACGTGCCGTGGGCGGTCTACCCGTTGTTCGCCGGTGGGCTGCTGATCATGGTGCTGTTCCCGCGCCTCACCAGGGTCGTGCCCGCTCCCCTGGTGTCGATCATCGCGCTGACCGCGCTCACCATCGGCGCCGGCATCGCCGTGCCCACCGTCGGCGACGAGGGCACGCTTCCCTCCTCGCTGCCGGTCCCCGGCATCCCGGACGTGGCGTTCACCTGGGCGACCCTGACTCTGATCCTGCCGTACGCGGTCGCGTTCGCCCTGGTGGGCCTGATGGAGTCGTTGATGACGGCCAAGCTGGTCGACGACATCACCGACACGCACTCCAACAAGACCCGCGAGTCGATCGGCCAGGGCATCGCCAACGTCGTCACCGGGTTCTTCGGCGGCATGGGCGGCTGCGCCATGATCGGCCAGACCATGATCAACGTGAAGACCTCCGGCGCCCGCACGCGGTTGTCGACGTTCCTGGCCGGCACGTTCCTGATGATCCTGTGCATCGTGTTCGGCCCGGTCGTGTCCGACATCCCGATGGCCGCACTCGTCGCGGTCATGGTGCTGGTCGCCTTCGGCACCTTCGACTGGCACTCCATCGCCCCGGCCACGCTCAAGCGCATGCCCACCGGCGAGATCAGCGTCATGGTCATCACCGTCGCCGTCGTCGTGGCCACCGACAACCTCGCGATCGGTGTCATCGTCGGCACCATCACCGCGATGGTCATCTTCGCCCGCCGCGTCGCGCACCTGGTCACGGTCAGCCCGCTGCTCGCTCCTGATGGCGGGCAGGTCACCTACACCGTCACCGGCGAGCTGTTCTTCGCCTCCAGCAACGACCTCGTCTACCAGTTCGACTACGCGAACGATCCCGAGCGAGTGGTGATCGACCTCGGCGCCGCCCACATCTGGGACGCCTCCTCCGTCGCCGCGCTGGACGCCATCACCACGAAGTACGCCGCTCGCGGCAAGAAGGTCGAGATCATCGGCCTCAACACCCCGAGCGCGACCATGCACGACAGCCTCAGCGGCGAACTCACCGGCAGCCACTGACCGTTCGTTCGCGGGAGGAGACCGGGCACGACCACCAAATCCGCGACGGCGCCGCCGCCGGTGGGCTGCACGATGTGATCACCGTGGTGGCGTCGCCCTGAACTCACGAACGACCTTCTTTCCTCCTGGGCTCGACGGAGTGACGAGACCGATGCCACGGTCTGAACAGCGATCCTTGACTCACCGCTCCCCCATTCAGCGATGTTCAACTCAACCGGGTCTGCGGTGCCACACGCGCTCGGTCACTCACCCGGCCGAGTGCTGATCCCGGGCTTTCCGCCTGGTGTCGATGGCGTGGAGTTCGTAGTAGCGAGCGCATGATGCGCGATGCAAGGTTCGCGAGCGACGTCAGCCGCGGGCTCGCTCCCCGCTCACCACCGTGTTGAACGCGGCCGAGGTGCTTCGCGGTCTCCGTCCGGACCTACCTGTCCCTCTGTCGCGCGATGGTCGTCGCGACGTCGACGAAGCCCTGCACGAGCGGCCTGCGGTCGCGCTGCCGCCACGCGACGACCAGAGGGCTGGGCGCGACGCCGTCCACCGGGACCACGACTGTGCCCGGCGCCCTGCTGATCGTGAGCGGAGCGAGCCCGACGGCGTCTGACCACAGCACGGCCTGGACGCACTCGCGCACCGTCCGCACTACGGTGTCGGTCGTGTTCGCCGGATCGCGGCCTGCTGACCAGTAGCCGGCCCAGAGCGGGTCGGTGATGTCCGGCAGGCGGAACCACCGGCGGTCGCGCAGTTCCTCCACCCGGACCCGGTCCCTGGACGCGAGCGGGTCGGTGTCCCGCACGAGGACCCCGACCGGGTCGCGGCGGATCTCGGCGGTGACGACCCCGACGGAGCCGAACGGGCCTCGGGTGACGGCGACGTCGACCAGACCGTGGCCGACGCCCGCCGTCGGGTCGGTGAGATCGCTTTCGACGATGCGGATCTCGAGGCCGGGGTACCGGGCGCGGAACGCGTCGATCAACCCGTCGCCCGCACGGTCCACGCTGTCCGCGAGCGTCCCGATCGTGATCGTGCGCGGTTCGGCGACCTGCGACACCAGCGACGGCAGTGACGTGACTCGCGCCAGCACCTCGCGCGCCTCCGGCAGCAGCGTTCGACCTGCCCGGGTGAGGGCCATCCCGCGAGCCGAACGCGTGAACAGCTCCACGCCCAGCTCTCGTTCCAGTTGCTGGATCGCCCTGCTCAGCGGGGGCTGGGAGATGTGCAGCCTAGCCGCGGCCCTGCCCACGTTGAGCTCCTCCGCCACCGCGACGAAGTAGCCGAGGGAACGCAGATCCACCCGGCGACCATACCCTGAAGGTATCGCTCGTTCGGATCCGGTGTTGGACCGCGGCACGATCTCCGAGTCGAATTCGAAGGGTGAACCACGACGAGCACACCGAGCGGACCGCACGCGGTACCGCCGTCTACGCCGAGACGTTCGGCGTCAGCACCGGCGAGCTGCGTGCCGTGTTCGCGGACCGGGTCGGACGACGTTTCGCCGACGAGGCAGTCCTCGCGGCCGGAGGACCTGCCTGGCACGACCCGTCGCTCGACGACCGCAGCCGCAGCGTCGCCATCATCACGGCACTGATCTGCGCGGGCGTGCGCGGCGGCCGGCTCACCACCCACCTGGAACGCGCGGTCCGGGCCGGGCTCGACCAGGCGGCGCTCGAAGTCCTCACCGTTCTGCTGTCGCTGTACGTGGGACAGGCGCTCACCTCGGTGGCCGCAGAGGAGATCCACACCTTCTTCGCAGAAAGGCACGACGCCCCATGACCTACGTGTGGATCGGTGTGGCGATCGCGGTCACCGCCGCCGCGCTCGCCGCGATCCGGTCGTTCCGCCCCTCACCCCTGCCCGCCCCGCGACCGTGGACCGGCCCGCTGCCCGACGCGTCACCGCCGCCGGACATGGCGATCCACCAACTCCCCACCGGAACGTACGACAACCGCGCGGCCCTGGCCTACCGCGGTGGCTCGTTCGGCGACCTGCGCAAGTTCGCGGCCACCGCGGTGCTCGTCCAGCACCCCGCCGGCGACCTGCTGATCGACGCCGGGTTCGGCTCGGACGTCGAGGCGCACATCGCGGCCATGCCGTCGTTCCAGCGGACACCGCACCAGCTCGGCGCGACGGTCCAGGACCAGCTGCGAGCCGGGGACTACGACCTGACGCGACTGCGCGGCGTCGTCATCACCCACGCCCATTGGGACCACGTGAGCGGCTTGGCCGACCTCGACGTACCGATCTGGATGAACGCGGCCGAGGCCCGCTACGTCGACCGCTCGAAGGGCGCCGCGGTGTTCCGCGGCATCGTGAGTCGGCGCCAGGTCCACCGCTACACCTTCGACGGCCCGCCGTACCTGGGATTCCCTGCCAGCCACGACGTCCACGGCGACGGTTCGGTCGTGATCGTCGAGGCCGGCGGCCACACCGACGGCTCCGTCATCGTGTTCGTCACCCTGCCCGGCGACCGCCGATTCGCCTTCATCGGCGACCTGACCTGGCAGACCGAAGGGGTGACGCTCCGGGCGGAACGACCGGGGCTGCTGCGAATGCTGGCCGACGTGCAGCCCGCGAAGGTGCGCGACAGCCTCCTGCGCATCATCGCCCTCGCCGGCCGCATCCACGTGGTACCGGCGCACGACCTGCACGCCTACGCGCCGATTCCGGAGTGGATGCCCGGCGGCTCCTCCCCCGGCCGGGCCGGGGGCAGGGATGACCGCGGCCGGGCCTCCGATCGGACCAGCGGCTGAACGCGATGCGGCATCGAAGGTGACGAGGTCGCCATCGCCTCGCACACCGTCGAAGTCGTGCAGACCGAACCGATGCGCGTGCTGCCGCGGGACACCGTTCCGGTGCGGACCGACCAAGTCCCGTCTGGCGAGAGAACCCGACGACCGGTGCTGGCAATCGTCGGCGCTGGAACGGTTCCGGCAGCAGCGTCGGCAGTGCAGGCGTCGGGTCGGCGGACCGAAGTTCGCCGACCCGACGCCCAGCGTTCCGCGCGAAACTCTGCCAGCGCTTGGTCGAGCAGGTCCACATCCTGTGGCGTCGCACCGCATGTTCACGTCGTTTCGACGCTGTGGTGTTCTCGACGGCCCCATTCCTGCACGGGAGCGTTCCCACGGTGTCTGCGATCATGCTCCACCATGGACATCGAGCGGCGGTCCGGGCGGGGCTGCGTCCGGAGGGGGACGACGCGACGGAGATCATGGAATTCCTGCACAAGTCGTTCAACGACAGGGCCGACACCCGGGTAAGACTGAAGGCGGAGCACAAGGCACGCTGGATGCTCACCGACGACGTCGTGCACTGGGCCGCCGGGTACAACTCCTTCCAGATGTTCGACATCGGCCTGCCGGACGGCCAGTTGCTGGGGCTGCCGCGCAGGCTCGAACCGCAGTCACTGGCGGTCGCGACGTCCACTGTCGGATTGAGCGAGCACCTCGCCGAGAAGTCCTTGCGGGTCTGACCACTCCGCGATGAGCTCCCCGAACTGGAGTTGTTTGTCCAGCACGTGTTCCCTGATCGCGAGGCAGACGTTCCTGGTGGAGCCGTCCGGATCCTGCTCGATACCCGAGACAGCGCGGGGTGTCCTCGAACCAGTCGATGGGTGGTTCGAGTCGTAGAGCGCACGAACTCGTGCGGCAGGTGAGAGGCGAAGCCACCTGGGCTTCGCCTCTCACCTGGTCAGCGTGCCATGTCGTTCAGTCGCCGTAGGGGTTCTGGATCGACACGTGCACGTGGTCGTAGTGACCGCCGGTCACCCCGGAACCGCCGGTGTAGGTGCGCCAACCTTCGGAAGCGCGGGCGACGCTCCAGATCTTGCCCTGCCAGATCACGTACCGGACGTCGAGCGCGGCGGCGTACTTCTGCAGCCAGTAGGCCAGCTTCCAGCCCTGCGCCTTCTGCGCCTCGGACGGGTAGGAGCCGATCGCGCTCGAGATCGTGCAGTCGAGCGCGTTGCCGGTGTTGTGGTTGCTGGTCGAGGGCTGGCTCGGACGGTAGTCGCCGACCCAGCACTGCTTTTCACCGGTCAGTCGTGCGATCTGGTCGTCGACGAACTGGGTGCGGGCCGTCGCGCTGGGCGCCCGGGTGGTCGCCGACGGATGCGGGTTGTTCGGCGGTGCCGAGTAGGTGGGATCGCCACCGCCGCCGCCCCCGCTGTCGTTGAGCCGGTGGGAGGCGTTCTCGTTCTTGAGGCTTGCGTTCAGGTTGACCTTGCCGCCTGCCGCGATGGTCTGCTTGGAACCGCCGTACTCGCTGTTGTAGTACACCGTGACCGGACCGCTCGTGCGGTTCCAGGCGGCGGCTGCCTCGTTCTTCACGCACAAGCCCTGGCCGTTGCCCGCGCTCTTGAACTCGTAGCAGCTCGGCTGCGAGTCGCCGTAGTCGGGAATCGAGGTGGTGAAATCGGAGAGCGAGCCCTGGTGGTCGCTGTTGTAGTAGAGGCAGAACTCGCCCGCCTCGCACACCCCGTTGCGGGCTGTCGCCGCGGACGCTGTGGCCGCGCCGAAGGACACGCTGAGCAGCGCGCCCATCAACGCCGCGACGGTGAATCTGTGGAACACCCTCATCAGATCTCCTGCTTCTCGGTTCATGTCGGAAGTACCTGCGTGTTCAGCCGGGTCGCGAGCACTCCGGTCGCGTTGCCGACGCGCACCCGCATCCCGCGGTCGAGCGCGTCGAACTGCGCCGCCCACTCCGTGACGGCCTGGCGCTGGTACGCGGTCTCGACGGCGAGCCAGGTGCCGACGAGCTCGGTGCGCTGACGGCAGGTCACGTCGGTCGTGGCGGTGTCGATCTCCACCTGCGACGGCGTTTCCGACTCCCAGCGGATGTCGTTGTTGGCCGCCCACACATCGGCGTAGCCGTAGCCGGAGGCGGCCATGCAGCTCCGCCAGTTCGTCATCGCCTGACGCACCCGGTCGTCCCGTTGCGCCTGCTCGAACGTCTCCTGGTCGAGGCGGATGAGCTCGGCGGCCGGGATCGCGGCGGGCACTCCCCGTTCCAGCTCGCGGCGTGCCTGGCCCAGGCAACCGCCCTCGGGGATGCGCTTGCCGCCGATGGACGTCGTACCCTTGCCCGTGTAGATCATCATCGCTTCGGGCGTGGCCTCCGGCCGGTCCCCCGGCTGCCGCGGTGTGTTGTCCACCGGGTGGTAGCCCGACCTGGCCGCCCGGTCGGGGTCGACGAGGCCGTACCGGGAGGAACCGGTGCTCGCGGGCAGCGGTGGCGGGTCCGGTGGTGACCAGGCCTGGCCGAAGTCGTTCAGGCACCGCCTCGCCAGCACGGCGGTGGCGCGGTCGATCGTGGTCAGGTCGGCCGGCGAGTGCTGGTAGCGGTCGAACGGAAGGGTGATTTCCATCGCGGAGTGCACCGGCCGAACCTCGCTCACCGCAGGCGGCGCGGCAGCGACCTCGAACCGGTCGACCAGCGTGATCGCGCCAGCCGCCGCGACCACGGCGGCGGTGATCAGCCAGATCGCGTGTGCTCGTTTCACAGTTCCCCCTGTGCGGTGCGGCGGCCCCGTCGGTGACGGTGCCGCCGCCGCTGATCAGCCGTAGATGGTGCCCGTCTGGCAGTTGCTCGGGTTGAACTTGTGCGAGTTCATCCGGTCGTTGGCGTCGCCATTGGGCAACTTGACGGACTGGAAGTTCGGCACCTTGCCGTTCGGGCGGATCCGGAAGCACGGACCCGCGTAGTTCGAGTTGTAGTAGACGGCGATGTACGAGTTCTCGTCCCTGTTCTCCATGGAACTGACGTTCTGCTGCGAGCCGTCGCCGCGGTACAGCGCGATGCTCGTGCCGTTGTAGGTGACCTGGCCCCAGTTCGGCCTGCTGTAGCCGTCATCGCGCTTGAGACCCTTGTAGTCCGACGCGGAGTACATGCAGGCGTGGTCGTACGTGCAGGCCGCGTTCGCGACACCTTCGGCCGCGACGAGCGAGACCCCGGCCACCCCCACGGCGGCGAGGACGGATGCGATCTTCTTCATGGTGTTGCCGTTCCCCTCTTAGTGTGGAGAGGCGGTGTGCGCCCCTCCGTCGTGAACGAAGATGCCGACCCGGCGGCACCGGAAGGCTGAATCCGACCGAATCCGAACGCCGCGTGCCGCTGCGTCACTAGGGTGAGGGTTCATGTGCCCCGCACCTGTCCCTCTGCCGGATCCCGGGCAGGCCGCGACGTTCGACGACCTGGTGGAGCAGCTGCGGTCGTTGAAGGTGTGGGCGGGAGCGCCCTCCTACGAGCGGATCACCGCGGGTATCAACGCCGAGTGGGCGCGCGAAGGTCGTCCGGAAGCCGAGATGGCGCGCAAGACGACGGTGGTCGACTGCTTCCGGTCGGGGCGCAAGCGGCTCAACGCCGACCTGGTGATCGCGATCGTGCGGGCGCTGCACTCCGACCAGGGCTACATCGCCCAGTGGCGCCAGGCGTTGCGGGCGGTGGCCGGTGAGGTCGTCATGGCCGCTCAGGTGCGCGTCCACGACGAACTACCCGGCGGGGAACCGGGTTTCGTCGGCAGGGAGACCGAACTGGCGCGGCTGCGCGAGACGGTGGCCGGCGGGTCGGTCGTGATCTCCGCGCTCGAAGGCATGGCCGGGGTCGGGAAGACCCAGCTGGCGCTCCGTGCGGCGGCCCGGCTCGCCGGCGCGCATTCGCGCGTGCTGTTCGTGGACCTGCGGGGATTCGACCCGAAACTGCCACCGGCGGCTCCGAACGCGGTGCTGGACGGGTTTCTGCGGCTGCTCGGCATGCCTGGCACCGAGGTTCCCCACGACCTGCCGTCGCTGGTCGGCGCCTACCGCGAACGGGCCGCGGGTGTGCTCGTGGTGCTGGACAACGCCGCCGACGAGGAACAGGTGCGGCACCTGCTGCCCGGCGCACCGGGCAGCGTCGCGATCATCACGAGCCGGCGCAGCCTGACGGGTTTGCCCGCCGTCACCCATCTGGAGCTGGCCGTGTTCACCGCTGCCGAAGCGGTCGCGTTCCTGGAGCACGCGGTCGGTCATCTGTCCTTGGGCAACGACCCGAAGGCGTTGTCCCGCATCGCGGAACGGTGCGGTTTCCTGCCGCTCGCGCTCACCCTCATCGTCGGGCACATCCGCGCGGTGGAGGGCTGGACGCTCACCGACCACGCGGACCGCCTCGACGACCGGTATCAGCGACAGCGACTCGACGACGGTGTCCAGCTCGCGCTGGACGCCTCGTACCAGCGGCTGCCAGAGGACAGGCGCAGGGTCCTCCGGCTGGTCGCACTGCACCCGACCGGCGAGTTCGACGAGTACAGTGCCGCCGCGCTGACAGGCCGGGACCTGGACGAGACCCGCGTCCACCTGGAGGGCCTGTGTCGCGACCACCTCCTCCGGTGCGCGTCAGGGCGGTACTCCTTCCACGACCTGGTGCGCGAGTACGCGTCCGGGCGGGCGTCCGACGAGGACCCGCCCTCGGTGCGGCAGGCCGCCCGCGGGAACCTGGCCGACTACCTGCTGGCCACCGCCTCACTGGCCATGGATGTCTGCTATCCCGGGGACACCCGCCGCCGTCCGCGGGTGGACGCGGCCAAAACCGCGACGCCCGATCTCACTGACCCGGACGCTGCTCTGACATGGCTGGAAGCGGAACACCCGGCACTGGTCACGTCCGTCGAGGTCGGTGAACCGCTGCACTCGGTACAGCTGTCGCTGACGGTGTTCCGGCACCTCAACCGCGACCGCTGGAGCACCGCGCTGGCGATGAGCACCAGGGCTCTCTCCGCCGCGCGCTCGCTCGCAGATCCCGTCCTGACCGCCAGAACGCTCCACGACGTCACCGCTGCCTTGCTCGAACTGGGCAGGCCGGAGGAGGCCGTTCCCGTCCTGGAGGAAGCCGCGGAGCTGCTGCGCACCACCGACGACCGCGACGGCGAGATCCGCACGCTGGTCCTCCTCGGAGTCACCGGCACCAGGCTCGGCCGGTTCCGTGAGGCCGCCGACCACTACTACCGGGCCTTGGAGCTGAACGAGGCCACCGGCGATCAGGCCGTGGAGGCCCACGCCCTGGTCAACCTCGGCGCGGTCGAAGAACGACTGGGTCTCAACCCGTCAGCCGCCCGACACCTCGAACAGGCCCAGCGCCTGTACGCGGAGATGGGCGATGTGGACGGTGAGGCCTGGGCGATCAGCGGCCTGGCGTCGGTGGAGATCGAACTGGGCCGCTACGACTCGGCGCTCGAACACTTCACCAGAATCCTGGACATCCACCGGCAGCGCGGCGACGTCGACTCCGAGGCGTGGTGCCTTCAGGGTTTCGGCCTGCTCTACTCACGATGGGGTCAGCGCGATCGGGCGGTGCAGGCGTACACCCAGGCGCTCGCGATGTTCCGGGAACTCGGCGATCGGACCGGCGAGCTCTACGCGCTCAACGGGTTGGGAGAGGCCACCGACGACGTCACCCTGCTCACCGAGGCCCTGGCCCTGGCCACGGAGCTCAGCTCCGTCGACCAGCAGGCACGAGCCCACGCCGGCCTCGGTCGCGCACTCGACTCGCGTGAGCACTACGAACGGGCGGCGGAGCTGTACGAGCAGTTGGCGATGCCCGAAGCGGAACCGCTCCGGGCATTGCTGGCCACGGCACCGTAGGTTCTGGCCGGGTGCCGGACACGGCTCGATGGGCACGAACCTCTTGGCGGCGAGGGCCGCCCCGGTCCGGCGGCCTTTCACACGGCCGCCCGGCGAGCCACGTCGCTGGAACGTGTGCCGCTCGAAGCGTCATCGCTGCAGCTCAAGCGGCATACCTGTACTCGTTCTGATCTTGAGCTCGCTTCGCGGCGTGTCTGCCGAGATGGGTCGCTTGTGGACCTGTGCGTGCCGAAAACTACGTCCATGCAGTTCAAGACGCATGGTGATACTCGTGGATGTCCCAAGACGGTCACGCCGATCGACGGTGATGCGTTTGATCTGATCGGTTTGGGAGGCCTCGATCGGACCCTTGAGGATGCTGCAGCGGCGAGTGATCGGTGGGCGCGATGCTCGTTGCAGTCCTCTCGTACTCACGCAGCGCTTGCCGCAGATGGGCCTGAATCCGGATCAGCGCGCGGTCGAACACGTCGCCGCGAAAGTTGTTGGCCCCAGTCGGCTAGAACTTAGCGATGAAAGATCGATCAACTCCTTGCCCACACCTTCCTCCACGGGATCCAGCGGTCCGTAGGAGTAGACGTGGAAGCGCCTGGAGCAGGTGATTTTCTCGGACACGGAGGTTCCGCGGTGCGCTGTCGGAACGTCGCTTGGCGCTGGTGAAGACATGCCTGCACCGATAGCCCGCTAGCCCCATGAACCCAAGTGCCCATCCGTCCGCCGACCACAGCCCACACGACGAGCCCCGCCACCAGATAGCGCCGAACCCCGCCAGGCTTCGCCACCCGCAGGCCCTGCACCGCGACGAAGGCCTCGTCATCGACGAGTGAGTCGTGCGCGATTTGCTCGAACACGCAAGGTCACCGTCGGCTTCTGGTGCTCGCGGACTACGACCGGGCCACCGCCGACGTCATCGCATAACTGGATCCGCGACAGCTGGCTCCAGCTGGATGATCTGGAGTTACCACTCACCATCCCCGCATCGACGATAGCGATCGATCGAACGAGTGACACCCCAACAGGTAATGGCATGCCACATTCCGGTCGGGCTTACTTGGGCCAGACCCGTAGCCGGGAGGAAACAGCCATGGTCCAGGACACCACCAGCAATGGAAGCGAGGACGGTGCAACAGAACGCATCCGCGGCGTCGCGGCGGTGATCGTCGCAATCGCGTTGCTGCTGGGATTCGCCGGATTGGTGGCCTACCTCATCGGAAAGGCCGGCACTGCCACCGACGGAACCTGGTCGCGCTACGTCTACCTGTTCGGTGCGGTGGAAGCGCTCGTGTTCACCGCCGTCGGCTGGCTGTTCGGCCGGGAGGTCAACCGGCAGGCCGTGCAGAGCGCCGAGGCACGCGCTGACCTGGCCACCGACAAGGCCGAGGAGGCCGCCACCAACGCCGCCACGCAGGAGGCGAAGGGCCGCGCACTGCGCGCCGCAGTCGAGGCACGCGCAGCTGGATCCGACCAGCCCGATGCAGAGGAACAGGGCATCAGCGGTGCGGAGCAGGCCGACCGTGAGCAGATGCGCGAACTCGCCGCTCTGGCGAGGGCACTGTTCCCCGACAGATGAGCCCGTTGCACTTTGCCGTTGTGGTCAGCCGCAACGCCGTGGGTGATCCGATGGGGTCAGCGCGATCGGGCGGTGCAGGCGCACACCCAGGCGCTCGCGATGTTCCGGGAACTCGGCGATCGAACCGGCGAGCTTTACGTGCTCAACGGGCTGGAAGAGGCCACCGACGACGTCACCCTGCTCACCGGCTCACGTGAACACTACGAACGCGCGGTGGAGCTGTACGAGCAGTTGGCGATGCCCGAAGCGGAACCGCGCTGCACCTCAAGCTGCATATCGGTACTCGTTGATCACCTCACCGAGGAGCCGCTTGCGAACCGGTCGACACCCAGAGCCGTCAAGATCATGCGCCGATCCTGGGCGCTGCTGCTGCGGTTGAGGGACGCCCGGTTCGCCGATGCGCGGTGCGATCTCACTTCCGGGCGATGGCCTGCGGTGCCAGCCGAGCACCGTGCCAGGGATAACCGGGAAGACGTCCTGCCAGCGCGGTCGACGCACCGGACTCGACAGCGAGGCGGACCAGAACCGGTCCGCGGGCTCGTGACGACCCGGACCGGGCAACTGCCGCCGAAGCACGACGTTGTCGTGCTTCAGCACAACAACCTCCGCATCCTGAGCTGACAGCTCCGCCGGAGCAGACAGCAACTTGCAGACCACCTTGATCGCCGGGGTGGGCGTCCGGTACGGCGTCGCGTGGTGCAGCCCCACTTCCAGTGCGACGAATCTGCCATGCCTGCCCAGCGCCGTGCCGGGCGTGACAGGGAGGACGTCGCTCCAGCGCGAACGATGTACCAGCCTGAATAGCGAGAGGAACCAGAATCGGTCCGCTGGCTCGTAGCGGACCGAGCCCGCCAACTGGCGACGAAGCGCAGTGCTCTCGCGCCGCAGAATGAGAAGCTCCGCGTTTTCTTCACTCACTGCGGAGCGACATCTAGACAGAGGGGTTTGCGCAAAGACAGATCATATTCAGACTGGCAGCGAGATAAGAAATTGGACGGAACAGTTGAACAGTGCAATGTTCATCCAATCCCGCACTTGAACACACTGTGACACAAGTCATTCATCGCGGTCGGGATGGGGCTCGCACCCGTATGGAGTCTTGAAGAAGGAGGATCTTGCTGAAAAGGTCGTGTTGTTGACCACGACTCCATTGGGGGATTTTCGTGTTGCACAAACGAACTGTCGCTGCTCTTGTGGGCACGTCGGCGTTGATGCTCGGCTTCGCAGCCCCGGCTTTGGCCGCGGATCGCGGATGGGGCATGACCGGGGTGCTGAGTGGATTCGAGTCCAGCTATTGGGACACGGCCTCAGGCACCACCACCATTCGCGTCGACTCGTGTGGCTCGCAGTACAACCTGGGTACGGCCTACAGCTCCACGAGCCTGGTGCTGTGGGAGAACCTGGCGTGGCAGCCTGACATCAATCGCGGTTCTCAGGGCTACTCATGCGCGGCCAACGGCGGGTCGACCTACGGCGGCAGCAGGAGCTGGACCCACAGCAACGGCCGCTACTACTTCTCGGTCGGATCGACGCCGGGCAACCTCAACATGAACGCCAGCGGCAACACCAACTACCCGGGCTGACACAAGGCGAACGCGTCGTGATGATGATCGTGCGCTAGAGTCCGTCATCATCACGACGCGTTTTACGAAAAGGGTGCGGTTCATTGAGCGACATTGTGCGGGTCGTGGGGGTCTCGCATCACTACGGTAGCGTCACCGCGCTACACGAAGTGGACGTCGAATTTCCTGTTGGCGTAACGGCCGTACTGGGGCCCAACGGCGCCGGGAAAAGCACTTTGCTCGGCCTTCTCTCCACTGCCCTGAAGGCGCAGTCCGGTTCGCTTGCACTCGGCAGTCTCAACAGCGCTCGAAATACGAGGGAATATCGCCGCCAGCTCGGTTTTCTCCCGCAGGTTTTCACGTTGCCCGGCAACCTGACGGTGGCGGAGTTCCTGACGCTGACGGCCTGGCAGAGACTCGTCCCACGCAAGCAGCGAAAAGACGCCGTGAACACGGCACTTCACGCCGTGGACCTGATCGGCAAGAAGGACGTGAAGATCTCCCAGTTGTCGGGTGGCATGCACCGCCGTGTCGGTATTGCTCAGGCGATCGTGAACCAGCCGCACGTGCTGCTGCTCGACGAACCCACCGTCGGGCTCGACCCCCGGCAACGCGGAGGTCTTCGACGACTGGTCTCCGCTCTCGGGCAGGAGCGGACGGTGATCTTGAGCACGCATCTGACCGAGGACGTGGCCGCGACGTCGAATCGAGTTGTGGTCATCAACGAGGGGGTCGTGCGTTTCGACGGCACTATCGAGAGGTTGACCGGCACACAGGACTGGCGTGCGACCGACATCGACACCGCCTACGAGGCATTGGTCCCGGCGGGAGATGACCAGTGAGCCCCTTGCTGATCGCCCTGCGACGCGGAAGCGGCCCTGTCGCGATCCCGGCGATGATCTTGCTCGGCTTCTTCGCCGGAACGCGCGGTGGCTGGTCGCCCGACTGGGGCTGGACGTCGGGGCAGTTGCAGCAGCATGGGGTCCTGCTCGTGCCGTTGACCGCTGCCCTGGCCGCCTGGGACTCCTCGCGCGACCGGCGTACCGCCTCGACCTCGCTGATCCGGACCTACCCGCGCTCACCCCTGCCGTGGTTGGTGCTCAACTCCGTCGGCGCGATCTTGGCGGGCTTGGCCGGCTGGGCCACCACGTTCACTGTCATGGCCTCGGACGTGCAGGGCCAGAGCAGTCCTTATTGGTCGGTGGTGCTACTAGGACCGCTCTGTGTCATCACTGCGGCGTTCATCGGCTCTGCTGCCGGACATCACCTCCCGCGATATCTCGCAGCGCCGATCGTCGCCGCAGTGGTCTGGGTCGTGCTCGCCTACGGATCGAGCAGCGACAACCCGCTGCTCGCTCGTCTCAGCGCGGTGGACCGGCAGTGTTGTGAGGTCTCCGCCCAACCGGTCCTGAGCACCGTTGCCGGGCAGTGGTTGTGGGTCACCGCTCTGGCAGTCATCGCACTGGCCGCCCTCGCTCTCCCACGCGTCGTCCACAGCGTTTCCCTGGCGGTAGTCGCCCTCGTGGTCGGTGTCGCCGGCGTATCGCTCATCCACAGCTCTGACGGTCAGTTGACCGAAGCCCGCGAATCGACAGCCGAGAGCTGCGGAACTCGAAACGGTGTGACGGTGTGCATGTGGCCTGAGCACGCTGCAGGCGTGGATGCCTGGCTCGGCGCGATCAGTCGTTACCGGGACGTCTTCGATGACCTCGGTACTCGACCGGACCTGTACCTGGAGCACGGCCTGCGTCCCGGGGCCGATGCGGAGCGCATCGGGATGATTCGGCCCGGCATCACCGAGACCGACGTCGTCATGTCTCTCGCTCAGCGTCTTGTCCCGCAGCCGCCGGCTTGCGCGATACGCGTAGACGGCTCGGTGCCCTATCCCGCTGCGGAGGCCAATGCACTGCTCAGCGGTTGGCTCACCCACCGTGTTCGGCCGGACAT
>NZ_JAJCXE010000054.1:345643-454037 GCF_021056325.1 Lentzea sp. CC55 | reverse complement strand
CAGGAAAAAGCCGTCCCACCCGGCCTCCTCCGCAGCCACCCCCAGCGACACCAGCACCGACGGATCACCCAGCGACTCACCGAACGAAGGAACATAGATCGCGTATCGCATGCCCCGAGTGTCCCAACCACCCCCGACAAGATCATCAACAAGAACCCGACCAGCGCAAACGACCTAACGACCCTCGCCGGTCGCCCCGTCGAGCTGCTCCCGCAGGATGTCCGCGTGACCCGCGTGCCGCGCCGTCTCCGTCGTCACGTGCACCAACACGTTGAACAACATCACGTCAGGACGCGGCCACCACGGCACATGACCGGGGGAGTCCACCGCCACAGCCCCGATCGTCGCGTCCGAATGCGCCCACACCCGCCGATAGCGCGCCACGATCTCCTCACGCGACTCCTGATCCGTCGCCCGCATGTCCTGACCTCGCGCCGACAGGTCGTCCCACCGCGGCATCGGCTCCGGGAACGGCCGGCCGAACACCTCACCGAAGTAACGCGACTCCGACAACGCCAGGTGCTTCACCAACCCCAGCAGGTTCGTGCCGGACGCGGTCAGCGGCCGCCGCACGTCCGCCTCGCCGAGCCCCTCGAGCTTCCACACCAGCACCTCGCGCAACTCACGCAGATCGCTGTGCAGGTACGCCTTCGCGAAGTCATCGATCATGGCCGAGCAGCCTGCCACCGCGGCCGCACGAGTCCCTAACGCCACGGTGACGAAAGGCGGGAATGCGCCGCCGAGAGAGCGGCAGGCGTCCGACGCCGGCGGTTCCGAGCAAGCCGGCGGACGGACGGGACGAGCGGCCGACGCGAAACGCCCGCAGAAGCCGTCTGGGCGAACCGGCGCGGTGCCGCCGGGTGTCGTCAGGGCCGGAGGCGCCGGAGGAGACCGCCGGGACGGCAGCGGAGGCGGGCCCGATCTCGGTTACTTGACATAATGTAGATTATCGGCGAAACGGTGACCTGCGAAGATCGCATCGGAAGGGGCTGGAACGCCCGTGTTGGCGCGTCTGCAAGGCGCAGCCGACGGGCAGGCCCGCTGCACTTGCAGACGCCTCAACATCAGATCCACGGCGATGTCGGAGCGCGGTCGACACCGACGTGTCATCAGTGAGACGTACGCGCGGGGGCGCCATTACGCTCACGATCCCCGACAAGTGACGCCGCCCGGTTCAGGGTCGTCCGGCCGCCTGGTCGATCCCGGCGAAACGGACATTTGATGCATAATGGCGATTATCCAGCACAGCGGACCTGGTGAACCTGCTCGCGCCGGCCGTTCCGCATGAACGCCGCGACGAAGCGCCGTCAGGGCCCCGCAGCGCTCTCCCGTTCGCTCGATCGTGATCGTCCGACGCTGGGGTGAAAACACCGTCGCCGCAGCTCACGCGGCTGCGCACCGTGCACCACTCCCCTCCCCTCGTGCGGAATTGTCGGTGCCGTGCGGTACAAGATCCATATGCACGTGCTCGCCGCCCAGGACGCCTTCTTCCTCGCCCGCCGGACCCGCAAGGACTCGCCGCACACCACGGCCGCCTACCAGCGGGATCTCGCCGGCGTGAACGCGCTGCTGGCCGAGACCCTCTCCTGCCCCGTCGAGGACCTGACCACCGCGCACCTCAGCGGGTCGCACCTGCGGCAGGCCTTCGGGTTGTTCGCGGACACGCACGCCAAGAGCTCGGTGCTGCGGGCGTGGTCGACGTGGAACCAGTTCCTGACGTTCTGCGTGGCCGAGGACCTGATCGCCGGCAACCCGATGGGGGCGGTCGCCCGGCCGAAGACGCCGCCGCTGGTGCCGAAGCCGCTGCGGGGTGAGGACACGCCCGAGCAGTTGCTGACGGCCGCGGCGGAGGGGGCGCGGAAGGGGCGTGACCCGTGGCCGGAGCGGGACGTGCTGGTGATCGCGCTGGGGTTGGTGGCGGGGTTGCGCAGTGCGGAGATGCGGACGTTGACGCTGGCGTCGATCGTGGGCCGGGAGGGTGACCGGCGGTTGCACGTGAAGGGCAAGGGCAACCGGGACCGGTCGGTGCCGATCGAGCCGCCGATGGAGCGGATCGTGGAGGCGTACCTGCAGAGCTGCAAGCGGCGGTTTCCGCAGGGGCGGTTCGACCGGGACAGCGCGTTGCTGCGGGATCGGCACGGTGAGCCGATCGGGCGGGGTGGGCTGGAGTACCTGGTGAAGTCGTGTTTCCGGTGGGCGGGGTTGCACGACCGGGTGCCGACGGGGGCGAATCTGCACGCGTTGCGGCACACGTTCGCGACGCGGCTGGCCGAGGACGGGGCGAGTGCGAGCGAGATCATGGCTTTGCTGGGGCATGCGAGTCTGGCGACGAGTCAGAACTACATCGAGGCGACGGCGCGGGAGCGTCGGGCGGCGGTGGCGAGCAACAGGACGTATCGGGCGTTGAAGGACATGTAGTCCGGGATCGTCCGGTGGGCCGGGTCGGGGGTCGCCCGGTTGCCGGGCAGGTGGGCCGAGTGGGTGACCTGGTGGTGCGGAAACCGCATTTCAGGGGTACTCAATGAGGATGAGATCCGTGTGGCGTGGGGCCATCTCGTTCGGCTTGGTGACGATCGCCGTGCGTCTTTACACGGCTGTGGAGGAGCACGACTTCCGGTTCAACCAGGTGCACCGGGAGGACGGCGGGCGCATCAAGTACAAGCGCGTCTGTTCGGTGTGCGGTGAAGAGGTCGAGTATTCGGACATCACCAAGGGCTACGAGTTGGACGACGGCCGGATGGTGATCATGGAGAACGAGGACTTCGAGAAGTTGCCGGTGAAGACCGACAAGTCGATCGACGTCCTGGAGTTCGTGCCGGCGGAGGAGATCGATCCGATCTACTTCCAGAAGACCTATTACCTGGAGCCGGACAAGGCTGCGGCGCGGCCGTACGTGTTGCTCAGGGATGCGTTGGTGAAGACGGGTCAGCTGGCGGTTGTGAAGATCACGATCCGGCAGAAGGAGACGTTGGCGACGATCCGGGCGCGGGATGACGTGCTGGTGATGCACACGATGTTGTGGCCGGACGAGATCCGCAAGGCGGAGTTCGACTTCCTGGATTCGGACGTGGAGGTGCGGCCGCAGGAGTTGAAGATGGCGACGTCGCTGGTGGAGTCGATGGCGGGTGACTTCGATCCGGGCACGTTCACCGATGACTACCGGGACGCTCTGGAGAAGGTGATCGCGGCGAAGGCGGAGGGTGCGGAGTTGCCCGAGCAGCCGGAGGCCGAGGACAAGGGTGATGTCATCGATTTGATGACGGCTCTGGAGCGCAGTGTGGAGAAGGCGAAGGCGGGGCGGAAGGGCGCGAAGAAGGCGGCTCCGAAGAAGAAGGCTTCGTCGGCGTAGATGGCCGGGCTCGAGGAGTACCGGCGCAAGCGGGATCCGGGGCGGACTCCGGAGCCCGTGCCTGCTGCTGCGGATGTGTTGCCGAGGGGTGGCGATGACACGTTCGTGATCCAGGAGCACCACGCGAGCAGTCTGCATTGGGATGTGCGGCTGGAGCGTGACGGGGTGTTGGTGTCGTGGGCGGTGCCGAAGGGGTTGCCGCCGACGACTGATGTGGTGCGGCTGGCTGTGCACACCGAGGATCACCCGTTGGAGTACGCCGAGTTCTCGGGTGAGATTCCGAGGGGTGAGTACGGCGGCGGTGAGATGTTCATCTGGGATCGCGGCCGGTACGAGACGGTGAAGTGGTCGGACCGCGAGGTCGACGTGGTGTTGCACGGTGAGCGGGCCCGGGGTCAGTTCGTGTTCTTCCGGTCGGGTGCGGAGGGCAGGAACTGGATGGTGAAGCGGCGGCATGCGGCGGTGCGGCCGGATTGGCAGGTGTTGCCGGAGCAGGTCAAGCCGATGCTGGCGGTGCCGGGGCCTCTTCCCTCCGATGATGACGGCCAGTGGGCGTACGAGTTCAAGTGGGACGGGGTGCGGGCGGTCCTGCGGGTGGAGGGTGGCCGGGTGCAGGCGTGGTCGCGGTTGGGCAACGAGATCACGGTGGCGTATCCGGAGTTGCAGGGTGTGGGTGAGCAGCTGGGGTCGACGGAGGCGTTGCTGGACGGGGAGATCGTGGCGTTGCGGGATGGGCGGCCGAGTTTCAGCGCGTTGCAGAACAGGATGCACGTGAGCAAGTCGGATGCGGCTCGGCGGGCGGCGCGGCAGTACCCGGTGACGTTGTTGTTGTTCGACCTGTTGCACCTGGATGGCACGTCGCTTCTGGGTTTGCCGTTTTATCGGCGTCGTGAGTTGTTGCGGGGGTTGGAGTTGAGGGGGCCGCATTGGCTGACTCCCCCGTCGTACGACGAGGACGGGGCGTCGGTGCTGGCGGCGAGCCGGGAGCAGGGTCTCGAGGGTGTGGTGGCGAAGCGGCTGGATTCGGTGTACCAGCCGGGGGCGCGGTCGCCGGTGTGGCGCAAGATCACGGATCTGATGGCGCAGGAGGTGGTGATCGGCGGCTGGCGGATGGGTGAGGGCAAGCGGGCCGGGGTGATCGGCGCGTTGTTGCTGGGTATTCCGCAGGACGGTGGGCTGGCGTTCGCGGGTTCGGTGGGGACCGGGTTCAACGACGCGGAGCTGGCGGTGCTGACGCCGCGGTTGGAGGCGTTGGCGCGGCGGTCGTCGCCGTTCGTGACGGAGATGCCGAGGGAGAGGTCGAGGGGCGCGAGGTGGGTGGAGCCGGAGCTGGTGGCGGAGGTGGTGTTCCGGCAGTGGACGCCGGACGGGCGGATGCGGTTCCCGGCGTGGCGGGGGTTGCGGCCGGACAAGTCTCCCGGGGAGGTGCGGCGGGGTGAGCGGTGAGGTGCCGAAAGAGGTCGTGGTGCGGGTCGAGGACCGGGTGCTGAAGCTGACGAACCTGGACAAGGTGCTGTATCCGGGGTTCGGGTTCACCAAGGGTGAGGTGATCGACTACTACACGCGGATCGCGCCGGTGCTGCTGCCTCATCTGAAGGATCGTCCGGTGACGTTGAAGCGGTATCCGAACGGTGTGGACGGGAAGTGGTTCTTCGAGAAGAACGCGCCGGAGCGCCGTCCGGAGTGGGTGCGGACGGTGCGGTTGGAGTCGCCGGGCAGCACGAAGGGCAACGAGTCGGTCAACTACGTGATGGTGGACGAGTTGGCGACGTTGGTGTGGCTGGCGAATTTGGCGGCGTTGGAGTTGCACGTGCCGCAGTGGACGGTGGGGCCGCGTGGGGGTAAGCGGGATCCGGATCTGCTGGTGTTCGACCTGGATCCGGGTGCGCCGGCGACGGTGGTGGAGTGTGCGCGGGTGGCGGAGCGGATCCGGGTGGTGCTCGACGACGACGGGGTGGACTCGTGGGTGAAGACGTCGGGGAACAAGGGGATGCAGATGTACGCGTACGCGCCGGCGAAGGACACGTCGGAGTACGCGCGGGCGGTGGCGTTGCGGTTGTCGAGGGAGATGCCGGAGCTGGTGGTGGCGACGATGGCGAAGGCGCAGCGTCCGGGGAGGGTGTTGATCGACTGGTCGCAGAACAACCCGGCGAAGACGACGGTGGCGCCGTATTCGTTGCGGGCTCGTGAGCGGCCGGCGGTGTCGACGCCGGTGACGTGGGACGAGGTCGAGGAGTGCGAGGTCGTGGAGGACCTGGTGTTCACGGCGGATGAGGTGCTGGAGCGGGTCGGGGTCGTCGGGGACCTGTTCGGGAGTTGATGGTGTGGCGGGTCAGTGCGGGGGTGCCGGGCTGAAGCGGCGTCGGTAGTCGGAGGGGGTGAGGCCGGTTTCGCGGCGCAGGACGGTGCGGAGGTTGGCGGTGGTGCCGAGGCCGGTGCGGCGGGCGATGACCTCGAGGCGCCTCTCCCCCAGTTCGATCAGGCGGCGGGCCAGCGTGACGCGTTCGGCGGTGAGCCACGCGAGGGGTGTGGTGCCGAGTTGTGCCTGGAAGCGGCGGTGCAGGGTGGCGGGGCTGACGGCGGCGCGGGCGGCGAGCGCACCGACGGTGAGCGGGGTGTCGAGGTGGTGCTGGGCCCAGGCGAGGACGGGGGCGAGGGATTCGTCGGGCAGGTCGGGGACGGGGCGTTCGACGAACTGGCGCTGTCCTCCGTCGCGGTGGGCGGCGAAGACGAGGCGGCGGCTGACGGAGTGGGCGGTTTCGGCGCCGTGGTCGCGGCGTACGAGGTGCAGGCCGAGGTCGAGGGCGGCGGCGCTGCCGGCGGAGGTGAGGATGTCGCCGTCGTCGACGAAGAGGACGTCGGGTTCGAGGTGGACGTGGGGGAAGCGGGTGCGGAACTCGCCGGTCCACTGCCAGTGGGCGGTGGCGCGGCGGCCGTCGAGGACGCCTGCTTCGGCGAGGGTGAAGGCGCCGCTGCAGAAGCCGACGAGGCGGGTTCGGCGGGCGTGGGCGCGGCGGACGGTGTCGAGGACGTCGGGGCGGCGGGGTGTGTCGACGTCGGGTCGGTTGGGGACGATGAGGGTGTCGGCGGTGTCGGCGAGGGTGAGGTCGGCGACGCCGGTGAGGGTGAAGAAGCCGTCGCGCATGAGCGTGTGCGGGTCGGGTGAGCAGAGGCGGAAGTCGTAGAGCCGGCCGCCGAGTTCGGGGCGGTGCAGGCCGAAGATCTCGGTGGCGCAGCCGAGTTCGAACGGGTTGGAGTTCTCGTCGACGATCACGACGACGCGGTGCGAGGATTCTTGCGGCATGTGCGATTCCTAGCACTCACGGTCGTGTGGTGGCATGCGCGAGGGTCGTCTGCATGAATCCCATCGCTTTGGATGACGCCCTGGCTTTGTTCGACGTCCTGTGGAGTCCTCGGATCGTCACGCGTGTCAACGACTACGACGTGCGGATCGCGAAGGTCGAGGGTGAGCACGTGTGGCACGTGCACGACCACACCGACGAGTTCTTCCTGGTGCTGCGCGGCGAGTTGCGGATCGTGCTGCGTGAGGAGTCCGGGGAGCGCACGGTCGTGCTGCCGCGGGGTGCGGTGTTCACCGTGCCTCGCGGGACTTACCACAAGCCGGTCTCCCCCGGTGGTGCGTCGATCTTGATGTTCGAGCCGTCGGGGACGCTCACGGTCGGTGACCGCCATGACGAGGTTCCCGGTCATGTGGACGCGACGACGGGGCACGAGCTGTGACGCGGGTCAGCCCAGGCGCAGGACGAGCTCCTGTGGCCGAACAGTGTGATGCCAGGCCCAGGGCGGTGCCGACCGTGATCATGGGTCTCGTGCCGGGTTGTCTCCGTTCGTGAGTTCGTCCCGACCGAACGGAAGCAGTCCGCACGTGGCGGAGCTGATATGCGGCGTCACCGGGATGCGTCGACGGTCGGCCTGATCGGCCCGGCTCCCGTTTCGCCCGTGCGGAGCGCGTGGCTGGGGAACAATCTTGCCCGTGAGGTTCGGGGTGCTCGGTCCGGTGCTGGTCGACGGTGTGGGGGTGGCGGCGCCGCGGCAACGCGCCCTGCTGGCGATGCTGGTGTTGGGCGCCGGGCGGGTCGTGGGCCGCGATGAGCTGATCGGCGGCTTGTACGCCGAGCCTCCCGCCGGGGCGGCCAACGCCCTGCAGTCGCAGGTCTCGCGGCTGCGGCGCACCGTGCCGGGCCTGGTCGTCGAGCACCACCCCGCGGGGTACCGGCTCGTCGCCGATCCGGCCGAGGCCGACCACCGGCGGTGCCGCGACCTGCTGGCCGCCGGACGGGCGGCCGAGGCGCTGGCGTTGTGGCGCGGGCCCGCGCTCGCCGATGTCGAGGCGCCGTTCGCGCAGGTCGCGCGGCAGGGGTTGACGGAGCTGCTGATCGACTGCGCGATCGCGGGCGGCACGACGGCCCAGTTGGGCGACCTGCTCGCCGGGCACCCGTTGCGCGAGGACCTGCGGGCGGCGCTGATCCGGGCCCTGCACCGCGACGGGCGGCAGAGCGAGGCGCTGGAGGTGTTCGCGCGGGGCCGTGAGCTGCTGGCCGACGAGCTCGGGGTCGACCCCTCCCCCGTGCTGGCCGCCGCGCACCTGGCGGTGCTGCGCGCGCAGGCGCCGCACCGGGGTGTGCCCGCTCAGCTGACCAGCTTCGTCGGCCGGGACGACGACCTGCGTCGCGTCGCCCGGTCGCTGCGGGAGTCGCGGCTGGTCACGCTCACCGGCCCCGGCGGCACGGGCAAGACCCGGCTGGCGGTGGAGGTCGCGCACCGCGAACCGGGCGAGGTGGCGTTCGTCGATCTCAGCGCCACCACCGACGTCGCCCGCGCGCTGCTCGACGGCATCGGTGTGCGCGAGGCCGGGCTGTTGCCGGCGGGACCGGTCGGTGCCGAGGCGCGGCTGCGCGAAGCGCTCGCGGCCCGCGAGGTCGTGCTGGTCGTCGACAACTGCGAACACGTCGTCGAGGAGGCCGCCCGCGTGCTCGGCGGTGTGCTCGCCGCCTGCCCGGACGTGCGGTTCCTCGCGACCAGCCGCGAAGCGCTCGGGATCACCGGTGAGACGCTGAGCCCCGTGGGCGCGCTGGACGACGCCGCCGCCACCCGCCTGTTCCTCGACCGCGCCCGGGCCGTGCGGCCCGGCTTCACCGCCGACCCCGCCCTGGTCGCGGAGGTGTGCCGCCGCCTCGACGGCATCGCTCTGGCCGTCGAGCTGGCCGCCGCCCGCGTCCGGTCCCTGCCGCTCGCCGAGATCCTCGCCCGCCTGGACGACCGGTTCCGGCTGCTGTCGCGGGGCAGCCGCACCGCCGTGCCCCGCCACCGCACCCTGCACGCCGTCGTGGAGTGGAGCTGGGAGCTGCTGACCCCCGCCGAACGCGACCTCGCCGCCCGCTTCACCGTCTTCAGCGGTGGCGCGACCCTCGACGCCGTGCTGCGGGTGTGCGGGTCCGACGTCGACACCCTGACGTCGCTGGTGGACAAGTCCCTCGTCGAGGTCACCGGCGAGCGCTACCGGATGCTCGACACGATCCGCGCGTTCTGCGCGGAGCACGCGCCGGACCTGCGCGAGCGGCACGCCCGCTGGTTTCTCGCCTGCGTCCAGCAGGCCGAGCCGCACCTGCGCGCGCACGAGCAGATCGGGTGGCTGGCGCGGCTCACCGCCGAGCACGACAACCTCGCCGCGGCGCTCACCTGGGCCACCACGGGCGACCTCGGTCTCGCCTTGGAGCTGGTCGCGGCGCTGGCGACCTACTACTGGTGCCGGGGGCTGCGCACCGAAGCGGCCCGCCACGCCGACGCCGTGCTGCACGCGTGCGGCGAGAATCCGCCTTCTGGCCGTGAGCAGGAGTACGTGCTGTGCCTGCTGCTGGCCTGGCCCGTCGCCACCGGCGACCAGAGCGCGCGCATCCGGCAGGCCGGCGTCCTGCTCACGGCCCTCGACGTCCCGCCGCGCTACCCGATCATGACGATGCTGTGGGGCATGGCGCTCGGTGCGCCGGAGAACGATTCCGAGGTCCGGTACCACCGCGCCAGGTTGCTGGGCGACGACCCGTGGAGCGCGGCGCTCGCGCTGGTCGGTGACGGGCTGCTGGCCCGCATGGGCGGGGACGTGGCCACGGCCGTGGAACTGCTGCGCCGGGGCGCGGAGGCGTTCACGCGGGTGGGTGACCGGTGGGGTGCGGCGCTGGCGTTCACCCAGCTCGCCGAGATCGCCCTGGCCGGGGGTGACGCCGTGCACGCCCTGCGGCACGTCGAACGGGCCCGCGCGCTGCTCACCGAGCTCGGCGCCACCGAGGACACCGCCGAAGCCGTCTGCGGCAGGGCCCGGGCGAGGCTGGTCGCCGGTGACCTCGACGGCGCCCGGGCCGATTTCGTCCTCGCGCTCGGCCTGGCCCGCCGTGCCGGGGCACCGCTCGTGCGCGCGGGAGCCCACCTCGGTCTGGCCGGGCTCGCCCGCCTCACCGGGGACTTCGAGACCGCCTGGCAGGAGTGCGACCGGGCGTGGGAGCTGTGTCCGGGCGGCTGGTACGGGCCCGACGAGATGCGCTGCCACATCGCGGTCGAGCGGGGCCGCGTCGCCCGCCGCGCGGGCGATCCCGAGCAGGCCCGCCGGCACTTCGAGGACGCCCTGGCGCGGGCGCGGGCACAGCGCAACCGGGTAACCGAGCACGCCGTGCGCGCGGAACTCGCCTCCTCGGCCGTGCCCTGAGCCGCCGCCACCACAGCCACGGCGGCAGCCGGTGGTGCGCGACGAACGTCCACAGGTCGTCCTCGGCGGCGTCGTGGGGATGGCGGCGCAGCACCTGCAGGCATTCCCGCGACACCACGCCGTGCCGCCGCGCCACGTGCGCCAGCGCCGTCGCGCCCTGCCCGCGCACCTCGAGGCGGTTGTGGTCCAGGGCCCGCGCCACGCGGGGTAGCACGGCCCACGGGTCGGGGTGCGACAGGGCCAGGCCGATCACCGACACCCCCGCCAGGTCCTCGTCGCGGTCCAGCGCCGCGTCGACGTCCTCGGGGCGCGCGGTGCCCATCACCGCGGCGTGGCTGCGCCAGTCCACGCCCTCGCCCCGCTGTGCGCGCTCCAGCAGGAACCGCCTGCGGCCGTCCGAGCGCTCACCGGTGCCCGCCCAGTCCGCGGCCAGGTAGCGCCACACGGCGGTGGTGTCGGCGCGGGTGGTCGCGGCGAGCACCCGGCACAGCGCCAGCACGTGCGCGGCATCGGTGGCTCCGGCGAGCTCCTCCAGCACGCCGGGCGGGCGGCCCAGGTCGTGCCACGCCATCGCCGCGAGCGCCGCCGCCCCGGCGGCGTCCACCCAGCCGTCCGCGCCGCCCCGGCCGATCTCGGCGGGCGTCAGGCAGGCCCGGTGGCGGGCGTGTCCGGCCGGGATCACCCGGCGTCCCGCGGCCCGAGCACCGGCACCGCGGCCAGCAGGGCGCGGGTGTAGTCGTGAGCGGGGGTGAGGAGGACTTCTTCGGCTGGGCCTTGTTCCACGATGTTCCCCTGGTGCATCACCGCGACCCGGTCGGCGATCTGCCACGCCAGCCCTAGGTCGTGCGTGATGAGCAATGATGCAAGGCCCAGTTCGCGGCGCAACCGCAGCAGCAGTGCCACGACCTCCCCGCGCACGGAGGCGTCCAGCGACGCGACGGGCTCGTCGGCCACCAGCAGACGGGGCCGCAGCACCAGTGCCCCGGCGATCACCACCCGCTGCTGCTGGCCCCCGGACAGCTCGTGCGGCAGCGACCGCAGGTACAGGCTCGCCGGGCGCAGCTCCGCCCGTTCCACAGCGGCTGTGACCTGCGCTTCCTCGTCCTCGCGCAGCCCGTGCACCCGCAGGCCCTCCGCGACCGCCTCGAACACCGTGTGCCGCGGGTCGAGCGCGCTGGAAGGATCTTGCAGCACCAGCTGGACCTGGCGCCGGAACGCCTTGAGCGCCCTGCCCCCGCGCGGCACCTCCGCCCCGTCGAAGATCACCCGACCGGAGGACGGCCGGCGCAGCCCCATGATGGTGCGGGCGAGGGTCGTCTTGCCGGAGCCGGACTGCCCGACCAGCGCCACGACCTCGCCGTGCCCGACGGTCAGGTCCACCCCGTCGACCGCGCGCGTGCGGCCGTAGTCGACCACCAGGTCCCGCACCCGCAGCAGCGGCTGCGGCGCCGGCCGGGGTTCGGCCCAGCGGTGCCGCCGGTCGCCGATCACCGGGAACGCCGCCGTCAGCGCCGCGGTGTGCGGGTGGCGCGGGTTCGCGACCACCTCCCGCGTGCGGCCGCGTTCCACCAGCCGGCCGTGCTGCATCACCGCGAGGTCCTCGCACGTCTGCGCGAGCACCGACAGGTCGTGGCTGATCATCAGCAGCGCCAGGTCCCGCTCGGCCACCAGCCGCGTCATCAGCGCCAGCACCTGCGCCTGCACGACGACGTCCAGCGCGGTGGTCGGTTCGTCGGCGATCACCAGCCGCGGCCCGCACGCCAGCGCCATCGCGATCATGATCCGCTGCTTCTGCCCGCCGGAGAGCTCGTGCGGGTAGGCCCGTGCCTTCCGGCGCGGCAGCTCCACCTGCTCCAGCAGCTCGTCCACGCTGCCGGGCGTGCCGTGCAGGCGCATCGGCTCGGCGATCTGCTCACCCACGCGCCGCACCGGGTTGAGCGCGTGCATCGCCCCCTGGAACACCACCGACGCCGACGCCCACCGCACCGCCCGCAGCCGGCCCCACGACATCGTCCGCACGTCCTCGCCGTCGAGCAGCACCTGCCCGTCGACCCGCGCCGTCCTGGGCAGCAGCCGCAGCACCGACATCGCTACCGTCGACTTGCCCGACCCCGACTCCCCCGCCAGCCCGAGCGTCCGCCCCGGCGCCAGCACCAGGTCCACGTCGTCGACGACGCGTTTCGGTCCGTAGTGGACGGTGAGGTTCCTCAGCTCCAGCACCGGCTTCACCTCCTCGGCGTCACGACGGCTTCGAGCGCGCGCCCCACGAGCGTGAACGCCAGCACCACGGCCACGATCGCCAGTCCCGGTGGCAGCAGGAACCACCACGCCCCCTGCGGCACCGCCCCGTGCAGCTGCGCCTGGTGCAGCATCGCGCCCCACGAGATCCGCGCCGGGTCACCCAGCCCCAGAAACGCCAGCGTCGACTCCGCCACGATCGCCGACGCCACCGCCAGTGTCGCGTTGACCAGCACCAGCGGCACCACCGACGGCAGCACGTGCCGCGCGATCACGTGCGCGTGACCGCCGCCCAGCGCCCGTGCGCGTTCCACGAACGGACGCGCCTCGATCGTCAGCGTCTGCGCCCGCACCATCCGCGCCGTCGACGGCCAGCTGGTCAGGCCGATCGCGAGGATGATCGTGCCCAGGCCGCGCGGCAGCACCGTCGACAACGCGATCGCCAGCACCAGCGCGGGCAGCACCAGGAAGAAGTCCGTCACCCGCAGCAGCACCCCCGCCGGCAGGCCGCCGAAGTGACCGCTCACGACCCCCACGGCCGTGCCGATGCCCACCGCCAGCACCGCCGCCGTCAGCCCCACGAACAACGACGTCCCCGCCCCCTGGACCAGCAGCAGCGCCACCGACCGGCCGGTGTGGTCGGTGCCCAGCCAGTGCCGCGCGTCCGGCGCCTGCCACGGCGCCGCCGTCACCCGCGTGACGTCCAAGGCCCCCGGATCGATCAGCAGCGGCGCGACGACGGCGACCACGGCCGCCACGGCCAGCACCGCCGCGCCCGCCACCCCCGAGCGGTGCGTGAGGAACTTCGCGCTCATACGACCTTCACCCGTGGATCCAGGACACCGTGCAACACGTCGGCCAGCAGGTTCATCACCACGACCGCGCCCGCCGTCACGACCAGCAACCCCTGCAGCAGGAAGTAGTCCGGGCCCGTCAGCGCGTCGTAGAACAGCAACCCCAGGCCCGGCCACGAGAACACCGTCTCCGTCGTGATCGCCCCCGACACCACCAGCCCGAACCGCAGGAACACCAGCGTGATCGCCGGCAGCACCGCGTTCGGCACGGCGTGGCGCCGCCGCACCAGGTCGTCGCGCAGCCCCTTGGCCCGCGCCGTCGTCAGGTAGGGGGCGTGCAGCTCCTCCAGCAACGACGACCGCATCACCAGCGCGTACTCCGCGCACACCACCGCCACCAGCGTGATCGACGGCAGCACCAGGTGGTGACCGACGTCGAGCGCCTGCGAGAGGAAGTCCGGCGCCGTGTCGGTGTCGCGCATGCCCCCCGACGGGAACAGGTCCCCCGTCACCATCATCAGCAGCATGCCCAGCCAGAACGTCGGCACCGCCCACAGCGTCAGCGACACCCCCGTCGTGACCCGGTCGAACGCCGAGCCGCGCCGCCACGCCGCCAGCACCCCGAGCCACAACCCCAGCGCCACCGCGATCACCGTCGACGTGCCCACCAGCAGCAGCGTCGGCCCCAGCCGCTCGAGGACCACCTCGGCCACCGGGCGGCGGAACGTGAACGAGGTGCCCAGGTCGCCGCGCAGCAGCGCGGTGAAGTAGCTGGAGAACTGCTCGTGCAGCGGGCGGTCCAGGCCGAACTGCGCCCGCAGCGCGGCCTGGGCCTCCGGTGTCGTCGGCCTGCCGCGCGTCATCGACACCACCGGGTCGCCGGGCACCACCCGGAACAGGAAGAACCCCAGCACCGCCACCATCAGCAGGCTGAGCGCGGCCCCACCGGCCCGACCGAGCAGACGCACCTACTCGCGCTCCTCGGCCGTGGCCCTGCGCCGCCGTGTCACCAGCACCACCGCCAGCGCCAGCACCACGACCACCGCGCCGCCGATGGCGAGCCCGATCCACCGCGAGCCCCGCGCCCGGGCGACGCGCTCGGCCGGTTCGGCGCCGTAGTAGCCCCACATGCCGTTCTGCGCCATGATCACACCGCCCTGCGCGGGCTGCGTCGTGAACCGCGTGAAGCGGTCGGACCGGTAGCCCTCCAGCGCGTTGTCGTAGGCCAGCACCACCGCGGGCACCTGGTCGTGGAACCGCGCCTGCAGCTGCTTGACGAGCTCCACGCGCTTGTCCTCGTCGAACTCCGAGAGCTGCCGGGCGTAGAGCCGGTCGTAGGTCTCGTCGCAGAAGTAGGTGTCGGTGGTGCCGCCCTTGCCGTCCGCTCCCGGCCGCTGCGCACAGGTGTGCAGGCCGAGGATGAAGTCGGGGTCGATGTTGGCCGACCAGCCCGAGAACGCCAGGTCGTAGGTCGCGGCGGTGGTGGCCTCGTTGAGCTGGTTGTCCGACACCAGCCGCACGTCCAGCGCGATGCCCACGTCGCTCATCGACCGCTTGAGGTACTCGCCGGCCTGCTCGTCGTAGGCGCGCCCGGCCCGGCCGATCAGCCGCAGCGCGAACCGGGTGCCGTCGGCGCCGCGCGGGAACCCGGCGGCGTCGAGCGCCGCGCCGGCCGCGGCCGGGTCGAACGGGCGCTGCGCGGAGGCCTCCGGGCGCCAGTGCCACTTGCCGAACACCGGCGGCACCAGCCCGGCGCCCTTCTCCGCGTAGCCGAGGTTCACCCGCTGCACCAGCGCGTCGAGGTCGATCGCCTGCGCGAGCGCCCGGCGGACCCGCACGTCGCGCAGCGCGGGGTGCCCGTCGCCGATCGGCACGCCGGTGCGGGTCTGCGCGCCGGGGTTGATCATCAGCTCGGTGAAGCGGCGGCCCTGCGCCTTGTTGCGCGTGACGCCCGGCTTGCCCTGCAGCGAGTCGAACTGCGCCGGCGCCATCCGGTTGACCAGGTCGACCTCGCCCTTGGCCAGCGCCTGCACCGCCGCGTCGGAGTTCTGGAAGTACACGAAGTGCAGCTCGTCGACCTTCGGCGCGCCCCGCCAGTAGGTCCGGTTGGCCCTGAGCTTGATGAACTGCCCCGCCACGTGCTCGGTGAGCACGAACGGCCCCGACCCGACCACCGGCATCGCGTCGTTGGCGTGGTCCTTGACGCTGCCGACCTTCTCCCACACGTGCCTGGGCACGATCGGCACGTCCAGCGCCAGCATCGTCACCTGCGGCGTCTTCGTCCGGATCACCACCGTCCGGTCGTCGGGCGCGGTGACCGACGCGAAGTTGGTGACGAAGCTGCCGTTGGCGGTGCGGGCCACCTCGTCGGTCAGCATCAGGTTGTAGGTGAACGCGACGTCGTGCGCCGTGATGGGCGCCCCGTCGGACCACTTCTTGCCGTCGGGGACGGTGAAGGTCCAGGTGAGCTTGTCCGCCGAGGACTCCCACCTGTTCGCCAGGCCCTCGGTGACCGCCTGGTCCGCCGCGGTGTAGGCGGTGAGCGGGTCGTACATCAACCGGCCGACCTCGGTGCTCGACTGGAACACCGCGAGGAACGGGTTCAGCGAGTCGATCTGCTGCACGATCGCGACCTTGAGGACCACCGGTGGCCGCGCCGGCGCGGGCGGCGCCGACACCACCAGAAACGTTGCTGCTGCAAGCAATGCACCCAACTTCACCCGCACGAAATCCCCTCTTCCCCGGCAGTGCGCCGCTAACTTACCGAGATGTGCGGATCATGATCTCGGCGGACATGGAAGGCGCAACCGGAGTCACCTGGAGCGGGGACGTCGTGCCCGGCACCGAGCAGTGGCAACGGTTCCGGCGCCTGTTCACGGGCGACGTCAACGCCTGCGTCACCGGCCTCGTCGCGGCCGGAGCGGACCAGGTGCTCGTCAACGAGGCCCACTCCTCGCAGCGCAACCTGCTGCTCGAGGACCTCCACCCCTCGGCGCGGCTGCTCACCGGGCGGCACAAACCGCTGTCGATGATGCAGGGCGTCGACTCCGATGTGGACGGTGTGGTGTTCCTCGGCTACCACACCGGCGCGGGCTCACCGGGCGTGCTCGCCCACACCTACCTGGAGAACTCGATCACCGGCGTGTGGCTCGACGGCGTCCTGGCCTCCGAAGGCCGCCTCAACGCCGCCCTCGCCGCCGAGCACGGCGTCCCGGTGCTGCTCGTGACCGGTGACGACCTCACGTGCGCCGACGCCGCCTCCTACGCGCCGTCCGCTCTCGGCGTGGCGGTCAAGCAGTGCGTGTCGCGGTACGCGGCCGTGTGCCTTCCCCCAGCCGTGTCGTCTGCACAGATCACACAGGCGGCCTCGGCGGCGATGGCCTCGGCAGGGCGGGGCGACGCGGTGGTGGCGCCGCACCGCATCGAGGTCGAGTTCGACGCCACCCACCTCGCGGAGGCGGCGGCGGTCGTGCCGACCGTGGAGCTGACCGGGGTGCGGCGGGTCGGGTTCGACGCGGCGTCGATGACCGAGGCGATGAAGGCGTTCAAGGTGGTCACCCACATCGCGGGCGCGGCCGTGGAGGACCTCTACGGCTGACCGCCCCGCGGGGCCGTGCCGATTCCACGCGACCGCGCCGGTTACGGTGGCGACCATGACGCTGGACGTGGCGCAGCTGTGCGCGCAGCTCATCCGGTTCGACACGACCAACCGCGGCGGCGGCGAGGCCGCCGGGGAACGCGAGGCCGCCGAGCACGTGGCCGCGGTCCTGCACGACAGCGGCGTGCCGCCGACACTGCTCGAACCGGCGCCGCGCCGCACCAACGTGCTGGCCCGCGTCCCGGGCACCGACCCGTCGCTGCCCGCCGTGCTCGTGCAGGCGCACCTCGACGTCGTGCCCGCCGACCCCGCCGAGTGGAGCTTCGACCCGTTCGCCGGCGAGATCCGCGACGGGTTCGTCCACGGCCGCGGTGCCGTGGACATGAAGGACATGGCCGCGATGACGCTCGCGGTGATCCACCGCTGGCACGTCGAGGGGCGCAGGCCGCGCCGCGACGTCGTGCTGGCGTTCGTCGCCGACGAGGAGGACCAGGGCGCCTACGGGGCGCACTGGCTCGTCGAGCACCACGCCGCCCACTTCGCCGGCGTGCAGGCGGCCATCAGCGAGTCCGGGGCGTTCTCCTACGACGTCGACGGCGTGCGGCTGTACCCGATCGGCACGGCCGAGCGCGGCACCTCGCACATGAAGCTCACCGCCACCGGACGCGCCGGGCACGGCTCGCGCCGCAACGACTCCAACGCCGTCACCGCCCTGGTCACCGCGCTGGCCCGCATCGCAGCGCACGAACACCCCGTGCGCCTGACCCCGACGGCCGAGGCGTTCCTCGTGGGCGCCGGCAAAGCGCTGGGCGTCGAGGTCGACCTCGACGACGTCGACGGCACCATCGCCCGCCTCGGCCCGGCCGCGAAACTCGTCGAGAACACCGTGCGCTGCTCGACCACGCCGACCATGCTGCAGGCCGGCTACAAGGTCAACGTCATCCCCGGCAGCGCCACCGCCCAACTCGACGTGCGCACCCTGCCCGGCACCGTCGACGAGCTCGTCGCCACCATCGACGCGCTGCTGCCCGACGGCGTCACCCGCGAGTTCCTCGAGCACCAGCCGCCGGTCGAGGCCCCGATCGACACGCCCTGGTTCACCGCCATGGCCGAGGCCCTGCGCGACGAGGACCCCGGCGCCACCGTCGTGCCGTACTGCCTGGGCGGCGGCACCGACGCCAAGGCGTTCAGCAGGCTCGGCATCCACTGCTACGGCTTCTCACCGCTGCAGCTGCCCGCCGGCTACGACTACCGCGCCATGGCCCACGGCGTCGACGAACGCGTCCCCGTCGCGGGCCTGGAGTTCGGCGCACGGGTGCTGGACCGCTTCCTGTCGCGCTGACCGCGCGGCGCTCTCGGCGAGCCGGTCAGCGCGGCGGCAACGGCAGCGGCACCCCCGGCAACCCGTCGATGCTCGCGATGTTGTAGGGCTTGTTGTTGGTGTAGTCGCGGAACTCGTCGTCGCTCTTGCGGCCGAAGTAGTCCTTGTGCAGTTCCCGCTCGGACCTGTAGTCCATGAACGGCACCGCGAACCCACACGTGTCGCTGATCAGCTCCGCGCGCACCACGACCACCGCCCGCAACGCCGGGCCGTCCGCCTCGCCGAAGCCCGCGACGAGCTCGGCGAAGCGCGGGTCGTCGCGGAACACCGGCTCACCGCGGCCGTGGATCCGCACGATGTTCGGCGGCCCCTCGAACGCGCACCACATCAGCGTGATGCGCCCGTTCTCGCGCAGGTGCGCGATCGTCTCGGCGTGACTGCCGCCGAAGTCCAGGTAGGCCACCGTGCGGTCGTCGAGGATCCGCAACGTGCCCTGCCGGCCCTTGGGCGAGAGGTTGACGTGCCCGTCACCCGCCAGCGGAGCGCTCGCCACGAAGAACACCTTCTGGTTCTCGATGAACTCCCACAGCCGCGGCTCGATCCGCTCGTATTCCTTGCCCATGCCCCGCAGTATCGATCGCCGCGCGAACCCTGTCAGCCACCTTCCCAGGAGGTGAACCCGCTCCGGAGCACCTCCCGGCCGGTCACACCATGCCGGCGGCCTTGCGCGCCTCCCGCTCCACCCGGTCCCGGTGCGCCCGCCAGTCCTGCTCGGGCAGGTTCGAGTTTCCGGCCCGCAACCCGGCCATCCCGTCGAGTCCCTCGCGCAGGACGTCCGCGTGCCCGGCGTGCCGGTTCACCTCGGCGATCTGGTGCACCAGCAGCAGGTGCAGCGTCACGTACTTGCGCTCCTCGGGCCACCACGGCACCACCCCCGGCGCGTCCAGGGGCAGCTCCTCGATGCTCGTGTCCGCGAACGCCGTCGCCCGAGCGAACAACCCCAGCACGTCCTCCCGCGACTCCTCCGCCGTGGCGAACATGTCCGAGTTCGGATCGGCATCGACGTCGAAGGGCAGCTCCTCGGGGAACGGGCGGCCCAGGCAGTCGCCGAAGTAGCCCGCCTCCACACCCGCCAAGTGCTTCACCAGCCCCAGCAGGTTCGTGCCGGTCGGCGTCAGCGGCCGGCGCACGTCGTACTCCGACACGCCGTCCAGCTTCCACAGCAACGACTCGCGGGCGACCTTCAGGTAGCGGTGCAGGTCGGCTTTCACATCCTGGGCCATGCCGCTCACCCTGGCAGAGCGCGGCCGCGGGCGGCGGCGATTCGCCCGAGACGGGCGTGGTGCCGAACGTCCCGGACGGCACCGGCGGTCATGAGCACCAGCAGGTCCAGGTGGTCGACCACCGGCCCGGACTCCACCGCGACCACCCCGGTCCCCGCGCCCGCGTCCAGCACCGTGCGGTCCGGCAAGAGGTACGGCGTCATCCCACCAGGCAACCCCATACGGATGGCGGGATGACAGTGGGGCTTCACACGGACTAAACATCGGGGAGCCATGTCCCTGCCGTGGTACGAAAGGGTTGCCCTGCATGCGAAAGACCCATCTCAGACCCCTGATCGGGGTAACCGTCGCCGCGAGCGTCGTGTTCGCCATGGGAGGCGTGCCCACCGGCGCGGCCCCCGGTGCCGGGGAAACGTCGACCAACTACCAGGTCGGCAACGTGCGCACCGTGGAACAGCGCACCAAGCTCGCCAAGTCCGGCGCCGCGATCGACTCGATCGAGGAGCACGGCATCGTCGTGATCACCGCGACCGAGCGCGAGGTCAAGAGCCTGCGGGCCCAGGGCTTCGAGGTCACCGAGCTGCCCAAGCGGCTGGAGGCGAACTCGGAGGTCGGCCCGTTCGACTTCCCCGCCGCGGACTCGAACTACCACAACTACGCCGAGATGACGGCGGTGATCAACAACGCCGTCGCCGCCTACCCGGACATCATCTCCAAGCAGGTCATCGGCAAGTCCTACGAGAACCGGGACATCGTCGCGCTCAAGATCAGCGACAACGTCGGCGTCGACGAGAACGAGCCGGAAGTGCTGTTCACGCACCACCAGCACGCCCGTGAGCACCTCACCGTCGAGATGGCGCTGTACCTGGTCAACCAGTTCACGACCCAGTACGCGAGCGACGCCCGCATCAAGGGCCTCGTCGACACCCGCGAGATCTGGATCATCCCGGACGTCAACCCCGACGGCGGCGAGTACGACATCGCGACCGGCACCTACCGGTCGTGGCGCAAGAACCGGCAGCCCAACGCCGGCTCCAGCAACGTCGGCACCGACCTCAACCGCAACTGGGGCTACAAGTGGGGCTGCTGCGGCGGTTCCAGTGGCAGCACCGGCAGTGACACCTACCGCGGGCCGAGCGCGGAGTCCGCGCCCGAGGTGAAGGTCGTCGCCGACTTCGTGCGCGGCCGCAACGTCGGTGGCAAGCAGCAGATCAGCGCGTCCATCGACTTCCACACCTACAGCGAGCTCATCCTGTGGCCGTGGGGCTGGACCTACGACGACGTCGCACCGGGCCTGACCCAGGACCAGCGCGACACGTTCGCCACCATCGGCCAGCAGATGGCCGCGACCAACAACTACACGCCCGAGCAGTCCAGCGACCTCTACATCACCGACGGGTCCATCCCCGACTGGCTGTGGGGCACGCAGGGCATCTTCGCCTACACCTTCGAGATGTACCCCGGCAGCGCCGGCGGTGGCGGCTTCTACCCGCCCGACGAGGTGATCCCGGCGCAGACCTCCCGCAACAAGGAGGCCGTGCTGCAGCTGCTCGAGCGCGCCGACTGCCCCTACGAGGCCATCGGCAAGGAAGCGCAGTACTGCGGCACCACGCCGCCGCCCACCGGCAAGTACTTCGAGAACGCCGCGGACTTCCAGATCCGCGACAACACCACGGTCAACTCCCCGATCGCGGTGGCCGAGGTGGCCGGCAACGCCCCGTCGACCCTCAAGGTCGCCGTGGACATCAAGCACACCTACCAGGGCGACCTGAAGGTGGACCTGGTGGCGCCGGACGGCACCGTCTACGTCCTGCACAACCGCAGCGGCGGCGGCACCGACAACATCAACACCGCCTACACCGTCAACGCCTCCAGCGAGGTCGCCAACGGCACCTGGCAGCTGAGGGTGAACGACAACGCCGCCCAGGACACCGGGTTCCTCGACAAGTGGAGCCTGCAGTTCTGACCGGCTGAGGTCAGGGCGCCGCAGTCGCGGCGCCCTGACCCGCGTAGTCCCGCACCCGCACCGAGTCGTACACGCGCACGCCACCGGAGCTCAGCTTGGCCAGCGGCCGCGCCAGCCACGACGGCAGCGACGTGAACACCTGCATCCCGCGCGTCAGCCCCCACACACCGGTGCGGGTCGCTGGGATGAGCGTCTTGGCCATCCCCAGCGCGAACGTCCGGCTGGCGTGTACGAGGTCGCGCATCCCGTCCTCGTACCGCGCGAACGCCGCCCCGTGGTCCGCGCCCGAGGCCAGCTCGCCCGCCAGCACGTAGGCGCCCACCACGGCGAGGCTCGTGCTGCCGCCGATCGCCGCGCCGGGGCAGTAGGCCGCGTCGCCGACCAGCGCGACCCGTCCGCGTGACCAGGTGTCGCCCCGCAGCTGCGTGATCGAGTCGAAGTAGAAGGGCCTGTCACCGTCGAGGTGGCCCATCCAGGCGTCCACCTCCGGGTGCAGCCCCGCGAACGCCTCGCGCAGCAACTGCTTCTGCCGCGCCACGTCCCGGTGGTGGTAGGACAGCTCCCCGGAGCGGAACAGGAACACCGCCCGCGCGTCGTCGAGGTGCCGCGCCCCGTACACCGCGGCACTGCGGCCCGGTCCCAGGTGGCCGGTCATCTCGCCGGGCCTGCCCGCCTCCCGCGGCACCGACAGCACCGCCAGGTAGGCGCCCACGAACGTCTTCGCGACCTCACCGAACACCAGCCGCCGGACGTTCGAGTGCAGCCCGTCGGCGCCGATCACCAGGTCGAACCGCCGCGGCGCGCCCACCTCGAACGCCACCTCGCCCCCGGCGCCGATCGACGTGATCGAGTCGCCGAACACGTACTCCACGTCCGCGCGCGTGGCGTCGTGGTAGATCTCGCTCAGGTCGTCGCGCATGACCTCGACGTGCCGGTCCGCCGCGGCCGCGAAGATCTTCGTGACGTCACCGGTGACCGGCTTGCGCGTGCCCTCGCGCAGCACGGAGATGCGTTCGGTGCCTGTCGCCAGCGCCTCGATGCGCGGCAGCACGCCCATCTTCTCCGAAACGGCCATCGCCGGCGTGAACAGGTCGACCGCGTGCCCGCCGGTCTTGCGCAGCACCGGCGACCGTTCGACCACCGTCACCTCGTGCCCGTACCGCGTGAGCCAGTAGGCCACCACCGGTCCCGCGACGCTGGCCCCGGAAACGAGTATGCGCACGTCACACCCCCTTACTTAACGGTCGGTAAGTCCCCTGGGTCGACTGTAGCACCGCGACTTACCGACCGTTAAGTAGGATTCGGGCCGTGGCACGACAGTCCGACACCAAGCAGCGGATCATGCAGACCGCGAGGGAGCTGTTCGCGCGCCAGGGCGTGCAGCAGACCAGCCTGCAGGAGATCGCCGACCGCCTGGGCATCACCAAGCCCGCGCTGTACTACCACTTCACCTCACGCGAGGACCTCGTGCGCAGCATCGTCACGCCGCTGCTCGACGACGGCGAGAAGTTCCTCTCGCGCATGGAACAGCGCTCCGACGTGACACCGCGGGAGATCGTCGAGGGCTTCTTCGACTTCCACCACCGCCACCGCAAGGACATGTTGCTGCTGCTCACCGAGATGACGACGCTCGCGGAGCTCGGCCTGATCGACGTCGTGCTCGCCTGGCGCGGCCGGCTGACGCGCATCGTGTTCGGACCGGACGCGCCCCTGTGGCAGCAGACCCGCGCGGTGCTGGCGTTCGGCGGCCTGCAGGACTGCACCATGCAGTTCCCCGACGCGCCCTTCGACGAACTGAAGGCGGCGGCGGTCGAAGCCGCGTGTGCCGCCCTGGGCACCGACTCGTAGCGCCCCGGGCTCCACGGGCCATCATGATCCGCACCACACCAAGATCAACGGGCCGTGCCGGGAGGCCGGGGAACACCGGTCACCCGGCATGTTCCGGTCCCGGGGAAAGTTACTGCGGCAGCGCGATTCCCGGCACCCCGGACACCTCTAGGATCTCGCGCACCAGATGAGAAACGGCTCTCGAAAAGCGGGCTCCGCCCCCGTGGCCGCGGGGTAGGGTCCCGGACACCACACCACCGCCGGGAGAGACATGCGCGCCGTCGAGATCAGACCTGGGGTCCGGATCCGCTGGGTCGAGGTGCCGGGCGCGACGCCCGCCCGCGTCTACCTGCACGGCCTGGGCGCGTCGTCGGCGCCCTACTACGCCGAGGCAGTCGCGCACCCCCTGCTCGCCGGCCGCCGCAGCCTCATGATGGACATGCTCGGCTTCGGCATCAGCGACCGCCCCAGCGGCTTCGCCTACTCGCTCGAGGGCCACGCCGACGCCCTCGCCGTGGCGCTGGCCAAGATCGGACTGCGCCGCTGCGAGATCATCGGCCACAGCATGGGCGGCGCCGTCGCCATCGTCCTGGCCGCACGCCACCCCGAAATGGTGCGTTCCCTCGTGCTCGTCGACCCCCACGTCGACCCCGCCACACCCTCGCTCGGCGCCCCCGGCAGCCGGGGCATCGCCGCCTACAGCGAGGCCGACTTCCTCAGCCACGGCTACGACCGCGTACTGCGCGACGTCGGCCCGCACTGGGCCGCCACCATGCGCATGGCCGGCCGCGAAGCCCTCTACCGCAGCGCCGTCGACCTCGTGCGCGGCACCTCGCCGACGATGCGCAAGCTGTTGCTGGAACTGGACATCCCGCGCGTGTTCCTGCACCCCGAGGACGCGCCCCCCAGCGGAGGACGCGAACTCGCGGGCGCCGGCGTCCAGATCGTCTCCGTGCCGAACGCCGGCCACAACATCATGATCGACAACGTCGAGGGCTTCGCCCGCGCGGTCGCCCAGCAGCGCCTGTCGGTCTAGCCGAGGACCCACTTCACGGCACGCGACGGTCCGTACGACCAGCCGGCCCCGAAGGTCCCAGTGGCGACCGCGTTCGGACGGTGCCAGGTCAGCGTCCCGGCACCGTCCAGCGCACCGCGTGACTGGACCCGCCTATGGCGTGACCCACCACCTCGCCGAGCCGGTTGACGCCGTGGCCACTGGTCGCGCCCCCGCCGGTGAGGCGCGACAGGGGCGCGCAACCCGCGCACGCCATCCTCGACGGGGGCGGGGGAAGGGATCAGCGGCGCTTGGCCGGTCGCGCCGTCCAGTGCGCGGGCCGCGTCAACGAGGCGGGCAGCTTCGTCCTCGCGTCCCCGCGCGCCGCGTTGACCTGCGGCTGGGTCAGGAACAGGCACGTGCTCAGGTCCGCGCCCGACAACTCCGCACCCCGCAGGTCGGCGCCGATCATGTCCGCCCGTGACAGGTCGGAGCCCGTGAGGTCCGCGCCGATCAGGTACGCACCGCGGAAGTCGGCGTTGCTCAGGTTCTTGTTGCGCAGCCGTGCGCCGATCAGGTCCGCGCCCCGGTACGACTTGGCGCTGGTCCGCAGGCGTTCGCTGGTGCGCAGCAGCAGGACGTTGACCTTGGCCCGGATCTCCGCGACGTCGAGCGCCAGGATGTCGTCCGGCGAGGCGACCGTGTGCCGCTCCACCTCGGCGTAGGCGGTGACGAGGTCGTCGTGCGGGTCGAGGCGGCGGGCCTCGGCGAGGTAGAACAGCAGCTCGTGCAGCTGCCGGACCACGGGGAACACCGCGAACATCCGCTGCCGCTCGCCGGTGCGCCAGTCGTTGCCCCGGAACACCGTCTGCGAGACCTTCTGACCGGCGCCGAAGCAGTCGTAGACCGTGCAGCCGGGGTAGCCCTTCTGCCGCAACCGGTCGTGGATGCCGCAGCGGTGGTCGGCCAGCAGGTTGCGGCACGGTGTGCCCGCGTCTTTGGAAGCCGCGAAATCGGCTGACTTCGCGAACGGCAGCGCGACGCAGCACAACCCGAAGCACTGGGCGCAGTCGCCCTTCAGCTCGTCCATCGCCGATCAGCCTACTTCGCCCTCGCGCGGCTCTCGCCGTGCAGGCGGACCTCGGCGGTCACGGCCACCGCACCCTCCGGACGCGTCCCGCGGTCGCGGTAGCGGAACAGCAGCCGCTGGATCGACGCGGCGATCTCCGCCCTCTCCTCGGGTGTCACGTGGATGAGCGCGCTGAACGACTCCTCGGTCACCGCCGGTTCGTCGGTCTCCCACCGCAGCCGCCACGGACGCGCCTTGCCGCCCCGGTGCGGCGCCTCCTCGATCAACCCCAGCTCGGCGAGCCGCCGCAGGTGGAACGAGCACAGGCCGGAACTCTCGCCGAGCCGCGCGGCCGCCTGGGTCGAGGTGAGCGTGCCGTGCTCGGCGAGCAGATCGAGCAGGGCGACGCGAACGGGGTGGTCGGGCAGCGGGCGACGGGGCATGATCACCACCCTACCCGTTGCTTTGCAAAACCTGCTACTTTGCAAAGCATGTCTTCCCGAGGTACCCCGCTCCGCATCACCGTCGTGGGCGAGGAGGTCCTGCACCGCCGCTGCCGCGAGGTCACCGAGTTCGGCACGCCCGAGCTCTCCCGCCTCATCGACGACATGGTCGCCACCAACCACGTCGCCGAGGGCGCCGCCATCGCCGCGAACCAGGTCGGCGTCGACCTGCAGCTGTTCGTGTGGGACATGACCGACGAGTGGGGCGTCCACCACACCGGCCACATCCTCAACCCGGTGCTCGACGACCTGCCCGCCGACCGCCGCCGCCTACTCGAAGAGCCGGAGGGGTGCCTGTCGGTGCCCGGCCCGTACCGCGTGGTCGCCCGCCCCGACCGCGCCGTCGTGCGGGGCCTCGACAAGAACGGCACCCCGATCGTCGTCGAGGGCAGGGGCTACTTCGCCCGCTGCCTGCAACACGAGACCGACCACCTGCACGGCCGCCTCTACCTCGACCGCCTCACCCAGCGCGAACGCAAGTCGGTGCTGCGCGAGATGGCCGCCGTTCAGGACGAGGTCTTCGCCCGCCGAGCCGCTCGCAATTCCTCCGCGGCCTCGTCGAGCTGACGTTCCGCGCGCTCGGCACGCGTCAACGTCTGAGCGCGCGCGTCCTCGACGACCGCGAGCGTTTGCCGTACCGCGGCGACCTGGTCGGCGCCTTCCTGCCTGACCTGCGCCAGCCGCGCCTCGAACTCCCCTCGCGACCGCTCCAACTCGGCGCGCGCGTCGGCGGCGGCCTGCTCGGCCCGTTCCGCCCGCACCACCGCCTGGTCGCGCGCCTTCGCGGCCCGGCTCACGGTCTCCGCCGCCTCGGCCCGAGCCCGTTCGGTGGCTTCGGCCGCCTGGGCGACCTCACTGCGTGCCCGCTCCGTGCTCTCGTGGGCCTCGGCTCGCACCCGTTCGACCTCGGCACGGGCTTCCGCCCGTGCTCGCTCGACCTCGGCCTGCGCCTCGGCACGGGCCTGTTCGATCTCCTTGGCGGCCTGCCGCCGGGCCTGCTCGGCGTGCTTCACCGCGTCCGCCTTCGCCTGCTCGGCCTCGGCCCGGAGCTCCTCGACCAGCGCCGCCGCCTGCGCCCTGACCTCGGCGATCTCCGCCTCGGCCCGTTCCCCGGCGGCCCGCGCTGCCTGCAGAGCCTCGTCCCGTTCGGTCACCGCGGTGGCCACGGCGTCATCGGCCTCTTCCGCCGCGCGCACCGCCTGCTCCGTGGTCTCCTCGGCCACCTTGCGCGCCTGTTCGGCCTCACGCCGGCGCCGTTCCGCTGACGCCACCTCGGCCTGGGCCTCCGCCACCTTCCTCGCCGCCTCCGCCTCAGCGGCCTGGACCATGCTCTCGGCCACGCTCGGGTCCGCCATCGCGTTCAGCTCGCCGACGGCCCTCCCGAGCGTCTGCGTCATCTGCTCGGACAGCACCCGGAACCGGTCGAGGAGCTCTTCAGCCCTGATTTTGGCGGTACCGGAGACCCTGGGGAGATTCGTCACGGTGACGACCTCCAGGTTTTGCTCGGGCGCTTCCGCCAGCCGCTGCCGCTCCCTCCACGCGCGCCACCGGGTGTGCTCGGGCAGGTCGCAGTACTCCGACGGCCTGCCGGGGCCTCCACCTCGGATAACAGGGCGTTCACAGCCGGGGAAGTTGCAGCTCGTCTCCACGGCGATATCGTAGCAGAATTACGTGCGCAATAACGTTAACCAACGCAACGCTACTCAATAAGGCGGGGAAACCTGGCCGCCGATAAGTGAACGTTATCGGCGGCCAGGATTCCGGGGCGTCAGTGCCGGGATTCGAAGCCGCCCCTGTGACGCGTAGATCCAGCGTCAGCGCTCGACCAAGACAACGCGGCGGCATGTCGCGCATGCGCACGTGAACTGTCAGTGGAAGCGCGAGGCGGAATGTCAGCGACCGATCCAGATCTTGGGCGGCAGGTAAGCAACTACGTTGGCGGCCCACCCCTCCCTGCCGCACACCCACGAGATCAAGGACGTCATCTGTAACTGTGTTGTGGCGAATAGGGGTCGTTATCCACCGCAACATCAACGAACCCGCGCGACCAGGTGATCCGCGAGCCGTCGGAGACTGGGTCCTGACTGCAGTTGACCGCGCCACCCAGGGGCAGCGGATCTTGTCCTGCGAGCTGCGCAAGGTTCAGCCGCCGGATGAGCACGGTCGACCGCGGAGACCTGCCGTCCTAGCCTGGAATCTGACCGAAGTGCGGCGCGTGTGGCATGTCTGGCCCATCCTGGTTTGCCAGCCATTAACGTCACGGTGACGCCATCTGGCTGAACGCCCGCCTAGCAGGGAGACACGAGTTACGAGACTCCCGCCGGACACGGGGGTTTCACGCAGCGTAGGTGATGCGTGTTTCGGCGGGGGTTCGATAGCCGAATGTCGAGTGCAGACGGTCGTGGTTGTGGTAGTGCGGGTTACGGAAAGTAGCGGATCGTGCTTGGGAAGAGCGCACTGCTTGCAGACAACATCTCCCTCGTCACCAGAGCGTGATGAGCTCCAACGACAGTGCCGCAGCGAATAACCCCGACAGAATCGCCACCAGCGGCGGAGGCAGCGCCCTGACCGCCTCCGCCGCAGCGCGCAGCACGATCGACAGCAACCGATTGATCCAGAACGAGGTCCGCCCGACGATGTCGCCGTAGGTGTAGGCAAAGGACGACGGGGGCTTCTTGCTACGCCGACTCCGGGTGCTCCAGCGGTACTCGGGGAAGATCAGCAGCATGGCCGCTACGGCGATGGCGCCGCGTAATGCCGACGACGCCAAGCGCAGGAGGAACGGTGCGACCCAGCGGGTCGTCAGCCAAGCGCACACGACTGCGATCGCGACGAACAGGACGCCCGGAGGGACAAGCGGGCCGACGATCTTCGCGGCGATGATCACGGCAGGCTTGAGCTGCCGTTGCCGCTGGCCACCGTGTCCCTGATCGCTTCACCGGATGGGACCAGGCGCGGCTGCCCGCTGCCGGTGAGCACTCTGAAGATCGATTCTTGCGCCATCTGCAGGGCCGTGCGCACCTGGTCGTCGATCTGCCAGCGGTCGAGCGCGTCGGATTCGAGCAGACGGTTCATGAAGTCGAAGGTCGCCCGGAGGCGGCTGTCCCGTTCGTCGACGAGGACCTTGACCACGGAGCCGATGTCCTGGGGCTTCAGGGTGAGCTGCAAGGCGAACTGGTCGAAGTCACCTTCGGCGATGATCGTGCGGAAGTGGTTGACCTTTCGCTGGATGTCCGACTGTGCGAGGCTCGTGTCATCCAGCGAAAGACGGACGTGCGGCTGCACCCACAGGCCGCGGTTCGCGCCCAGCTGCTCCTCGTCCAGCTCCCTGTTGGCGGAGTTCTCGGCCTCGGCGGCCTCCGCGATGTCGAACCTTCGCGTCACCTCCCGCAGCCGTGCGAGCAGCCGTGGGGTCAGCATCTCGCGCACGTTGGTGACGCCGGCCTGGACGACCTGCGTCGGGTCGGCCACATTCCACTCCAGGTCGATGGTCGCGTTGAAGTAGATCTTGTCGCCACGGCTGGGCAGTTCGGTGCTGACGGTGGACACGTGGGTGCCGAGATCGACCTCGTACACCGTGCGCACCTTGTTCCACACCAATTCCCCCGTGGTGGGCTGCTCCGTCGTTGGATAGGTGAGGCACCTGCCCGAACGCGTGACGAAGACCCTGGCAGTTCGTGCTCCGACCGGCAGTCGCCGGTAGAGCAGTTCGAGCCAGCTCAAGTGGCGTTCGCTCACGATCGGGCTACCAAAATCCGGCGCTGCGATGGATGCACGTGGCCGCGTGCGGTCCTCCTTGCCCTCAACAGCCGAGGGCTCGTTCTCTGTCGGCTCGGGGGCTTTTTCGGAGTCCGACTTGAGGTCCGGCTGGGTCATGACGCTTCCTTTCTGGGCGCGGGGATGCGGATGGCGGCTTCGAGCAGCCGTGCGGCGTCGTCCTTGAGCGGGTCGCTCCAGTCGTGCCGCAGACGGTTGACCAAGTAGTGGAGCCGGCGCACATCGACCTCGTCATGCACCAGATGCGGCACGAAGGTGATCAGGGCATGCAGGCATTCGTTGTCCTTCTCCGCCGCACGGATCCACGGTCCGAACAGGTACCTGGCGACGAAGTCGCCCCGCCGGCCACGCAGGCCCCACCGCAGCAGGTCGGCGATCGGGGTTGCCAGATGCGGTTGCTCGTCCTGCAACGCCAGCAGCAAAGGCCAGTGCTCTCGAGTTGTGGGTGTCGGGCGTTCCACCCGCCCCGCGGACAGCCCGAGCTGGTTGAGGTCGAAGCCATGCATGTGGATCAGGTAGAGCATCGCCCACCAGGCCAGCTTGCGAACGCTCTGCCGGTCACTGGAGGTCCACTCGGCGAGCTTGCCCAGCACGGGCTCCACCTCGCCGAACGCGAACAGGTTTGCCACGCTGTAGGCGGACGCTCGCACCAGGTTGGAGTCCGTCCAGTCCTCCAGGGCCGACTGCTGCTCGGACGGCGTGCCCAGGACGCGCAACTCCTCGAAGGTCGAGTCGATCGACCGCCGCCCGAGGTCATAGCCCAGCGCTGAAGCGGCGGTCCAGCGCTCGGCGACCGTGCCGTACCGGCGCCAGGTCTTAAGTCGTTCGTCGACCGCGTCCGCGACCCGCTCGTCCCGCGCCGCCTGGTCCAGCGCGACGGCGGCGAAGAGCCTGCGCTGCCTTCTCCGCCTGCCCATCGCCGTGGCACCCGGCTGAATCATGCTTTGGAAGGTGAAGTGGAAGTCCAGCGAGCAGAACAGCCCCGTGGCCTGCGCAGCACGAACCCAGATCATCGCGCGCCCGTCCTTGCTCAGTGCCTTGAGCCAGCGGACCATGACCTTGCGCAGACCATGGTGGTTCTTCCACACGTAGCTCAGCAGTACCACCGGTAGCCGGTCGTCCGAGTATTTCGCGAGCCCGACAGGAACACGCTCCAGGCCGAACGAGACCGAGCCCTCCACCACTTCAGCCCGCGACCTCGGCAACCGGCTCCGATGGTCGTCGGCGAACAGCGAGGACTCTTTCGTGGACACCCCTTTGAGATCCTTGACGAACAGGTCGGCGAGCTGGCTGCCGGCCTCAGCGACCATGTTGTAGGGCGATCTGTTCAGCACCGCGAGCGCGATGCGGAACGCTGCCAGTCGCAGAGCGTCGCCCAACTCGACCGTGCCGAGCCCCGCGAGCCCGGCGAACCACTCCACGACCTGGCGTTGAACGAGCTGGGCGGCTTGGGCCTCGACCCCTTCCAGGGTGATGGCGCCACGACCGTGTTCGGCGAGCAGCCGGGCCATCTGGGCGACCTCCACCAGCCGTGGGGCCGGACCGAGGGCGCGGCGCAGGCGAGGCGTTTCGCTGAGCCTGAGCAACAGCGACTGCGCGTCCTGGTCGTCCCCGCGCACCTCTTCCACGAGGTGGCTTTCCAGGACCCGGTCGGACTCCGGCGGGCTGTACAACACCGCGTACTTGCCCAGGTGTCGCCCTTCGAGGTCGTCGCGTTCGACGATGACGACGAGGTGGCCGCCGCCGGTCTCCACGACGTTCCGCAGCTTGTTGAGCTGCGCCTCCGTCGTGGAGCTGCCTGCCGCGCCGAGAAGCTCCACGACGTAGCCGTGCCCGCTCTCGAAGTCGTTCGACGTCAGCGCGCCGACGTCCTGACCGGCGTCGAATTGCGAGATCACCTGGGACCCCACATCGTCGAGCAGACGCACCGCCGTGGTAAAACGGCCCGTGTCAGGTTCGCCGCACAGCGCGAGGACCCGGCGGTCCTCCAGGATCGACAGCATGTCGTCGTACCCGGCGACCGGTACGTAGCGTGCGCGCACCGCATCCAGCTCGTCCTCAAGCACCGAACCGGATCGGCGTCGGCCACTACTGCCCGCCGCGTAGTGGTAGTGCCGATCTCCGACGTGGACTTCCTCTGCGACTGAATCGCGGATGAACGCCATCGGGCCGTCGGTGGTGAGGTTGCGACCCTCGTCATACGCCTCACCGAACGCGCGTCGGTCAGAACCGTAGGGCGCCTCCGGGTCGTTGCTCTCCGACGCGGTCGTCCCGTTGTCCGCGCCGTCCTTGACCGCATCCGCGCTCCTGGCCGGTCCCCCGCGCCGCTCACCGCCGTGAGCGGGCCCACCGCCCTTCGTGGGGCCGGTGCCCGACGTGCCAGGAGCCGCAGGCCGGTCGGTTTCGCCGGTCGCGCCCTCACCGCTCATCGCGACGCCTCGCGTTCATGTTGATCACCGCTGCGTTGAACTGCTCGCCGATTCGCGCCCGGCCCTGGACGTACACGGTGGGCCCGTTGATCACGTCTGGCGAGCGGTCGCCGCGATGTCGTTCCTCTGCCCGGACTGGTCTCGGTGGTACCGAGTAACCCGGTACACGCACCCACCCGCCCAGATGTTCGTCAACCTGCCGATAGGAACGCTCCTCGTTCCAGACTCCCCGGCGGCGCACGACCGACTCATGCACGTCATCCGACACGACGACAACCAGGTTCTTGGTTCGGGCCGCAGCCAGGACCCGCCTGGCGTAGTCGGAACCGGCCAGGCTGGTAGCCAGCTCCTCGTCCTCGGCGGACACGCCGACCTGGACCGGGAACCGCACCTCGGAAGCGATGCGGTCGAGCCAGGAGGTGAGCACTTCGGCGTGCGGGATGTCAGCAGGCACCACGCAGACCACCCTGTCGTCTGCGGTGCTGATGTCGATGCCGTCCCAGCGCAACGACTGAGAGATCGCCGTCCGCAGTGCGCTCAAGTCCTGACCGTCGGGCCGTAGCACGACGACGAGCTCTCGCCGGACCTCCTGGGCAGAAGCTAGGGGAATGGGGATGACCTGGGCTGGGTACGGCACGGCGTTGTCGATGATCATCCGCTGCAGCTTTTCGAGTTCCGTATCCACTTCGAGCCCTCCGATCTCGACGATTTGCTTGCGATACGTGGCGAAGGTGTCCAGCGCGTCCTGTGTGCGGCCGGCGAAGTGCAGGGACGACATCGTGAGCCGGGTGACGTCTGCGTTGTCACGGTGCTCAAGGAACAGTTGGGTTAGACCCGGTATGCAGTCGCGGTACCGCCCCAGACGGATTTCGATCTCGGCAAGGCGAATCTGGGCAGCGAGGCGTTGTTCGACCAACACGGTCCGGTGGGCCTCGATCCGGCGGCTCCGCAGACCTGCTAGAGGCACCCCGTCGGCCAGGTCCAGCGCTTCCGCGAGCAACGTGGCCGCCTGTCCCTCAGCAACAGAATGGGACCGTGCGATCAACGCCTCGAAGCGACGGACGTCCACCTGCGCGTCCTCGACGTTCAACCGACAAAGCCTGTTCCTGTTGTCCAGCAGGTCTCCGGCTCCGGCCTCGACGAGGCACTTGCGCAACCGCGTCATGTAACGGTCTATCTCCGCCGCAGCGTTGTCCGGAGGGTCCTCCCACACCCACTCCGCCAAGGCATCGCGTGGCACCGGCGTGCTCTTCAGGGCGAGTGCGACGAGCAAACACTGCTCCTTCTCGGTGCCGAGCTGCACGTACTCACCGTGGCGGTATGCCGCCACCCGCCCCCACAGTCTGAATTCGACAGGCTTATCAGCCATTTTTCCCTTCCGGTTCAGTGTTTCAGCGAGCGGAAATGCGTCGGTGCAGCAGCCCTGTCAGTTGGATGCAGCGCTCCTGCCAGTCGCTTCCAGCGGCAGGGCAAGCTGTTCGGCCAGTTCTGCGATCCAACCTATGTTCATGCGACGGAAAAGCCGGAGCGGAACAGGAGAAGGAATAGTGGACAACACGAGCAGGAATTGGAAAAAGAGCTCGTTCAGCGAGGGTGGCAACGCGTGCGTCGAGGTGGCCATGGTCTCGACCGGTGTACTCGTGCGGGACTCGAAGAACCCCAGTGGGCCGGAGTTGTGGTTCACCTCCCTTGAGTGGATCGCCTTCCTGTACGGCGTGATGGCCGGCGAGTTCGGCCTCCGATGACGGATCGCTGAGGGTGGGTGCCGCGGCCGCGGCACCCACCCTCAGCCGGTGGACGAGCGGATTTCGTCGATCAGAGTGAGCAGCAACGAACGGGCGGGTTCGTCAAAGATCGCCATCTGATCCAGACGGGACCAGCGATTCTCGTACAGCTCAGTGCCCGCGAGGTCCGTCACCTCAACGGGACCGTGGATCATCTCGACGGCCACCAAGGTCTCGTGGTCGTCGTAAGGCCCGTCGTAGATGACAAAACCGTGGGAAAGGGTCGTCGCCGCTTCGGCGCCGAGAGGGATCAAGCCGAGCGACACGTTGTCGAGCGTGCTGATCGAGGCGAGGCGGTCAAGCTGGGCGACCAGCATCCGGGGCGGGCCTGGTCGCCAACGCAGGGCCGCCTCGGTGATCAAAAAGTCGAAGCGTCGATCCGGCTCGAATACCAGCTGTTGCCGGCGCAGGCGGGCGGCGACGGCAGCACTCCGGTCTTCCTCGGAGTACGGCACCTGAAATAGGGAAAAAACTCGGTTTGCGTAGTCGGCGGTCTGGAGCAGACCAGGTACCACCGAGTGCTGGTATTCGCGTATCCGGATCGCCTTGGCCTCGAGGGCTTGAACCTCGTCCTGAAGATGCCTGCGGTCCTCGAGCAAGGCTGGCCAGTGCTGCGCCTCGCGGTGAGCGCTTCTGGTCAACGCGTCGAGTCGTTGCCTCGTGCCGGTGGACGCCGCCAGCGCGGCCCCCCACGCATCGACCTCAGGGAGCGAGGGCAGCACGGTTCCCGCCTCGATCCTGGACACCTTCGACTGACTCATGTCGATGCGCCGGGCGAGCTCGCGACCCGAGACGCCGGACAAGCCACGCAGCTGACGCAGCTCAGCGGCCAGCCGCGCGCGCCCGGTCAACGCCGAGTTGATGCTCTCCGCCGCTACGTCCATCTGACATTCAACCCCGTTTCGGACGCTGCTGATTCAAAATGACTTGCGTTGATTCAAAATGATTCAACACTCAACCAGTGCGAGGTGGCCATGTCAAGCATTTGCGGATGACTTTCAATAGTTCACGTGAGCAGGAATGACCTGAACGCCACCCGATGAGATCCTGCGGCTGCGCATGACATTCCGCCCCTCGTCCTCGGCGTAAAGCAGATCGGGCTGGCCGGTCTGGTCGGCATCATGACGACCAGCTGATGGGGAACCGTGCCCGTCAAGGCGCGCCGGGCACGGCGCGGTGCGCGGATCGTCGTCGTCCGGGGGAGAGCTCGCGATGCCGTCTAAGGTCCCCCGTTGGACCCCGGCGACGTGAGGTCAAACTTCCGCGAAAGGTCCCATAGTTGCGGTCGAGGTTGAGACCAGGGAGCCGCGGGGCGCCGCGCATGGGCTCGGAACATTCGCCAATGCGGTGGTCATCTGGCCCTCAAATGTCATGACCAGCCTGGATCGATCACTGACACTTGCGATGCGCGTCACCGAGCCGACCGCGGCTCGGCCGATCGGTGGAAACGCCTCGGCTGACGTATCCGGCCGTGCCAAGGTCGTTCTTGATCAATGCCGGACCGCGTCGGAGGGGAGCGCCGTGAGCCCGTACCCAGGACTGCGCCCGTTCGGGATCGAGGACTCCTCCGTGTTCTACGGGCGAGACCGGATGATCGAGGACCTGCGAGCCGCGGCGGTCGGCCCAGGCCTGCTGGTCCTCCTCGGCCCGGCCGGCTCGGGTAAGACGTCCTTGCTGCACGCGGGGCTGCTGGCCGCACAGGAGCGGCCCTGGTTGTCGATCACTCCCCGCGCGCGCCCCGGCACGGTCACCGCCGACCCCGTCGACCTCGTGGTCGTCGATCAGGTGGAAGAGCTGTTCGCGCTCGATCGGCACGAGCGTGAAGCGTTCCTCCAGGCCCTGATGTCCATCAGTGACACGACCAGGATCGTGCTGGCACTGGACGCGGACTTCTACCGGCCGGCGACCGAGCACCCGGAACTCGCGAGGGCGTTGCGCGACAACCAGCTCCTGATCGAGCCGATGACGCAGGCCGAACGACGCGCCGCGATCGAGGGTCCAGCTGCCGTGGCCGGTCTGACGCTCGAAGACGGGCTCGTGGAGGAAGTCCTGCGCGACGCGGTGACGTTGCCGCAGCTGTCGCACGCGTTGTGGGCGACGTGGCGGCAAAGCTCCGAAGCGCGGCTCACCCTGGACGTCTACCGCGCGAATCGCGACGTCGGAACAACAGCCGAGCGGGTGTACGCGGAATTCGAGGCGCCCGAGCAGGAGGCCGCGCGGCGCGTGCTGCCGCGACTGGTTCGCGTCGGCGAAGGGAGCCCGGACTCCAGGGCATCCGTCCCGATCGAGGAGCTGGTGAGCGGCCTTCCGGACGCGAAAGCCGGTCAGCGGGTTGTCGACCTGCTCACCGAGGCGTGTCTGGTCACTCGGACAGGGGACGTCGTCCGGCTCGGTCACGCGGTGCCTCACTCCTGGCCGCGGTTGAGGGAGTGGCTCGACGCCGAACGGGACTGGCGGCACGCCCGCCGTCAGTTCGACTCCGACGCGGAACGGTGGCACCGCGCCGGACGCGTCAAGTCGCTGCTGTACCGGGGAGACCGCCTGGCGGAGGCGAACCGCCGGGCCGCGGCGTCCCCGAGCCGGGCCACCGACCTCGATCCCGCCACCGCCGAGTTCATGGACGCTTCGTGGCGCGGTGGGCAGCGGAGGCTGCACCGCCGCAGGACGGCGCTGGCCGTGCTGGCTGTGCTCGCGGTCCTGGCACCGGTAGGCCTCGCCGCGGCCGCGAAGTTCGCGCAGCAGGCCGAGCAGGCGCGGACCCGCGACCTCGCGCGGTCCCTCGCGGCCGAGGCGGAGGTCCTGCGCGAGCGCAAGCCAGGGCTGGCCAAGCAGCTCAGCGTGCTGTCCTACCGCCTCGACCGCGAGGCGGGCCGGCGGGCGATGCTCAACAGCCAGGGCACGCCGGGCGTCATCGCCGACGAGAAGGTCGTCACCGACGTCGTGCCCGACGCGGAGGGCAGGTTGCTGGCGGTCGTCGCCGTCGACGAGATCATGCTGCGCGGACGGGAACGGTCGGGACGGCTCACGGACCTCACGCCCGGCGCGGTCGCGGTGAGCAGGGACGGCACCCGGCTCGTGGCGGCGGACTTCGACACCATCGAGGCGAAGTCGGGCGTCCTGCGGTTCTACGACGTCGTCGACCCGTCCCGTCCGCGGCAGACGACGGAACTGCCGATGCCCGCGGTGATCCGCTCGCTCGTGCTCAGCGACGACGGAGAGACGCTGTACGCGGGGACCGGCGGCGGCGAGATCCTGCTCTGGGACCTGACCAGGCCGGACGCGCCGAAAGCGCTGGCGACACCGGAGGGGCACGGCTCGGCGGTCGACTCGCTCGCCGTCGCGCCACGCCGCGGCCTGCTCGCCTCCGTGAGCGTGGACGGGCAGGTCCGGCTCTGGGACGTCGTCGACCCCGCCCGCCCGGTCCCCGTCACCACCCTGGCCGGAGAGCCGTTCAAGGCCGCCCGCAGCCCGAGGGAACCGCTGCACCGCGTCGCGTTCGACCGCACCGGTTCGCTGCTGGCGACGTCCGCCGGGCCCAAAGGGCCGAACGTCTGGCGGTTGAACGACCCCTCTGCACCGCAACGGCTTCCTCACGAGGACAACCTCGGCCAGTGCCACGATCCGGTCCTGTCGCTGGCGTTCAGTCCGCACGGCAACCAGTTGGTCCTCGCGTGCGGATCGAAGTGGCGCGTGCTGACCCACACCGCCGAGCCGGGAGCGGGAGTGCTGAGGCAGTCCGCCTCCTCCGACCGCGGCGGCCTCCAGCCGGGCCCCGTGGTGTTCGACCCCACCGGACGACGCCTGCTGCAGGTCGACGCGGTGGGGGTGTCCGTGTGGGACCTCGGCAATCCCGACAGGCCGGGTGCGAAGGGCTTCGTCCGGGAGGTACCGGGAACCGGCGGACAACTCTCCTACCGGGGGACCGCGGACCGGCAGCTCATCGCCGTGAAGGGCGTCGGCACGAACACCCTGTGGGATGTCGGAGACCCTGCCGCACCGAAGAAGCTCCACACCGCACCGGCGCCGAACCTGTTCACCAGCGCCGCCATCGCGCTCAGCGAGAACGGAGAGCTGCTCGCCGCGGCCGAGCTGTACGACGACGGCAAAATGGTCGGCGTCAGCCTGCGCGACACCGCGATCCCCGGTGGCCCGCCGCTGGCCATGATCGAGGACCTGGACAACGGTGTCGCCGAGATCGCCTTCAGCCCTGTCCGGCCACTGATGGTGATCTCCGACGTCAACGGCGTGGTGAAGAGCAACCAGAAGCCGCCGAGCCTGCGGTTCTACGACATCACGAACCCCGCGCAGCCGCGCCAGATCGCGAAGCTGCCGATCGAGGCATGGGACGCGAAGTTCTCCCCGGACGGGACGGCGCTCACCGTCCTGGCACACGGTGAGCTCGCATCGCTGCCCATCAACACGAAGGCGGGCAAACAACTGCGCGGCCTCGACCTCACCGATCCCGCGCACCCCACCGAGCTGTGGCGCAAACCGCTGCCGCCCGGCCTCAGCGCCGAGTTCGCCCACAGCCCGGACGGATCGCTGTTCGCCGCGCTCGACAGCACGCAGACGCTGCGGCTGTGGCCGGTGCGGGACCGCAGGCCGGCCGGTGACGCGGTGAAAGCCACCGTGGGCAGCCGGGCGGCCGGCGGCAAGCTGGCGTTCAGCCCGGACAGCAAGCGCATCGCGTTGCTCGCCACGGAGCAGCGCGGGTCGGACTCCACCACCCGCGCGGAGATCTGGGACGTGTCCGACCCGGACGCGCCGGTCCAGCAGCTCTACCTGCCCGCGGACGACTCCACGTCTTCCTTCTACGACCTCGAGTTCAGCCCGGACGGGACGACGCTGGCGATCGTCAGCGCCAGTACCGGCGTCGAGTTGTGGGACACCGATCAGGAACGCATCGTCCCCGGGCTCTGCAACGCGGCCGGGGACCCGATCACGGAGCAGCAGTGGCAGCGTTACCTTCCCGGCCGGGACTACCGGCCGCCCTGTGCGTGAAGCTCAGCCACCCGCGATCCGCACCACCCGGCCCAGTGCCGAACTCGCCTCCGACATGGCGTTCGCGAGCTCGTCGAGCGACCTCAGGAGCAGCCGCTGCGGACCCGCCTCCAACGCGGTCACGCAGTGGGCACTACCGCGTTGCGCCAGTGCGACGAAACGACTCCAGTGCTGCTGAGCCACCGCGTCGGGCACCCGGAAGTAGCGTTGTGCGTCCTGCGCGATCTGCCCGAACTCGGCGCAGGTCTTCCTCAGCGGCGAGAGGTCGACCCGGCCCGTGGCGGATCCGGGTGCGTTCAACGCCTCCGTGTGGCGCTTCATGGTGTCCGCGAGGCGCCGGTTCAGATCCATGCCACCGTATCGGGTCCACGCGTACACCTGAGCGGCCTGGGTTCGGGCTGGAACCTGCGCGGTCGCGGCGGGTGCGAACACCGCCGTCACCTGGTCTTGGGACACCTCGCCGCTCGACCGGTCCCACAGCATCGCCCCGGCGGAGGCGACCGCGACCGCCGCGACGCAGAGAACGGCGACCACTCGGCGACGCACAGCCAGCGTGCCCGGCGCTCGTGCCACGACCACGGGCGTTCGCCGGACGATTCCGACCACAGCGGCGGCCACGAGGGCCGCGATCGTGGCGATCACGAACACGGGAGCGAGCATCGTCCGCGCAGCCATGCCGGACATGGCGAAGTGCGGACCGCAGGTCGACTCCACGACCCTCAGCGGCTCGACGCAGCCGTCCAGGGACAGCAACACCAACGCCAACCCGAAACCCGTCACGGCCGCCACCTGCGCGGCGATCAAGGCGGCCAGGAGCCGGTGACGACCGGCCAGCACGGCGGTGACGACCGCGGACACCGCCGGCGCCGCGACCACCGCCACGAACACAGCCGTCTGGTACGTCAACGCGAACAGTGCGCCTGATCCCGGGGGCAGAGGCCGCCACGTGTGCAGGTAGGCCTGCACCGCCACCACGGCGGCGCCCGCCACGGCACCGCCGGCCACGCCCGGCAGCAGCGCTCGCCGCAGCAGAGGTATCGGTGCCTCCCTGACCACGACGACGCCGGAGAGGGCCGCCCGCAGCCAGCGCGGCGTGCCGTCCGCCGGACGCACGGTCCAGGCGAGCAACGGCACGATCCACAACGCGCACACCGACACCACAGCCAGGGCGGGGGTGGACAGGCCGTTCAGCACCGGCATCCCCGCGGCGACGGCGGACAACACCGGCGCGTGGTCCGCGGCAGGACCGCCCAGGCCCCGTACGAGCAGGTCCCGAACCTGGTCGGTACCGATCGGCGTGCCCCGCGTGTACATCGTGCCGTTGCTCTGCCACCAGACGAACCACGACGACAACGCCAGCCAGGCGGCTCCCAGAACGGCGGCCGTCACCGGCCACGTCGTGCGCCCCACGACGGCCCAAAGGTGCGCGCACTGACCGATCCACCAGACGAGCCCCGCGCCCGCCAGCACGACGAGCAGCAGGAACTCGGGATGCGGAGGCAGCCATTCGGTCACCGCGACCCGGTTCAGGAACAACTCGCCCACGGCGAGCCCCGCACCGAACCACAGGCCGATGCGCCACCCCGGGGGCGCGGGTCGCGAGGTCCGCACCGAGTGCACCACGGCCCTCCACAGCGCGATACCGACCACCCCGACGGCGAGTGCCGACGACACCAACGTCAGCGCCTGGCCCGTCGACTCGCGGAGCAGGCCGCCTCTGGCCAGGTAGGGCGCCACGTACGACAACACCTGCGCGTTCACCAGGGTCGCGGCGACGCCGGTGAGGAACATCGGCAGTGCCCGCAACCCGAACAGCTCCCCGGCACCGGCCACCGCCGCCCGGCGGAGGTCCGACCGCGGATGGGTGCGCCACAACTCGACGAACGACGCTGTCCACCGCCTCGCGGGTGCGGGTGCGGGTGCCGTCGTGGTCCAGATGCGCGTGGCCGCGCCCCACCGGGCCGCGGCGAGATCGGCGCACACCTCCCGGCTGCGCAGCACGTCCGCACGTGCCAGGTAGACCAGCAGCACCAGCAGCAGCACCAGGAGTATCCGGCGCGCCTGGATCGGCTGGTCACCCGACCACCAGGTCGGCTGGGCGAGCATCACGGCTGTCCACACCCCGTACGGCACCAGGACCGCGGCGAGGAACATGCGCCACACCGCAGTGGTGATGTAGTGGAGGGTGACGTCGCCGTTGCGGATGTGCGCCAGTTCGTGGAGCACCACACCCCGGAAGTGCTCGGGATCAGCGGTGGCTTTCAGCAGCAGCGCGGCGCTGAGCCGCAGCGTGGGCCGCCGGTTGCTCCCGTACACCACCACGCCCTTGGTCGGGTCCACCACCAGCCGCGGCGTCCTGACCAGTCCGGCGGTCGCGACCGCCTCGGCGACCAGTCGGTGCGCGTCGTGCGTGTCGCCGAGTGGCTTCACCCAACGTGAACGCGCCCGCCACGCGGGTATCGCCCGGAACAGCACGGCGGTGCCGAGCAGCACGACGATCGGCCATCCCAGCACCACCCACCACGGCGGTTGCGGTTGATGACGAGCCACGCACTCGTCGTACGCCGGCATCTGCTGGAGCAACACCAGCTGGACCTGAAGTGTGCTCGCGTCGGGATCGGCACCCCCCGCCAGCAAGCACCCCACGTCGTCCGAACCCGAGACGCCGCCGGCGACCTCGCTCATCATCGAGCCGCTGGCCACGAACAGCAGCACCATCAGCAGCACGAACCGCACGGTGGTGCCCGCACCGATCACCCGTTCGTCCGCGCCTGCCGAGACCGGCTCCACCGTCACACTCGCCCCCGCACGTCCCCCTGGTCGTGCGAGTCAGTGTGCGGTCCCCCGCCGCCCGCGCGAGCCGGTTCGGAGCCACAACACCCCAATGGGGCAGAGACCGAGGCAGGTCGTCGAAGTGGCTCCGAAACCCGCTGTCAGCGGGTGCCGACCGCCCGAAGGGTGGCGAGGACCAGGGACCGGGTGACCGTGACGACCTCGTTGACGGAGACCTGCTCCTGGGGACTGTGGGCCACCCGCACGTCACCCGGCCCGTACTGGAGGGTGGGGATGCCCTCCCCCGCGTACAGCCGCAGATCGCTGCCGTAGGGAGCGCCCCGCTCGGAGGGGCGCCCGGTGCCGGTGACGTCGGCGTGCGCCTCACCCACCAGGGCGGCCAGAGGATGCCCCGCCGGGAGCCGCCCGCTGGCGAACTGACCACCGGGCCAGGTCACGACGGCCGGGTGCGCCCGCAGCCAGGGGTCCGCGGCGCAGGCCTCGGCCACGCACGCTTCGAGTTCGGCCCGCGCGCGAGCCGGGTCCTCCCCCAGTGCCACGCCCAGCCGTCCCTCGGCCACCAGCAGGTCGGGCACGGTGCTGGCCCAGTCACCGGCACGGACCGTGCCGATCGACAGCGGGTACGGGATCTCCCAGGCCGACATCAGCGGGTCGGTGTCGGCGTTGCGACGCGTCTCCAGCCGGGCCAGCGCCTGGTGGACGGGCAGGTAGGCGTCGATGGCACTGATCCCGGCGTAGCGGGTGCTGCCGTGGGTGGCCTGGCCCGCGACTTCGACGCGGAACGTCAGGGCGCCGGCGTTGGCGACCATGAGCGCGCCGCTGGTCGGTTCGGCGATGATGCAGGCGTCGCCGGTGTGCCCGCGCCGCAGCGTGCCGAACGCTCCGAGCCCGCCGTCCTCCTCGCTGACGACGAAATGGGCCGCGACCTGGCCGTTCAGCCTCGTGCCCGCTGCCTTGACCGCGCTCAACGCGGCGAGGATCGCCACCACGCCGGCCTTCATGTCGCAGGCGCCCCGGCCGTGCACGACATCGCCGTCCACCCGTGGGCGGAACGGATCGCCCTTCCACTGCGCGAGGTCGCCGGGCGGCACGACGTCGACGTGTCCCTGCAGGACCAGCGACGGACCGTCGCCCTGCGTCCGGGTGCCTGCGACCAGGCCCCACGCCTCGGTCCGCGGGGCTTCGCCACCGGGGAAGTCCGGGTGCGACCGCAGGGCGGGCAGGTCCATCGACCACAGGTCGACGTCCAGGTCCAGCCGCTCCAGGTGCCCGGCCAGCACGTGCTGCAACTCGGACTCCGCGGCGGTGCCCGTCACGCTCGGCACCTCGAGCAGGTCCAGCAGGAGCCGGCCGATCGCCGCCTCGTCCACCGCGGCCAGCGCCGCCGCCTCGACATCGTTGATCGTCACGAGGCGGAGGTTAGGGTCGGCCGGGCAGCGCGAACAATCGCCAAAACCCGCTTCAAAAAACGGTTTCTTGCAAATTCGGAGGGCCTCTGGCGGTTCTTTGCGCGCGATCGGATGCTTTTGCTCATGGACGCCATCGACGAAGCGATCATCCGGTGCGTGGTGCGCGACGCCCGCGCCACCTACGCCGAGATCGGCAAGGCGGCCGGGCTGTCCCCGTCCGCCGCCAAGCGACGACTCGACCGCCTCGTGGCCACCGGCGCGATCCGCGGGTTCAGCGCGGTGGTCGACCCGCAGGCGATGGCCTGGCACACCGAGGCGTTCGTGGAGATCTACTGCACCGGCAACCCGACCCCGGCCGCGCTGCGCAAGGCGCTCGACGACATCCCGGAGGTCATCGACGCGTGCACCGTCTCCGGCGCGGCCGACGCGATGCTCTACATGCTGGCCAAGGACATCCCGCACCTGGAGCAGGCGATCCAACGGGTGCGTTCGACCGCTCTCGTCCAACGGACCGAGAGCGCCATCGTGCTGTCACGGCTGCTCACGAGGCCACGTCTCTAGCGGCTCAGACGCAGGTTCGCCTCGTCCGCGGCGTCGGTCATCCGCCGCAGGAACATCGCCACGACCTCAAGCTCCTCGGGCGACGTCGTGCGGAGGACTTCGGCGATCTCGGTGCCCGCACGTCCGATGAACTCCTGGGCGCGGTCCCTGGCAGCGGACGTCGGACGCAGCGTGACCCGGCGGCGGTCCGCGCTCTCCCGGCTGCGCGTGATGTGACCTGCGGCTTCGAGCCGGTTGAGCAGGATCGTCGTCGCACCGCTCGTCATGCCGATCTGCCGCGACAACTGCGCGGGCGAGAGCGGCGCGCCCGACTCGGCCGCCCAGATGATCTGCCCCAGGGCGTTCGCATCGGCTCCCGGCAGCGCCATCCACGTGGCGAGGTGCTGGGTGAGCTGGCCGAAGTCGACCACCCAGTCGCGCAGCCGGTGCATCACCGCCACCTGCGCGGATGTCCAGTCCGTGGTCAGCGGGTTCGTCTCTGTCATGCAAGCACCTTTAGGTCAAAGTAGCTTTGCGTCAAAGCTTTCACTGGCAGGGGAGTTCAGGATGTCGACACGGCACGCGGTGGTCTCCGGTGCGAGCATCGCCGGTCTCTCGGCCGCTTTCTGGTTGCGGCGCACGGGGTGGGAGGTGACCGTCCTGGAGCGGTCCGAGACCTTCCGCGACGGTGGGCAGAACGTCGACGTGCGCGGGATCGCCCGCGAGGTGCTCGCCCGCATGGGCCTGACCGAGGCGGTGAAGGAGCAGAACACCACGGAGACCGGCACGGTGTTCGTCGACGAGAACGGCGAGGTGATCGCCGAGCTTCCGTCCAACGGCCCGGACGGTGCCACCGCCGAGTTCGAGGTGCTGCGCGGCGACTTCGCCACCACGATCCTGCGGCACCTGCCCGAGGGCGTCGAGGTGGTCTACGGCGACACCATCGCCGAGGTCACCGACGACGACCGGGTCACCATCACCACCGCCTCGCGACGGGTGCTGCACGCGAACCTGCTGGTCATCGCCGAAGGAGTGCGCTCGTCCACCCGGGACCTGCTTTTCGGCGACCAGGTCGACCGCCGCGACCTCGGCATCGCCATGGTCTTCGGCACGATCCCGCGCACGCCGGCCGACGACAGCCGGTGGCGCTGGTACACGACCACGCAAGGACGCCAGATCCACCTGCGCCCCGACAACCACGGCACCACCCGCGCCATGCTCGCCCACGCCCGAGCCGCCGACCTGACCCGCCGCGACCGCGCCGGAGCCCTGGCCGAGATGCGCGAGCGCTTCGCCGACGCGGGCTGGGAGGCCGGCCGCGTCCTCGACGGCTTCGACACCTCCGCCGACGTCTACGTCGACCAGCTCACCCAGATCCGCATGCCCACGTGGCACCGCGGCCGGGTGGTCCTCGCCGGCGACGCCGCCTGGTGCGTGACCCCGATGGGCGGTGGCGGCGCCTCGCTCGCCCTGGTCAGCGGCTACGTCCTGGCCGCCTGCCTCTCGACGACCGAGGGGCTGGCGGGCTACGAGAAGTGGATGCGGCCTCTGGTCGAGGATGTGCAGGACTTCCCGGGCTGGATGGTGCCGTTCGCCTACCCGCGCACGCGGCTGGGCCTGGGGCTGACCCGCGTGGTCAACAGGGTGATGACCTCACGGCTGCTCGCCCCGCTGACCGAGAGGATGACCCAGGTCGCCTACACGGAGCAGGCGCTGCCGCCGGTCGCGGCCGCGCACCACTGATCACGGGGCGGGCCACGCCCTGAGCACGGAGTCGAGCGCGTCGAGGGCCCGCGTCCACGACGCCTCGACCCCGCGCGGATGGCTGTGGAAGGCCCCGGCCCGCTCCAGCGACACGTACCCGTGGAAGGTGCTGTGCAGCAGCCGCACGGCGTCGGTCTGGTCGGGTTCCCACAGGTCGTAGCCCCGCAGGAGCGCGCGGGTCAGCTCGGCGTGCCGCCCGGCGGCACTGGTCGCGGCTGTGTCCGGGTCCAGCGCCAGCTGGGTCGCGGTGTAGCGGCCGGGGTGTTCGCGGGCGTAGGCGCGGTAGGCGCCGGCGAAGGCGACCAGGGCGTCCTTGCCGGAACGGCCGCCGATCGCCGCGGCGACGCGGTCGGCCAGCTCGGCGAGCGCGAGGACGGCCAGGCGGACCCGCAGGTCGTGGGCGTTGCGGATGTGCGAGTACAGCGAGGCGTCCTTCACGCCGAAGCGGCGGGCCAGGGCGGACACCGTGACGTTCTCGAAGCCGACCTCGTCCGCCAGGTCCGCCGCCGCCTCCGTCAGACGCTCCGCGGTGAGCCCCGCACGTGCCATCCGCCACTGCTCCTAGGGTCCTTAATGATTTGCCTAGGACCTCTAGGCAAGCCTAGCGTCCCGGTACGTGAAGCCGCTGACCGAACTCGAGATCCGCGCGTCCTTCGTCAATTCCACCAAGGGCGAGGCGAAGCGCATGCACGTGCCCAGGGATCTGGGTGACCGGCCGTGGGACGACCTGGACTTCCTCGGCTGGACCGACCCCGCGGCGCCGGACCGCTCGTACCTCGTGGCCGAGCTGGACGGCAGGCTCGTCGGCATCGCGCTGCGGCGGGCCGCTCAGGCGGGGCGGGCGCGCAAGACGTTGTGCGCGTGGTGCCTGACCACGCACTCCGGGGACGGGGTGTCGCTGATGACCGCGCGCAAGGCCGGGAAGTCCGGGCAACTGGGCAACTCGGTCGGCGCCTACGTGTGCGCCGACCTGGCGTGCTCGCTCTACCTGCGCGGCAAGAAGAGCGCCGGACCCGGCTCGCGGTTCAAGGAGGCGATCACGCTCGGCGAGCAGGTCGAGCGGATGCTGGCCGGCGTGAACGCGTTCGTCGAGCGGGTGTGCTCGTAGGCGTCAGAGTTCGAGGACCAGCTCGGCGCTGCACGCGCGAGCGCACGGCCAGGGGTCACCGCACTCGGTGCAGCCGCTGGTGGCGGGCAGGTGCGTGTCGAGCACCTGGACCGCTCTGATCCGGTAGCGCTCCAGGTCCGACTCCCAGTTGTGGCGGGGGCCCGCGGTCGCACTGGTCATGGTCATCAGTCCTCGGGTCGAGGGGTTTTGCCGCTCACAAGGATGCACCCGAATCCGGTCGTTCGGGTGGCAATCAGGCGATTCCCGACCATCGGAGGGTACGGCGTTCGACAGCGCGCCCGTTGAGCTGCGAGGGGATGCCCGCGCCGTCGATGGCACGCACATCCCCTCGGCGTGTCACCACGGATCGGGCAGACCCCGTCCCGTCGTGATCAGGCTGTGCAGGCTGCCGTTGACGTAGTGCAGCCACGCCGTCGAACACGCGCCGAAGCACTCGACGTCCGGCACCAGACCGACGTGGGTGAACCTCAGCTCGGTGCCGCCACCAGCGGGAACGATGTCGAACACGACCTCGCTGCCGGTCCACTCCGCCGGCTCCGAGACGAACGACAGCCGGCTGTCGGTGACCAGCCACACCACCCGCCGGGCCGGCTCCAGCTCGGTGACGCGCTGACGGCTGTAGTGCTGCGGCGGGTGCCGGTAGGTGAACTCGGCGCCCACCTCGTCGGTGCGTCCCTCGACCTCGCCGGTCCACCAGGCGCGCACGTCCAAGACGGCCGCGTAGACCTCGTCCGGCGACTGCTCGACCACGTACGACGTGGTGTAGCCCCGTTCGACCTCCGTCGTCACGACGACTCCTTCTCGCGCTGGATCCGCTCGGCGATGCGCTTGATCCGCTGCAACCGGGCGTCCCAGGTCGCCCCGACCGCGGACAGCTGCGCCACCGCCCGGGCGAGCTGCGCCTCGTCGACCTCGTAACGGCGTTCGCGGCCGGCGGCGGTCGCGTGGACCAGGCCGACGCGGTCCAGCACGCCGAGGTGCTTCGCGACCGCCTGCCGCGTGACCGGGAGCCGATCGCTCAACGTCGTCGCGGTGCCACCACCGTCGCTGAGCAGCAGGTCGAGCATCCGGCGACGGGTCGGGTCACCCACTGCGGACCACAGCTCGTCGTCGATCGCCGTGCTCACGAGCGCGCGACCAGACTCGTGGCGCGGGCGACCAGGCGCGGCAGGAAGTGGTTCCAGCCCTGGACGTGGTCGTTGTACGCCTGCTCCAGCACGGCGGCCTCCCAGCCGCGCTCGCGGAAGCCGGTCTCCCTGAACTTGAGCAGCGTGCCCCCGCCCGACGGCTCCAGGTCGATCGTGACGAGCAGCGAGTTGTCCGGCGCCGCCGTCTCACCCCGGTCGTAGACCCAGCGGAACGCGAACCTGCGGGGCGGGTCGGCCTCCACGACGGTGAGCTGCTCGACCTTCGCCTCCGGCGAGGCCGGGTCGCCGAACGTGATCGTGCCCGTGCCGCCGACGACCGCGTCGAACTCGGCCTCGTCGGGCCACCACTCGCGCAGGTGCTCGGGCGAGCTGACCACCTCGTAGACGACCTCGGGGCTGGCGTCGATGCGCAGCTCGCGTTCGATGCTCCCGTGCTCCATGCGTGCTCCCGTGACTCGAAGTGCAACCCTTGGTTGCGCATCAAGTTAGCCCGTGGAGCCACAACGCGCAACTCATGGTTGCACGTTGTCGGTCCTGACCAGTCGCAGGAACGACGCCCACTGGTGGGCCGCGAGCGGCAGCTCGACCGAGGGCGACTTGCTGTCCCGCAGCCCGACGCCCCGGCCCACCTCCACGCAGTTGCCGTCGTTGGCGCTGTAACTACTCTTCCGCCAGCTGGTCACCACAAGCCTCCTCACCGATGATGTCGGTGATCAGCTTCCTCGTTTGCACCTCGTCCAACGCCGTCCGTCCGAGTGACTTCACGACGGTGTCGTACAGATCGACAGAAGTCTGATCTTCGAGGAAGACGTTCGCCCCGTGGCTCTCCAGATAGACGATCGGCGGGATCTTCTTGAACTTGAGGAGGTCGAAGTCACCTGCGAGGCCTGCGTGCGGCCCGACCGCGGTGGGGATCACTCGAATGGTCAGATAGGGGCGAACCGACAGCCGAAGCAGGTGGTGGAGTTGTTCTGCCATTACTTCGGCATCGCCCACGGGAAGTCTAAGAGCCTGCTCGTGCATGAAAACGGTGAGCGTTCGACACCCGTCGAGCACGGACCTCTGCCGCGCGGTCCGGGTCTTCACGACATCGGCCTGGAGATTCACGGCTGAATTGGCCAGGCTGAGCGTGTAGGCGGGTATCTGGAGCAGACCGTGAACGACGTTCATCGACCAACTGGTGATCTCCGACGCGATCTTCTCGTGTTCCCTCAAGGTTCGTGCCCGGTCCGGCGAACCCGAACCGACCGACTGCAGCCAGTCCCGCTCACTGGTGCTGCGGTGCAGCGTCATGAGGTGGTCGAACTCGGCTGGTGGCGTCCGCAGCAACCCCAGCAACTTGGCCAGGTCGAGGTCGGTCGTGCCTTCCTTGCCGTTGACCAGTTCCGAGACTTTGGCTTCCTGCCAGCCGAGCAGATCCGCGGCGGCTCGGTTGGTCAGGTCGGACGCCCGCAGCAGCGCCCGTATCGCGTCGCCGAACTCGCGGCCGCGCACCGTTGATCTCCGCAAAGGCATGCCGGAAAAGGTAGAGCCGCATTTCCGTTTGGCTCCACCCATTCCGCGCAGGTCAACCTGAAAGCATGCTCTTTGGCGGTCTTCCAAACTTTCCTATGGCGCCGTGGCACGCCGCACGGTGTCACGCAGGAAGTCGCGACGGCGTTCGTGGACCTCGGGGTCCTCGTCGGCCGTGGCGGCGTAGACGTTGCTGACCGGGGACCACGCCATCGACATCGCGATCACCACGGCCATCACGTCGAACGGATCGCCGGCGCGGACCAGCCCGGCCTCCTGCGCATCGGCGATCGCGCGCAGCTTCTCCTGGTCGATGCGGTCGGCGACGAGGTGGCCAGCCGGGCGGCGTTCGAGGCGGTTCCACGTCGCCAGCCGGATCAGGTCGGGCCGGTCGAGGTACTCGTCGTAGAGGCGCACGGCCCAGTCGGCGAGATCGGTGGCGTCGATGGGGACGACGTTGACGATCCGTTCCAGCGACCCCAGGAAGATCGCGTCGAAGAGGCCGTCCTTGTTGCCGAAGTAGGCGTAGAGCTGGGCTTTGTTGGTGCGGGCTGCCGCGACGACCCGTTCGATGCGGGCTCCGGCGATGCCGTGTTCGGCGAACTCGCGGGTCGCGACGTCGATGATGCGCTGCCGGGTGGCCTCGCCCCGGGCGGTCAGCTGCTGGTCAGCCATGCGCTGCACTCTACCGACAGAACAGTCGGTTTACTTTTCCGCCGACGCGGCCTAGCCTCGAAATAGACCGAACAGTCTGTTTGAAGGAGCGTCATGCGCAGCACCACCGGTTGGCAGGCCCACGGCGGCACCCTGCGGAAGGAGCCGATCTCCCGGCGTGACCTGCGGTCCGACGACATCGCGGTCCGGGTCGACTTCTGCGGGGTCTGCCACACCGATCTGCACGGCCTCAAGGCCCACGACGGCGAAAGCCCGCTCGTCCCCGGCCACGAGTTCACCGGCGTCGTCACCGAGGTCGGCCCGGACGTGACCGCGTTCCGGGTCGGCGACGCGGTCGCCGTGGGCAACATCGTCGACTCCTGCGGGACGTGTTCGATGTGCGCGGCGGGGCAGGAGAACTTCTGCCGTGAGTTCCCCACGCTCACCTACGGCGGCAAGGACCGTCACGACGGAACGACGACGTTGGGTGGCTTCTCCCGTGAGTACGTCGTCCGCGACAAGTTCGCCTATCCCCTGCCCTCAGGCCTGGACCCGGCGGCCGCGGCGCCGCTGATGTGCGCGGGGGTCACCGTGTGGGAGCCGCTGCGTGCACTGGGCGTGGGGCCGGGGATGCGCGTGGCGGTGGCCGGCCTGGGCGGGCTCGGGCACCTCGCGGTGAAGTTCGCCGTGGCGCTCGGTGCGGAGGTGTCGGTCGTGAGCCGGTCCGCCGATCGTGCGGAGGACGTCGTGCGGCTCGGTGCGCGCGATGTCGTCGTCTCCAGCGATCCGGAAAGCGTGGAAGCGTCGCGTGACCGGTTCGACGTCCTGATCGACACCATCCCCGTTGCGCACGACCTCGCGCCGTACCTCGCGCTGGTGGCGATGGACGGGACGCTGAGCCAGGTCGGGTACCTGGGCGGCATCACCGTGGAGGCGATGGCCCTGCTCGTCGGCCGCAAGAAGCTGACCTCCGGCGGCAGCGGCGGTGTTCCCGCCACCGCCGCGATGCTGGAGTTCTGCGCCGCCCACGGGATCACCGCCGACGTCGAGGTGCTGCCGTCTGGCCGCGTGACCGAGGCTTTGGAGCGGCTCGAACGCGGTGACGTGCGCTACCGGTTCGTGCTGGACCTGTCCGACCTCGGCTGAGCGGCTGTTTTGATGCTCAGATCTGGCAGGACGACTCACTCGTTCACGATGGCAATCGCCCGTACCGGCATGGTGCCCATACCGACAACCGGCATCGGCAACGCCGTGAACCGGGCGCCGCGGGCAGGCACCTGCTCCAGGTTCGTCAGATGCTCGACGATGGGGATACCCGCGCGCAACAGCCCTTGGTGCGCTGGCCGACTCGGATCCGTGGCGTCATCGATGTTGAGAGAGTCGATGCCGACCAACGCGGGCCCGACGGCGATCAACGCGTCGACAACATCCGACGTGAGGAACGGATGTCCGTCCTGGTAGGTGTCAGTACCCCAATGACGGGACCAGCCGGTGTGGAACAGCACCGCGAATCCCTCCAGCTCCGGGAGGATCGGATCACCGGGCCGCAACACGACGGCAGGCACATCCGCAACTCGTTCCAGCGGAAGACCTGCCGTGTCGTAGCCGTCCTGGTGGTAGTGCGACGGCGTGTCCAGATAAGTTCCGGTGTTTGCGATCAAATCGATCTGCCCGATCTCGAACGACACGCCAGGCGCCATACGGGCAGCGGTTTCCTCGCGGCTCACGTAAGTCGTGACACTCGGTGTTTTCATGCCACGAATCGTGGTCATCCCGTGATGGATGGGGTGACTGAGATCAATGATGCGACGCATGGGCACAGTATGAAGTGCTCTACCGCGTGCATCAGGCCGTGGTGCGCCGTGCCGACTCCGCCAGCCGCTCGGCGAGCGCGGCCACCAGCTCCCGCAGCTCCTCCGGCCGCTCGACCACGAACGGCAGGTCCAGCGCCGCGAGCACACCGGGCACCCAGTCGAGCCGTTCCACCCGCAGCTCGACCCGCGACCACGACCCGTCCTCCTCCACGACCGCGACGCTCGCGGGCAGCCGGGTGCGGATCTGCTCGGCACTCCCGCGGATCCGCAGCACCACCTCGTGCCGGTACGGCGCGGTGGCGAGCCCGATCAGGAGGCGCTGCGCCGGGTCGAGGTCGTCCGGCGGGTCGAACGTGCCCGGCAGCGTCCTGGCGTGCGCGATGCGGTCGAGCCGGAACGTCCTGTCCTCGCCGATCGCGGGATCGGTGCCGGTCACGTACCACCGCCCCGAGTGGGCGACGAGGCCGTGCGGGTGCAGCGCGCGTTCGCTCTGGCGGCCGTCGGCGGAGGTGTAGCGGACCGCGACAGGCCGGTGGTGGGTCACCGCGTCGGCGATCGCCAGCAGGACCGACGCGTCCGGGACCGCCGGCTCTCCGGCCGGGGCGGTGAAGGCGACCGAGCCGAGCACGGCGTCGAGCCGGTGGCGCAACCTTGCAGGCAGCACGCGCCGGATCTTGGCCGTCGCCGTCTCGCTCGCCGCGTCCGTCATCAGGCCTGATCGGCGGCCCGCGACCAGGCCGAGCAGCACCGCGAGGGCTTCGTCGTCGGTCAGCATCAGCGGCGGCATCCGATACCCGGCGGCGAGCCGGTAGCCGCCGTGGCGTCCCCGCACCGACTCGACCGGGACGTCGAGGTCGAGCAGGTGGCCGACGTAGCGCCGCACGGTCCGTTCGTCGACTCCCAGGCGGTCGGCGAGCTCGGCCACGGTGCGGACGCCTCCCGACTGCAGGAGTTCGAGCAGCGTCAGCACGCGAGCGATGGGCCGGGGCACGTCCTGAATTCTCCCTCGAATACCGGGCGGGTTCTGCCCGGTATCGCTCCTAGCGTGCGGTCATCAACCCGTTTGAGGAGAGAACCGTGCACTTCGTCTCGATCCGCGTCATCACCGCCGACGTCGCCCGCCTCGTCGGCTTCTACGAACGCGCCACCGGCGTGGCGGCAGACTGGGCCACCGAGGACTTCGCCGAGATCAAGACCACCTCGGCCACCCTCGCCCTCGGCAGCACCCGCACCGTCGGCCTGTTCGCGCCGGGCTCCGCCGAACCGGCCGCCAACCGCAGCGTGATCGTCGAGTTCCTGGTCGACGACGTGGACGCCGTGCACCGCGACCTGACGGGGTTCGCCGAGGTCGTCGCCGAGCCCGCGACCATGCCGTGGGGCAACCGGTCGCTGCTGGTCCGCGACCCCGACGGCACCCTGGTCAACTTCTTCACGCCGGTGACCCCGGCCGCCCTCGCGCGGCAGGGCTCGGCGTCCGGGCACTAGCGCAACTTCTCCGCCTTCTCGGCCACATCCCTGATCTGGTCCTCGGTGAGACGGCGGCAGTCCCAGACCAAGGCTCCGACGTCTGCGGGCGGCGCTTGCGGGACGACTCCGGTCAGCTCTTCGAGGACGCCGACCGGCAGGTCGATGAGCGCGGACAGGTCGCCGAGCAGGTCGGGCGTGAGTGCCTTGCGCCCCACGCCCAGCATGTTGTAGCTGGAAGCAGCCCAGTACCTGCGGCCGCCGGTCACGGTGTGCACCGCCTTCGCGACCGATGTCGAGGACAGGTTCCGGTTGCCCAGGAGGCGCATGACCACCGGACCTGGTTCGCCGGTCGAGGAGTAGGACCTGTACGCGGCGGGCATGCCGCTCGACGCGGTGCGCTGGTACTGCGGCTGCGAGGTGACGAGTGCGTGGATCTCCTGCCGGTGGTGTGGACTCAGCTGTACGAACTCCCGCAGCAGTGAGCAGACTGCGCTTCCGGCGATGCGGTCGTGCGGCATCAGTTCCTCCGGCAACGGCTGTCCGGCGACCACGAGTCTGTCCGATTCACGCAGCTTCTCCCCCATCCGCGCGACCCTACCCAGGAGATCGCTACCCTGGATCCCGTGTCCGGCCCAGGCAGCTCGCGAACCCGTGCGCACCTCGCACGCGTCCTCGCCGTGCTCGCCCTGGTGGCCGGAGTCGCGATGATGCAGGGCACCCCGTGCGAGACGGAGTTCGCCTGGACCGCCCAGTGCCCCACGTCGGGCACGCACGCGGTCGTCCACTCCGACCAGGCCGGTGAGAGCGGGCTGGTCGAGGGCATCCTCGTCGCCGGTGCCTGCCTGGTGGTGGCGCTCGCGGTGCTCATCGGGTTCGCCGTGCTGCGGCGGACCGGGTCGTTCCGGGTGCTGTGGCAGCGCCTTCCCGACGTTCTGCCCCCTCCTTCACGCCGGCTGGAAGTGCGGCTGTCGCAGCTCTGCGTGCTGCGGGCCTAGGCCGAACCCGTTCTGCGGTTCGGTCCTGCCAGCCTTCGTGGAGGTTTTCCCAGTCATGTCCAAGAACGCCCGGTTGTCCCTGATCATCGTCGGTGTCGTGGCGGTGGTGATCGCCGGTTTCTTCCTGTTCGGCCGCGACGGCACCACAGCGGCGCCGCAGTCGGGCGACGGCAAGGTGACCGTCGTCGAGTACCTCGACCTGGAGTGCCCGTCCTGCCGCGCCGCGTATGCCGGGGTCGAGCGGTTGAAGACCGAGTTCGGCGAGCGCGTCACGTTCGACGTGCGGCACTTCCCCATTCCCAGCCACCGCAACTCCGAACTGGCCGCCGTCGCGGTCGAGGCGGCGGGGGCGCAGGGCAAGCGGGACGACATGTTCCGGCTGGTGTTCGACGCGCAGCAGGAGTGGGCCGGGCAGCAGACGTCGCAGCGCGCGGTGTTCAGCGGGTTCGCGCGGGAGCTCGGGCTCGACGCCGCGGCGTTCGAGAAGGCTCTGGACGACCCGGCGCTGCGGGAGCGCGTTCTCGCCCAGCGGTCGGAGGGCTCGCAGGCCGGGGTGCAGGCCACGCCGACGTTCTTCGTCAACGGCACCAAGTTCACCGGGGCGCCGAGCTACGACAACCTGAAGGCCGCCATCGAGAAGGTGCTGCCGTGAACCGGATCGTCGCGTGGGTGCTCGCGGTCGGCGGGGCGGTCGGCTTCGTCGCCTCCCTCGTGCTGACGATCGAGAAGATCGCGCTGCTCAAGGATCCGTTCTACGTGCCGACGTGCAGCATCAACCCGGTGCTGAGCTGCGGCTCGATCATGAAGACCGCGCAGGCCGAGCTGTTCGGGTTCCCGAACCCGCTGCTCGGCATCGCGGGCTTCGCGGTGGTGACGACGCTCGGTGTGCTGCTGCTCGCGGGCGTCGAGCTGCCGTCATGGGTGTGGATCGGGCTGCAGGTCGGCGCCACGGCCGGGGTGGCGTTCGTGCACTGGCTGATCGTCGAGTCGCTGTACGTGATCGGTGCGCTGTGCCCGTACTGCATGGTGGTGTGGGTCGTGACGATCCCGATCTTCTGGTACACGACGCTGCGCAACATCAAGCCGACGTTCCAGTACCACAGCGCCGTGCTGCTGCTGTGGTACCTGCTGGTCGCGGCCGCGGTGCTGCAGGCGTTCTGGTTCTACTTCTCGTCGCTGGTCTAGAGGCGGGCCCCTGGGCCGAGGACGCCGAGCAACGCGAGCGCCTCGGCATCAGGGGATCCCTGCGGCGCGCTGTAGAGCACGAGGTGCTGGTCGCGGTCGGTGAGGGCGAGCGAGTCGCAGTCGACGGCGACCTCGCCGACGACCGGGTGGCGGAAGGTCTTGCGGAGCGTGGGCGCGGCCTGCACGTCGTTGCGCTCCCAGAGGCGGGCGAAGTCGGGGCTGCCGGTGCGCAGTTCCTCGACCAGACCGGTCACCTCGGGGTCGGACGGGTAGCGCGCGGCGGTGGCGCGCAGCTGCATGACGACGTGCAGGCGGAACTCGGCCGCGTCGGAGATCCCGTAGAGCGGGGTGCCGGCCGGTGCCGGTCCGAGGAACGCGCGGCGGGCGAGGTTGCGGTCGCGCGGGCTGACCTCGGCGAAGTCCTCCATCAGGGCGGCCGCGAGGTCGTTCCACGCGAGCACCTCGAACACCGCCGACGTCACGAACCCGGCCGTCTGCGGCAGTCGTTCCAGCAGCGCCAGGATGCTCGGGTGCACGTCACGGCGGTGCGTGCGGGTGCGGATCGGCGCGGTGCCCGCCAGCAGGTGCAGGTGGTCGGACTCGGCGTCGGTGAGCTTCAACGCGCCCGCGATCCCGGCCAGCACGTCACCGGACGGCCACGGCGCCCTGCCCTGCTCCAGCCGCACGTAGTACTCGGTGGAAATGTGCGCGAGCACCGCGACCTCCTCGCGGCGCAGGCCCGGTGTGCGGCGGCGTGGTCCGGACGGCAGGCCGACGTCCTCCGGGCGCAGCCGCTCGCGGCGGCTGCGGAGGAACTCCCCGAGCTCCTGTTTGCTCATACCCCGAGTCTGCCCTCCGAACGGCCGCGGATCCTGGTACAGCCTGTACCTGAATGCGCTCCGGCGAACGCGGTGACATGGGTGCCATGATCAACGACATCGCACCCATCGGACTGCTGACCGGCAAGGTCGTCTTCATCACCGGCGCCAGCCGCGGCATCGGGGAGGCCGCGGCCAGGCTCTTCGCCGCCGAAGGAGCCTCGGTCGTGCTCGCCGCCCGCGGCACGGCCGCCCTGGACAAGATCGTCGGCGAGATCCGCGCCGACGGCGGCGTCGCGGACGCCGTGGGGCTCGACCTCGCCGACCGGGCGAGCGTCCGCGCCGCCGTCGGCCGGGTGGAGGAGCTGCACGGACGGCTCGACGGCGCGTTCAACAACGGCGCGGCGATCCAGCAGCCCGGTCCGCTCGACACCACCAGCGACGACGACATCGACCTGCAGTTCGCCGTGAACTTCCGGTCGCACTGGACCGCGATGAACGCCGAGGCCGCGCTCATGCGCCGCGGCGGTGGCGGCGCGATCGTCAACACCTCGAGCATCGGCAGCCGCCGCGCCAACCCCGTCCTGCCCGCCTACGGCGCCATGAAGCGAGCGCTCAACAGCATCACCGAGTCGGCCGCCGTCACGTGGGGCCCCGAGGGCATCCGGGTCAACGGCATCACCCCCGGCGGCACCGACACGCGGATGATCGAGGAGTGGGAGGCCGCGACCCCCGGGGTCGCCGGGCACATCACGGCCACGACCCCGCTCGGGCGCATGGCCGAACCCCGCGAGGTCGCCGAGGTCGCCGCGTGGCTGCTCAGCGACCGCGCGTCGATGGTGAGCGGCGCGATCGTGCCGGTGGACGGCGCCGCCGGCGCGTGAGTCAGGGGTGCGCGGCGAGGAGCGTGCGCAGGCCGTCGATCCCGGTGAAGTGGTGGCCTCGCATGCCGACCAGTTCGGCGGCGCGCACGTTCTCGAGCCGGTCGTCGACGAACAGGATGTCGTCGTCGCCGAGCCGGTCGCGGCACCACTCGAAGGCGCCGCGCTCCGGCTTGGCGTGGCCGATGCGGCACGAGAACGCGCAGACCTCGAACAGGTCGAGCCACGCGTGCGTGCGTTCGAAGTTGCGTGCGAGGTCCTCGGGGATGTTCGACAGCAACGCGATGCGCCGGCCCGCGTTGGACAGCTCGTGCAGCAGGGCGACCATCTCGTAGTCGACGCGGCTCCAGCTGGCGACGTCCTGCTCCACCAGCGGCGGGTGGCCGACGCGCTGCCAGTACTCCTGCGCGGTGACGTCGCCGCGGTCGTAGGCGGGGCGGTGCGCCCAGTAGGCGTCCCAGAACTCCGGCGCGGTGCTCATCTCGCGCATGACCTCGGGCGACTGGTCGCGGGCGATCACGCCGAACATGTCGAACAGCACGATCATGCCGTCACCACCGGAACACCCGCGGCCGTCAGTCCCGCGTCGCCCTCGGCGTCGGTCACCACGGCGTCCAGCGCGGACACCGGTGCGACGAACGCCAGCGCGGTGCGGGTCAGCTTCGAGGCGTCGACCGCGGCGATCACGCGCCGGGCCGAGGCGATGGCGGTGCGCTTCACCGAGGCGTCCTCCAGGTCGAAGGCGGTCAGGCCGTGTTCGGCGGACAGGCCGCAGCAGCCGATCACGGCCGTGTCGAAGCGCAGGGCCTGCAGCGAGGCCAGGGTCAGCGGGCCGGTCAGCGCGAGTTCGCCGGGCCGGGGACGGCCGCCGGGCACGAGCAGCGTGAGCGTGACCGACGACGACAGCGCGTTCACGGCGTGCAGCGACAACGGCATGACGGTGAGCCGTCGGTCGTGCAGCAGCCGGGCCACCTCCAGGCAGGTGGTGCCGCTGTCGAGCACGACGGACTCGCCGTCGGCGATCAGGCCGGCGACGGTGGCGGCGATGCGGCGCTTGGCGTCCATGTTCTCGTCGGCGCGGAGCGCGAACGGGGGCTCCTCGCCGCGCAGCAGCAGGCTGCGCGCGCCGCCCCGGTAGCGTTCGAGGACGCCCTGGGCCGCGAGGACCTCCAGGTCGCGGCGGATGGTCATCTCGGAGGCGCCGGTCAGCGACGCCAGCTCCGCGACGCCGAGGGAGCCGGCGTCGCGGACCGCCTCGGAGATCTGCTTCAGTCGGGACACGATCGCGATTGAACAACAGTGACGTTCGAAACTCAACCTTTCGAACATTCGACGCGTTCGTTAGCGTGGGCGTGTGAACGCTCTCAGGGCCGCGCGGGCCGCCACCTTCACCTACTTCGCCCTCAACGGGTTCCTGCTCGGGCTCTGGCTCGTGCACATCCCGACGGTCGAGGACCGCACCGGCATCACCCACGCGGAGCTCGGCCGGTTGCTGCTGCTGCTCGGGCTGGGCGCGTTCCTCGGCATGCGCGCGGGCGGCAAGGTGACCGACCGCATCGGCGTGAAGCTGATGGTGCCGATCGCCGGTGTCGTGTGCAGCGTGACGGCGTTCCTTCCCGGCGTCGCCGTCAACCAGTGGACCCTCGGCGCGGCACTGCTCATCTTCGGCTTCGGCAACGGCCTGATCGACGTCACCATGAACGCGCACGCCGTCGTCGTGGAGCGGCACTACCGGCGTCCGGTCATGTCGGCCTTCCACGCCACCTGGTCCCTCGGCGGGGTGGCCGCGGCGCTGACCGGCGCACGCTCGTTGAGCTGGGAGCTCTCCCCCGGCACCACCCTCGGCGCCGCCGCGGTGCTCGGTGTCGTCGTCAGCCTGGCGACCGCGAGGTTCCTGCTCGACGAGAAGGAGGAGCAGCACGCCGCCGCCGAGCAGACCGGCAAGCGCAAGGTGCCGCGCAAGATCTGGGTCATGGCGGTGCTGGCCCTGCTGGTGATGCTCAGCGAGGGCGCCGCGAACGACTGGAGCGTGCTGCACCTGCAGGACGTCCTGGACGCCTCGCCGCAGATCGCGGCCCTCGCCTACGGCGCGTTCGCCACGACGATGACCATCGGCCGCCTGCTCGCGGACCGCGTCACCGCGAAGATCGGCCCGATGGCGGTGCTGCGCTGGGGTTCGGTGATCGGCGCCGCCGGCATCGCGACCGCCGCGCTCTCGCCGTGGATCTGGCTCGCGCTGGTGGGCTGGGCGATCGCGGGCATCGGCCTGTCGGGCACCGTGCCGCAGCTGTTCAGCGCGGCGGGCCACCACGAACCGGGTGCCGCGGCGGCCAACGTCTCCCGCGTCGCCGGGCTCGGCTACCTCGGCGTGCTGGCCGGACCGGCGGTGATCGGCTGGCTGACCCACGTCGTGCCGCTCAACATCGCGTTCCTGCTCCCGGTCGCGCTGTGCCTGGTCGCCGCGCTGTCCGCAGGCGTTTTGCGCACCGAACCCTCCGAGGAGAAGGTCTCGGCGTGACAATGCCCGCATGGATCTCACCGAGACGGATCTCACCGCGCTGGACCTCACCACCGCGCACCTGACCGATGCCTGCATCCGGGCGAACATCCCGGTCCGCACGGTCAGCCTGACACCGGTCATCCCCGGCACCAGGACCTCCGGCCGCGTCCTGCCCGCCCGGCACGCGGGCAGCGTCGACGTCTTCCTCGAGGCCGTCGAGCGCGCTCAGCCCGGCGACGTGCTCGTCGTCGACAACGACGGCCGGACCGACGAGGCCTGCGTGGGCGACCTGATCGTGCTCGAAGCACAGCAGGCGGGCCTCGCGGGCGTCGTCATCTGGGGCCTGCACCGAGACACCCAGGACATCCGCGCGATCGGACTGCCGGTGTTCAGCCTCGGCGCCAACCCGACCGGCCCGCTGAGCCTGCGCGACCGCGCCCCCGAGGCCCTCTCGACCGCCGAGGTCGACCAGTGGACCGTCACGTCCGACGACGTGGTGTTCGGCGACGACGACGGCGTGCTGTTCGTGCCCGCCGCGGACGCCGCCGCGCTCATCGAGAAGGCGCGCGGCATCCGTGACGTCGAACGAGCGCAGGCCGAGCGCGTGCGGCAGGGTGAGTCCCTGCGCAGCCAGCTGCGGTTCGCCGACTACCTGGCGAGCGGGCTCACGTTCCGCGAGCACCTGCGCAAGATCGGCGGCGCGGTCGAGGAGTGAGCGACATGATCGCGGACAGGTACGCGGCCCGTGCCGACGCCTTCGAGGCCAAGGTCGCGAGGGTGCGGGACGACCAGTGGGACAACCCGTCGCCGTGCGCGAAGTGGACCGCGCGCGAGGTGGTCGACCACGTCATCGACATGCACGGCGTGATGCTCGGTGCGGCCATCCCGCGCACCGGCAGTCCGCTGGACGACTTCCGCGAGGCCCGGCGGCAGGTCCACGCCGCCCTGACCTCGGACCGCGCTTGTTCGGAGGTCGCCACGCCCGCCGGCCCGATGACGCTCGAGGACCACATCGACCAGGTCGTGAGCGACGACCTGGTCCTGCACGGCTGGGACCTCGCCCGCGCCACCGGCCAGGACGAGACCATCCCGCCCGCCGACGTGCAGCGCCTCTGGGCGACGGCGACCTCCGTGCCGCCCGAGCTGATGCAACGCTTCCGCACCCCCGGCGCGTTCGGTCCCGGCATCGAGGTCTACGGCGCCGAGGTCCCGGTGCCCGCCGACGCTCCGCTGCAGGACAGGCTGCTCGGGTATGTGGGCAGGGACCCCATGTCGAAAAAGTCCTGAGCACTTCGACGACTGTTCGGAAGGCCACCGCTCGAGAGGAGCTCAGCAACATGGACTGGACCCTGGAAGTCGTCGTCGTGCCCGTGTCCGACGTGGACCGGGCGAAGCACTTCTACGCCGAGCAGCTCGGCTTCACCGTCGATCACGACACGGCGTTCGGCGAGGACACCCGCGTCGTCCAGCTCACGCCGCCCGGATCGGCCTGTTCGATCGTGATGGGTCGCGGCATCGCGAAGGGCGAACCCGGCTCGCTCAAGGGCGTGCAACTCGTCGTCTCCGACCTGGAGAAGGCCCGTGCGCAGCTGCTCGAACGCGGCGTCGAGGTGGGCGAGATCGTGCGCATGAACGACGTGGACGGAGGGTCGTTCGTCTTCTTCGACGACCCGGACGGCAACAGCTGGGCCGTGCAGGAGATCAAGGCCCGCGCGGCCGGTGGGGAGTGGAAGTGAAGTACGTGCTGGTCAGCTACGGCGGCAGCCAGGAGGACTGGGAGGGCCTCGCCGCCTGGTCCGACGAGGACATGCACCGCATGATCGCCTACATGCGCGACCTGGACGCCGAGCTGCGCGCGTCCGGCGAGCTGCTGCAGTCCGAGGGGCTCAGCGGTCCGGCGCGGGCTTTCGTGGTGCGCGGCAGTGACTCCGGACCCGTCGTGGTGGACGGGCCGTTCGCGGAGTCCAAGGAGGTCATCGCCGGGTACTGGGTCGTGGACGTCGCCAGCCGCGATCGGGTGCTGGAGATCGCGCAGAAGTGCTCGGCCTGTCCCGGGCCGGGTGGGAAGGTGCTGAACCAGCCGATCGAGGTCCACCCGGTCATGGGAGCGCCGGACGTGGACGCCCAGACGCTGGCGCCGTACCAGCGGTGAGCGGTGAGGGGCCGGGTGCGCACCCGGCCCCTCACCGCTCACCTCAGGTCGTAGGCGCGGATGATCGTCTGCCGCACCTCACCCCCGGCGTCCGCGACCTGGGCCTGGAACGACACGTTCTTGGCCCCGTGCGGGTGGATCAGCGTGACCTCCCAGCCGCCACGGGTCTTGCGCAGCGGCACCGGCTTCCACGAGACACCCTCGTCGTAGGACACCCGCACCGCCGGCGTCTTGACGTCGGTGACCTTGCCCGTCCCGTTGCGCTCCACCGTGATCGGCACGGTGACGACACGACCGGCGCGGTTGTGCTCGTCGAGCCTCGGCGCGAACCGGACGGCCAGCAGCGGCACCGGCTGGTAGTCCTCGCCGGCGACGTGCTGCGAGGTGAACGTCCAGTCGATGGTGATCCGCGACGACTGCGAGTCGCGGGCCGACTCGGTGTGCACCTGGTAGCGCTTCTTCTCCGCCGGCAGGCCCGGCAGGTAGGCGTAGCCGGAGTAGGGCTGGTCGGAGATGACCTCTCCGTCGAGCGTCACGGTGGTGCGGGCGGCCGTCTCCCGGGCGTGGCCGATCATGTTCTCGGCGCCGTGCAGGCCCACGTCCAGGCGCAGCAGGTCGCCGTAGCGGCCGGCGTGGCGGACGTAGCGGGCGTCGTGCGGCAGGCTCGGGCCGTAGACGGCGCTGTTCCAGTGCTCGGTGACGGTGCGGCCGAGCCGGAACACGCGGCCGGCGCCGGAGTACTGGCTGCCGTGGGACGGGTACTCGCCGAGCTTCGCGAACTCCACCAGCGAGCCGTCCCAGGCGACGCCGGGCGTGTAGTACTCCTCCAGCCGCAACGGCAGCGGGCCCGAGGCGCCGTTGTCGCGCTGGCCGATCGAACCCGGTATGCGGGCGTGCGTGATCGAATCGACCTTGGCCAGTTCGCGGTCCTTCACCGAACGCTGCAGGTCCACGGGCACGCGGGTCGTCTCGGCGATCCGCACGTGGTACTGGTACGGGCTGCCCGCGAAGCCGCCGTTGCCGTCGGGCCGGGCCAGGACGCTCTGGGCGTGGAACCGGAACTTCGGCCACGACGTCGTGGACGGGCGGACCATGATGCCCTCGAAGTTGTTGAGGAAGTACGAACCGCCGGTGGCGCCCCAGTTGGCCTGCATGTCGAAGACCAGCTCCGAGGACGCCGGAGCGGCTTGTTTCTCCACCGTGATCGCCGGCTGGACGCCCTGCCGTGCGTCGAGGACGAGGTCCACGGGGCCGTTGACCTGCAGCGCCGGTTCGGTCAGCACGGTCGTCGAGCCGCGCTTGGTCGGGTCGGCGTCCGGGGTGTAGATGGAGCCGTCGAGGAAGAACGTGCCCTTGGGCAGGCGCTGCACGAGCGTGTCCGCCGGCAGCGACCGGAAGTAGGCCTTGGGCTGGTTCACGTCCACGAAGCGGTAGGTGTAGTTCGTGGTCGGCTGGCCGGTGGCGTCGACGAACCGGACCTTGACGTCGTAGCTCTCGACCTCCTTGTTCACGCCGATGGTCACGCGCGCGCCGTCGGCGGAGACGATCGCCGCGCCGTACACGCCGTCGGGCACGTTGGCGCGCGTGTCGGCGGTGATGGTGGCGTCGGCGGTGCCGCCCGCGGGGATCGTCAGCTTGGCGGGCGTGACGCTGAACAGGCCCTCGACCGCGGGCTTCACGTCGGCGACGCGCAGGTCGAGCGTCACGTCGGTGGAGCCGGTGTTGCGGTAAGTCACCTTCTGCGTGATGGGCTTGTCGTCGTCGTGCGGCCACTGCGCGGTGCCGAGCGAGAAGCCGCCGTGGTCGGTGGAGACCGCCGCGGACGCGCCACGGCCGATGTCGAGCCGGCCCGCGCCCTGGTCGTAGACCGTGAGCGACGGATTGGGCCGGGCGCTGTTCATCAGCGCCGCCTTGAGGTCCTCGGCCTTCCACGTCGGGTTCTTCGCGGCCAGGACCGCGGCCGCGCCCGCCACGTGCGGGGTGGCCATCGAGGTGCCGGACAGTGCGACGTGCGCCTCGCCGACGGGCGTGCCGATGCGGCCGTTCTTCGCCTTGGCGGCGACGATGTCGACGCCCGGCGCGGTGATGTCGGGTTTGACGGCGTTGTCGACCCAGCGCGGGCCTCGCGAGGAGAACTCGGCGAGCTTGTCCTCGCGGTCGACGGCGCCGACGGTGAGGGCGGCGTCGGCGGCGGCGGGCGAGCCGATCGGGCCGCCGGAGTTGCCCGCGGCGACGACGAACAGCGCGCCGGTCTGCGCGGTGATGCGGTTGAGCGCGAGCGACATCGGGTCGGTGCCCTCGTCGGGCCACGAGCTGCCGAGGCTCATGTTGACGATCTTGGCCTTGGTGGCGGCCCACTCCATGCCGGCGATGATGTCGCTTTCGTAGCCGCCGCCGTGGTCGCCGAGCACCTTGCCGTTGACGATCTTCGAGTCGGGCGCGACGCCCCGGTACCTCCCGTCGCCACCGACGGTCGCGGCGACGTGCGTGCCGTGGCCGACGCGGTCGTCGGTGGTGTCGCTGTCGCTGAAGTTCTTCGACTCCACGACCGCACCGGCGAGGTCGGGGTGTGTCTCGTCGACGCCGGTGTCGAGGACGGCGACGGTGACGTCCTTGCCGGTGAAGCCCTTTTCCCACGCCAGGGGCGCGCCGACCTGCGCGGCGCTGCGGTCCAGTGACGCGGTGACCCTGCCGTCCAGCCAGATCCTGCCGGTGCCCGCCGTCCGCGCACCGGCCCAGAACCCGCCGTCCTTGCCGACCGCGAACGCGCGGGCGTCGATGCTGGGCAACGACTCGGCGCCCGCCGCGCTGATCCCCTGCCCCTGCACGATCAGCGGGATGGTCCGGCTCGACACGTCGTCGTAGCCGGAGCGGGCGAGCAGCGACACGTCGAACAGCCGCTCGTCCAGTTCGCCGGAGCTCAGCCGGGCCTGGGCGTCGAGCGGGACGACGTGCAGGTCGCCCCGCGGGTCCTTGAACGTGCGGAACCCGACGTCCTCCCGGCCGCGGGCGGCTCTGGCCCGCACCTTGCCGTTGTCGACGGTGACCTCGTCACCGGTGATGAGCGTGACCTTGGTGGTCAGCCCGTCGGCACGCACCTCTTGCGGCGGTGGTGCCGCCGAAGCCGGGACGGCCGCCGTGGCGGCCACGACGGCAGCCGTCAGGCCTGCGGCCAGATGTGATCGTTTCAACGCGAACTCCCCTAGTTCACCGAAGCAGGAATAGCTCTCGGTGATTAGGACACTTCGCACAGTGGCGGAGTTGCAGCGTCCGGCCCGTCAGGTGTTCACAGAACTGTCTGGACGGCCCGTTCGACGGCGGCCTCGATGTGCAGGCGGGTGGTCGGGAACACCGGCAACGGCACGTCTGCCTGCGAGATCAGCAGTTCGATCTCCGTGCAGCCGAGGATGACGCCCTCCGCGCCTTCGAACCGGGCGATCACGTCTCGATAGGCGCGGCGGGACTCCTCACGGACGATGCCGACGCACAGCTCGTCGTAGATGATCCGGTGCACGGTCGCGCGGTCCTCGGGCGACGGGAGCAGCACTTCCAGCCCGTGCGACTCCAGCCGTTCGCGGTAGAACGGCTGGTCCATCGTGAACCCGGTGCCGAGCAGCCCGACGGTGGTGAGCCCCGCGGCCTTGATCGCGTCGGCGGTCGTGTCGCCGAGGTGGACGACCGGGATGTCGACGGCGGCGTTGACCTGGTCGTAGACCTTGTGCATGGTGTTGGTGCAGATCAGCAGGAGGTCGGCTCCGCCGGCCTGCACCCGTGCGGCAGCCTGCGCGAGTGCCTTGCCCGCGTCGTCCCACCGGCCCTCGACCTGCATGCGCTCGATCCCGGCGAAGTCGACGGAGTGCAGCACGACCTTCGCCGAGTGCAGTCCGCCGAGCCGTTCGCGCACGAGCACGTTCGCCAGCCGGTAGTACTCCGCGCTGCTCTCCCAGCTCATCCCGCCCAGCATCCCGATCGTCAGCATGGCGCCAGTCAAGCACTCCAGCGCGGGTCGCGGCCGGTGGTGGCCAGCAGCCGCTCGAACGGCGACGCGTCCGCGGGCACCTCGGCGGGCTCCTTGAAGACCTTCCACCCGACGGCCATCGGCCCCATCTGACCGACCAGGTCCGAGACCGCGGCGAACACCTCGGGGTCGGGCTCGAAGCGCTGCCCCGTGGCCTGCGCGAGGTCGGAGGCGTGGATGGTGAGGTCGAGCAGCGCCAGGCCGCCGACGGTCCGCGCGGGCAGGTTCATGTTCCCGGCGATGCCCTCGGTCGCGCCGGGCTGCCCCCACGCCTGCACGAGCTTCGCGGACTCGGCCGGATAGCGCTCGCGCCAGTCCGGGTAGGTCGGGGTGTGGCTGAAGTCGGCGTCCTGCTTCGCGGCGAGCTGCTGGAACTCGACGACGACGTGCAGCAGGTGGTCGAGCAGGGCGCGGACGTCGTAGTCGGCGCACGGGGTGGGCTTGGTCAGATCTTCGTCGGTGATGTTCGCGATGATGGGCAACGCGTGGTCGCGCGCGCGATCGAGCAGAACGCTGAGCTTCATGCCGTAGACGCTATTTCGGCGTGTGCGGGCGTTCTTGAAAAAACGCGCCAACCTAGGATCGCGCTGTGCAGGGGCCGCGCCGGGACACTCGGGGGATCGTGGACGCGCGCGAGCTGTTCGCCCGTGTCCGGTTCCGCCGACGTCTGCCGTGCGCCGAGCTTCAGCCGTACCTGGAGCACTACTGGCTCGTCGACGGTGAGCTCGACACGCCCTACACCACACACGTCGTGCCGCATCCGTGCGTGAACATCGTCTTCGAGCACGGGCACGCACAGCCGGAGCTCGCGGGCGTCGGGCTGGGGTTGTTCAGCCGCGTGCTGGACGGACGGGTCCGGGTGGCGGGCGTGCAGTTCCGGCCAGGCGGGTTCCGGCCGTTCCGCCCGGAGCCGGTGTCGGAGTGGACCGGCCGGCACGTGAGGCTCGACGTCCCGTCCGCACTGGTGCTGGACGTCGAGGACGAGGACGATCGGGTGGCCGCGCTCGACGGGTTCCTGCTGGGTCTCGGGCCGACTCCCGATCCGCAGGCGACGCTGGCGATGGAGCTGGTCCACCGCATCCGGGCCGACCGGGAGATCCGGAAGGTCGCCGACTTCGCGCGGACGTGCGGCGTGGCGGTGCGGACGTTGCAACGGCTGTTCGCGGACTACGTCGGTGTGAGCCCGAAGTGGGTCATCCTGCGGTACCGCATCCACGAGGCGTTGGAGCGCGCCGAGTCGGAGGTCGAGTGGGCCCGGCTGGCCGCTGACCTCGGCTACAGCGACCAGGCCCACCTCGTCCGTGACTTCACGCAGACCGTGGGTGTCTCGCCCACGGCGTACGCGCGCGCTCTCACCTGAAGTACTCGCACAGCTCGATGAGGATGCCCTCGGGTCCACGGACGTAGCAGGTCTTCAGCATCTCCTGGTAGGTCTCGACGTTGCGGACGACTTCGGCGCCGTGCGGCTTGATGCGGGTGAGGGTGGCGTCGAGGTCGTCGACGACGAACGCGACGTGCCGCAGGCCCAGGGCGTTGATCGGTGCGTCGGAGCTGCCGTCGACGCTCCGCGGGGTCCGGAACTGGCTGAACTCGATCCGGTACCGCTCGTCCGGCGTCTTGAGCATGGCGATCTCGCTGACCGAGCCGTCGAGCCCGATGACGCCGTCGACGAACTCGCCCTCCATGTGCGCCTTGCCCTCGAGCTCCATGCCGAGCGCCTCGAAGAACGCGACGGCGGCCGCGAGGTCGCTGACCGTGATGCCCACGTGGTGCATGCTCTTGATGCTCATGTCCTGGAGACGGAGCCGCCGCCGCGTTCTCGACGTCGAAAGTGGACCAGTTTCGCGAGCGGGTTTTGGCTCTCCTGGCTGGACCGCTTCGGCGGCAGAGTCGTCGGCATGACTCTCGCCTTCCTGCTCACGACGTTGCTCGCCGTCGCCACCCCCGGCACCGGTGTGCTCTACACGCTCTCGGCCGGTCTCGCGCACGGCCGCAAGGCGAGCGTGATCGCCGCGTTCGGCTGCACGCTGGGGATCGTGCCGCACGTGCTGGCCACCATCACGGGCCTGGCGGCGCTGCTGCACGCGAGCGCGCTGGCGTTCGAGGTCGTGAAGTACCTCGGTGTCGCCTATCTCCTCTACCTGGCGTGGGCGACGTGGAGGGACAGGGCCGACCTGGTCGTCGACACCTCGGCCGCCCCGGCGTCCGCGCGCAAGGTCGTCGTGTCGGCGGTGTTGCTCAACCTGCTCAACCCGAAGCTGACGATCTTCTTCGTGGCGTTCCTGCCGCAGTTCGCGACCGGGTTCGGTCCGATGCTCGCGTTGAGCGGGGTGTTCATGGCGCTGACGTTCGTGGTGTTCGCGGTCTACGGCGTGTTCGCCGCGTCGATGCGCGACCGGGTGCTGGCGCGGCCGCGCGTGGTGGTGTGGCTGCGGCGGTTCTTCGCCGCGTCATTCGCGGCGCTGGGCCTCAAGCTCGCTCTGGCCTAACCGCAGGCGGCGGCGCGGTCGAGCAGCAGGACCTTCTCCCGTTCGTTGCGGGTGAGCGCGGCGGCCTTCTCGAACTCGGCCCTCGCCTCCTTCGTGCGGCCGAGCTTGACGAGGAGGTCGCCGCGCACGCTGGGCAGCAGGTGGTAGCCCTGCAACGCCTTCTCGCCGGCGATCTCGTCGACCAGCGCGAGTCCGGCGGCGGGCCCGAAGGCCATCGACAGCGCCACCGCGCGGTTGAGCTCGACGACCGGGGACGGCGAGATCCGCGCGAGCACCTGGTAGAGCGCGGCGATGCGCTGCCAGTCGGTGTCCTCGGCGCGGCGCGCACGGCCGTGGCACGCGGCGAGGGCGGCCTGCACGTAGTACGGGCCGGGTGGCTGGTTGAGCGCTTCGGCGCGTTCCAGTGCCTTCAGGCCGCGGCCGATGAGCAGCCAGTCCCACTTGCCGCGGTCCTGCTCCAGCAGCAGCACGGGTTCACCGCCGGGGCCGGTGCGGGCGCGGGAGCGCGAGGCCTGGATCTCCATCAGCGCGACCAGGCCGTGGACCTCGGCCTCCTTCGGCGCGAGCTCGGCCAGCACGCGGCCGAGCCGCAGCGCCTCGGCGCACAGCTCCGGCCGCATCCAGTGGTCGCCCCTGGTGGCGGAGTAGCCCTCGTTGAAGATCAGGTACAGGACCTCGAGGACGCTCGCGAGCCGGGTCGCCAGCTCGGGACCCTCCGGCACCTCGAACGGCACCCCGGCGTCGGCGAGGGCCTTCTTGGCGCGCACGATCCGCTGCGCCACGGTCGACTCGCTGACCAGGAACGCGCGGGCGATCTCCTCGGTCTTGAGGCCGCCGAGCATCTTCAGCGTCAGCGCGACCCTGGCCTCGGTGCCGAGCACCGGGTGGCAGGCGGTGAAGATGAGGCTCAGCAGGTCGTCGCCGATCTCGTCGTCGACGCCCTCACTGGCGTCCGGCGTGGCCTCCCGGACCTCCCGGCCGATCTCCTCGACCTTGCGGTGCAGGTTCTCGCGCCGCCGGATCTGGTCGATCGCCCGGCGCTTGGCCGTGGTCGTGAGCCACGCTCCGGGGTTGCGCGGCACGCCTTCGGCCGGCCACTGCTCCAGCGCCGCGACCAGCGCGTCCTGCGCCATCTCCTCGGCCAGGCCGACATCGCGCGTGTACCGGGCCAGCGCGGCGATGACCTTCGCCGACTCCATCCGCCAGACCGCGTCGATGGTGCGGTGCACCGAGGTGGTAGCCCCCATGGAGGCATCAGACCACAGCCACCTGACGTATTTCCACGACGCACGCCGGGAGGTGGACGCGCTTGACCCGCTCGAGGGCCTCGGCGGCGTCGCGGACGTCGATCAGCCAGTACCCGGACACCCCGCAGGCGTCCGGCACCAGGTCACCCGCGTCGAGCAGGACGCCCGCGCGGACGAGGGCCTCGCCGTGCAGCGCCGCCAACGGGACCGGGCTCCTGACGAACACCATGAACCGCACCGGACCTCCTCGTTCGCCTCTCACCGGGACGTCGAACGAGGAGGTGCCGCAATCGACGGCATGATCGGTGGCGCAGGCCGTCAGGCCGTGAAGTCGGCCCTGTGGTCGCGAGCCCACTGCGCGAACGTCCGGTAAGGCCGTCCCATCAGCCGTTCGTAGTCCTCGGTCACGACGAACTCGTAGTCGGAGAAGTCGTCGGCGTCCCCGCCCTCGTAGCCGCCGAGCCCGAGGACGTACCGCGCGATCTCCTCGGGCCAGCCAACGCTGACGTAGTACGCGAGCGCCTCCTCCACGGTGACGTCGCGGAAGGTCAGCGTCCGGCCGAGCACCTCGCCGAGCGCCGCGGCCATCTGCCGTTGCGTGATCGGCGGCGGCCCGGTCAGCGTGTAGGCCCGCCCGGCGTGGCCGTCCTCCCGCAACGCCTTCAGCGCCACGTCGGCGATGTCGGCCTCGTGGATCGGCTGGCCGAGCTCGTCGGGGTTCGGGTGCACGATCGTGCCGTCCTCGCGGATCGACGGACCCCACAGGTCGATCTTGTTGACCGCGAACTCACCGGGCCGCACGTGGGTCCACTCGACGCCGGAGGCCTCCACGGCCTGTTCGACCGGCAGGTGGTGGGTCTTGTCGTACCCGTGCGTCACCGCGCCCGAGGACAGGGTGACGATGCGCCGCACACCCGCTCGCACCGCGCGGTCGACGACCTCCTGGGCCGTCGGCGGGTGCACGAACAGGTACAGCTTCTCGACGCCGTCGAACGGCAGGCCATCCGGGTCGTCGAGGTCCGCCTGCACGACCTCCACGCCGGCCGGGAACCGCGCCTTGGCCGGGTCGCGGGTGATGGCCCGCACCGGTCCGGCGAGCCCGGCCACCACCAGCCGCCCGACGTTGCCCGTCGCCCCGGTCACCAGCGTCGTCATCGCAGACCCCCTTCGATGCCGTCGAGCAGCTTGTCGAGCCCGTAGTCGAACGAGCCGCGCACGTGGTCGGCGAGCGAGCCCTCGATGTCGTAGGCGTCGGCGTTCCACAGCGCCGTCATGGTCGGGTAGCGCTCGACGTCGAAGTAGTCGTCCCAGAACACCTGCCGGGCACCCCACCAGGAGTCGCCGGACTCCCCGGTCGCCGCCGCGAGCTGCTGGTCGTCGACCTCCGACGCCGCCACGCCGTGCACGAACCCCTCGACGGCGACGTGCGCGACGGTCACCTGCCGGGGCTCGAGCCCCGAGTCGGCCAGCGCGGCGAGCAGGAACTCCTGCCCGTCCATCAGCCCGGGCCCGAGCGGAGGCCGCACCATCGACACGTCCCGCATCCACGGGTGCGCCCGGTAGACCTCGCGCGTGCGCTCGGCGTAGTGCTTGACCCGTTCCCGCCACGTGCCCGCGGCGCTCAGCTCCCGTTCCTGCAGCACCGCGTCGGTCATCAGGTCGATCAGCTCGGCCTTGCCGGGCACGTGCGTGTAGAGCGACATCGTGCCGACGGTCAGCTCCTGTGCGACGCGGGCCATCGACATCGCGCCGAGCCCCTCGCGGTCGGCCACCGCGATCGCCGCGCTGACGATCTGGTCGACGCTCACCTTGGGCCTCCTGCCGACCGGCTTCGGCTCCTGCGGCGTGCGCCAGAGCAGTGCGAGCGTCCTGGCCGGGTCTCCCCCACCGCTGCGTTCGGCGGCCATCCGTCCACCCCATTTCCGTAGGCCATACGGAAACATTACCGTACGCCCTACGGAAATGGGGTCCGGGTGAGGTACCAGGTGACTTCGGCCAGGTCGGGGTCGGTGGGGTCAGCTCGGCGCACATCTCGCGGACGATGAGAAGTCCCACCGCCCGGCACCTCCGCTCACCGCCGCCCAGCGGTGGTCGGGCCGAGAACCCGCTGGACGCGAGGTGCTCGCGCAGGGCCTCGGCGGCACGGTCGCCGGTCGCGGTCACCTCCCGCGCGCAGGAGCCGGAGCCGCAATGCCCCTCACCTTCCGCCACCCGCAGCCCGGCCGGCGCCGGCGGCACGCCCAGCCCGGTCAACGCCACCAGCCGGAGCAACCCCCTCGGCCATTGCCGCTCCCCGAGCACACCGATCACGCAGACGACCGCGTACAGCCAGTACGACTCGGCCTCCGACGGCACCCACGCCCCGGACGCCCACAGCGCCCGCGGCACCACCGGTCCGCGGCGAGCGGGACAACCAGGCCCACAGTGCGATCGGCGGCATCCCGAAGAGCAGCGCCCCCGGCATCGACATGATCGTCAGTGAAGCGGAAACGCCGCCCCGGTCAGCCGGGACGGCGTTTCTCTTGTGGTGGGAGCCGGGAACTAGGAGCGCCAGGCCAGCGCGGTGAGCATCTCCCTGCCGCGCTCGGCGCTGCGCGGGTGGCTCAGGACGTCGTAACGACCGGCCACGAGCTGGGTGGTCGAGGCGAAGTCGCGCTTGCCGCGCGTCGCCGCGTAGCGGGTGGCGGCACTGGCCAGGCCGAATACCGTACCGACGACCAGACCCGTGACGATCGGGGCGAGGGCGCCGCCGGGCGAGAACAGGCCCAGCAGCAGACCGACGAACAGACCGAACCAGGCACCCGACGCGGCACCCGCGCCGAGGACGCGGCCCCAGGTCAGGCGTCCGGTGACGCGTTCGACGATCATCGGCTCGACGCCGACGATGGTGACGTCCGCGACCGGGAAGTCGTTGTCCGCCAGGTGGTCGACCGCGCGCTGTGCCTCTTCGTACGTCGCGTACGAGCCGATGGGCCAGCCCGTGGGCGGGGTGGGCAGTGCGTTGACGCCGGTGGAATTGGCTCCGGTGGCGAACGGAGTCGCGGTGGTCATTTCCAACACCTCCGAAATGCGATCCCCTACACCCGGTACTACGAACGCGGCGCCGATTCTGTTCCCGGAGTCGAGCCGATGTGACTCAGCTCCCTGTCGGTCAGCGTGATGTCCAGCGATTCCAGCGTTTTCCCGAGGTCTTCCACCTGAGAAATCTCAGGTTCCTCCCCCGCGTGCTCGACGGTGAGCTGCCGGCCGACCAATCGGCGGCTCAGACCCGGTTCCAGACGCATGACGACGAGCTGGCGGCTGAACGGCGAACGCTCGTGCGTGGCGACGTAGTAGTTGGCGGCCGTGTAGTCGACGGGGCGTTGCTCGACGTCGTCCTCGAACGCGTGCTGCAGCTCCCACTGGCCCGCGACCTGCTTCTCCAGCACCCACCGGCGGTCCTCGCGGCGCAGCCGGTGGGGCCAGCCGGCCTGGTCGACGACCGCGCCGTCGGCCAGCGGCATCGGGTGCAGCATCCCGGCGCCGAACCCGACGTCGACGAGGTGGTCGTCCACGATCGACATCATGTGCGTGCGCGGTCCTGTCATCACGCGGCTCATGCGCCGTGCGACGGTGTAGCCGAGACGTTCCAGCACGGCGGTGAACAACAATTGGTGTTCGTAGCAGTAACCGCCGCGGCGGCGCCGGACCAACTTGTCCTGGATGTCGGCGAGGTCGAGTGACGGCACGATGCCGAGCATCACGTCAATGTTCTCGAATGGAATGGCGCGCACATGCGCTTCGTGCAACTCCGTCAACGAACTGGATGCCGATGCTCCCGTGCGCGCGAGGTATGCGTCTAAATCAAGCAATTCCGTCTGCCACATGGCGTTCCCCCTGAGTCAGTTGCCACTCTTCTCTCGTCAGCGCGTACTCGACCTCTCCGTATTCCGAGCCGGGCAACGGGTCGGGGAAGTCGACGTGGAAGGTGCGGACGTGGCGCAGCCCGCACTTGTGCAGCACGCGCCGCGAACCGGCGTTGACGAACATCGTGGTGGCGACGACGCGCCGCACGCCGCCGGTGGTGAAACCGCGTGCGATCAGGGCCGACGAACCTTCGGTGGCGTAGCCGAGGCCCCAGAACGCGCGGTGCAGCCGGTAGCCGAGTTCCACGACGTCGGTGCCGTGGAACTCGAACCAGCCGACGAACGCTCCGGTGGCCTTCTCGAAGGCCAGGTGGAAGCCGGGGCCGAGGTAGTTCCCGACCGGTGCCGGGTCGAGGAACCGCATGACCTCGGGGTCGGCGTGCAGCGCCGTCAGCGCGCCGGCGTCGGAGGCACGGGCCGGACGCAGGATCAGGCGTTCGGTCTCCACGCCCTGAATCCTGTCCCGCCCGTCCACCGCTTTTCGGCTACGGCACGTCCTTGGGCTTGATGGTCTCGAGCACGGCGCCCTTCGCGTCCCGCACGACCACGCGCGAGTCGGGGTGGCGGTCGATCAGGGGCGCGGCCAGCACGAACGTGCCGCCGCCGATCGACGCGGGCACGTCGGCCAGGCCCGGACGGGTGTAGGTGATCGATGCGGCCCTGGGGTCGGTGACCAGGCCGACGGCCGCGAAGGTCGAGCTCGCCATCGCACCCACCTCGCCGGGTTCGGCCGGCTCGCGCAGCGTGAAGTCGTAGAACGCGGCGAACGCGGCGACGGTCGTGCCGCGGACCTCGTCGAGGTCCTCGGCCTCGTGCACGGTGGCGGCCGCCGTCCGGTCCTCCTGCCCGCAGTAGAGCAGCAGGTCGCCGAAACGCCCGAGGCGCATCGTGGTGGTGGCGCCGAGGCGGACGGTGAGGGCGTGCGCGAACTGGTCGGCGTCGGGGACGGGCCGATCGCGCAGGCACCGGGCGAACTCCCGCTCTTCCTCGGTGTCGCGCTCCGCGGGCGGCAGCGGCCGGTCGACGACCGCCTCCGTCGGTCCCGGCACCCCCCGCACGGCGAACTCCGTTCCGCTGACCAGTGCTTTCGTCCCGGTCTCGGCGTGGGTGTAGCCGCTGGGGTCGAGGAACAGGCCGTCGACGACGGCGGGCAGCGCGGTGTTGCTGGCCGGGTCGGAGATCCGCGAGAGGCTGACGATCCGCACGTCGCGCGACACCAGGCCCGCCATCGCGCCGGTCCGCGTGGTGAACAGGACCTTCACCTCGCGCGGCCCGTCGCCCACGGCTGCCGGGTCCGGTGCCGACACGGTCGTGGTGGTGGCGGTGTTCGCGCAGAAGAAGACGCCGGCGGGCACCCGGAACGCGGTGAGCGTCGTGCCGTTCTTGCGGCTGGTGGCGATGGCCTGCCAGTCGGCGGCCGGCGGGTGGGCCCTGGCGGCACCGGTGCAGCGCGCGAGGACGTCCGGGGTGACCTTGCCGCGTTCGACGTGGTTGACGACCGCGCGGTCCTTGCCGGCGAACTCGCCGTTGTGCTGCATCGGCGGCGCGGCGGGCTCGGCCGTGCCGCCGAGCAGGGTCTGGCTCGCGACGAGGGCGCCCGCGGCGAGCGTGCTGACGGCGGCGGCGATCAGGACCGCCCTGCCGTTGCGCGCGGGCGGGTCCATGCCCTCGGACAGGCGCTGCCGTGCCCGCAGGCGGACGTCGTCGGGCAAGGGCCGGTGTTCTGGGAGGTGGTCGATCACGGGGTGTCCTCGGGGGTCAGGTCGCGCAGCCGGGCACGGGTGCGGGAGACGCGGGCGCGGACGGACGACTCGGCGATGCCGAGCAGGGCGGCGGCGTCGGCGGTGGACACGTCGCCCAGCAGGCACAGCTGGGCGATCTCGCGTTCGGACGAGGGCAACGTCGCGATGACGGCCACCACCGCGGCGAGGCGGCGTTGCGCGTCGGTGCGGGCGGCGACCTCGTCGGCGTGGTCGCGCTCGTCGTGCGGGGTCAGCCGCGTGAGCAGTCGCACCGCCCTGCGCGAGGCGCGCCATTCGGTGCGGGCCCGGTTCGCGGTCACGGTGTAGAGCCACGGCAGGGCGGAGTCGCGCAGCAGCCGGGCCTCGCCGCGCTTGCGCCAGGCCGTCAGGAACGTCGCGGAGAGCAGGTCCTCGGCCTGCGACCACGAGGCCGTCAGCCGGTAGGCGTAGTTCCAGACAGCTTCGGCGTGGCGTTCGAACAGCTCGGTGAACGCGGCGTGGTCGCCTTGCGCGATCCGCTCCCACAGGTGCGCGTCCGGCGGCCCGACGTCCGCGCAGTGGGTCGTCTCAGTCATCACACTCCGCCTGGGGCCGTCACCGGCCAGTGTGTTGCGTGACACCGCTCACACACTTGTGGGGGAGGCGCCCCTCGTTCGAGGCGCGGACGACATCGATGGCAAGATCGTCGTGTGCCGATCGAGCAGCAGCAGTCCGGCTATGCCGAGCCGGAGACCCAGGTGTTCGCGAAGATCTCGACCGAGGACACGGACGCGGCGACCATTCCCGGTGTCCCGCCGGTGACGCCCGCACCGGCCGTGCCCGCCGCGGCGGCAGCCGCCGTCGTGGCGCCTCCCGCGGTGGCGGCGCCCGCGCGCAAGCCCAAGTCGCTGACCCGGCGGCTGGCCCGCAGGATCCTCGGCCCGACCCTGATGACGAAGAAGTAGGCCCTAGCGGTCGGGGACCTGGCCCAGTCCACCGCAGACCCGGCAGGCGGACCGGTCCTCGTTGAGCCCAGACCCATGGCAACGGCTGCACTCTTTCACGGAAGAACAGTGTCCGCTTCTACCGGGAGTGAGGGCAGCCGCCAAAAAGGGACCCTCACGGCAATAATGGGTGACCCCCACCGTTCACGCTCGGTGATCAAGCCTGCGTGGACGGTGCCGCCGGGATCTCGTTGGCACGTGCGACATTGCCTGCGACGACGCCCCTGCGTTCGGCGTGCGGGAGTCTCCACCAGCCCGAGCAGCCGCGCGGGCACGGATGTGTCATCTCGTGCAGCACAAGGCCTTGCGGGCCGGGGACGGGTTGCTGCCACGACATCGTTCCGGACCCCGCGCACAACGGGCAGGTGTCCTCTTCTCGCTCCACACCAGGTAAGTACTCCACATGGGACACTGTGGGCAATCGCTGGATCGAGGGGAGATCACCGATGGCGGTCGCGGTCGTGACGGGAGCGGGGTCCGGGGTCGGGCGCGCGGCGGCGCGCACCCTCCTGGAGGCGGGGTTCCGGGTGGCGCTGGCCGGACGGCGCGAGGACGCGCTGACCGAGACCGGAGAGGGCTTTCCCGAGACGGCGCTCGTCGTGCCCACGGACGTGTCGCGTGAGGACTCGGTCGTCGCGCTGTTCGAGACCGTCGTGTCGCAGTGGGACCGTGTGGACGTGTTGTTCAACAACGCCGGGATGAACGTGCGCGCGACACCGGTCGAGGAGTTCAGCCTCAGCGCGTGGGAGAAGGTCGTCGGCGTGAACCTCACAGGTGCTTTCCTGTGCGCCCGTGAGGCGTTCAAGGTGATGAAGACCCACGGCGGTGGCCGGATCATCAACAACGGCTCGATCTCGGCGTCGGTGCCGCGGCCGCACGCGGTGGCGTACAACGCGACCAAGCACGCGATCACGGGACTGACGAAGTCGCTGTCGCTGGAGGGCCGTGCGCACAACATCGCGTGCGGGCAGATCGACATCGGCAACGCCGCGACGGAGATGACCGAGCGGATGGGTCAGGGCGTGCTGCAGGCGGACTTCGAAACCAGGGCGGAACCGACGTTCGACGTGCGGCACGTGGCCGACGCCGTGCTGTACCAGGCCCAGTTGCCGCTCGACGCGAACGTGCAGTTCATGACCGTGATGGCCACGGCCATGCCCTACATCGGCAGGGGCTGAGCCTGGTAGAGGCCGCCGCCGCGTTCGAGCAGGCCGAGGTCGACGAGGTAGCGGCGCAGGGTGACGTGGTCGAGCTCTCCCCCGTCGCACCACGCCCGCAGCCGCTCGTTGATCTCGGTCTCCTCGTAGTAGGTCCGCGCGGTGAAGGCGTGCGAGGCGACGTGCTCGAGGATCTTGCGGCGGCGTTCGTGCGCGACCGGCAGCGAGACGAGCTTGTCGCCGCGCACGAACGGTGCGAGCCCGTCGGCGGGCATCGCCTCGGTGAGCGTCGCCGCGAGGGGCTTGAGGTCGGCCGGGCGGGCCGGCTCCCCCTCGACCAGGCCCGCCTCGCGGAGCTTCCGCAGCGCGATGCCCGCGTCTTTGACCTCGAGCCCGGCCGCGGCGGCGATGTCGGCCAGGGTCGCCGCGCCGAGGACGACGGCGGCGAAGGCCCGCAGCCTCGCGGGTTCGGCCAGCACGCGCACCACGGTTTCCGGAGTGGTCATGCCTGCGAACCTAACGCCGCCGTCCACTCGTTTTCAGCGCGAGGGCGCGCCCTGCCAGTCGGGGCTCATCGGCCCACCAGGCCTTCGGCCATGACGTCGGCGAGGTAGCCGTCGAGGTCGGGTTCGCCGGGCTCCAGCACGTGCCGCACCCACGCGCGGCGCTCGTGCTCGAGCGGCGGGAGCTCCCAGACGCAGCCGATGAGGTCCTTGGGGATGACGCCGAAGCGGGTGAGGTCGGGGTCGGTCGAGCCGAGGAACGGCTGGTCGCCGGAGACGGCGGTGCGGCAGTGCAGGACGTTGTCCCAGACCCAGTTGTAGGCGTTGAGGTACATGCCCGCGGCGCTGCGGTGCAGCACCGTCACCGTGGCCGGCGGGGTGGGGTCCTCGAAGTCCGGGTAGATCGTCGGTAGGAACGCGTAGGCGGCCTCGCGGATCTCGTCGGTGATCACCAGCCCGGGGGTGACCACCTCGTAGCGCTTGACGTGCCTGCCCGCGACGACCAGCGGTTTCCTGACCGCCAGCTGCTTCTCGTAGAAAGCCATGCATCGAACATATGAGCTATCCCTGACAGCTTGTGGCAGTGTGTTCGCGTGCGTGCGAGCCGGTTGGTGTCGTTGCTGCTGCTGTTGCAGACCAAGGGCCGGATGACGGCCCAGGCGCTGGCCGACGAGCTGGAGGTGTCGGTTCGCACGATCTACCGCGACGTCGACTCGCTGCACGCCGCCGGGGTGCCGCTGTACGGCGACGCGGGCCCGTCCGGCGGCTACCGGCTGCTCGACGGCTACCGCACGCGGCTGACCGGGCTGACCGAGCAGGAGGCGGAGTCGCTGTTCCTGGCCGGGCTGCCGGGACCGGCGGCGGAGCTCGGCCTCGGGGAGGCGGTGTCGGCGGCGCAGCTCAAGCTGATGGCGGCGCTGCCCTCGCCGATGCGCGACCGGGCCTCGCGCAGGGCGGAGCGGTTCCACCTCGACGCCCCGTCCTGGTACTACGACCCGGAGCGCTCACCGTTCCTCGAGGTCGTGGCGGACGCGGTGTGGCGCAGCCGCCTGCTGGAGGTCGGCTACCGGCGCTGGCGCGCGCCGGAGGACGTGACGCGGGTGCTGCGGCCGCTGGGCCTGGTGCTCAAGGCGGGCCGCTGGTACCTGGTCGCCCAGGGCCAGACGCGGATCTCGACGTACCGGGTGTCGCAGATCCGGTCGGTGACGGTGCTCGAGGAGTCGTTCGAGCGGCCGGAGGGCTTCGACCTCGCGGCGCACTGGGCGGCGTCGCTGGAGGAGTTCCAGGCGCGGCAGTACACCGGCGAGGCGGTCGTGCGGCTGTCGCCGCGGGGCTGGGAGTCGTTCTCCTCGCACGTGCTGCCGCTGGTCGCGCGCGCGGCCGAGGAGTCGGCTGTGGAGGACGGCGGTGGTGTGCGGGTGAGGATCCCGATCGAGTCGGTCGCGCACGCGACCGGGATGCTGCTGCGGATGGCCGGTGAGGTGGAGGTGCTGGAGCCGGCGGAGCTGCGCGAGCAGGTGACGGAGGCGGTGCGGCGACTGGCGGCGATCTACCTGCCGCAACCGGGGGTGCACTTGCCCGCGCCGGCGACCGTCTCGTCCATAAGCTGAGGTTTATGGGGGATTACTCAAATTCAACTCGCCGTTCGTTCCTGCGCGCCGGTGCGGCCACCGCGGGCGGGGTCGGGGTGATGGCGCTGGCCGCCGCGCCCGCGCACGCCGCCGGTACCGCGCACGTGGTCAAGGTCGGTGACTTCGGCGCGCGGGGTGACGGCCAGACCGACGACACCGCGGCCGTGCAGCGCGCCATCGACGAGGCCTACCGGCTGGCCGCCGAGGGCGGCGGCTATGCCCGCGTCGAGTTCGGCGCGCAGACCTACCGGCTCGCGTCGCAGCCGGTCAGGCCCACGCCGGGCGGTCCGGGGGGCCAGCTGGTGTTCCCGGCGCGCACGTCCGGGCCGATGATCACGGTCGAACTGGCCGGAGCGGGCGTGCAGACGGGTCTGCAGTTCGTCTACGACGGCGAGCAGGCGCCGGCCGGCACCCTGCTGAAGTCGACCGTCACCACGACGTGGTCCGGTCACGCCGCCGGCCAGCCGCCTGCGGTGATCGCCTCGCCGAAGGGTGCCGACTGGGGCGGGTTCAACCGGGTCAGCGTGGCCGTCACGAATCTCGCGATCCAGGTGCCGTCCAACCCGACGGTGTCCGGCCTGAACCTGTTCTGGGCGCCGCAGGCCCGCCTGCAGAGCATCCGGATCAGCACGCCGGACCCGTTGCCCGCCGTCGTGGAGCCCACGCACCGGTGGTCGACCGGCGTCGTGCTGCCCGGCGGCGGCAACAACGCGGTGGTCTACCTGCGCGACGTGCACGTGTGCGGCTTCCACACCGGGGTGCTGTTCAGCGAGCACACCGACGGCTCCAGCCTGCTGGTCTTCGGCTGCAAGGTGGCGCTGGCGCCGCTGGGCAAGGTGCTGCACACCTCGCGGTTCGGCCTGGTGACCGTGGAGTGCTGCCCGGTGCTGATCTCGCAGGTCGACTGGGAGGCCGGTCCGATCGCGGCACCGCAGGGCGACCGGTTCCGCATCGAGCTGCTCGACGTGGAGGAGTTCAACGGCTTCGACGCGCGGCTGAACTGGACACGGCACCAGGTGCACGTCAACGATCCCGGCAACACCTACCGCGGCTGGATCTGGATGGCCCGCTCGGGCCGTGACCACCTCGGCATCCCGCTGACGCTCAGGGGCGCGCAGAACCTGCAGATCCACGAGATCCAGGACAGCTGATCCCGAACCGCGCCAGGTGGTGCCACAGGTGCTTCACCACCTGCGGCGGCGCGTCGCAGCCCTCCAGCAGGAGCGGGTCGAGGAACCCGTCGCGGGCGATCGCGAGTCCCCACTCGACGGACTCGGGTGTGCGGTAGTCGCGGTGGCGCAGCAGGTCCTGGGTGGACAGCCGGAAGCCGGGGTGGCGTTCGACCGGGCACGGCAGCTCGATCCCGGCGGACTCCGGATCGGGGAAGCTGGGGTCGAGCACCACGGCTTCGACGTCGTCGAGCGTGACGGGGCCGTGGACGTGGGCCTCGACGTAGTCGTCGAGCGGATCGGCCGCGTGGCCGGTGAGCTCGTGCAGCCGGAAGCGGCGGGCGGTGCCGAAGTCGACGGGGTCGAAGACGCTGTCGGGGTGGCAGAACGTCGTGCGGTCGAGCACGTCCTCCTTGAGCCGCAGGTGTGCCGACCCGAACCGCGGTGCGCCGCCGTGGGGCAGGCGGAGGTGGTTGAGGGCGCCGTACTTGGGGCGTTCGGCGGGGTCGGCGTGGTCGTAGGCGCCGCCGAACAGGCGGCTCTCCCACTCCCAGCGGGCGCCGCCGGGGTGTGCGGTGAGGCCGCCGTTGCCGGTGCCGGTCTCGAACTGCGAGCGGTAGACACCGTCGCGGGCGATGGCGGCGAGCACGCCGCGGCCGGGGTGGAAGTTGAGGGTGACGCGCAGGTCGCGCGGCAGCGGCCCGCCGGTGGAGCGGGCCTCGACGTGTGCGATGGCCCGCTCAGCGGACACGGGCGAGCTCGCGGTCGTGCACGCGCGCCAGGGTCAGCTGCGCGGCAATCGCGCCGAGCAGGGCCATGAACATGTCCCACTGGGTGTCCCACACGTCGCCCTGGGTGCCGAGGAAGTCCTCCGCGGCGGAGCCACCGGCCACCGCGGCGGCCCACTCCCCCAGCTCGTAGGTCGCGCTGAACGCCAGGCACACGCAGACCACGAGGAAGAACAGCCATCCGCCGGGGCGCAGCGGCGACGTGCGCAGCAGGATCTCGCGTGCCAGCAGGGCGGGCACGAATCCCTGCACGAGGTGGGCGAACCGGTCGTAGTGGTTGCGTGCCAGGTCGAGGAGGTCCTGCGCCCAGAACCCGGCCGGCACGCGGGCGTAGGTGTAGTGCCCGCCGAGGACGAGTACCAGGGCGTGCAGGAACAGCAGCCGGTACAGCAGGGGTGTGAGCGGGAACCGCCGGCCGGTGGTGATCAGCAGGGCCGCGCCGATCACGACCGGTGCCACCTCGAGGTACCAGGTCGTGCGGTCGTACGGGCCGACGCTCGACACGAGCAGGGCGACCACCGTCAGGCCGAGCAGCACCCACGGCTCGACGGTGCGCTTGTCACAGTTCACGGATCACCTTGCAGGGGTTGCCGACCGCGAGCACGCGCGGCGGGATGTCGCGCGTGACGACGCTACCGGCACCGATCACGGAGTTGTCGCCGATCGTGACGCCCGCGCAGACGATCACGCCGCCGCCGAGCCAGACGTTGTCGCCGATGGTGATCGGGGCGGCGGTCTCGAAGCGCCGGCGGCGCGCCTCGTGGTCCTCGATCGGGTGCAGGGCGGTGAGCAGCTGGGCGCGGGGGCCGATGGAGACGTCGTCGCCGATGGTGATCGTGGCGCAGTCCATGAGGATGGCGTCGTAGTTGAGGAAGCTGTTGGAGCCCATGTGGATCTGGTAGCCGTAGTCGCACTGGAACCGGGGCATGACCCACGAGCCCTCGCCGAGGGAGCCGAAGAGCTCCGCGATGACCGCGCCCTCGCGGGTGGCGTTGAACTCGTCCACGAGGGCTTGGCAGCGCCGGCGTTCGGCGACCAGTTCGGGGTCGGAGTCGCGGTAGAGCTGCCCGGTCGTCATCTTCTGCTTTTCGGTGATCACTCTTCGAGGGTGCCGCACCGCAGCAGGGCACGTGCTCTCTTCGCGGCGATCTCCATCAGGGCGGTGAGGTCGGCGGCGTCGAAACCGGGCGGCGGTTCCACCGCGACCACCACAGGTGTGGTGGCGGGGATCGGTGGTCTGGCCGGTAGTTGACCTGCGGTTTCGTGCGAAACCACCACAGGTGTTCTGGTGCCGACGGGTCCGGCGACGCGGTCGCGGACGGCGTCGAGGAGTTCCTGTTCCGGTTTTCCCTTGAGCAGCAGGAGCACGAACGGGTCGGCGTCGAGCAGCCAGCCGACCTGGAACGCCAGTGCGGCGGCGTGGCGGCAGGGCAGTTCCCAGCCGTCGCAGTCGCAGTCGGGTTCGAGGTCGCCGATGCCGGGCAGCAGGTCCACACCGGACTCCTGCGCGGCGGCGACGAGGTCGCGCGGGACGTCGTTGTCCAGCAGGGCGGCGATGTGCGCGGGGTTCTCGGCGACGCGGTCGAGGAACCGTCCCCATTGGACCTGCGAGAGCACGGGGACGCTGACGGTGGTGTTGTGGACGGTGTCGTCGTCGTGGACCTGGGCGTGCAGGCGGCCGGGGCTCACGGTGATCGGGCCGACGACGCCGGCGTGGGCGTAGCGGCGGCCCAGGCGGACCATGCCGGCGTCCAGGGCGGTGTCCTCGAGGGCCTTCACCCACTCCTTGCCCCACCACGTCGTGGCGACGCGGCGTTTCACCTTGGGGAACGCGGCGAATCCGCGTGCGGTCATCAGGCGCTCCTGAGCTGGACGAGTTCGGCGAGTTCGGCGTCGGTGAGTTCGGTGAACGCGGCGTCTCCGCCGTGCAGGACGGCGTCGGCGAGGTCGCGCTTGTCCTGCAGGAGCGCGGCGATGCGTTCCTCGACGGTGCCCTCGGTGACGAGCTTGTGCACCTGCACGGGCCTGGTCTGGCCGATGCGGTAGGCGCGGTCGGTGGCCTGGTCCTCCACGGCGGGGTTCCACCAGCGGTCGAAGTGGATCACGTGGTCGGCGCGGGTGAGGTTGAGGCCGGTGCCGGCGGCTTTGAGGGACAGCAGGAACACCGGTGCCCTGCCCTGCTGGAAGTCGTCGACCATCTGCTCGCGCCGCGGCACGGGCGTGCCGCCGTGCAGGAACCGCGTGGGCTGCTTGATGTGCTGTTCGAGGAGCCTGGCCATACCGACGTACTGGGTGAACACGAGCACCGAGCCGTCCTCGGCGACGATCGTGTCGAGCAGTTCGTCGAGCAGGTCGAGCTTGCCGGAGCCGCCGCGCAGCCGGTCGTGGCCGAGGTAGTGCGACGGGTGGTTGCAGATCTGCTTGAGGCCGGTGAGCAGCTTGAGCACGAGGCCGCGGCGGGCCATGCCGTCGCTGGAGGCGATCCGGTCGAGGGTCTCCCTGGTGAGTGCCTCGTAGAGCGCCGCCTGCTCGACAGACAGCCCGACGAACCGGTCGGTCTCGGTCTTGGGCGGCAGTTCGGGGGCGACGCCGGGGTCGGACTTGCGGCGGCGCAGCAGGAACGGCCGCACGACCTTGGCGAGGGTGTCGTCGGGTTCGGGCCAGCGGGTGCGGAACGCGCGGTGCGTGCCGAGCAGGCCCGGGGTCGTCCAGTCCAGGACGGACCACAGCTCCGACAGCGAGTTCTCGACCGGGGTGCCGGACAACGCGACGCGCGCCTGACCGGGCAGCGAGCGCAGCGCTTTGGCGGTGCCGGAGTGCGGGTTCTTGACGTGCTGGGCCTCGTCGGCGACGACCAGGCCCCACTCGTGGGCGCGCAGCGCCTCGACGTCCAGGCGCATGGTGCCGTAGGTGGTGAGCACGACGCCTTCGGCGGGCAGGGTCCGGTGTGGACCGTGGTAGCGGGTGACCGGCGTGCCGGGGGCGAAGCGGCGGATCTCGCGTTCCCAGTTGCCGAGCAGGGAGGCCGGGCACACGACGAGGGTGGGGCGGTCGGCGGCGCGGTGCAGGTGCAGGGCGATGACGGTGATGGTCTTGCCCAGGCCCATGTCGTCGGCGAGGCAGGCGCCCAGGCCGAGGCTGGTCATGTGGGCGAGCCAGCGCAGGCCGTGCAGCTGGTAGTCGCGCAGCCGGGCCCGCAACCGCGGCGGCTGCGGGAACTCCGGGATCGTGGTGAGGGCGGTGGTGAGGCTGTGCGGGGCGACGGTGACGAGCTCGCCGCCGATGAGCGCGGTGCCGGTGAGGGCGGCGGTGACGGCCTGCACGGCGGTGATGGGCTGCAGTTGCTCACGGGCCTTGCGGCGCAGCGCGGGGTCGACGAGGACCCACCGGTCGCGCAGTTTCACGATCGGGCGGGAGGCGTCGGCGACGAGGTCCATCTCGGCGTCGGTCAGCTCGTCGTCGCCCAGGGCGAGCCGCCAGTCGAACGTGAGCAGGTCGCCGGCGCCGAACCGGCCGGAGGTCTCGCCGATGACGGCCCTGGCGGTGAGGGTGGTGGTGAGGTTCGCGGGCCAGTGGACCTCGATGCCGGTGCCGAGCAGCTCGGTGACCTCGTCGTCGGTGAGTTCGGCCTGGTCGAGCAGGCGTTGCAGCGGGGGCCAGTCGATGCGGCTCATCGCCCGGATGGCGTCGAGCTCGCGGCCGGAGCCCCGCACGTCGCGCGGGTGCGGGTCGGTGACGGCGCGGACCTGGACGATCGCGCGCAGCCGCAGGTCCTCGGTCGTCTCGATGCGCAGGGAGATCGTGATCTGCTCGTCGGCCCACGCCTTGAGCTCGGGCACCTCGTGGCGCGCGGTGCCGGCGAACGGTCCTTCGCCGGTGCGGGGCAGCGTGTCGGCGACGGCGTCGAGGAACGCGCGGAGCTCGTCGTAGTCGCCGTGGGCGGCGAGCCGGCGCAGGTGCAGCTCGTCGGCGTGGTCGAGCGGTCCGACGCGCCAGGTGTCGTGGCCGCCCGCGGTCACGCCGGGCACGATGCGGCCGCGGGCGACGAACGCGAGCGCGGTGGCGGCGGCCACCGCCCAGTAGTCGTCTCGCCGCAGCGCCTCCGGGAGGGCTTCGAGCAGGGGTTTTCCGTCGAGCTGGCCGAAGCGGGGCGGGTCGGCAGGCGAGAACATACTCTGTACCGTACAGCATACGGTACGGTAGTGTGATGTTCGTGATCGAACACACGGGCAGTGGTGACCCGGCGCGGACGCTGGCGTTGCTGTGGCGCACCCAGGAGCGGGTGTCGCGCAAGGGCAAGCCGGACCTCAGCGTGGACCGCATCGTGCAGGCGGGCATCGCGCTGGCCGACGCCGACGGGCTCAAGGCGCTGTCGATGCGCCGCGTGGCCGAGTCGCTGGGCGTGGGGACGATGTCGCTCTACACCTACGTGCCGGGCAAGGGCGAGCTGGTCGACGTCATGGTCGACACCGTGCAGGCCGTGACCGGGCGTGAGCAGGCGCGGGGCTGGCGGGAGCACCTGGTGTACGTGGCGCGGGAGAACCTGCAGCTGCACCGGCGGCACCCGTGGCTGCTGCAGGTGGCGCCGTCGCGCACGGTGCTGGGCCCGCAGGTCGCGGCGAAGTACGACTTCGAGCTGCGCGGCCTGGAGGGGGTGGGCCTGTCGGACGTGGAGATGGACTCGGTGCTGAACCTGGTGCTCGGGCACGTGCAGAACTCGGCGCGCGGGCTGACGGCGGCGGCGGTGACGGAGAAGGAGACAGGGCTGACCGACCAGCAGTGGTGGGACGCGGCGGCGCCGGTGCTGATGACGGTGTTCGACCCGGCCCGCTACCCCGTGGCCGCCCGCGTCGGGGGCGCCGTCGGGCAGGCGCACCACAGCGCGTTCAGCCCGGAGCACTCGTTCGAGTTCGGGCTGGAGATGATCCTGGACGGGGTCGAACGGCTGATCGAGTCGCGCCGGTAGTTACAGGCGAGTGACACCTCGCGGGGAAGCGCCGCCAATCCCCACGCGGTGTCGGCGAGGTGCCTACAGTTACGCCACGCCGATCAACTCGCCGCTGGGAGGCACGCTCGTGGTGATCGACTCGCAGCCCCGGCAGGCGCTGCTGCGCCGGTTCACCGGACTGGCGCGGTCGACCCCTGGCCGGCTGACCGTGATCGCCGTGGTGCTGGTCGTGGCGGCGCTGGCCAGCGGCTGGCTGACGACGTGGAGCGTGAACCGGCAGGAACGGGCGCTGGAGGACCTGGCGACCCGCTCGGAGCCGCTGTCGCACGCGGCGCAGGAGGTCTACCGGGCGTTGCAGGACGCGGACGCGACCGCGGCCAGCGCGTTCCTGTCCGGTGGTCTGGAGCCCGCGCAGCTGCGGGAGCGCTACGAGGCCGACATCGCGCAGGCGCAGGCGGCGCTGTCGGTGGCGACGGCCTCCTCCCCCGACCTGACCGCGACGCTGTCCGCGCAGCTGCCGGTCTACACGGGGCTGATCGAGACGGCGCGCACGAACAACCGGCAGGGCTTCCCGGTCGGGGCGGCGTACCTGCGGGAGGCGTCGGGCCTGATGCGCACGCAGCTGCTGCCGGCGGCGCGGGAGCTGTACCGGGCGGAGACCGACCGGGTGGCCCGCGCGCAGGACGAGGCGGCTTTCCCGGTGGTGCCGGTGCTGGTGGCGCTGGCGTTCGTGGTCGCGCTCGTGCTGACCCAGCGGTACCTGACCCGCAAGACGAACCGGCTGCTCAACGTGGGCCTGCTGGTCGCCACGGGCGCGGCGGTGCTGTCGCTGCTGTGGGTGACGACGGTGTCGGTGCTGGTGATGCGCGACGTCGGCGACTCGCGCACGGCCTCGCAGAAGGTCGACGTGCTCGCGCAGGCGCGGATCGCGACGCTGACCGCGCGCGGCGAGGAGACGCTGACGCTGGTCGCGCGGGGTGCGGGCCACACCTACGAGAAGAACTTCGTGGAGGTCTCGCAGCGGCTGGAGGGCCTGCTGGAGGACGCGAGGCGCCTGGAGGGCGGCGAGGCGGTGGACTCGGCGGTGCGCCACTTCCGCGAGTGGCAGCAGGTGCACCAGCGCGTCCGCGAGGCCGACGACTCCGGCCAGTACGCGGAGGCGGTCGCGCTGGTCGCCACCCCGTACTTCGACTCGCTGGACGAGGACCTGGTGCGAGCGATCGGGCAGGCCAGGCAGGACTTCAGCGACGAGGTGGCGGTCGCGCGGGCCTCGCTCGCGGGCACGGCGGTCGGGGTGCTGGTGCTCGCGGTGATCGCCGCGGCGGGGGCGGTGATGGGGTTGTGGCAGCGACTCAAGGAGTACCGGTGAGGCGACTGGCACTGGCGGCGGTGCTGCTGCTCGGAGCGTGTTCGGCGGGCCCGGCGCCCAGCGAGGTGGTGCCGCGCAGCGCGCCGGTGCCGCAGCCGGCCGGGGCGAGCACGGTGTCGGCGGCCCCGAGCAGCCCGGGCGCCGCCGCACCGGCGTGCGACGCGACGGCGAGCCTGCGGCCGGGCCCGCTGCCCCCGGCCGGGCAGATGCCCGGCGGGTCGGCGATGGCGCGGATCCAGCAGCGCGGCCGGCTGATCGCCGGGGTGGACCAGAACTCCTACCTGATGGGGTTCCGCAACTCCTTCACCGGCGAGATCGAGGGCTTCGACGTCGACGTGGCGCGGCAGATCGCGAAGGCGGTGTTCGGTGACGAGAAGAAGGTGCAGTTCAAGGTCGTCACCGCGGCCGAGCGGATCCCGGTGCTGAAGTCCGGCGAGGTCGACGTCGTGGTGCGCACGATGACCATCACGTGCGAGCGGCTGCGCGACGTGGACTTCTCGCAGGTCTACTACCAGGCCGGGCAGCGGGTGCTGGTGCGCCGCAACTCCGGCATCACCGGTGTGGACGGTCTGAAAGACAAGAGCGTGTGCGTGGCGTCGGGGTCGACGTCGCTGGGCAACGTGGTCAACCGGGCGCGCACGACGGTGAGCGTGCCGAACTGGACCGACTGCCTGGTCATGCTGCAGCAGGGACAGACCGACGCGATCTCCACCGACGACACGATCCTGGCCGGCCTGGCGGCGCAGGACCCGTACACCGAGGTGGTGGGCGCGCGGTTCACCGACGAGTCCTACGGGGTGGGGATCCCGAAGGGGCAGGAGGACCTGGTCCGGTTCGTCAACGGCGTGCTGGAGCGGATGCGCGCGGACGGCACGTGGAACGGGATGTACCGGCGGTGGCTCACCACGCTGGGCCCGGCACCCACGCCGCCGGCCGGCCGTTATCGGGACTAGGGAGGGGTCACGATGGCTGACGAGGTGGACCTGCCCGTGACGGGGCCGGCGACGGCCCCGGGCACGGCGCCGTGGTCGGTGTCGCGGGAGATGTCACGGCCCGGTTCGGCACGCGCCCGGCGCGGCAGCACGCGGTCGATGAGCCGAGGCCGGCTCGGGGCGGGCCTGGTCGAGGTGCCGCGGGTGCCGTACCGCGACCCGAAGACCGCGGTGCTGCCGCACCCGGAGGTGCCGGAGGCGAAGCGGTTCTGCTCGAAGTGCGGCAAGAAGGTCGGCCGCGCCAAGAACGGCGGACCGGGCCGGGTGGAGGGGTTCTGCCCGCAGTGCGGCCACGCCTACTCGTTCACGCCGAAGCTCGCGCCCGGCGAGGTGCTGCACGACCAGTACGAGGTGCTGGGGTGCCTGGCGCACGGCGGCCTGGGGTGGCTGTACCTGGCGCTGGACCACGCGGTGAGCGACCGGTGGGTGGTCCTGAAAGGCCTGCTCGACTCGGGTGACGCCGACGCGATGGCGGCGGCGCTGGCGGAGCGGCGGTTCCTCGCCGAGGTCGAACACCCCAACATCGTCAAGATCCACAACTTCATCCGCCACGAGAACAAGGCCAGCGGCAAGCTCGTCGAGTACATCGTGATGGAGTACGTCGGCGGCGAGTCCATCAAGGACATGATCACGCGCCGGCGCCGGGAGGGCCGCGGCGACGAGGCGCTGCCGCTGGCGCAAGCGATCGCGTACGTGCTGGAGATCCTGCCCGCGCTGGGCTACCTGCACGGGGTGGGGCTGCTGTACTGCGACTTCAAACCGGACAACATGATCCACACCGAGGAGCAGCTCAAGCTGATCGACCTGGGCGCGGTGCGGCGCATCGACGACCACCACTCCCCCATCTACGGCACGGTCGGCTACCAGGCGCCGGAGATCGGCACGATCGGGCCGTCGGTGTTCTCCGACATCTACACCGTCGGGCGGGCGCTGGCGGTGATGAGCTTCCCGTTCGACTTCCGGGGCGCGTGCAGGGACCGGCTGCCCGCGGAGCGCGAGCAGCCGCTGCTGGCGCGGTTCGAGTCGTTCCACCGGCTGCTGCTGCGCGCGACGAACCCGAACCCGGAGCTGCGGTTCTGCTCGGCCGAGGACATGGCCGAGCAGCTCACCGGGGTGCTGCGCGAGGTGCTGGCGCTCGAGGACGGCGTGCCGCGGCCGGGCCCGTCCAAGCAGTTCACCCCGGAACGCCGCCGCTTCGGCGTGGAGGGCGACCTGGACCTGCGCGAGGTGGCGGTGGCGTTGCCGGCGCCGAGCGTGAGCACCTCCGACGCGGCCGCGTCGTGGCTCGCCACGGCAACCGCGACGGACCCGGCGGGGCTGCGCAAGGCCCCCGAGGTGACGGTGGAGGTGCGGCTGCGGATCGTGCGCGTGCTGATCGAGTCCGGCGACACCGCGGCCGCGCGCGAGGAGCTGGCGGCGCTGACGGCGCCGTCGATGTTCGACGAGCCGGAGCTCGACCCCGCCGAGGACTGGCGGCCCGACTGGTACCGCGGTCTCGCGGCGCTGGTGGACCGGCGGCCGGGCGAGGCGCTGGGGTTCTTCGACGCGGTGTGCTCGGCGGTGCCCGGCGAGGCGGCCCCGAAGCTCGCGCTGGGCGTGTGCTGGGAGGCCACCGGGGACCTGAAGGCGGCGGCGGGCTGGTACGAGGTGGTGTGGCGCACCGACCACGCGTACGTGTCGGCGGCGTTCGGCCTGGCGCGGGTGCTGCTGGCGTGCGGGGACCGGGCGCGGGCGGTCGAGGTGCTGCTGTCGGTCCCGGACACGTCTTCACAACACTTGGCGGCGCAGATCGCGGCGGTGCGCGCGCAGCTCGGCCACGGTGACGCCGACGACCTCGTCGCGGCCGGGGAACGGTTGCACGCCTTGGACATCGACGTCCACTCGCACACGCAGCTGTCGGCGGAGCTGCTGGAGGCGGCGTACGACTACGTGACCCGCAATCAAGCCGCCGAGGGCAGGGTGCTGGACTGTGCACTCTCCGAACACGAGCTTCGGCTGGGTCTCGAGCGGCGCTACCGCACGCTGGCCCGGTTCGCGGCCACGCCGGAGGAACGGATCGCATTGGTGGACCGCGCGAACGCGGTAAGGCCTAGGACGTTGGTTTGATGGACACCCTGAAGTGCCCGGAGTGCTTCGCGCCCGTCGCGGCGGAGGACCGGTTCTGCGAGGCGTGCGGACGCAACCTGCTGGTCCGCCGCACCCCGCTGGGCGGACCGACCGGTCCCGCGCAGGCCTCGTGCATCCTGTGCGGGTCGCCGGACATCGATGACGAGGACTACTGCACCCAGTGCGGCCGGCACCAGCCCTCGGCGCGCGACCGGGTCGAGTACACCCTCGGCGCGGTGTCCGGTGTGTCGGACCGGGGCAAGCGCCGCGCGCGCAACGAGGACTCGATGGCGTTCGGCCACGTCGCGGGCAAGGGCGTCGCGGCGGTGGTGTGCGACGGCGTGGCCTCCTCGGAACGCGCGGAGCAGGCCTCGCAGGCCGCCGCCGACGCCGCGGTGGACGTGCTGCTCAACGCGCTGATCGACACCGCCGACGCCGAGCAGGCCATGGTCGACGCGGTCGCGGCGGCGTGCTTCGCGGTGGAGCAGCTGGTGGAGAACGAGCCGCTCGAGCCGGGAGGCCGGGGTGTGGCTCCGTCGTGCACGTTCGTCTCGGCGCTGGCCACGGACTCCTCGGTGACGATCGGCTGGGTCGGCGACTCGCGTGCCTACTGGCTGTCCGACGAGGGCTCCAAGCAGCTGACCACGGACGACACGTGGGCGGCGCAGCTGGTCGCCGAGGGCGTGCTCACCGAGGAGCAGGCGCGCACCGACCGCCGCGCGCACGTGCTGTCGCGGTGGATCGGCGCGGACGCGGGCCAGGTGGTGCCGCAGGTGGTGACGCTGCAGCCGACCTCGCCGGGGGTGTTCCTGCTGTGCTCGGACGGCCTGCACAACTACCGGCCCGAGCCGGAGGACCTGCAGCCGCTGCTGCCGTGCGGGCCGGAGGAGTTCGTGAAGGTGGCGCTGGAGGCGGGCGGGCACGACAACATCACCGTGGTGCTGGTGCCGTTCGCTCCCGCCGCCCCTTAGTTCACCCCTTGTGGTGAACTTCAGCGGCTGTGGCGGCGGAACACACCGTCGTGGAACGTCAGCCACGTCCCGTCGCCGGCGGGGATGACCCCGTACGGGTCGTCGGTGCGGGCGTCGAACGAGCCGAGGTGCGCGCCGGTGCGCGCGTCGGCGAGGTGGTGGTGGAACCACTTCTCGTCGTCGTTCTCACCGGTGACGACGACGTAGGCGGTGTCGGCGTCGAGGTAGCCGCCGGTCCACGCCAGCCAGGCGTCCTCGTCGTAGCCGAGGTCGGTCGCGCGGACGCGGGCGACGACGTCGCCGCCGGGGTAGGTGTGGAAGGCGGCGTCGTCCTGGCCGTGGTGGACGGTCATGAAGTGCCGGCCGTCCGCGGTGAGCGCCACCAGCACGCGGTCGTTCCACGGGTAGGGCCGCACGTCGAGGGTGGAGCCGTCGAGGCGGCCGCGGAACAGCAGCGACCCGTCCTACCCCTCGCCGACGTCGAGCAGGACGTCGGTGCCGTTGGGGTGGACGTGGTGGTCACCGCCGTGGCCGGCGGTGCCGAGACCGGCGCCGGCGAGCAGCGCCCCGGTGGTCGCGTCCAGGACGTGCCAGGTGTCCCTGCTGTCGTTGCAGTGGCCCATCGCGTCGGGACGGAACAGCCACACGGTCGTGCCGTCGTGCGAGAAGGCGCATCCGGCCCGGACGCCTGACACCTCGTGCTGGGCGGTGCCGAAGGCGTGCCGCCACCGCACCTCGCCGGCGCGGTCGACGCAGACCAGGTCGTTGTCGGTCGTGTGGACCGCGCTCGTGAGGTCCGGCGCGACGGCCCGTCCCCTCGGTTCGGTGGCGACGGGGAAGGTGACGCCGCCGGGACGTGCAGGGCGCCGCCGGCGCAGCGGACCGCGGTGATCATGCCCGCACCGCAGTCGGCGGCGAGCCGTCATCATGGGCGGATGAGGAGGGCGGTGTTGATCGCGCTGGCGGTGGTTGTCACCATCGTCGCCGTGGTCTTCGGCTTCCAGAGCAAACTCGTGTACTTCCCCTCCCCCGGTCCGCTGCCGGGCGCGGACGAGGTGATGCCCGGCGGCCGGGACGTCCGGCTGGTGACGGCGGACGGGCTGGTGCTGGGCGGCTGGCACTTCGAGCTGCCCGACGCGCCCGCGACGGTCGTGGTGTTCCCGGGCAACGGAGGCAACCGCTCCGGGCGGTTGTCGCTGGCGCGGGGGCTCACGGCGCGCGGGCTGTCGGTGCTGCTGTTCGACTACCGCGGTTACGGCGGCAATCCGGGCTCGCCGTCGGAGGAAGGGCTCACCTACGACGCGCGGGCGGCGCTGGACCTGATCGACGGGCCGGTCGTGTACTTCGGCGAGTCGCTGGGCGCGGCGGTGGCCGCGGAGCTCGCGACGTTCCGCGCACCGAAAGCCATGGTGCTGCGGTCGCCGTTCACGTCGCTGGCGGCGGCCGGGTCGCACCACTACCCGTGGCTGCCGGTGAAGGTGCTGTTGCGGGACAAGTACCCGGTTGTCGAACGGGTGTCCGCTGTGGACGTGCCGACCGTGGTGGTGCTGGGGACGGCGGACTCGGTCGTGCCGCCCGCGCAGAGCCGCGAGGTCGCGACGGCGGCGCGGGCGCGGCTGGTCGAGGTCGCGGGCGCCGACCACAACGACGAGGTGCTGGTGTCCGGGCCGCAGGTGGTCGACGCGGTGCTGTCGGTCAGCCGGTAGGCGCGATCTCGCCCGGCTTCGCGGCGGGGCACCACCCGGTCAGGCGGTGCCGAAGGGGTTGTCGATCACGTACCGCCACCGGCCGTCCGCGTTCCTGCGGGCGACGTCGGTGGCGGTGCCGTGCACGTCGCCGATGGTCCAGTCGACGATGAGCAACGCGATGCCGTCGTGTTCGTAGACGTGCCGCGGCCGGATGTCGATCGGCAGGCCGAGGTCGAGGAACCGCTGGTTGGCGGCTTGGCGTGCGGCCGCGGTGACGGTGGTGCCGGGTTCGGGGACGAACAGGCCGGCGGGTTCGTAGACGGCGTCGACGGCGGTGGCGTCGCGGGAGTTGAAGGCGCGGGCGAACTCGTGGGCCACACTGGCGGGATGCATGCCGACAGCGTCGCGTCCACTCGAATGGGTCACCAAACGGTGACCTGGGATCGCCCGTCCGAGGACTGCCCGGTGGAGGTGGCGCTGGCGGCGATCAGCGGCCGGTGGGCGACGCTGGTGCTGCGCGACCTGCTGGGCGGTCCGCGGTCGTTCTCGCAGCTGCGGGCGGGGTTGCCGTCGTTGAGCGCGAAGGTGCTGACCGAGAGGCTGGAGTCGCTGCTGGCGCAGGGTCTGGTGGAGCGCACCCGCTGCCCCGGCTTCCCGGTGCGCACCTCTTATGCGGTGACGGCGAAGGGGCGGTTGCTGCGGCCGTTGCTGGAGCAGCTGTACCGCACGGGTGAGGCGTTACTGGGCGAGCTCGCGCAGGAGTGACTCCAGCGGCGCGATGACGGTGCGGGAGCCTTTGAGCTCCTCGGAGATCAGCGCGGCCCGCGGGCCGACGCGCTGCCAGAACTTGCCCTGGACCGGTAGCTCGGTGAGGTCGAGGGTGAACCGCGGCGGGTGGCCGAGCTCGCCGGTGAGCTGGGCGACGACCTCCACGAGCACCTCGTGGAACACCGTCCGCGCGGCGTCGCGCCTGTCGGACTCCTCGGGCGAGGCGGGGTCGGGCCGCCACGCCTCGAAGGCGGGCTTGAGCTGCGCGGGTGTGCCGACGGGCCAGCGGAGGGGCACGGACTCGGCGCCGCTGTTCGTCAGCGACCGCGTCCACCACCGGTCCCACGCCGCCCCGAAGGTCTCCGGCACCACGGCGCCGGACAGCCGCGGGACCGGCGGGGTCAGCGCGGGGATGGCGTCGGCTGTCGGTGTGCTGACCCCGAGCGCGTCACGGACGTAGAGGGCGAAGGTGCCGCCGTCGCGGCTGGACACCTGCCATGTGGAATCCCCCGGGAAGTGCATGGTCCACGATAGCGGCTCACAGCGGCACGGCGTCGAGTGCTTTGTAGATGCGCTTGTCGCTGACGGTGTAGCGGGTGCCGATGGTCTGGGCGAAGTAGGACAGGCGCAGTTCCTCGATCATCCAGCGGATCTCGTCCAGTTCCGGCGCGGGTTCGTCGGCCGGGGTCTGGGCGCGCAGCTCCCGGTACTCGGCGTGGACCTGGTGGACCCTGTCGGTCCAGTCGAGGTCGCGGCGCGGGTTCTCGGGCAGCTTCTCGATGCGCCGGGAGATGCCCTTGAGGTACCGCACGAGGTCGGGCAGCCGGTCGTAGCCGGTGTCGGTCACGAAACCCTTGTACACCAGGCCGTTGAGCTGGCCGCGGATGTCGTTGGCCGAGTCGGGTGCGCCCTTGAGACCGCCGAGTTTCAGCTCCGCTTCGTGGGCGGCTTCGAGGACCTTGCGGACTTCCTGCACGACGACCCAGGTGGTGTCGTTGAGCGCGGCCTGCACCTTCTTGAGCTGCGCGGCGTAGGACTTGGCGTCCCAGGCCGGTTCGCCCATGAGCCGGTCGACCGCCGCGGTGATGCAGTCCGACAGCAGCGCGGCGACGCCGCCGTGGGGGTTGCGGGTCAGGGCGAGTTTGGCGGCGTTGTCGAGGTGGCGCTGCAGGTGCTTGACCGGTGAGTTGATGCCCAGCAGCAGCAGCCGGCGCACGCCGCGGCGGTGCGCGTGGGCCTGCCGGCCGGGGGTGTCGAGGACCTTGATCGCGGCGCTGTCGCCGCGGTCGACCAGCGACGGGTAGGCGGTGACGGTGATGCCGGACTGGCGTTGCTCGATGGTCCTGGGCAGCGCGTCGAAGTCCCAGGTGGTGATGCCGGTGCGTTCGAGGTGCCCGGCGGCCTGCGACAGCGACTCGCGGACCTCGTCGCGCAGCTTCTCCTTGAGCGCCGCGATGTCCTTGCCCTCGGCGAGGGTGCGGTTGTTGTCGTCGACGACCTGGAAGGTGAGCTTGAGGTGGTCGGGCACGGCGTCGAACTGCCAGTCCTCGCGGTGCACCGTCACCCCGGTCAACGCCCTGAGCTCGCGTTCGACGCCGGTGAGCAGCGACGTCTCCTGCGGGGTGATGCGGGCCAGCACGGCGGTGGCGACGTCGGGGACGGGCACGAAGTTGCGGCGGATCTGCTTGGGCAGCGACCGGATGAGCGCGACGACGAGGTCGTGGCGCAGGCCGGGGATCTGCCAGGAGAACGCGTCGTCGTCCAGCGTCGTGAGCGCGGGCAGCGGCAGCTGGACGGTGACGCCGTCGTTCTTCGTGCCGGGCTCGAAGTGGTAGCTCAGCGGCAGCGTGAGCTCGCCCTGGCGCCACTGGTCGGGATAGGCCTCGGGGCTGACGTCGGCGCGGTCGTTGACCAGCATCTCCTTGGTGAAGGTGAGCTGGTCCTTGTCCTTCTGCTTCTTCCACCACGAGTCGAAGTGCCGCGCGGACACGACCTCGGGGGCGACGCGCTGGTCGTAGAACTCGAACAGCGTCTCCTCGTCGACGACGATGTCGCGGCGGCGGGCGCGGTTCTCCAGCTCGCCGACTTCCTCGAGCAGCGCGCGGTTGGTGTGGAAGAACCGGTGGTGGGTGGTCCACTCGCCCTGCACGAGGGCGTGGCGGATGAACAGCTCGCGGCTCAGCCCGGGGTCGATGCGGCCGTAGTTGACCTTGCGGCCGGCGACGATCGGCACCCCGTAGAGGGTGACCTTCTCCAGGGCGACGACGCTGCCGCGTTTGGCCTCCCAGTGCGGTTCGGAGTACTGGCGCTTGACGACGTGCTCACCGAGGCGTTCGGCCCACTCGGGTTCGATCTTGGCGACGATGCGGCCCCACAGCCGGCTGGTCTCGACGAGCTCGGCGGCCATCACCCACTGCGGTGGTTTCCTGGCCAGCGCGGAGCCGGGGAAGATCGCGAACTTGGCGTTGCGGGCGCCGAGGAACTCCGTCATGGGGCGGCGTTTCTCGCCTGGCGCCTGCTTGGTGACGATGTCCTTGACGCCGATGTGGCTGAGCAGGCCGGACAGCAGGGCGATGTGGATGTTGCGCGGGTCGCCGGGCCGGTCGTCGAGGTGCATGCCGATCTGCTTGGCCACCTGCCGCAGCTGCAGGTAGATGTCCTGCCATTCGCGCACGCGCAGGTAGTTGAGGAACTCGGCCTTGCAGCGCTTGCGGAACTGGTTGCCCGACAGTTCCTTCTGCTGTTCCTTGAGGTACTGCCACAGGTTGAGGAACGTGACGAAGTCCGATTCCTTGTCGACGAACCTCGCGTGCTGCTGGGTGGCGGCTTCCTGCTGGTCGGCGGGACGTTCGCGGGGGTCCTGGATGGACAGCGCCGCGGCGATGATCATGACTTCCCTGAGGCAGCCGGTGGTGTCGGCCTCGAGCACCATGCGGCCCAGCCGCGGGTCGACGGGCAGCGCGGCGAGCTTGCGGCCGGTGGGGGTGAGCTTCTTCTCGGCGGCGTTGATGGCGCCGAGCTCCTGCAGCAGGCCGATGCCGTCGTTGATGTTGCGGGCGTCGGGCGGGTCGATGAACGGGAACTTCGCCACGTCGCCGAGGCCGATGTTGGTCATCTGCAGGATGACGCTGGCGAGGTTGGTGCGCAGGATCTCCGCGTCGGTGAATTCCGGGCGCGCCTCGAAGTCCTCCTCGGAGTACAGGCGGATGCAGATGCCCTCGCTGACGCGGCCGCAGCGGCCCTTGCGCTGGTTCGCGCTGGCCTGGCTGATCGGCTCGATCGGCAGGCGCTGGACCTTGAGGCGGTGGCTGTAGCGGGAGATGCGGGCGGTGCCGGGGTCGATGACGTACTTGATGCCCGGCACGGTGAGGCTGGTCTCGGCGACGTTGGTGGCGAGCACGACGCGGCGCCCGGTGTGGCGCTGGAAGACCCGGTGCTGCTCACCGACGCTCAGCCGGGCGTAGAGCGGCAGGATCTCGGTGTTGCGCAGGTCCTCGGCCTTGAGGGCGTCGGCGGTGTCGCGGATCTCGCGTTCGCCGGAGAGGAACACGAGGATGTCGCCGGGGCCTTCGGCCTGCAGCTCGTGGACGGCGCCCACGATGCCCTGGATCTGGTCGTCGTCCTCCTCCAGGGGCCGGTAGCGGGTCTCGACGGGGTAGGTGCGGCCGGAGACCTCGATGACCGGGGCGTCGTCGAAGTGCTGGCTGAAGCGCTGCGGGTCGATCGTGGCGCTCGTGATGACGATCTTGAGGTCGGGGCGGCGCGGCAGCAGCTGCTTGAGGTAGCCGAGCAGGAAGTCGACGTTGAGGCTGCGTTCGTGGGCCTCGTCGATGATGATCGTGTCGTAGCGCGACAGGGTCCTGTCGGTCTGGATCTCGGCGAGCAGGATGCCGTCGGTCATGAGCTTGACCAGCGTCTCGTCACCGGACTGGTCGGTGAACCGGACCTTGTAGCCGACCGTGTCGCCGAGCTTGGTGCCCAGCTCCTCCGCGACGCGTTCGGCGACGGTGCGCGCGGCGATGCGGCGCGGCTGGGTGTGGCCGATCTGGCCGGTGATGCCGCGGCCGAGCTCGAGGCAGATCTTGGGCAGCTGCGTGGTCTTGCCCGACCCGGTCTCCCCGGCCACGATCACGACCTGGTGGTTCGCGATCAGCTCTTTGATGTCGTCCTTGTGCTGGCTGACCGGCAGCTCTGCGGGATAGCTGATCTTCGGGACGGACTCCCTGCGCAGCGCGACCTTGAGCGCGGCCTCGTCGATCTGGGCGGCGATGTCCTCGAAGATCTTCTTGCGCGCCAGCGGGTCCTTGACCTTGCGTGCGCCGTCGAGGCGCCTGGCGAGCCTGCGGTGATCACGCGGCATGAGCTCGGGCAGGCGTTTGTGCAGTTCAGCGTGCGGGGTGTCCATTTGGGTTCAAGGATAGTCAGGCGGTGCGAATCGTTCGCGTCAATAACCGCCGGACCCGGTGGCCGGTGGCGGCGCAGGGACGCGGACGGCTTCCGGGAGCTGATCGACGTCGGTGCCGCGCAGGTATCTGACCTGGAGGAACGCGGCGAGTGGCGGTGTGGTCGGCCGGCTTTGCCGCCCGCGGGTGAGATCGCCGACTCCGCCGACACCGCGGACTCCTGCGTTCGACCTCCGGCTAACTCGTCCCTGCCCACTCGTCCGTGCCCACTCGTCCCTGTCTGCCCTCCCCGGCTGGCTTCTCACCCCACCTGCCTTCGCCGCCTCCTTCTCCCCGGTCTCCTCCCCCGGCCGCCCTCCTGGCCCCTTGACCTGCACCGATGCCGACCTTCCGAAAATTGTCAGACCCCCTCGCTAGCGTGCTCGGCATGGACCTGAACGCGTTCTGGGTCTTGGTCGAGTCCTCCGGTGCGGAGGCCTCCGATCAGGACGATCGGCTGGAGCGGCTGACCGCCGCCGTGGCCGCGCTGCCTGCGGACGAGGTGGTGGAGTTCGCGGTGCGGCTCGACGAGGTGCGTCGTCGGGTCGACACGTGGGCGCATTGGCACGCGGCTGATCTGATCTGCGGCGGGTGGTGCTCGGACGACGGGTTCTTCTACTTCCAGGCGTGGCTGGTGGGTCAGGGGCGTGCGGTGTTCGAGGCGTTCGCGGCCTCGCCGGACGCGCTGGCCGACCTTGCGCACGTGCGTTACCTGGCGTCGCGCGGCGGCGTGCACGCGTGGGCGGACGAGGACTGGCCGGACTGGGAGGGTCTCGACTACGTGGCCGCCGAGGCGTTCGGCGGCGATCTGGAGTCGGAGCTGGAGGCGCGCGGGCTGCAGGTGCTGGTGTCGCCTGATCCGGTCGGTGAGCAGTGGGACTTCGCCGATCCGGCGGAGATCTCGGCGCGGATTCCGCGGTTGGGTGCGTTGTTCGGGAAGGTGGCGTGATGGACGTGCCGGTCGATGTGGTGGTGTGGCGGGCTCCCGGTCCGGCGACCTTCCCGGAGGCGGCGGCCCGGTACGCGGAGTTGCGTGCCTCGCCGCTGGGCGCGTTCGAGCCGTCGGTGGCGGCGTTCGTGCGCGAGCTGAGGCAGACCTCGCCTGATCCGTCGTCGCCGGTGTCGTGGGACGAGGCGCTGACGGTGGGGGTGGACGCGGTGATCGTGCACGTGGTGTGGCCGGAGCAGCGCCGGGTGCTGGACCTGGTGGAGCTGCTGGCGCGCAAGCACGGTCTGGTGTGTTACGAGCCGGCCCGCCAGGTGGCGATGTCCTGACGCAGCCGCGCTTTCGTGTCCTCGGGCGCGAAAGAGGCGTCGACGGCGTCGGTGGCGATGCGCGCGAGCGTGTCGTCGTCGAAACCGAGGTCGTGGCGCAGCAGCCGGTACTCGTCGGTGAGCGTGGTGCCGGTGGAGGCGGGGATGTCGGTGCTGAGCGTGACGGTCAGCCCGGCGTCCATGAGCAGTGGCAACGGATGAGAGGAGACGGACTCGACCAGTCCCAGAGCGACGTTGGACGACGGACACGCTTCGAGCGGTATGGCGCGGTCCCGCAGCAGCGCGACGACTTCCGGGTCGTCGAGCGCCCGGAACCCGTGCCCGATCCGATCGGCGAGCCCGACGGTCACGGCTTCGGCGACACTCGGCGCTCCGCAGCACTCCCCGGCGTGGTGCACGAGCCCGACACCCGCCTCGCGAGCCGCGCGGAACACCGCGGCGAAGGGCGTGAGCGGGTGGTCCTCGGCGCCGGCGGTGCCGATCGCCACGACCCGAGGGTGCGCGAGCGCGAGCCGGAGCGAGGCCTCGAACCGTTCGACCGACCGCTTCCTGGGGTGGTCCACGATCACACGGCATTCGATGCCGTGGGCGGCCTGTCCTGCGGCGAGCCCGGACAACACCGCCTCGAGCGGCATGTCCGGATCCCCGAGCCGTTCCCCGTGCGCTGCCGCGGTGAACGTCACCTCGGCGTACCGGGTCCCCTGCGCTGCTTCCTCGGCGCAGAACTCGTACGCGATCCGGTGGAAGTCCTCGGCTCGCCGCAGGCAGTCCCGCACGGCCCCGTTGTGCGCGGCGAACTGCGCGAACCCCTCGAACACCCCTTCAGGCGCCGCCGGCACGTCGACGCCGTAGGTGTCGGCGAGTTCGGCCACGGTCCCCGGCAGCACGGTGCTCTCCAGGTGCACGTGCAGATGGGCTTTGGGCAAAGCCGCAAGATCACGCATGACCGCCGACGCTACCCAGCCGCCCCCATCGGGCGCGCGAGGTTTTCCGCCCCCCGGCACCCACTCGAACGGGTGATCGTCGTCCGGATCCACGCCTGGGGCCGTCCGGTGGATGTCCTGAAACCATGATCAACCGCCTCCCCGCGAGGGAGGCGGAGCGCGGGGTCGCGGACGGAAGTCGTCGGGCGCCGGGCTTCACGGTGAGAGGAGGGGGCCGGGGAGGATCGGAACGGTTTTCAGCGGTAGGTCGGGGGCAGCCCAAAGCAAGGAGTGTGTGGAGCACGGATCCCTGGTTGTGGCGCGGTCATGGGGGGGGCGCCCGGCTCGGGCGCAAACTCGTTCTGAACTGATCACTTACTTGTGGGACGACTTCTGGGATGGTTCTGAACCGGGCGTGTGTGATCGGCGCCGATACCGGCAGGCCGCCTGCACATCCCGCCCTTGCGGTGGAAGCTAGGGCGAAACCTGGCGGGCGAAGTCACCGCTGTCCGATCGAGACCGTTGCCCGCTGAGGGTCCGTGCCCAGGGCTCGTCGATGTCGGCCAGGCCGAGGGTCAGCGTGACATTTTCGAGCATGCCGGCGCCGAACCAGTGCCGGACCGCAGCGTCGTCGTGGTTCAGGAGCTCGCTGACGAGTTCGACCTGCCGGGCGTAGCACGTGCGCACCGCCTCGGCCACGAGCGGCTCATCAGCGGCGCAACTGGCCTGCATGAGGAACCGCATGACGTCCCGGTCCTGGATCAGGGTGCTGTAGGCGGACCGGATCGCACGCATCACCTCCTCCGCCTGCCGGGGCGACCCGGCCTCGTCGGTGCCGGCTCCGGTCAGAGCGTCCGAGAGCAGCTCGGACACGTGGAGGACGGCACCGGCGAACAGCGTCTCCTTGCTGGCGAAGAGGCGGTAGACGTAGGGCTGGGAGATTCCGGCCCGTTCGGCGATCTCACCGGTTGTCGTGCCGTAGTAGCCCTTGCGCGCGAAACAGGCCACGGCAGCGTCCAGCACGACTCGACGGCGTTGATCGCTTTTCACGCTGGAGCCGGGGGCGGGCATGTCTGCCAGTCTTTCACCGCGGGGTGAGACGTGGTGGGAGGGGGCAAGACGGCTGGGTGACCCGTCTTGCCCCCTCCCACCACGTCGAGTCGGGATCAGTGCCCTGCGGGCCACGACACGTCGTGGCCACCGGTGGCCTGGTCGGGGGTCATGGCCTCGATGACCACGAGAGGGTTCCAGTAGTCGACGAACCGCTCGACCAGGCCCGCCTCGTCGAGGCGGATCACCGTGATGACCGTCTGCTCGTACGGCTTGCCGGTGCCGAGGACGCTTCCCTCCGAGTGGTATTCGGCGACCGCGGTGCGGGGGTCGGTCGTCTCGATGAACTTCACGTCGACGAACTCCACGTCGAAGGTCTGCGGGAAGCCGCGCATGTGGGCGATCAGCGCCTCGCGTCCCTGCACCCGGGTAGGCACACCGGCGGGTGCGAAGGGGAACTCGACCGTGCCGTCCGCGGCGTACAGCTCGATCCACTCGTCGATCCGGCCGGAGGACACCAGCCGCAGGTGCTCTGCCAGGGCGTGCTGTGCGGGGGTGAGTTCGCGGGCCGGGTTGGCGTTCATGGTCGCTCCTTGGTTAGTGATTGAACAATAACAAACCTGACCGGGAGGCCGCCGAGGAGTAAGGGTGAGGACCGTCACGGGCCAGCCAAGACAGACGTGGGCAGTTCGCGTGGCGATCAGGACCGAAGGTCACCGAGGTTCCGGGCCGGCAGCGGAGGTGTCCGGCTCGCGAAGTGATCGCAGGGTGGTGATGTCAGGTTGCGTGAAGGCGTACCGGCCGAGGAAGTTGATGTGCTCGAACCGCAGGGGCGACAGGCGGGCGATCATCTCGTCTGTGGCGGGAAACTTCTTTCCCGTCAGGGTTTTGACCGTTGCGTCGATGTGGCGGCTGTTCCACAGCACGACGGCGTTCAGGGCCAGGCCGAGGGCGCCGAGCTGGTCTTTCCCTCCCCTGGCGGTAATGCCGGCACAGTTCGCCTCGATGGCCGAAGAAGATCCGCCGGGCCAGGGGTGTGGCGGCCCTCGGAGATGTTCAGTTGGGTGGTGAGCATCCGCCGGTAGTCGCCGTCGGTGATCGCCTGTAGGACATGCAGGGACTGGAAGGTCCGCCCGTGCCGCGCGAACGCGTCGCCCAGGCCGGTGGGGCGTACCTCGCGTGAGAGCATCCGGATCAGGTCGTAGCCGCGGACCTCACCTGGGCTCGGGGAATCGGCTGCCCGCAGCATGTCGGGCCAGTGCCGGGCGATGCGGTCGGTGTGGACCAGATGCCGGGAGGTCTGCTGCTGCGGCGGCGGGGTGCACGAAGCCGCGTTCGGTGACGCCGTCGGGAAGCGTCGTGGCGGAGGTGACACGCAGGGTTGCGGAAGTCATGGCCGGGTCGCCTTCCGGGAGGGTGCCGGAGCGCTCCCGCGGCGACGCGTCTCGAGGCGTCAGGCCGGCTGCGAGCAGGAGCGCCCATCCAGCCCGGCACGCCGTGATCACCCGCCGCGCCGGAATTGGGGGCGACACCGAGCCGGGGACGCCGTTAGGTTTCCGTGCCATGCCTGATGTTGTGCAGACGCGCCACGGCGCGACGGTTCTCATGTGCGCCCCGGACGGTCCGCCGATCGCCGACGAGCAGTCCGCTGTGGACCTGATCGGCACGTTGTGGGGCCAGGACGTGCAGTGGATCGTGCTGCCGGTGGCGCGGCTGACCGAGGACTTCTTCGTGTTGCGCACGCGGGTGGCGGGCGCGGTGGTGCAGAAGCTGCAGCAGTACGGGTTCCGGGTCGTGGTGCTGGGGGACGTCTCGGCGCAGGTGGCGGCGAGCACGGCGTTGCGCGACTTCGTCTACGAGTCGGACAAGGGCCGGCAGTTGTGGTTCGTGCGGGACGAGGCCGAGTTGGACGCGCGCCTGAGCGCCGCCGCGTGATCCCTCGGCCGTAAAACCACTGCGCACCCCGTTCCTGCGCCCGACCGGAGCTCGAAGACGGTCGGGCGCAGCCGTGCAACCGTCCGCAAGCCACGAAACCCCTCCTCCGCGAAGGCAGCGGCCCGATCACGACAAACGGCGCTATTGCAAGTTAGTGGCAATAGCTAGGCTGGCGGGCATGGACCTCCGTCGTTCGCTCTCCCACCACAGCGGCCCGCGCCGCTCACCCCGCGAAGTCGCGCGCCGCCTGGCCGAGTACCTCTCGCCGGACACCGCCCCGGCGGATCCGGTGCGGGAGCTGGAATCCCGGATCGCCGCACTGCTGGGCAAACCCGCGGCGCTGTTCTTCCCGACAGGGACGATGGCGCAGCAGACAGCGCTGAGAGTCCACGCGGAACGCACGGGCAGAAGGGCGTTCGCGGGCCACCCGCAGACGCATCTGCACGTCTGGGAGAACCAGGGCTACAACGCCGTGCATGGCCTGCGGTTCCACCCGGCGGGCGACCGCAACGAGCTGTTCACGCTCGAAGACCTGCAAGCGGTGCACGAACCCCTGGCCGCGGTGGTGTTCGAACTGCCGCAACGCGACATCGGCGGCCTGCTGCCCACCTTCGACGACCTTCGGGAGCAGACCGGTTGGGCCAGGGACCACGGCGCGGCCGCGCACTGCGACGGCGCACGGCTGTGGGAAGCGCACACCGGCTACGACGCGCCGCTGGACCAACTGGCCGGCTTGTTCGACACGGTCTACGTGTCGCTCTACAAAGGACTCGAAGGCACCAGGGGCGCCGTGCTCGCCGGAGACGAGGACACGATCAGGCAGGCCGCCGTGTGGCGCCGCAGGCTCGGCGGCGCGATCCCGGACGCCTGGCCGCTGGCGGCGATCGCGCTGATGGGCCTGGAGGCGAACCTGCCCAGGATGACCGAGTTCCGCGACCACGCGCGGGCGATCGCGAAGGCCGTCAACGAGGACGGCTTCGCCCACACCACGCCGGAGGTGCCGAGCACTCCCCTGTTCCACGTCCACCTGCCGATGTCGCGTCACGACGCCCAGCGCGCGGCCGGGAACCTTCAGGACGAGACCGGCATCAAGCTGTTCCTGTACGCGCGGTCCAACCCGGACCCGGCCAGGTGCAGCTTCGAGGTGAGCGTGGGGATCAGCGGACTGGAGTTCTCGCCGGCCGAGGTGGCGGAGTTGATCAGAGGGCTACCATCGCGGGTGTGAGCCTGCCCGAACCGGTCCAGCACGCGCTGGTCAGGGTGTCGCACTCGGTGCTGATCGACACCGAGGCCCTGGCGCGGGTGCGGGAGCGGTTCGACGACGAGCAGGCGGCGTCGCTGAGCGGCTACCTGCGCAGCGCGCAGTCGCCGAACACGGTGCGGGCGTACCGGTCGGACTGGATCGCGTGGGCCGGGTGGTGCCAGGCCGAGGGCAGGCAGGCGTTGCCGGCGGATCCGCTGGACGTGGCGGTGTACCTGGCGGCCGCGGCGGACACGGTGAAGCCGGACGGGTCGCCCGCGTTCGGGGCCTCGACGCTGGAGCGCAAGTCGGCGGCGATCTCGGCGGTGCACGCGGCCAACGGGGTGCCGAGCCCGACGCGCAGCGACGTCGTGCGCCTGACGTTGCGGGGTATCCGGCGCACGCGCAAGGCCGCCCCGCGGCGCAAGCGGCCGGTGCTGCTCGACACCCTGCAGGCGCTGCTGGACGAACGGCCGCAGCAAGGGCCCGCTCGGGCCCGCGACGCGTTGCTGCTGCTGGTGGGGTTCGCGGGGGCGTTGCGCCGCAGCGAGCTGGCGGGCATCGAGTTCGACGACGTCGCGGTGGACGTGGATCCGCGCACGCACGAGCCGTTGCTGCTGATCAGGCTGGGCACGACGAAGACCGACCAGACGGGCCGGCACCAGCAGTCGGTGGTGCTGCCGCGGGGCAGCCGGCGCCCGACGTGCCCGGTGTGCGCGTTCGCCGACTGGGCCGACGTGCTCGACGGGCGGGAGGTCTGCGACACCGGGCCGCACCGCTGCCACTCCTACCGGCCCGCGCAGCGGGCGGGCGCGGTGTTCCCGGTGATCAACCGGCACGGCGGCATCGGCACGAAGGCGATGTCGGGACGCGCGGTGGCGGAACTGGTGAAGCGCTACGCGCTCAAGGCGGGACTGGACCCGGCGTTGTTCGGCGGGCACTCGCTGCGGGCGGGGTTCGCGACGCAGGCGGCGCTGGGCGGGGCGAGCGACCGGGAGATCATGCGGCAGGGCCGGTGGACCAACCCGCGCACGGTGCACCGCTACATCCGCACGGCGAACCCGCTGGAGGACAACGCCGTGACCCGCCTGGGCCTGTGAACCTGTGACCCACCTCGCACTCGGCGCAGTTAACTGTAAACAAGATCCCCGCCGATGGAGCCGCGCCGGACGGAGCAGTGCTCTACTCCGGCAGGACGTACGCGCCGGTACGTTTCGGCCGTGTTTCCAGGCCCCCTGAGCTGCTCTTTTATCCCACTCCTCGGACAAATCGCGGTGTCCTGACCAGCGACGCGACCACAATCGTGAACAGATCTCGCATCATGGGAGTGGCTGGTCGGGTGCACCGAGAGCAATACGATCACCACACCCGGTCAACGACGATGGTCGGGAGATCGGCTCGGCACCCCTGTAACGCCGGAACGACTCCCCCGCGGCAAGGCCACCGCACCACCGCCGCCCGCCAGACGCCGAGGTCCGGACCGACCCCCTGCACGGTCCGGACCTCGGCACGTTCTCACGGCCGCAGGTCGGTCGCCGCCAGGAACGACCCGTCCATGTGGAACGGCACCGACTGGTGCTCGTGCACCACCAGCCACCGCCCTTCCCGCCACCGCAGCCCCACCGTCACGCGCATCCACAGCGAGAACCCGTCCGGGTAGCCGACCGGCACCGCCGCCAGCCGCGCCAGCCCGTGCACGAACGCCACGTCCCCCGACACCACCACCGCCAGGTCGCGGTGCTCGAGCGTGATCGGCCCGGTGAACCCGGCCATCCACCCCGCCAGCGCCTCCGGGTCCCGCGCGTGCACACCCGTGTTGCGCAGCGGCGGCGCCAGCGTGCACGTCACCGCGTCCTGCGCGTACCGGGCGACGATCCGCTCCGGCGACCGCAGCCGCATCCCCTCCTCGTGCTCGGTGAACAACGCCAGGATCGCCGTCTCGTCCCGCAGCAGCGTCTGCGTCATCGCGCAACCTCCGTCGAAGTGCCTGCAAAGTGGCCGACACCCCGATGTCGAAGCACGGCCCGCGGTCTCGACATGGCGGTGAGAAGATTTCCGCAAGCCAGCCCCTGAGCCGGGAGGCCGCACGTGAAGTACCTGATCCTCATCTACAGCAACCCGAAGTCCCGGGCCGCGTGGGACAAGCTCACCGAAGAACAGCAGATGCAGTTCGGCAAGGCGCACTACGACCTCACCGACACACTGCGCGCCTCCGGCGAACTCGTCGTCAGCGAAGGCCTCCCCGGACCGGAGACCGGCAAGGGCGTCAGCATCAGAAACGGCGAACTCGTCGTCACCGACGGGCCGTTCGCCGAGGCCAAGGAATACCTCGCCGGCTTCTACCTCGTCGAAGCCGACTCCATCGACCAGGTCATCGCCCACGCCGCCACCCTGCCCGACGCCCACAACGACGGCATCGAGGTCCGGCCCGTCTGGGACATGTCGATGCTGGACGACCTGTGACCACACCGATCGAGGACCTGCTGCGGGAACTGGCGCCGCAGGTCCTCGGCGTGCTCGTACGCCGTCACGGCCAGTTCGACGTCTGCGAGGACGCCGTGCAGGAAGCGCTGCTCGCCGCCACCCGGCAGTGGCCGACCCAAGGCATCCCCGACAACCCGAAAGGCTGGCTCATCACCGCCGCCTCACGACGCTGGATAGAGCAGTACCGCTCCGAACTCGCGCGCTGGCACCGCGAGGACAAGGCCGCCGCCCTCACACCCCCACCCGCGGACCCCGCGCCCGCCCGCGACGACACCCTCACCATCCTCGCGCTGTGCTGCCACGACAGCCTCACCACCGCCTCCCAGATCGCCCTCACCCTCAGAGCGGTCGGCGGCCTCACCACCGCGGAGATCGCCCGCGCCTTCCTCGTCCCCGAAACCACCGTCGCCCAGCGCATCAGCCGCGCGAAACAGAAGATCAAACAGTCCGGCGCCAAGTTCCGGCCCCCGGAAGACCTCACCGCCGTCCTGCACGTGCTCTACCTGATCTTCACCGAAGGCTCCACCGCCAGCTCCGGCGACGACCTCCTCCGCGTCGACCTCACCGCCGAGGCGATCAGACTCACCCGCCAGCTGCACCGCCGACGCCCCGACGACGGAGAACTCACCGGCCTGCTCGCCCTCATGCTGCTCACCGACGCACGCCGCCCCGCCCGCACCGACACCCACGGCACCCTCATCCCGCTCGCCGAGCAGGACCGCACCCGATGGGACCACCAAGCGATCGACGAAGGCACCACCCTCATCCGCACCGCCCTGCAAACCGCCCCGATCGGCCCCTACCAGCTGCAAGCCGCCATCGCCGCCGTCCACGCCGACGCGAAAACCGCCGACGACACCGACTGGCACGAAATCCTCGGCCTCTACGAACTGCTCACCGCCACCGCACCCGGCCCCATGGTCGCGCTCAACCGCATCGTCGCCGTCGCCATGGTCCACGGCCCCGACCAGGCACTACGGCAACTGTCCACCCTGCGACTCGACCACCACCGCGTCCACGCCGTGAAAGCACACCTGCTCGACCTGCAGGGCAACCACGACGAAGCACGAACCGAATACGACAAAGCCGCCAAACTCACCCTCAGCGCACCCGAACAGCGCTACCTCAGGTCCCGGTCGCGCCACCCACGGTAGCGTCC